>CAYMEK010000032.1:0-44786 GCA_964389305.1 uncultured Spirochaetaceae bacterium
ATTTGACATGAGGCAACAGCCATGGTAGGGGAAGATTTTGGGATGAGGTTGCAGGTACCCCGCATTGACATTCCCTCGCCTTCGGTGCTATTTTTTACCCTGCTTTTAGCAACAACCTAGCGGCAAGGATACCATATGCCCTCGAGAGAAATGCGCAGAGCCGCCCGTAAACGTAAACAGGGCGCAAGCACCCAGGCTGAAAAAAAGCGGGAAACCCACCCGTTCCTATACGCCTTCAGCGTCGCTATTCTAGTCGTAATCGTGGTTACCTTCATCGGCGGACCGGCCATCACCCGCGGCAGCAGGGGCGGGCGGATTGTCTTCGGCTACTATAAAGACCAGCCCATTGCCTTCTACCCCGGCAATTATTTTTCCGAGCGCAAGGATGTCATCGCCGAGCAGCTTCGTCCTGGAAACGATAAAACGAAGGATCTCGAGGTCCAGGCTTATCAGGTCTGGCGCACCGCGTTCGACCAGACTGTTCTGCATACGGCCATTCTGCTGGAGGCCGAACGGAGCGGAATGTGGATCTCCGAGGACCGGGTGGACGAAGCCCTTCTCAATGCCGGGCCTTACCAGGTCAACGGGCAATTCAGCGAGGAGCGGTACCAAAACACCCCAAGTTCCGAGCGAATGACGATTCGCAAACTATACCGCGAACAGCTCATTCAGGAGCAGTACGTCCGCGACATTTCTCAGGGTCAGCAGGTAAGCGAGAAAGAGACGCAGTTTTTCGCCGGCATGGTGAACGAGCAGAGGAGGTTTACGTTTGTCAGCTTTCCCTTCGACAGCTACCCCGAGCAGCAGATCAAATCTTTCGCCGATCAGAACAGAGAGCTGTTTCGCAGGATCAAACTGAGCCGGATTCTCGTAAAATCGAGTGAGCGGGAGGCCAGGGAGATCCGCGCAAAGCTTATCGATCGGACGAGCAGCTTCGAGGAGTTGGCCCGAGCTCATTCCAAGGACATCTATGCGGAGAAAGGCGGCGACATGGGTTGGCGGTACTATTACGATCTGGAGACGGAGTTCGAGGACAAAGATCCGCTGCAGACCATATTCCAGCTCCAGGAGGGTGAAATTTCGCCCGTGTTGAAAAGCCGCTTCGGATGGGTAATCCTGCGCTGCGACTCGCCGGCAATCGAACCGGATTTTGAGGATGAAGAGACCCTCCAGGTAGTCCGGGACTACGTCATGAGATATGAGAAAGGAATGGTAGAGGATTTCACCCTTCAGCAGGCCGAGTCCTTCCGCGAGCGGATCGACGACGTCGGCTTTCTCGGCGCCAGTCTGGAGACAGGACACCCGGTCGGCACAACCGACTACTTCCCGCTCAACTATCAGTCCTTCTACTTCCTGTCTTCGGTACGTTCTTCCACCGAGCAGTTCGATATCTCCTCGGCAGCCTACAGCGAGGATTTCTTCCTCCGGGCCTTTTCCCTGACTCCCGGGCAGGTGTCCTCTCCGATACTGCTCGATGACCAGGTGCTAATCTTGAGATTGGACGACATACGCCAACCTCCGGCGCAGGAACGGGAGCTGATCGACGACTACTACAACTACTATGCCCAGCAGTCTCTGGAGCAGGACCTGCAAAACGCGCTGCTGAAACCGGAATACCTGGAAGACAACTTCGACGCCACCTTCTACCAATACGTGTTCCAGCGACAATGATCTCCGCCGAGCCCAGGCTGGTCGACACCGGCCGGGGTTACACGATCGCCTATAAAGGCAGGCATCTATACTCGACCCAAAGTCCCATCGGGGCGACCTTGCGCCGTGTGGACGCGCTCAGCGTGGCTCCGCATACACTGTTTTTTCTACCCTCCCTGTGTTTGGGATACGGCATCGAGAGGCTTCTCGAGAAGCTCCCGCCCCACTGCCATGTTCTCTGCATCGAGGCGGACGAGCTGCTGTTTCGCCTCGCCCTCGATAACGCACCGTCACTGCCCAAAAGCGAACAACTTACGATCATCCGCACGGATGACCCGGCTAAAGCCGTGGCGGCGCTGCATGCCGTGGGAACGTGGAAGTTCAGGCGGCTCGTAGCGGTTCACCTGAACGGCGGCTACCAGCTATACCGGCGCGAGTACCTGAAAATCCAGGAAGCATTGGAGGAGGAAATCAGACTCTTCTGGCAGAACAAGCTGACCCTGATGGCCATGTCCCGTCTCTGGCTGAAGAACCTGTTTGCCAACCTCGGCCTTCTTGCTCAATCCGAGGATATATCGGTCCTGGAGACAGTCAGGCCTGTGCTGGTCAGTGGTGCGGGTCCTTCTTTGGAAAAATCCCTGGACAGGATTGACAGGATCAGGGAGCGGATTGTGATCATGGCTGTGGATACTGCCCTGCCCGTATTGCTTGCGGCCGGGATTATCCCGGATTGGGTGTTTACGCTGGAAGCCCAGATCTACAACCTCGACGATTTTCTGCCTTGCCACGATCCCGGTCTCAAAATTCTGTGCGATCTTACCTCCAACCCTCAAACCCTGCGGCTTTTTCCCCGGCTGCATTTCTTCTGTTCGCGTTTCCACCCGCTTCGGCTCTTCGACAGGCTCGAGGCTTCAGGCCTGCTGCCCACGGTTCTGGCGCCGAGAGGATCCGTCGGGGTGGCCGCCGTGGAGGCGGCGCTGTCGCTGACAGACGGGCCGGTTCTCCTGGCGGGACTGGATTTCAGCTATCCACACGGACAGACCCACTCCCGCGGCGCTCCGGTCCACCTGGCGATGCAGCGTACCTGCACCCGCCTGCAGCCCTGCGGGATGAGGATGCTCGAAGCCCTACACGAGCGCCCCCGTCTCCTGCTTTCCGGCAAAGCACAGAAGCCCGTTGTTACCGATCTGGTGCTTCGCTCCTACGCCCTGCAGTTGGCGAGCATCGTCGGCGGATCACCGCGTGTCTTCGATCTGAGCCGGGAAGGATTGCCTACAGGAGCGCGGCCGCTTGAGGATCTCAAGCAGCTTGATCGCATCTGCAGCCCGCCAGCAAAGCGCCGCACCCACCCTGCCCTGCCGCCCCAGCGGACTTCGAAAAGCGGACGGGATTCCAAGGCTGCGACCGGACGAGTCCTCGCGTTCTGCCGCAGGGAGATGGAGTTTCTCGACGCTGCCTGCGGAAAGATTCACACCTTCCTCGCCCAGGGTTCATCGGAAAAACCGGAAGTCCTTGCAGAGATGCTCACAGAAACGGAGTACCTGATGCTTTCCGTTCCGGAAGTCGATCCGCAGCGCCTGTTTTCCCCCTCCAACCTGAAAGCGGCCGCATCCGCAGCCCGGTTCTTCATCTCCCGTCTGCAGCGTACCTGCGACCGGCTCGGTCCGCTGTCCTGACCGGCTCCCGGAGACCTGCCGTCTCGATCGCAATCCTCCCTTATCGGACAGGTTACCCGCGGGACGGCATAGCCGTTTGTTGTCATCTAATATTATTATTTAACTAGTATTAAACCGTTTTCTTTGGGGGAAGGAATGTTGAATCTATCGGTAAAAACCTCACTAAACCCTCTCGAATCCTTCGATCTGGCCTACGATTACTTCACGAAAAAGGTGGGCTTGAAGGTTATCGAGCTGGTAGGACACATGCACGCCGTCTCCGGCTTTACCGAAGTCCGCCTCTCCGACGGCAAGCTGGGCGGTAAGGAAAATCGTGACTCGCGGGTGGTCCTGCGGGAGATGCTTCAGCACATGGCGAACACTTACGGGCTGGACACAGTGCACTACCTGCTGCACCTGCACAGCGTACCGGATGAGACCGTGGGACATCTGGTCGTGAAAGTAACCAACACTACGCCGACGGAAATCGAGTTCACCAGCGAGGAGTACGACGAGCCGGTCAAGGAGTTCGCCGGCAGCCTTCGGAAACCCTGAAGCGCATGGAAGTCCCGACTCCAGCCGCTGCTCCGGCGGCAGGTAAAGCTAGATGAAGTAATCCGTCTCCAGGTAGGCTGCCATCTGAACCACGCTCTCCATAAAGCCTGATTTCCGTTTTTTAACGTAAATCTGCAGCAGGACGTAGCGGTTTTCCTCGTCCACTTTCCAACCCTGGATGCTCAAGGGATCGTCCCTGGACAGGCCGGTTTCGTCGGCGATCGAGCCGGGAAGGACCCTTTTGACAACATAGTTCGTTCGCCAAAGAAATTGACCGGTCTTCTCGATCTTCATTCCAAATAGCGGAAACAGCACGTTTTCCCGCAGGTCCTTCTCCAGAGCTACCTCGATCGGGCTGAAGGGACGCTCGGCCAGGCTCAGCGCGCCGGAGATGGTCCTTCCCGCCCGCTCCCAATCGAGGGTTACCAGGCAGGGATATTCGAGATCGAGCAAGGCAGATTGAAGATCACCTATCTTGCTGTAAAGCTCACCGTTCAGGGAACGCAGGATGTCCCCCTCCCGTATTCCTGCGCGCGCAGCCGGGGAACCGGGAACCGTATAGATCACCTCCAACCCCGACCTGCCCTCCTGCAAGGCGATCCCGAGCCAGGGATAATGCGCTTCCTCGGTTTTATAGAGCCGGGGCAGGGCTTTCTCCACCCAGTCGAAGGGAATGGCGAAGTTGACTCCTTCGAACTGCTCGATACCGGCGAACACGATGCCTACCAACTTCCCTGCAGTGTCGAGCAGCGGACCTCCGCTATTCCCGTAGTTGATCGGTACATCGACCTGGATAGCATCTCCCATCTGCAGGAACCGCCTGCCGGTCGCGGACACAATCCCCGAAGTGACCGTGTTTTCCAGCCCGGCCGGCGACCCGATGGCTATGATTTTACCCCCCACATCGAGGCCGGCGCTGCCTCCATAGGAGAAGATATACTCGGGCTCGACTTCGGCCTTGACCAGCGCCAGATCGAAGATCCTGTCATAGCCAATCACCTTGGCGGGGATCTTCTCCTCCACATTGTCGGAAAGCCGGATATACAACCGCGAGTACCCCTCGTATTCGGGATCCACTTCGCTGGCAACTACGTGGTAATTGGTGAGCAGATACCCACGCTGATCTATGAAGAAGCCACTGCCGATCACCCGGTCGGGATAGCCCATTCCCCCCTCGATCCTGATACCCCTGTTCACCCAGATTGTGACTGTGCCTTTGACCATCTTCTGCACCGTGGGAATATCCAGCGACTCAGGGCTATCCTCTGGAACCTCGAAGCCCTCCTGGCGGAGCCGCTCCAGGGCCACTTTATACATGGTGGCATTATCCAGCTCTCGGGCCAGCTCCAACAAAAACCGCAGCAGGGATTCCGAGCCGTTTCCCTGCGCCAGAGCACGCCGGGCATATACCAGAGCCAGGGGCTTGTCACCCTCCTCGTAGTTCGATCGAGCCAGTCGGTACAGCAGCTTCCCCGAGGACCACTCCGGTGCAAGCTCCTGCCTGCCGATACCGGATAAAGAGCAGTAGTACCGATAGGCCGCTGAAAAGTTCTGCTCGTCTATACTGTTCTGGAAGAGGAAAAGCAGCCGATCGAGAACCTCGCTTTTCAACCGCTCGAGCTCCGCGGCCGGTACTTCCGTCTTTGGATTGCGCTCAAGAAAGGATATATCCTGGTAGGCTTCGGAGAGCTTGTCGCCGGCTATCATCGACTCGATAGACTGAATCCTGACCGCAGACAGCTCATTTACCGGGTCGGCGGGTCTGCCGCCCTTCGTCGTGGTGCAGGAGACCAGCGCCGAGAGGAGCAGCAACGCGCTTGGCAGCCGCTTCATCTCGGCTCTCCCTTGACCCTGAGATCGTAAGATCCGTCCAGGTTGGAAGAGAATTCTCGCAGTGATCCTCCTCCGTCTGTCGAGGACTGACGGCTGTCGAAGCGGCCGTCATCGTCATAATCCCAGAACATCCGTGTCATTCCTTCTTCGAAAACCTGCACGAACTCCTCCATTCCGTCCCCGTCCTCGTCGAGGGCGATCTTCCATAATGTTCCGTTTTTATATTCCTCCCGGATCTCCGCGACGCCGTCTCCGTCTAGATCCCGCCTGCCCTCCACGGGCAGAGAGCCGAGGTAGAGCACGGTATGAGTGAACCGTCCGTCAGCATCAGGATCCTCATCCATGCGGGTGATCCGGCCGCGCAGCAGGTGGTACAGCCGCGGCGCCGCGCCTTGCCTCCCGGCAGACGAGTCCATCGGGTATTCCGCCATCTGATAGGAGTTTTCCCGTACGACCCGTTCGTCTCTCACCAAGCCCTCTCGAAACTGCAGACGTAGCGACTGATAGGGCCCCTCCACGGCTTCGAAAGAAGGAGAGAGGAACGCCGGCTGGCTCCATTGATAAGGCAGCAGACGGTACTCCCTGCGGCTGCGTTCGGTCGAAAAGTTTATCGTTTCCAGATATGGATAATTGCTGTAGCGGTACTCTATCTCAGGAAGACGCTCGCGGGTCGAGTCGCTCGAACGCCCGCCGAACGGTGAGAGGGTAAGCAGCACGGGAATACCGGCTTCGAAGCGGACCCGGGCTTCCGGTAGACCGTCTTGATTGCCGTCCAGAACCCAGCTCTGCAGTGTTCCCGAGCCGTACTCGTAGCGCTGCTCGTAAAAGCCGTCGCCGTTGCTGTCCACGATCCGCTGCCCGGAGAAAGAGCGCACCTGCTCGAGAAAATGTGCACGAGCTTCCGCCAAAGCCTCCGGTTGCCCCCCGCCTGTAGCAGCGTCCTCCCGCCCTACAGCCTGCTTGTCCTGAAATAAGGCCTCGCTCAAGGCGTCTAAATAGCCCACCCGGTGGTTGCCGCCGAGAGAAAAGAACTGCTCTACGTAGGGCCCGGGTTCTCCGTCCGCGCCGGAGGCGGCCAGCAGCGCCGCCCCGGGATCGGAGCCGCCCATCTGGAAATAGCGGTCGAGCAGCTCGAGGCGGCGTTTCGAGTCCGTCTCCAGGGCCGCCGACTCGTATACAAGCTCCGGCAGCGAGGAAAGCTCACGCCTCCCGCGTCGAAGTACCTCTATGGCCTTTCCCGGCTTTCCCGCCCCTGTCAGCACCTGTGAGAACAGGCTGTAAAGCTCGCCGCTTCCGGGAAAACGCTGCAGGGCTTGCTCGAGGAACACCTCGGCCCGCTGCCTCTCGCCCAACCCGATCAGCGTCCGCGCCCATAGCTGGCTGAGGTCGGCGCTTCCCCTACCCCCTAAAGCGACCTGGGCGGCGCCGCCCTCCAAGCCGTTCATGAGCGCCTCAGCGTCGCGGAAGCGCTTCGTGCGAACGTAAAGCCGTACCAGCTCTCTGCTGGCCTTCAGCGGATCCGTTTCAGCCCAGGTGCCCGAGCTCAGGGCCCGTTCCAGGTATTGGACGGCCCGGTAGGTCGTATCCTGCTCCCGCATCAGTATTCTGGCATAGAGGAAACAGCTTTCCGAGAAGTCCGGGCGGAACTCCAGGGACACCTCCAGGAGCCCGGCGGCCAGCTCCGGGCGATCCATGTTGAAGAGGACCTCTGCCTGCTTGAAGTACCCGTAAGCGATCTGCAATTCCGCCGGCTGGCCCGGGGTGGACAACGCGGTCTCCGCAGCCCCTCCATCCTGGGCGGCGGTATTGAGAATACTGAGGAAGATAAATCCTGCCAGGATTACAGGTGTCCGAACCATTCTCCACCGCTAGCGTGACGTTCTGAGGGAGTCTATTCTTCCTGCTTTTCTCTGGTGGGAAAACCCAGGAGCTCCCGAATTTGATTATCGTCGAGGGTCTCTTTTTCCAGAAGGGTTGTAGCCAGCAGATCCAGATGATCTTTGTGCTCCTGCAGCAGGTCCATCGCCTGCTTCAGACCCGACTCGACGATACTATGCACCTCCTCGTCGATTTGTTGAGCCGTTTCCTCCGAGTAGTCCTTATGACGGGCGATTTCCTTCCCCAGAAAGATCGGTTCCTCCTTCTGGCCGTAGGCAATAGGTCCAAGGGATTTCGACATCCCCCACTCGCATACCATTCGACGGGCGATCTCGGTGGCCTGCTCTATGTCGTTCTGAGCTCCGGTGGTATTCTCCTGGAAGATGATCACCTCGGCCGCGTACCCGCCCATGGAGATCACTATCCTGTCTTTCAACCAGCCTTCACTGCGGGAATAGGCGTCGGTTTCGGGCAGGGAAAAAGCCACCCCGAGAGCCTGTCCGTGGGGAACTATCGTCACCTTGTGCAGGGGATCGGCATTCTTCAGATAGTAGTGAAGCAGGGCATGTCCGGCCTCGTGGAAGGCGGTCATATTCCGTACCTTGGGAGGGATGACCTTGGACTTCCTGGCTATCCCCATCATCGCTTTATCCCGGGCATCCTCGAAATCCTCCATGCTGACCTTCTGCCTGTTCCGGCGGGCCGCGTAGAGAGCGGCTTCGTTGACCAGGTTGGCGAGATCGGCTCCAGAGGTTCCGGGCGTAGCCCGGCCGAGCCGGTTCAAATCCACGTCGCCGTCCAGAGGAATGTTGCGGCAGTGAAGCCTCAGGATCTTCTCCCGCTCCCTGGTATCCGGCATGTCGATGACCACCTGCCGGTCGAAGCGGCCGGGCCGCAGCAATGCCGGATCCAGCACGTCGGGACGGTTGGTAGCCGCCACCATGATGACTCCATCCTTCGTGTCGAAGCCGTCCATCTCCACCAGCATCTGGTTCAGAGTCTGCTCCCGCTCATCATGGCCGCCGCCGTATCCGGCTCCCCGGACCCGTCCCACGGCGTCCAGCTCATCGATGAACAGGATACACGGCGCATGCTTGCGGCCCTGTTCGAACAGGTCCCGTACGCGGCTGGCGCCGACACCGACAAACATCTCCACAAAATCCGAACCGGACATGTGGAAGAAGGATACACCGGCTTCCCCGGCAATGGCCTTGGCCATCAGGGTCTTGCCGGTTCCCGGCATCCCTACCAGGAGCACCCCCTTCGGGATCTTGGCGCCCAGCTTGGAGAACTTCTGGGGACTTTTGAGGAACTCCACTACCTCTTGAAGCTCGTACTTGGCCTCTTCCTGGCCCGCTACGTCGTTGAAGGTTATTCTCTTGCCCGTATCGAGGTACTGCTTGGCCCGGCTCTTGCCGAAGTTGAAGGCCCGGTTCCCGCTGCCCTGGACCTGACGGAACATGAACCAGATAAACAGAAAGCCCAGGATCCAGGGAAGGAACTCGATGAACACACGAAAAGGCGAAACGCTCTTGGGGCCCCCGCTTACCCTCACTCCCTTTGCCAGCAGTTTTTCTATGAGGTTGGGGTCCTCGTAAGGGATGGTGGTTTTGAAGAAGCTCATTTCTCCCGATTGATTGCGTAAAGTGCCCTGGATCTCGTACTGGTCGACAATCTTAACGGAATCGATCAGACCCTGGTCCAGGTAGTTGAGAAACACCGAGTAGGGAAGCTGCTGGCTGCCGCTGCGGTCACTGTATACGAAAAAAAGGATAAAAATCACGACGAGGACCAACAGAGAGATCAGGGCAATGCGATTGTTAAAGGGGAGGCGGGGCGGGCCTCCTTCGGGACCTCGGTTATCCTTTCGGTTGTCGCCGTTCACTCTACCTCCACATCGTAATGATAAACCATACTCTTTAATGCATTTCTCCGCCCTGCGGGAGTTCCGGTTCGAAATCTATCCTTATATCCCTGCAGGCTGCCCAGCACTGCCAGAATACCTTTTCTGTCCTCCAACACGGGCAGCATCCAGCGGGCACGGCGGGAGACGCCCCACTCGCTGATGAGCTTTTTCACGGCTTTTTTCCCGCGTCCGACATCCAGGCGATCCCCTACCCTAGGGGAGCGTAGCAACAAAAAATCCTTCTTCCGGTCCTCGCCCCGCTGATCTGACGGACCGTCGTAGTCAACTATCAATCCTGCCTGCTTCAAAACCACCCGTCGTCCGGCTTTGACAACTATAAAATAACCTTTTTCTCTAAGCCCGACAATATCCTCCGTCAGGATGAGATCTTCGCCGCGCCAGCTCAGGCGAATCCCGTACCCCGATAGAACCACCCCGCGGCCCCTGACATATTCGTCGTCTTCCACACGGCTCAGGAACCGCTGCGGTATCCGGCGCCGTACCATGGATTTCAGCAGGTCTTGTAGGGAGAAAATCCGCAGAATCCCGGGAGCTGCGAGGAACACCCGGCCGGAGATCCGATACCCGCCCCGTATCCTCTGCCACACCAACCGCTGCCTGGCCTCCGATTCGACAAATGCCCTCAAGCGGTCCAACTTCCACGAGAGCTCCAGCAGGCTGCGCCGTACGCCTGGAAATATCTCCCGCACAAGGGGAAGCAGGCTCAACCGCACGGCGTTGCGTAGATACCTCTGATCCTGGTTGCTGGGATCCAGGCGGAACTCCAGGCCGCGCTCGGCCAGATAGTCCAACAGCTCCCGGCGCGAACAGCCGAACAGCGGGCGGATCAGCTCTCCTCGTTTTTCAGGAATTCCGGGCAGCCCGCTTATATCCACTCCCTGCAGGAAACGCATGATCAGCGTCTCTTCCTGATCGTTGGCGGTATGTCCGAGGGCAATATAATCGCAGTGGTTGCGTCGAGCTGTTTTGCGCAGGAAATCGTAGCGAGCTTCGCGGGCGACTTCTTCGAGGCTCCTTCCCTCGGACCGGGAGCGTTCCTGCAGAGCGCCGCGGGGGATTCTCTCCCAGGTCAGCTCGATCCCGAGGGTGTCGCACAGGCGGCTGACCAGATCCAGGTCCCCTCCGGTTTCCCGAGCGCTGCGTATTCCGTGATCGAGATGGGCGGCCAGAAGCGATAGAGGATAGGATGTTTTGAGCGTGTTCAGGATAGAAAGCAGGCCGACCGAGTCCGGCCCCCCCGAACAGGCCACCAGAACCCGGGACTGCTCGGCAATGCCGTGTTTTCGCAGATAGCCCAGCGCCTTGAGCTCAGGGTTCCTCATTCTTCTTGTTGACGACATTCATTATCCTCTCCAGCCCGCCTTCCATGAGCTGGAGCACGGCGTCACAGGCCCGATGCGCAGCCTCCTCCAGGAGGAGTGCTTCCTCCCCCCTCGGTTCGGACAGGACGTAATCTACTACGTCCGTTCTCCGGCCCGGCCTTCCTATGCCTATGTACAGACGCAGAAAGTCGCTGCGGCCCAGCTTGCGGATAATCGATTTCAGTCCTTTCTGCCCTGCCGACGAGCCCTTGCGTTTCAACCGGCACCGTCCAGGCGGCAGATCCAGCGTGTCGCAGACCACCAGGATATCCTCAACCCGCGAGCCCGTGCGTCTGAGTATCTCGGGGAAGATATCCCCGGAGCGGTTCATATAGCTCAGAGGTTTCACCAAACGCAGCCTGCCGCCGGCGTGGCGTCCTTCGGCGAGCAAATATTGTTTCAAGAACTGCTTCTTAAATCGCACCCCCAGACGCTCCGCCAGCAGGTCTACGGTCCTGAAGCCGATATTGTGTCGGGTTGAAAGGTAGCGCGCTCCCGGATTCCCCAGCCCGATAACGGTGAGATCCAGGCTTTACTCCTCGGCCTGCTCCTCGGCGGCCGCCTCTTCCACAGCTTCCTCCGCAGCGATCTCTTCTTCGACCTCCGCGGGCAGCTCCTCCACTTCAATGCGCTTGTGAGCGACGGCACAAACCACCTGTTCCGGGGAGTTGAGGACTTTGACCCCGTCAGGAACCTGAACATCCCGAAGATGGATCGAGTGCCCGATCTCGAGATCGGTGATATCCACCTCGATAGATTCGGGAAGGTCCTTGGGCAAACATTCTACCTCGACCTCATGAACGAAGCTTTCCAAGAGCCCGCCTTCCCGGATTCCGATCGCCGTGCCGGTAAGGTGAAGACCGACATTGGTTCTCAAGACTTTGCCGCGCTCGATTTCATAGAAATCGATATGGGTAATCGCTCCGGAGACGGCGTCTTCCTGGAAATCACGGATCAGTACGTTATGGCTGTTGCCGTCTATCTCCAGCCTTATGATGGTGCTTTCCGAGATAGTCAGGAATTTCGTGTTGAACTCGTGGGCGTCAACGAGTAAACCCTGCGGTTGAGTGTGGCCGTACATGACCGCAGGAATCTTGCCTGCCCTGCGCATCCGCCGCGAATCGCCTTTGCCGAAGCGCTGCCGGGCCTGGACAGCAAGTGTTCTCTGCTCCATAGTGTGTTCTCCTTGTATCGTCCTACCTGGGACGGCAGGATTCGAACCTGCGAAATGCCGGTACCAAAAACCGGTGGCTTACCGCTTGCCTACGTCCCAAAGCGAAAAACCTTCCAAACTCAAACGTTGGCGTTGTTCTGTTCGGCTTCCCGAGAAGCCTCGTTGTCCAGCTCGCCCTCCCCTATCGTGTCGACCTCGTCTTTCACTTTCTCATACTCGGCAATGATCTCGCTCTGGATCTGCTGCCTGAAATCGGAGTTGATGGGATGGGCAATGTCTTTGTACTCTCCCGTCTTCGTCTTACGGCTGGGCATAGCGATGAAGGTACCCGCTTTTCCTGAAATGATTTTCAGGTTATGTACCACAAAGCAGTCATCAAACGTTACAGTAACGTATGCCTTGAGCTTGCCGCCGGTGCTCACATTCTTGATCCGAATGTCGGTAATCTTCATGGCGCACCTCCTGACCTCCTTTTTTTTAGCGGGTACTCGTATTTTAATCCGCCACAGCACGCTAATGCAAGGGTGTGACCGTTCTCACCAGGGGATAAGAACCGGCCAGGCTGCCCTGCGCTTTGCGGGCTGCTTTGAGATCCGAATAGATCCCGAATATCGAGGACCCGCTTCCGGAGATCCGGGCGGAATGAGCGCCCGTACTCTCCAGCTTGCGAGCTATCTCTGCGAGCACAGGATGCCGGTTCTCGACAACCTGCTGAAAGGAGTTGGAAAAACGCCAGGTTGAAACAGGTGCGTGCAGGTATTCCGCTTCGAGTTCTGCCCGACTCCGGCGCTGACCGGTACCTACTACCTGCCGTTCGTCATACCAGCGGTACGCCTCCCCGGTCAAGACCGGGAAGCCGGGATAGACCAGGAGCAGCTCGAAATCCTGCCTGGGCGCGAGCTGTCTCAACAGCTCCCCACAGCCGAAGGCGAGCGCCGCCGGGCCTCCCAAAAAGAAAGGAACATCGCTTCCCAACCGGGCAGCCAAGGCGCGCAGATCGCCGCTCCCGAACACCTCTCCATAAAGCCGGTTCAGGCCAAGCAGCGCGGCGGCCGCATCGCTGGAACCGCCCCCCAGTCCCCCCCCCACGGGAATCTGCTTATCCACCAGCACCTCCACGCCGCCCCTGCATTCGGAGCTGTTTCGGAACAGCTCGACAGCCGCCCTGACGAGATTTCGTTCCTCCGCCAGCGGAGGATTGCAGAGGATACGTACGATTCCCGTCTGTTTCAAAGAACGTATGCGGATCCGATCAAACAGGGTTATCGCCTGCAAGATGGACAGGATTTCGTGAAATCCATTCGGCCTGCGCTCGAGTATCTCGAGGTGCAGGTTCACTTTGGCAGGGGCCTCGAGGATCAACGAATCGGCCATCTTAGGGTGGGCAATATACAGAAAAAAACCCCTGCTGTCAATGAAGCTTCAGGCCCCACCGGGCGGCGCAGGGCTGACCCCTGCCTTTTTCCGCCTGTACAGCCGGCCGCAGCCCAGAGGCTTCCAGGTGAAAATTTTTTGGGAGCTTCAATAAAAAACAGTTGACATTATCAATTCCTTGATCATAGATTGAGGTTGAAGACAAGCGGAAGTGCGAGGTGGATATGATAGCGCATGGTAGTCATCCTGACCGGGAGCTGGAGATGCGGTCAATTTTGTCCTTCTCTCCGAGTATGAGCGGCAGCGATGAGGATTTCGATGATTTCGGAGATGAAGATTTCTACGAGGACGAAGAGGAATACGAAGACTACGAAGAAGAGTTCGAAGAAGACGAGGATTACGAAGAAGACGAGGATGAGGAGTTCGAGGACGAGCTAGACGAGGATTACGACGAGGAAGATTTCGAAGAAGATGAGGAATACGAAGAGGAAGATTTGGAAGAAGATGAGGCCTTTGACGAAGACGAGGGGCTTGACTACGAGGACTTCGACGAATAGATCAGCTCGTTATTGAACCAAAGTTTCTCCAGCTCATAAAACTGCCGATGTTCTTTATCCATGAGGTGAATTACAAATAAGCCGCAATCGATGAGTATCCATCCCTGTTCCCTGCTAGATGGTTTTCTTCCTCGCAGCGGCTCTATATGCCTGGAGGCGAACAGCTCGGTCAGAGAGTGAAACAAGCCTTTAAGATGAGCGGAGCTGCGCACCGTACAGATTATGAAGTAGTCCGTCCAGTCGCTCATTTCCCCGATATACAGCACTGTGACGTCCTCCGCCCGATGGTCCTCCAGAAGCCGGGCAATATCTAGTACGTTATTCCTTACAGTATCTTCCATCAAAATCCGTTCCCAGGATAATGGTCACATCGACCGTGAAGTCTCCTTCCTCCTCCAAGCGCGAGTAAACCCGTTGACAGTGTATCAACTCCGCTACCCGCTCTGCGGCCTCGATCTTTCCCTTCCGATCCAGGACGACCGTCTTCTGGTATTCAGTGTTGTCGGCGTTGGCGATCGAGACCACATCGTAGCCGAAACTTTGGAACACGTTCGCTGCGCGCCGGGCCAGTCCGGCTACGGTGGTTCCGTTTAGTATTTCCAGAGAAACCACCAGCTCTTCCTCAGTAAATGGCTCCTGACTGGCAATCGTCTCTTGCGTCTGATTGATGATCTCCTTGAGCAGCTGACCATCAAAATGAGGAAACAGCAGCTCTTTTCCGTCCACCTCCCGGGTACTGCCCAATACTCGTTGGAAGATAATCTTCTCGGATTCGAGCCGTTTCATCTCGGTCAGGAAGGACTGGAGCGCCCGGGCGCTCAGGTTGGTCGAGACAATCCGTCTAAAAACGGCCAGGCTGTTCTTCCCCACCAGTACATCGCTATCTCCGATCTTTTTGAGCAGCGACTGCAGGAACTTTTGCTTTCTTCCAACCCAATCCATCTCGCTTTCCATCGATTCCTGATAGGCGATGAAGTCCCGTATCTTGTCACCGTCGAGGACTACGCTGCCCGACGGAAGGAGTATACGTTTACCATCGTAGGTGGTATCTACGGGATTGGGTATGAACAGCTCCAGTCCGCCCAGCAGGTCCACGAGGTCGACTACCTCCTGCTCCTGAAGATCGATGTAGAAGGGAATATCCAAATCAACCAGCTCTTCGATTTTACTAATCAGAGGTTCCAGATCGTTCCGCTGATACAGCACGTCGATCCGGTCCACCTTTTTCAGGGATTCTATAATCAAACCTACGTTTCCCGGAATATATACGATCGCAGCTCGATGCGTAGCGGGATGGTAGAGCAGAACAGCGAAGAATCGGTACTTCTGGTCGCCGCTGATGCAAAAAAGCATGTTTACCGGGGTGCCTGATTTCAGCTTCTCCGTGAACAAGTCGGTCCGCAGCTGAAGATAGCCGAATACCACCGCAGCAGCTATGATGAAAACGATCAAGATTAGCAGCAGGATGCTCTTATCCCATCTGCGTTTTCTTCTTATCATTCCTGCGCAGCTCCTCCATGAGTTCGCGGGCAGGTTCGGCGATGGGCCGGCCCGCCTCGTTCAGAAAGGCGAAGATCCTCTCCATGACCCGGATCATCATCTCATCGATATCTAGACCTAGCAGCGAATTGCGGAAACTGTCATCTACAAAACCCCTGCCGGGTTCGAGAAAATCGGCAATAAACACGATCTTGGCGAGCAATCCCATACCAGGACGTCCGGTTACGTGCTGGGCCACGGCCTCCAGGATCTCCTCGTCCCGGACTCCCAGCTCCTCGCGTATCAGCACCGCCGCTGCCCTCCCGTGAAGCAGAACCGGCCGCTCTCGCTCCATTTCGCTGATCGGACGGCCGTCCCGCGCAGCAAGGTGAAGAAGCTTCCCGCCATCCATCTCCCGTGCCAGATCGTGGACCAGGCCGGCCAGTTCGGCTTTCTGCGGATCGGCGCCGTATCGTCGGGCAAGCAGGGCCGACAATCGGGCAACCTCCAGACTGTGCCTGCGCCTGTCGGGACCCAGGTGCCGGGAGAGCAGAGACCGTGACTCCTCAGTAATACAGACCATGGCGCTTAATATAGCGGAGTACTTCAGGGGGGACCGAGCCGTTTACCGGTTTTCCCCGACGCAGTCTTTCGCGAATCTCAGAGGAGGATATCGGATACAGTGAATTGTCGATGTAGCGGGCCGAATACTGGATCTCCACCTTCTCGGGAGATTCCCGGTGTGCAATAATCAGATCCACCATCGCCACCAAACGGTCCACGTGTTTCCAGCTTTTGAAATCCTCCACCAGGTCGTCCCCTATGATCAGACCCGGCTTGCCGTCCAGATCATAGCGATTTCGGATATCCCGGACCGTATCTATCGTATACGAGGTTCCGCCGCGGCGCAGCTCGCATTCGTCGATGCAGAACTGCGGATGGGAAGACACGGCCAGCTTCAACATGGCCAGCCGGTGCCCGGCCCCCACATCGGAGGCTATCTGCTTGTGAGCCGGTGAATTGGCGGGAACGAAGACGATACAGTCGTAGCCGAGCCAGGTTTGCACTTCCCTGGCGATATTGAGGTGACCGAGGTGAACGGGATTGAAGGTTCCGCCCAGGATCGCCACCGTCATCGGCCGTCTCCGATCAGCTCGGCCAGTGCTTTCTTGAGCTCCTCGATACCAGTCCCGGACAGGGCCGATATTCCCAGCACCCTCAGGCGGGAGTTCCCTATCCTCAACTCAGCCAGCCGGGACTCGGCTCCCGGCAGGTCGAGCTTGGTGCCTATCAACAGGCGAGGCTTGCTCAAAAGCAGCCTGTCGTAGGAGCCGAGCTCCTCCTCCAGCAGACAGCAGGTGGCGAGCGGATTCGGCTCGCTAAGGTCGACGAGAAAGGCGAGCAGCCGGGTTCGCCTGATATGCCTCAGGAAGCGCAGACCCAGTCCGGCTCCCCGGGAGGCTCCTTCGATTATACCCGGTATATCGGCCAGGATAATCGGCTGATCGCAGTCCGAACAGACCCCGATATGGGGTATCCTGGTGGTGAAGGGATAAGCCGCGATCCTGGGATGGGAATTGGTAAGCACCGACAGCAGCGTGGATTTCCCCGCGTTCGGCTTTCCGACCAGCCCGACGTCGGCAATTAGGGCCAGTTCCACCAACACGGTCCGGGCCAGTCCCTTACGCCCGGGCTCGGCAAAACGAGGGGACTGCCGCGTCGGGGTGGCGAAGTGCCAGTTGCCCCGGCCGCCCCGGCCCCCCTTGAGAAACAACCAGCTCTCTCGATTCGCGGAGAGATCTCTCAACACCTCTTGCGACTGCGGGTCTTTGATCAGGGTACCAGGCGGAACGGGTATCACCATATCCCGGCCGCTTCGCCCGCTCTTCCTCTGTCCGCCTCCCGGACGGCCGTTTTCCGCCCGAAACATGCAGTATTGCTTGAGATGCGACAATGTCTTCAGATTTTCCCTAACGACGAACAGAACATCTCCCCCGTCACCGCCGTCGCCGCCATCCGGCCCGCCCCGGGGTTTATATCTCTCCCTGCGGAAGTGTACCGCGCCGCCTCCTCCTGCTCCGGAGTAAACCTCGATCACGACCTCATCGAAAAACCTGTTCTCCATGCCAGAGATCCGGCACTCAGGCCTCGATGCTTACGAGTTTTCTCCCCTTTCTGGTGTGGAATTTCACCGTGCCCTGGCGAAGGGCGAACAGGGTGTCGTCCCGACCCCGGCCGACGTTGATTCCAGGGTGGAACCTTGTTCCTCGCTGCCGGATCAGGATCTCCCCCGCCTTGACCAGTTGCCCGCCGAAGCGCTTCACGCCCAGTCTTTGGGCGGCCGAATCGCGTCCGTTCCTGGAGCTTCCCTGTCCTTTTTTATGGGCCATTTTCTATATTTCTCCTTCTTCCGCATCCTCGATTTTCAATTCAACCGTGCCGCGGTGTTCTTCCTCGATATCACGCAAACCGGCTATCAGGAACTCGCTCACCCCGGCTAGCCAATCCTGCCGATGCAGCGGAACGTTTTGAAGCTTCATCTCCATACGCCCCGCTTCTGGCGCCTGCCCCCGAACCACCAGCTCCGCCTGCCGGTACAAAAGCCGAGCCGCGGTCCGCAGCAGGGCTGTGGCCGCAGCACAGACAACGTCCTGTCCGCCTTCACTCCGCCCGGCGTGCCCCTCGGACGAAAAATAACGCAAAGCGCCGTTTCGGTTCACACCTACGGTTACGCGAATCACCTTCTTAAGGGCTAGGCCCCGGTAATATCCTTCACTCTCAGCATGGTGAAGTGCTGGCGATGACCCCGGGTCCGCCGGTAGTTTTTTCGCTTTTTGTACTTGAAGACCAGGATCTTCTTATCCCTGCCGTGCTCTTCAACCACGGCCTTCACCTTGGCACCTTTGACGAAGGGCTGCCCGACCCGGGTCTTTTTATCATCCGATACGAGCAGTACGGACTCGAATTCCAGCTCTTTACCCGCTTCGGAATCGAAGCGGTCCACCTTGAGCAGCGATCCTTTTTCCGCGCGGTACTGCTTTCCTTTTATTTCCACCAGGGCGTACATACCGTTACCTCAACCGTACCTGTTATTTGCCAAGAAAAGTACACAATAACACAGGGACGGTCAAGAGCCCCTCTTTCCTCCTTCATGGATCGGAGCCACTCTCAACAGCTACTTGACTTTGCCGCCCTCTGTTAGTATTTTTCCCTGATCTCCGAGCGGGATACTCACGAAGTCGAAATCACGTACAACTACGAAGCATAGAAACTCTGACCGTATGAACGAAGATATCAAAAGAATGCGAAACATAGGCATCAGTGCCCATATCGATGCCGGCAAGACCACATTGACGGAGCGGATTCTTTTCTACAGCCGCAAGATCCACCAGATGCACGAAGTCCACGGCAAGGACGGAGTCGGCGCTACCATGGACTCCATGGAGCTGGAGCGCGAGCGAGGCATCACTATAGCTTCGGCCGCCACCCAGGTGCGGTGGAAACGGCACAACATCAACATCATCGATACGCCCGGTCATGTGGATTTCACGATCGAAGTAGAGCGGGCCCTACGGGTCCTTGACGGGGCGATCCTGGTACTCTGCGGAGTCGGGGGTGTCCAATCCCAAACCCTGACCGTGGACAGGCAGTTGAAGCGCTACCGGGTGCCGCGCCTGGCCTTCGTGAACAAGTGCGACCGTATCGGCGCCAATCCCTTCAAGGTCGCTGAACAGCTGCGGGACAGGCTGGGCCACAATGCCGTATTGATGCAGATGCCCATCGGCCTGGAAGGGGAGTTCAGAGGTATCGTGGACCTGGTGCAGATGAAAGCCCTGTACTACGAAGGGGCCTTGAACGAGATCGTGGTCCAAGACGCCATTCCCGACGAGCTGGCCGATCAGGCCCGGGCCCTGAGAGATCGGCTCATCGATGCGGCGAGCCTGTTCTCCGACGAGCTGGCCGAAGCCTACCTCGAGGGCGAGGTTACGGCGGAGCTGATCTACGACGCGATCCGCAGGGCCACCCTGAAGCAGGAGATTACGCCGGTTTTCATAGGCTCCGCCTATAAGAACATGGGCGTACAGGCCCTGCTCGATGCGGTGGTGCGCTTCCTGCCCGCTCCCGGCGAAGCAGAGGCCTACGCTCTCGACCTGGACCGGAACGAGGAGAGAGTGCCGTTGCAGCCCGATCCTGAGCTTCCCGTCGTCGCCCTGGCCTTCAAGCTCGAGGACGGCCAGTATGGACAGCTCAGCTATATTCGCATCTATCAGGGACGGGTGCGCAAAGGACAGGAGCTGACCAACAGCCGCAGCGGCCATAGCTTCCGTGTCGGCCGGCTGGTGCGTATGCACGCCGATAAAATGGAAGAAATCACTGAAGCCTCGGCGGGCGACATCGTGGCCCTTTTCGGGATCGACTGCGTATCCGGCGATACCTTCACGGGTAAAGGCCTTCACTACTCGCTGACCAGCATGTTCGTTCCCGATCCGGTTATCTCCCTGGCGATCAAGCCCAGAGAAAAGAAAGCGGAGGATCTGCTGTCCAAGGCGCTGAACCGTTTCGCCAAAGAGGATCCTACCTTCCGCACCTACGTGGACCCTGAATCCAAGCAAACCATCATCAGCGGAATGGGCGAGCTGCACCTCGACGTGTACCTGGAGCGCATCCGCCGCGAATATCGAGCCGAGGTAGAGTCGGGAATGCCCCAGGTAGCCTACCGGGAGACTGTCTCCAAAGCGGCTGCATTCGACTACACGCATAAAAAGCAGACCGGGGGAGCCGGGCAGTTCGCCCGGGTGGCCGGAATGCTGGAGCCCGGAACCGACGGGGGCTACGAGTTCGTCAATGAGGTCAGGGGAGGTGCGATACCGGCCGAATTCATCCCCTCCTGTGACAGAGGCTTCCGAGCCTGTTTGGGAAGGGGCTCGCTAATCGGCTTTCCGATCATGGGAGTGAAAGTAACCATCAACGACGGCACGGCTCATGCCGTGGATTCCTCCGACCTGGCCTTCCAGCAGGCGGCGATAGGAGCCTTCCGGGAGGCGTATCAGCGAGCCGCTCCGCAGATTCTCGAACCCATCATGAAGGTTTCCATCGAGGGGCCCACCGAGTATCAGGGTGCGGTTTTCGCCAGTATCAATCAGCGCCGCGGCCAGATCGTCAGCACCAGCGAGGACGGGATTCAGTCCCGAATAGACGCAGAAGTGCCCCTGAGTGAGATGTTCGGATATTCCACGGTGCTGCGATCGCTGACCCAGGGCAAGGCGCAGTTCACCATGGAGTTCTACAAGTACGCCAAGGTGCCTGCCGGCCTCGCCGAGAGCCTCAGGAGCGAATACGTAAAAGACAAAGTGGGGGTAAGGTGATGGTCAAACAGGAACTGAACAAACGCAGCCCACTGCGTATTCTGGAGCATTCTACCCACGGCGGTTTGGGCAAGGGCAATCTCGGCCTGATTGCCGCCCGGCAGGGGACGGGCAAGACCGCCTGCCTGGTGCACATTGCCACCGATCAGCTCTTGCAGGGCAAGCAGGTGGTTCACGTAAGCTTTGCCGGCAATCCCAGCCACATTGTGGACTGGTACGAGGAAATCTTCAGGGAAATCGCCGACAAGTTCGACCTGGAGTCGGTGATGAGCGTACATGACGAGATTGTCCGCCGGCGAATCATTATGAATTTCAACCAGGAAGGAGTCCGACTGTCGCAGGTGATGGGCAGCCTGCGCTCGATCATCCGGGACGGGCACTTCGACGCCGACTGCATAGTGGTGGACGGCTACGATTTCAGCCGGAGCTCGAGCGACGAGCTCGCGGAAGTGCGCCGATTCGCCTCTGAACAGGGGTTGGAGATCTGGTTCAGCGCCTCCTTGGGCTGCGAGCAGCCTCGCTACGACCGGATCGGAGTGCCGCTTGCGCTGGAGAAGTGCATCGACCAGTTCAGCATCCTAATCTGCCTGCGGCCGGAGGGCAGGCGCATTCATCTTCAGCTCGTCAAGGATCACGACGCCGAGGTCCCCGAAAACCTGCACCTCAAGCTGGACTCCAAGAGCCTTCTTATCGCCACCGAGTAGGCCCGCGGCGCTCCTGACAGGCCGGCGGATGCTTTCGTAAGGAGGAGCATTCGGGCTATCATGGTGAGAAGGTGGCGGCCGATTTATCGCTCGCGATTTTTCACTATCACTTCCTGACCGGCGGGGTTACCAGCGTGGTCCGGCAGGCCCTGGCGGCGCTGCGGGCTCATCTTTCCGAGATAGGGACCATCCGCCTGGTGGGGGGGCGGATGAGCGAAGAGCTGCGCCGCAGCGCCGCTGAGCTGCAGGTCGACTGCCGGGCGGTGCCAGAGATCGACTACAGGCGGATCGATCGACCGGACAGAAAGACGACAGCCGCCCTGGGCCGCCGTCTGGCCCGGCGCCTGCTCGACTCCTTCGGGGCCGAGGACACGGTCTGGTGGGTTCACAACTATCATCTGGGCAAGAATCCGATCTTCACCCAAGCCCTGCTTCATATCATCCACTCAGGCCGCAAACAGCGGGTAATCCTGCAGATACACGACTTCCCGGAGTGCGGCCGTTTCCAAAACCTCGGTCTCCTACGTCAAAGCTTGAGCCTGGATCCCTACCCTACCGGCCCCTGGGTGCGCTACGCTGTACTGACCGGCCGCGACCGCGGTATTCTCATCTCGGCTGGTATCCGGCCCGAAGCGGTCTTTGTCCTGGAGAATCCTCTTTCCTCCCCGGCTTCCTCCGGCGCCGCTCTTGCTGCAGGGACTCCGGAACCGGGCGCCGCCCGCAGCAGGCTCAAAACGCTGTTCGGCCGCTCCTTTCCGCGCTTCGACCCCGACGCTCCCTTGCTGTTCTACCCGATCCGCACGATCCGCCGGAAAAACGCCCTGGAAGCTCTGCTTATCTGTCGCCTCCTCGGAGGCGGGGAAAACCTACTGATCACCCTTCCCGGTGTCTCCGATCCTGAAAAAGCCTATTCCCGGCGGGTCGACAGGCTGTTTGCCGCGGGATATTGTCCGGGCCTGTGGGGAATCGGCGCGCACCTGGAACGCCAGGGATTGGGATTCGGCGATCTGATTGCCGCCGCCGACCTGGTACTCTCCACCTCGGTCCAGGAAGGGTTCGGTTACCTGTTCCTCAATTCCCTGCAGTGGAGGCTTCCACTGGCGGCCAGGGATCTCGACAACCTGGCGGACATCAGGAGCCTGTTCCGCGGCTATCGGGCTCATTTCTACCAACAGTTGATCTGCTCCCTCGGCGCGAACGAATCTCTGGAGTTAAAGGAGAAGTACCGGAGGAAGATCGACTCTCTCTCGGAGTTTCTTTCACCGGCAAGCCGGGAGCGGCTGCTCGACGAGGTGAACGGACTGGTCAGCGGCGGCCTGGTAGACTTCTCGTATCTACCGGTCGAGCGACAGGAGTGGATGCTGCGGGAGGTGGCGGGCGGGAACCCCAGGCTAACCGGGACCCTACGGGAAGCGAACGCCGGGCTGCTCGCCTGGATCGCTGATGTGCTTTCATCCCCCAGGCCCGCCGCAGGGGATAAGAGGCCTGAACTCGAGGCCCGCTTCGGTCTGAAAGCCTACGCCGAGGCTTTCAGAGCCATCCTCGACTCCTTCACACCGGCTGCCGGCGGCAGTGGGCAAAACGACCGGCTCGAGCAACGGGACAGCGGCGGACAGGGCGGCCGCCGTACGCACGCGGGTCAACCCGGCCCAGACTACAGGCTCGAGCAACAGGACCGCGGCAAGCAGGGAGGCCTGAGCCGCATCCAGCAGGGGGTGCTCGACCGCTTCCTGCGCCTTCAGCATCTCCGGCTGCTCTACGACCCGTGAGAGGCGGAGCGTGGCTCCCTTGAACCGCACGCCGAATCGGCAATAGAATATAGGTAGGGAAATGGCGGACGTACGCAGCGAAGAAGAACACAGAATCGAAGACAGCGAGAACCTGGAGGCGATCATATCCCTGCTGCCTTTCATCAAGGAAGCCAGCCAGGCCGTCCGGGAGATCCTGCTGGCCAATCTGGTCATGATCGGCGAGATACCGGCGCCCACGTTCGCCGAAGATCGGCGGCTGGAGTTCATTCAGAACCGTTTCGTGGAATCCGGCCTGCACAACGCTTCGGCGGACGAGATGGGAAACGCCCTCGGGATTCTGCTCGGTTCCGAAGGAGAGCGGAATATCCTGCTCGTGGCCCATATGGACACGGTCCACCCGGCAAGTGTGGATCATACGATCACGCTGCACCCCCAATCGGCGACCGGCCCGGGCGTAGGCGACAATGCACTCGGTGTGGCCGTCGTGGTGACCCTGCCCACCCTGCTGGAGCTGCTCGATATCGATCTACGCTCCAATCTCGTTCTGATGGGAGCATCGCGCAGCCTCGGTAGGGGAGACCTGGAGGGACTGCGTTTCTTTCTCGCCAACTCCGAGATCCCCATTTCCGCCGGCGTGGTCATCGAGGGCTTCCCCCTGGGAAACCTGAGCTATGATTCCCTGGGCATGTTCCGGGGTGAAATCCGCTGCACGGTGCCGGAGGAATACGACTGGACCCGCTTCGGGGCGGTTGGCGCGATTGTGACCATGAACGATGTCATCAACAGAATCCTGGAGATACCCCTGCCCCGCCGGCCCCGCGCCACCATCGTGCTCGGGTCACTGGTGGGCGGGCAGGCTTACGACACTATCGCCACCAGCGCTACCCTGCGTTTTGAGATCCGCACCGAATCGGAACAGATCGCCGGCGAGATCTACCACCAAATGGAAGACATCGTTTCCGAAGTATCCTCCCAGACCGGGGCCGAGGTGACCCTGGACATTTTCTCCCGCCGGCGGCCGGGAGGAATCAGCTTTCAACATCCCCTGGCCCGGGCCTCCCGCAGAATCATGAGGGCCCTGGACGTTCAGCCACGTAAATCACCGAGCACCGCCGATCTTTCCGCGTTCATCGATCATCGCATCCCTGCAATCACCATAGGTATGACGCACGGGGAGCTGCAAAACGAGCCCGGCGAGCAGGTGATGATCGAACCTATCTTCACGGGTCTCGCCCAGTTGATCGGAATACTGCTGGCCATCGATCGCGGACTTTGCAGTGAAAATTGACGCCTGGCTGCGGAGCAACACCTTTCATCACTCCCACTTCTGGGATCTGAATCCCCTGGTGCGGGAAAAGGAAAAGCAAAACCTGAAAATCTCGCTCTGTATCCCGACGCTCAACGAAGAGAAGACCATTGGCAAGGAGATCGTAATATTCAAAAGCGAGCTGATGCAGCGCTACTCTCTTCTCGATGAGATTGCGGTGATCGATTCCGGCTCTTCCGACCAAACCCGGGAGGTGGCCGCCGCGTTCGGGGCGGACGTATATCTGTCAAGAAACATTCTGAAAAACTACGGCGAGAAGCGGGGCAAGGGGGAAAACCTCTGGAAGGCGATCTATCAGCTCGACGGACAGATCATCATATACATCGACGCCGATATCAAGAACATTCATCCCCGCTTCGTCTACGGTCTGGTCGCGCCACTGATCTATCACCCGGAAATCCGCTACGTCAAGGCCTTCTACGATAGGCCTCTGGCCTCCTCACAAGGCACCAGGCCCTCCGGCGGCGGCCGAGTCACCGAGATACTCATCCGCCCCCTGTTTTCCCTCTTCTTCCCCGAGCTCACGGCCCTGATTCAGCCTCTTTCGGGGGAATATGCAGTCAGGCGCGAGGTTCTCGAGAAAATCCCTTTTCCCATCGGTTACGGGGTGGAGACTTCCCACCTGATAGATGTGTACCACCGCTGGGGGCTGGAAGCAATTGGACAGACGGACATGGACAGAAGGGTGCACAGGAACCAGGCTACTCGCGACCTCGGCAGGATGGCCTTCGGCATCATGCAAACCTTTTTGCGGAGGGTCGAGGCCCTCGGCATCCTGGGCAACCTGCCGGAGCTAAGCACCACCCTGCGCCAGTTCCAGGTGAACAACAACGTTTTCGAAGAGATACCGGCCACCATCGTGGAAGAGGAGCGCCCGCCCATGATCGAAATTCCCGAGTACAGAGAGAAGTTCGGCATCTCATGATCCAAAGACTGGGGCCTTTGCACTCGATCGCCGAGTTCATTGCCACCAACATTTTCTACCTTCTTCTGGCCGTGCTGCTGCTCAACCTGCTGCAGAGGCGATACCAGAAGCAGTCCCAGCGGAAGCGGCTGGCCACCTTCTACCTGGCGATCCTGATCCTGGCCTTGATGGTCGCGGCGATCATGGTGGTAAACTTCCGGCTTCCCGATCTGCTGTTGGCGCCTGTGGCTGCGTTCTTGCTGCTCATAGCGTACCTGAACAGGAAGCACGTGTTTCCTTTCCGCCTGAACTGCCGGAAATGCGGCCGGAGACTGTCTGGAAAACGAATCCTGTTTTTCGATGACAACACTTGTGAGCGTTGCGCGCAGGCAGTGACACCCCCTGAGGAAAGCTGACCTCGGGGGCCAGCTGCTATCTCCATGGAACGCGGTGAGAGCATTCGCCTTGGGCTGGCCAATGGGCTGCCTATTGCCCTGGGCTATCTACCTATAGCGGTTACCTTCGGCATACTTGCCAGACAGGCAGGTCTTGCCCCGGCCGAGGCTGCGGGTATGTCGGCGTGGGTGTACGCCGGGGCCAGCCAGTTCCTGGCGGTGAAAATGATCGTCGCCGGCCTCTCCTTCGGCGAAATCATCGTGGCCACCTTTATTCTCAATTTCCGCCACTTCCTCATGAGCACGGCTCTCTCTCAGAAATTAGGCGTTGCAGCCGGTAAGGGTGCGATCTTGAGCTACGGGGTAACCGACGAAACCTTCGTTATGGCCAGCATTCACACCAGGCCCGAGGAGCTCAGCCCCTTGAGTTTTTTAGCCATGGCTGGACTGGCCTATATAGCCTGGTTCGGCGGCTCTCTGACCGGGGCGCTGTTCTCCGCACTCATACCGGTCAAGATCGTTGACGGCATGGGTATCGGCCTGTACGCCGTATTCATCGCCCTGTTGATACCCTCGGTGCGCAAGAGTTGGAGGCTTGCTCTGATTGCTCTGGCCAGTGCGCTGACAGCCTGGGTTCTCTCCCTCAGTTTTCCGGGATTATCTGAAGGCTGGACACTGATCGTGGCCACACTGGGAGTCTCCGCTTTGGGTATCTTGCTGCCGGCGGCAGAGGAAGAAAAGCAGGGGCCGGGAGATCGCCAGTGATCTGGGTTCTGCTGGCCGGCATGTTCGCAGTCACCTACCTGCCGCGGCTCATTCCCTTCCTCTTCGGCAGGCGGCTCGAACTTCCCTCCTGGCTCAGAAAGTGGCTGGAGCTCTATCCCTATGCAGCCCTCGGAGCCCTGATCTTTCCAGGAATCCTGACTGCTGTTCCCGGGCGGCCCTGGCTGGCCGTCGGCGCCGGAGTGCTGGCGGCGGCCTGCTCGCTTTTGGTCCGCAATCTTACGGTCGCGGTCCTGGTCGCCATCGGCTTCGTCCTGGTTGCCCAGCATGTGGCGGCATTGTAGTCCGCACGGGCCGATGCCTATTGCCAGGTTCCGGCTTTTTAGCTATACTTTTGAATAACTGTATAAAAATACAGTAATAAGTTTTTTTATTCATTAAACGAATCGGAAGGATGTATATATGAACGAAGCAGACAGACTCGCTCTCAAGATTGACAGGAATCTGCTCGAACAGCTTACCCGGCATGCTGAAAAGATGAACCGCATCTCACTCGATCTTTATCAGAAGTACTCGGTAAAGAGGGGATTGCGCAACGAGGACGGTACCGGCGTACTGGTCGGGCTGACCGAGATCGGAGATGTGCACGGGTACATCATCGACGAGGGGGAAATCGTTCCGGTGGACGGACGCCTGGAGTACCGGGGAATCAGTATCGACGACATTGTAAGCGGTTTCCAGAAGGACAGACGCTTCGGCTTCGAAGAGGTCTCCTACCTTCTGCTTTTCGGGGTCCTGCCAACCCGGCTCGAATTGGAACAGTTCACCACGGTCCTCGGTGAAAACCGCAGTCTCCCCGACGGATTCACCGAAAACATGATTCTGAAAGCACCCAGCCACGACGTGGTCAATAAACTGGCTCGCAGCGTCCTGGTCTACTACTCCTATGATCCCAATCCCGACGATACCAGCTCCAGTAATGTTCTACGCCAGAGCATCGAGCTGATCGCTCGCTTCTCTACCATGGTTGCCTATGGATTCCAGGCCAAGAGCCATTACTTCGACGGCAAGAGCCTCTTCATCCACCGTCCCCAGAAAGATCTGAGCACGGCCGAAAATCTGCTGCACCTGATCCGGGCGGACAGCAAATTCACATCCCTTGAGGCCGAGACTCTGGACCTAGCGCTGGTTCTGCACGCCGAGCACGGAGGCGGAAACAACTCCACCTTCGCAACCCATGTGGTCAGCTCCACCGGGACCGATACCTATTCGGCTATTGCCGCAGCCGTCGGCTCACTGAAGGGCCCGCTGCACGGCGGAGCAAACCTCAAGGTCATGGAGATGATGGCGGACATCAAGGAACAGGTCAAAGACTGGCAGGATGAAGAGGAAGTGGCCGGCTATCTGGGGAAAATCATTCGCAAAGAGGTCTTCGACCGCCGAGGACTGATCTACGGCCTGGGACACGCGGTGTACACCCTATCAGATCCCCGGGCTGTCCTCCTGCAACAGAAGGCCCGTGACCTGGCCGCAGCCAAGGGGCGCAGCGATGAGTGCGACCTGTATCAGCGGGTTGCCCGACTGGCGCCGTCCGCCTTGAAGAAAGAAAAAAACTCCAACAAAGTAGTTTCGCCCAACGTCGACTTCTACTCGGGATTTGTCTACGACATGCTCGATATTCCCAAGGAACTCTATACCCCGATATTCTGCATAGCCCGCATTTCCGGCTGGTGCGCCCACAGAATCGAGGAGTTGATCTCTGGCGGTAGAGTTATTCGCCCCGCCTACAGAAATGTGCTCCACAACAAGGAATATGTCCCAATAGAGCGCCGCTAGCCGCCTGAAAAAGCCTCGAGCGAACGGCTTCTCACTCTACCCTTGTTTGACGTTGGCCAGTGGGCTCTTGAACCAGAATGCCAGTATCAGCGCCGCTACTCCGAGGGCCCACATCTTGATCTGATAATCGAAGCTCCGGGAAGCGAACACGTAGATGCTCAACGCCAACAGCGGCACCGAGATAATAAGCACAATCAAAAGCGTCGTCACCTTGAAGGTACGGCTGCTGGCGAAGTAGAACAGCGCCGTATACACCAGTATGCCCACTAGAAGCGCCAGAAAGATGATCTGTAGTACCAAAAGCATGTCAACCTCCCTATTTCTCGTGGTTTCTGTTCTCTCTGCCAGGATATCAGCAACGAAGGCCTGTGTAAACTTCCTGAAGAAGGCCTTTCCCGGATTAGGGTTTCAACGGTTCGAGTCGGTCCAGGCCTTCACAGCAACCTGGACAGCCGGTCGCTGATGAACTCGGATTTTTCCTGCAAGCCGATCTGTCCCGTTCTGATGATCAGGCAATTGGGCTGCTTGGGATCCAGGGCGACGCTTCCCCCGCTTTCCTTGATCAGGGTCAGCACCCGGTCCACCGAAACCCTGGCCAGCCGGGAAAATTCGGACATTACCTGGCCGTTTCGCTCCTTCAGGGAAGAAATGTAGAGCCGGCGACAGAGAATGCGGATCTCGGCGATAGCGAAAAGACTGCGCAGCTCCTCCGGCACGGGACCGAAGCGGTCCTCCACCGCCCGCTCGACTGCCTCCAGCTCTTCGTAGCTGGTTACGGAGGATATCTTCTTGTACACCTCCATTTTTTCCATGGGCTCGGAGATGTAAGAATCGGGAATGTAGCCGGAGTACTCCAGCTCGAGGTACACCTCCGGCGGCTCCTCTTTCTTTTCTCCTTCTTCGAGCTTCAGCGCGTCGATAGCCTCGTCGAGCAGCTTCAGGTACATATCCAGCCCCACGGCCAGGATGTCTCCATGCTGTTCCCGCCCCAACAGGTTGCCAGCACCCCGGATTTCCAGATCCTTGAGGGCGATCTTGAATCCCGAGCCCAGCTCGGTGAAGTCGCTGATGATCCTGAGGCGTTTCATGGCCAGCTCGCTTACCACCTTGCCTCTGGGATAGAACAGGTAGGCGTAGGCGGGCATATCGGAACGGCCCACCCTGCCCCGCAGCTGGTATAGTTGCGAGATACCGAACATGTCCGCCCGGTCGATGATGATGGTGTTTACATTTGGAATATCAAGACCGTTTTCTATGATGGTAGTGGACAGCAGCACCTGGAAGTCACGGCGGATATAGCGATGCATCACCTCTTCCAGCTCTTCCTCGCGCATCTGCCCGTGAGCGACTGCGATGCGTACCTCGGGCAGCAGCCGGCTCAGGAAGCCCTGCACCCGGGGAATGGTCTGCACCCGATTGTGCAGGTAGTACACCTGTCCCCCCCTGTCGATTTCCTGCCGGATGGCTCGGACTATGACCTGCTCGTCGAACTCCTGGATGAACGTCTCGATGGGATAACGGTTCTGCGGCGGAGTATCAATGATCGACATGTCCCGTATCTTCATCAGCGCCATATGCAGGGTTCTGGGAATCGGCGTGGCTGTCAATGTCAGACAGTCTACCGAGGCCCGCAGCTCCTTGAGGCGCTCCTTGTCCCTGACGCCGAAACGCTGTTCCTCGTCCACGATCATCAGACCCAGGTTCTTGAACCGAACGTCCCGTTGCAGCAGCCTATGCGTGCCTATCGCAATATCCGTGGAGCCTTCACTCAGGGAGCCTGCAATCCGCTTTTGTCCAGCAGGCTTGATGAACCGGGAAAGCATATCGATGGTCACCGGATAGCCGGAAAAACGCTCCCGGAAGGTCTCGTAGTGCTGCTCGGCCAGTATGGTCGTGGGAGCCAGAAACGCGACCTGCTTGCCTCCCATCACCGCTTTGAAGGCCGCCCGCAGCGCCACCTCGGTCTTTCCATAGCCCACGTCTCCGCAGATCAACCTGTCCATGGGCTGGGCGCTTTCCATGTCGAGCTTTACCTCCTCGATCGCCCTGAGCTGGTCCTCGGTCTCCTGATAGGGAAAGTGGGCTTCGAACTCGCTCTGCCAGTCGGTATCAGATGGAAAGGCGTATCCCTTTACCGTGGCTCGAGCTGAGTATAGGGAGACCAGGCGCCGGGCCATGTCTTCCACCGAACGCCGGACGCGGTCTTTCTTGCTCTGCCAGCTCTTGCCGCCCAGCTTGTCCAGCCTGGGCCGCTTGCCCTCTTGACCGATGTAACGCTGCACCAGATTGACCTGCTCTATGGGCAGGAACACTTTCTCACCCGCATCGTACTCCAGGCTGATGTAGTCCCGCTCGTGCCCTGCCGCCCTGATACGCTGGATGCCGTTGAACAAGCCGATTCCGTACTGAAGGTGCACCACGTAATCTCCCGGGCTCAGATCCACGAAAGAGTCGATGGCCTGGCTCCTGGCTGTGGCTACGGAGCGGGGAATGCGCCTCTTGCGGCCGAAGATCTCGTTTTCCTCGATCACCATTAGCTGGAAAGCGGGAAGGGAAAAACCCCTGGATATTCCTTGAGGAAGGATCGTCACCTCCAGATCTCTGAGCAGATGTTGCAGCCGTTCGGCCTGATGGGCATATTCGGCGAACACGAAGATCCTGTAGCCGATGTCCAGCAGGCCGCCAAGCTCCTGCTTGAAGAAAGAGATATTGCCGAAGAAGGAGCGAGGCGGATCGCAGCCCATACGCAGGCGCTCCCGATCCCCGGCCTGCCCGGCTTCCTCCTTCCATTCCGCGCGCCGTACCGCCACCCCTTGCCTGTCTCCGCCCTGCTCGGATTCTTTATCCTCGGTCTCGGCCTGCACGGTCCGTCCGCGCGGGCCCCCCGCGTCACCGGCTCCTCCTTTCAAAGAGTGCACCTGCAGCACCCGCGGGAAGGAGCGCCGCAGCGAAGCGAAGTCGAGCAAAAGCCGGCGCGGCGGCGGAGGGCAGCCGTCATTCAGCTTCGCTTTCCTGTACAGCTCGAGGTACTCCTTGCGCAGCACCGCTGAACCCGCTTCGAGTCCCTCAGAATCCACCGCCAGCAACAGGGAAGCGCCGGGTAGGTAATCCAGGAGGGAAAATGATTTCTTGAAACAAAGGGGAAGGAGATATTCGCTGCCCCCTGCATCCGGATTCAGGCGCAGCTCGTGGATCTTCTCCTCGACTTCCCGTCGTGACTCATTCCCGCAGGCCGAAACCAGGCTTCCGGCCAGATGGCTCAGATGCTGCTCGTCAAAGATCACTTCTCGGGTCGGCGGCAGCAGCAGCTCTTTCAACGCAGCCGATGAAGCCTGGCTGATCGGATCGAATTGCCGGATCTGGGAAATCCTGTCGATATCGAGCAGCACACGCACGGCCTCCTCGCTGCCGTAGGGATAGAGGTCTATCACCTCGCCTCTGACTGCGAACTCCCCATGCAGGCTGACCCGGGGCACCCGCAAGTAGCCCAGACCGGCAAGCTTCGCGGCCAGCTCCAGCGGATCGAGGCTGTCTCCGATCCTCAAGACGATCGTTGATTCCAAAAACTCCCGAGGATCGGGCAATGGCGTAAGCAGGGCGCGCAGGGAGGTCACCACCAAGGTCCTGGCGCCCGCGTGCAGCCGGCTGAGAACGTAGGCGCGCAGGCCGTGCACGGCCGGCAGGGGGTGTCCCTGTCCATAAGGCAATGTACCCCACCAGGGGAATTGAAGGACCTCGCTGCCGGGTGCCAAAACAGCCAGATCCGCCGAGACCTCCTTTGCCTCCTGCTCGGTAGGAACCACGAGCAGGGTGGCGCCCGGGATCTCGCCATGGATCCGGCCGGCTAGAAAGGATAGAAACCCGCCCTGAACTCCTTCTACCTCTATCGGGAAAATTTCGCTGTGGAGTCTTCTGCGCAGCTCCCGGAAGGGACCGTATTCTTCAAGCTTGCCGGCCAGCTGATTAATTAATAAGGATATCATAGGATTTACCGAAGATAATAAGGGAACGGGGGAGTATAGCCGGTGTCACGGTCGAAACGAATCGCAGCGATTCTGTCGCTCGTTTTTTCTTCTCAGATCTGTCTACAGGCCGGTGCCGAAGCCGTAAGCTTCAACATCCGCTTCTACGAAAAACGCATCTACTATCTACAGGACCCGGACCATCCGGTCCTTCTGGAGGTCGTACTGACCAACGACTCCAGCGAGACCTACCGCTTCCAAATGGCCGACGAAAGGGTGTACAATTTCGACTTCGAGGTCGCCACCCCTACAAATATCCTTCTCGACCATTCTCAAGAATTTACCAGATCCCGTACGAGGAATCAACCTGTGTTCTACAGGGAGATCAGCCTGGAACCGGGAGAGAAGTACGGCGTCGTAGTTTCACTTCCCGACTTCGTGGCTATACCTGAAGCAGGGCTGTATACAATCCAGGGTCTGTTCTACCCCGAGCTCAACCTGAGAGGCGGAGCCGAACCGATACGCTCCAATATCCTGACTCTCAATATCCGGCCGGCGGTGGTATTTGCCGAGGAGCGGGCCATGATCGAGGCGGAGACGGGCATGCTGATCCAGCGAGAACCTCTCCCGCCGGACGAGGTAGTGGATTACATGCTCAGTGCTCGACAGAGGAGCCAGTGGGAAAAGTTCTTCCTGTATCTCGATCTGGAAAGCCTTTACCTGAAAAACCCGGGCCGGGCCCGGGCTTACCGCAGGATGTCCGAAGAGAACCGGCGGGCCGCGCTGGCGCGCTACAAGGAGCAGCTGCGCGAGGAGACCGTCGACGAGGACATCCTGGTAATTCCGGCCACTTACGAAATCCTCCAAACCACCTACACCCCCTTCGAAGCCAGTGTAGTGGTGATCGAGAGGTTCCGGTACCAGGATTATACAGAAGTGAAGAGGTATACCTATTCCCTGGAAAGACATGATAACATATGGGTCATCACCGACTATGAAATCGTCAACCTGGGAACGGAGTGAATGAAGCTGCTGGTCGTGGCCCAGCGAGAGGATCTCAAGGACCTCGTTGTCTATCATCTCAATCCACTGGGATTCGAGATCGTTTTTTATAGTGATCCGGTCAAGGTAATCGACAACCTCGATGAAATAGCCCCGGAAATGGTAATCTTCAACGCCCAGGATTTTCCCCGCCACTGGAAGCCGGTTCTCAAGCTGCTGCGGGAGCGACGGTCCAAGGAGCAAAGTGTATTCGTCATTCTGGTCAAGGACCCCCCATTTGAAGAGGCGGCCAAAGCCAGCCATCTCGGTATCAACGGGATCATCGACGCCGGTCTGAGCGAAAAACAACAGATGCACCAGCTCGAACAGCTGTACAGGCGTTACCGGTCGATGAAAGACAAACGCCGGTTTCACCGGGTGATCCCCTCCGAAATCGACAGCCTGACGCTCATCTTCAGCCATCCACGTACCCTGGCCCTGGTTACCGGCTCGCTGGTGGAAATTTCGATCCGTGGGGCCAGCTTCCGGCCCTACGACCCTTCCCTGACGGCAGACCTTAAACGCGATGACCTGATACCCACCTGTACCTTGCGGGCCGGGGACCAGCTCCTCAATATCAGCGCCCGGGTCACCCGCAACAAGGAGGAAATCGGCCTGCAGTTCAGGTCTTTCGAAACAGGCGGGCACCACAAGTTGTTCGAGTATATCCAGAGCAGATCACAACGGGAGCTGAAGACGGCACTGGCCGCCGCACCCAGAGAGGAAGATTAGGGCTCATCCTGAACCGGTAATCAGCCTGCCGCTTTTCCGGCAGCTGCCGCCTTACGGGCAGCCCGGCTTCGGTTCCCGGTCTTGCTCGCCGGCGAGCTATTTTCTGTACCTGTTTATTTCCGCCTCGAAGCGTTTCCAGGGATCGGGATGGAGAGCGGAGTACCTGCACCCCGGGGCGTGCTGCCGGCCGGGCCGGTACACGCCGTCCAGGAGATCGTCGCGGTGTACGACTTCGAGCTCCATCTTCTTGAGCCGAATGAGCAGATCTCTCCTGCGCTCCCTGATATTCCAGCAGGCCGGGCACACGCCGATGGTGGCCAGCTCCCGAGTCTTCAGGCTGCGCACCCGAACCATGGCCCTACCCTCGCGTACAGCGATCTTGCGCTGCAAGGACACTATCTTGCACTCCTTGTCTGACGATCTTGCTCTTCGCAATCGAAAGCAACGTTTGCTAGGCCGTTATCCCACGCAGCTTGACATTCCCTCAGCTACGCTTTACATATAGTACGATATAGTACGACTGCTACGAGCTTGAGTTTCTCTTTTCATTAGTAGCACAGCAGGAGAGCAATGTGAAGGTCCTCTTTACAGGCATTCAACCTACCGGCTTACTCCACATCGGCAATTACTTCGGAGCAATCCGCAACTGGGTCGAGCTTCAGTACAAATACCGCTCCTATATCTCTGTGGTCGACCTGCATGCCACCACGGTAACCTACGAGCCCCGGGAGATGAGGGAAAACGTGTTTGAGCTCGCCCTCGAGCTGTATGCCTGTGGAATCGACCTGGAAAAGACCATACTGTTTGTCCAGTCCGAAATCCCGGGCCACGCCGAGCTGACCTGGTTCTTCAACACCGTGACTCCACTGGGCGAGCTGGAGCGAATGACTCAATTCAAGGAAAAAGCCGCCCAGCACCGCGGCAATGTAAACATCGGGCTTCTCGACTACCCGGTTCTTCAGGCCGCCGATATACTGATCTACAAGGGCGAGGTCGTTCCCGTGGGAGAGGACCAGGTCCAGCACGTCGAGTTCACCCGTGAGGTAGCCCGGCGTTTCAACGCCCGCTTCGGAGACACGTTCCCCGAATGCCAGGCCGAGCTGACCTCCACGCCGCGCATCATGGGTCTTGACGGTGGTTCCAAAATGAGCAAGAGCAGAGAGAACTACCTCGGGCTTCTGGAAACCAGAGATGAGCTGTGGGCCAAGCTGGCGCCGGCCCCGACGGATCCGGCCAGGGTTAAGCGCAGCGATCCGGGTACACCGGAAATATGCAATATCTACTGGTATCACAACCTGGTTACCGCGGAACCGGAGCTGGGCGATTATGTGGCTCAAGGCTGCCGTACCGCCGCCATCGGCTGTCTGGACTGCAAGCGTAGGCTCCTGGACAACCTGATGAAGGTCCTTGAACCCATCCAGGAACGTTACCACGACCTGGAAGGCAGGAGTAAAGAGGTAAGAGATACTCTCGACCGAAACGCCGAGATCTGCCGCCAGGTGAGCGGCCAGACGATTCTGGAGGTCAAGGATAAAATGGGATTGACACCGGTATGGAAGATTTAGAACTGAAACCCGAAGATTTGCGGATAGACAGCCTGGGACAGCCGGCTATTGCCTCTCCCCTCGGCCTGTCTACGGAGTACGGGGACAATATCGTCAACTACTGCAGCGATAGGGAGAGCGTTCTCCTGGAGCTGGACGGGGAACGGGTAGTTGCGAGGGTGCGTAAAGGGGAACAGGTGCCGGCCTTTGAGAAAGCCGGGCCCCGTAATATGATCTACTTCGACCCGGCCAAGACCAGGACCGCCATCGTTACCTGCGGCGGCCTGTGCCCCGGCATCAACAATGTGATCCGGTCGCTGGTGATGGAGCTGCACTACCGCTATGGGGTGCGCACGATCTACGGCATCAGGTACGGATTCCAAGGCTTCATCCCGAAATACGGTCACGAGGCGCTGCTGCTGACGCCCCGGGAGGTCGACGATATCCACGAAAAAGGAGGCAGCATTCTATCCTCTTCCAGGGGACCGCAGGACGTCGGCGAGATCGTGGATTGCCTGGAGCGGATGAACGTCAGTCTGCTGTTCACCATCGGCGGCGACGGCACCCTGCGGGGCTCCCAGGCGATCTACGAAGAGATCAGCCGTCGGGGATTGAAGATCGGTGTGGTGGGGATTCCCAAAACCATCGATAATGACATCTCCTTCGTGAAGAAGACCTTCGGACTGGAAACGGCCTTCGCCGTCGCCGCCGAGGCGATTCGCGCCGCCCACACCGAGGCCCGCGGCGCTCCTTTCGGCGTAGGTCTGGTGAAGGTCATGGGCAGGATGTCCGGATTCATCGCCGCCAATGCCGCCCTAGCCTTGAACGAGGTGAACTACGTTCTGATTCCTGAAGTCCCCTTCGACCTGGAGGGACCGAAAGGGCTGTTCACGGTCCTGGAGCAGCGCCTTCGCAACCGCAACCATGCGGTCATCATCGTGGCCGAAGGAGCGGGCCAGCAGTACGTGGAGGCGGGAGCCGATCGCAAGGACGAATCGGGCAACCCGGTTCTCGGAGACATCGGCATATTTCTCACCAGGGAAATTAAAAAACATTTCAAGAAACACACCGATCTGTACGTCAATATCAAATATATAGATCCCAGCTATATGGTGCGCTCCGTGCCGGCCAATGCCCACGATTCAATCTACTGCATGCAGCTAGCGCAGAACGCCGTACACGCGGGAATGGCGGGCAAAACGGGTATGCTGGTCGGCTGCTGGAATGATGAGATCACCCATCTCCCGTTCAAGCTGGCCACCTCGCGGCGTAAGCGCCTGTCCCCCGAGGACTCGCTGTGGTTGAACGTGCTGGAGGCCACCGGACAGCCGATATCGCTGGTAAACGAATCAACCTGACTGGAGGAACGCGTGAAGGAACGAGGAGAATTTATTTTTACATCCGAGAGTGTCGGCGAGGGACATCCGGACAAGATCTGCGACCAGGTCTCTGACGCGGTACTGGACAGCGCCCTGGCCCAGGATCCCGATTCGCGGGTCGCCTGCGAGAGCTTTACCACCACGGGCCTGGTGCTGGTGGGCGGGGAAATCACCACCCGCGGCTACATCGATCTGCAGCGGATTGTACGGGGTGTGCTCAAGTCGATAGGCTATGACGACCCTTCCTACGGAATCGACTACCAGTCCTGCTCGGTGATCTCCAGCATTCACGAGCAATCTCCCGATATCGCCCAGGGCGTGGATAGGGGAGAGGGCAAGAAAGAGCTGGGCGCCGGCGACCAGGGAATGATGTTCGGTTACGCCTGCCGCGAAACGCCCGAGCTGATGCCGGCTCCCATCCAGTACGCCCATCGGATCATGATGCGGGCCGCCCAGGTACGAAAGCGGGGCATTCTGCCCTTCATGCGCCCTGATGGCAAGTGCCAGGTTTCGGTACGCTACCGGGAGGGCAAACCCGCAGAGGTCAGCACCGTGGTGCTGTCTCACCAGCATTCGGAAGATGTGGGCTACGAAGAGCTGCGGGAAGCATTCGTCGAGGAAATCATCAAAAAAGCGATCCCGTTGGAAATGCTTTCGGGGAAAGTGACCTATCACATCAATCCCACCGGCCGCTTTGTAATCGGGGGCCCTCACGGCGACACAGGTCTGACCGGCCGCAAGATCATCGTGGACACCTATGGTGGAATGGCCCGCCACGGCGGCGGTGCCTTCTCCGGCAAGGACCCCACCAAAGTAGACCGTTCAGCCTCGTACATGGCCCGCTATATTGCCAAGAACATCGTGGCCGCGGGACTATGCGAGAAGTGTGAGGTAGAGCTGGCCTACGCCATCGGGGTGGCCAAACCGGTCTCGTTTTTCGTGTCCGCCTTTGGAACTGCAAAGGTGTCTGAAGAAAAGATCGAAAGGGCCATCAGCGAGCTATTCGACCCTACTCCCGGCGGTATTATCGAATCCCTCGACCTGCAGAAGCCTATCTTTCAGGAGACCGCCGCCTACGGTCATTTCGGCAGAGATAACTTTTCCTGGGAGAGGACGGATAAGGTCGAAGCCCTGAAAGAGAAACTGCTTTAGTCCTGCCGGGCCGGGACATGAAGGCTATGGCTCGTTTCCCCATAAAGATAAAAGCTATTGACTATCTCATCTTTTTTTTCGCCCTCTCGGTGATAGCCCTGATTTCCGCACAGGTATATTCGGGCACCTCCTCAAGCTCGCAGATCACGATCTCAGGAGTGGAGGGACGTTGGGTGTATCCTCTGGATCAGGAGCAGACGGTCAGCATAGCCGGGCCGCTGGGAGAGACGGTGGTCCGGATCGAGGAGGGAACGGTTCGGGTCCTATCCTCACCCTGCCCTGAAAAATTATGTATAAAAACGGGCCGCATCGAGAAGCCCGGACAGTGGATCGCCTGTCTGCCCAACCGGGTGCTCATCACTATTAGAGGGCGGGGTACAAACCAGCCCGATGCCATCAGCCGGTAGCTCTTCGGAAAAGGAAAGGATCGTAGCTCTGGGAGCGGCCGTCTGCCTGTTCCTGGCTTCGATCGAGTACGTCATCCCCAAGCCCCTGCCGTTTATGCGCATCGGTCTGGCCAACCTCCCGCTCCTAGTCGCTCTGGATGTGTTGCCGGTTACCCACTACTTTCTCCTGCTCGCCCTCAAGATCCTGGGCCAGTCTCTTATCCAGGGGAGCCTGTTCTCTTTCGTCTTCCTGTTCTCCCTCTCAGGATCACTGGCCAGCGGCCTGGTGATGCTGGCAGCGCGCCGGGCACTCCGCGGCAGCGCCTCACTGGTCGGGGTGAGCATTCTCGGCGCCCTGGCCAGCAACCTGGCTCAACTTTCCCTGGCCCGCTTCCTCATATTCGGGGAGGCCTCCTGGCTGCTGGCGCCGCCGTTTTTAATAGTAGGCCTAATCAGTTCGGCCATCCTGGGCTTTATGGCTCAGGTGTACCGTGACCGCTCGACCTGGCTTAGAAAAATATTCCCCGAGCTGGATAAGAAACGGGGCATCTGAGAAAGGTTGCCTAGCCGAAGCTCATGGGTCCCATAAGGTAGTATTCGACGGTCCTGGGCATCCTCGAGAGGCTGAACGGGCGCCGGAGAGAACGTCTAACCTCCTTCCTCAGCTCGGGAAGGAGCCCTCCCCGCCTCAACGCCGCTTTATAGCGTTCCCTGGCCTCCGCCCGCCTCCCCAAAACGTCGAGGCATCTCCCCTCCCATAGCAGCAGGGCATCGGCCTTCACCGGCGGAAAGGCGAACTCTTTCTTCACCTTGCTGAACAGAGCCAGGGCTCTCTCGGCCTCGAAGTTCAGGAGGTGCAGAATCCCCAGGATATATTGGTATGCCGGATCGAAGTGAAGCGAGCAAGCCGTCTCCAGGTCCCTGATAGCGGCGCCGACCTTGCCCAGCTTCAGCTCTTCCTGGGAAAGCGTCAGGTAACGCAGGCTCTTCTTCGCCCGCTCCCCGATGGGGCTCAGACGGGTACCGCGCAGGACCGGCACGGCTGAACGGGTATAGGACGGCAGCCGCCGACCGCCATCCCCCGCAATCTCCCGGTGGAGATTGAAGCCCCGGTAGCGATTGTAACAGACCGCCGGCGGTTGGCCGGAAGCCACCCAAAAGTTTCCGGTCTGCGGCTCGAAAACCACGCTGGTCAGGGTAAGGGCCTGACCCGGAAAATCTCCCAGCAACCGGGTCGTTCCGGACAAGCGGTCCAGGTTGCAGGAGATGATGTCGACCAGCCGCTGAACATCGAGCCGACCATAGTTCTCATCCACAGCGTCCTGGAGCAGGCGGAAGCGGCCGATCGTGTACTCTCGCTCCAAAGGAAACTCCATCTCCCTTCGCTTTAGCCTCGGATTGAGGAAATGATTGGTCTGAACGTGGGAATCGAAGCTTATGGGCATGGTGCGCGCCGCACTTTCCCGCCCATCCACCTCCACGGAGACCGCCTGCACGGCATCGGCAAACAGGGCGGTGTGAGGGGAGGCGCAGGTCAGCTTCTCCGTCTCCAGCAGGCGGATCAGGCCTTCCATGGACTCGCAGCGCGTGAACAGGTAATGGTTGAAATCCAGAGTGGGCAGAGCTCTGCGGGACACGTTCTTCGACAGGCAGACAAAGGTGCCAAAGGCCAGGCCGGAGGCGCTCATCCCGGTCAGACCGAAGCCTGGAAAACCGGCCGCGGCTATGCACACGTAGGGTTGCTTCCTCTTGCGCTCCTTCCGGAACCGCCCTTCGGCGCTTCGCACCATCACCTCGATCTCTTCCTCCGGATGGGTGAACGCCACCAGGGGATGCTTCCAGACCAGAGCCCCGGGGAAATCCATGTTGCGGGCCAGCAGGGAAGGCCCCCTGTTTCGCAGAGCTGTGTTGCGAACGTACACGGCGCTGCATCCTCCCAGGTAGTAGCTGCCGAGAGCCTGCTTGCCGCCCTGCAGGAAACCGGCGGCCAGTTGCTCCATGACATCCGGCGCCAGCGCGGCCCGCAGGACCTCATTCCGGTCCAGGCCCGCGGCCTCTGCAACCCCGAACAGCTCCTCCCGGGTCTCCTGCAGCATCAGTCTCTCAAGGGGCGCGTAGTACCACCACTCCAGCAGCTCGCCGGCAAACTGCCTGAGCAGCGACGGCAGGACCTTGGCGGCGGACGAGCTGTGGTAGAGCTGAGAGAGAAAGCGGGAGAAATAGGGAGCAATCTTCGAGCTTACTATCTCCTCGCGCAGCAACCGGCCGTGAGCAAGCCCCCGGTCGTACGGGGCTCCCTTCAGGTGGGCAACCAGGAGGCCGCCCTGGCTTTCTACGGTAGACCCGGTCGCCGGATCGAGGCGGGCGCCGCTGCGGGAATCTACCGCCAGCCCGCTGCGGGAATCGGTTCTCCAATCGTAGCGTATCATTCCATGGTTCAATGTAATTTCTGTATTGAACGTTGTCAAAGCAGACAGTAGAGTTAAGGATATGGAGCCCCGATTTTACGAAACGACCGCCGAGGGCAAGGTTCAATGCCGCCTCTGCCCCCATGCCTGCCTGATCGCCCCCGGGCGCCACGGAATCTGCCTGGTGCGCTTCAACCGGGACGGGAAGCTTGACCTTCCATTCTACGGCAGGCTGTCCGCCCTGGCCGACGATCCGATCGAGAAGAAACCCCTGTATCACTTTTATCCCGGCAGGCAGATCCTATCCATCGGGTTCGTAGGCTGTTCCTTCCAATGCCCGTTCTGCCAGAACCACCACATCGCCCATGACACCTCCTACCCCACCGAGTACGTCAGCCCGGAGGACCTGGTGGATCTCTGTCTGCAGCGAGGTTCCTTCGGCATCGCCTACACCTACTCCGAGCCGCTGGTTCACCTGGAGTACGTCCTGGACACGGCCGCCCTGGCCCGGAAGAAGGGCTTGAAAAACGTGCTGGTTTCCAACGGCTACGTCAACCGGGAGCCGGCCGAAAAGCTGCTCGAGCTGCTGGACGCCGCCAACATCGACCTGAAGACCTTCAACCCGGAGTTCTACAAGAAGGAGATCGGCGGCCGGCTGGAGGAGGTCAAGCGGTTCATCACCCAGGCCCACGGCAGGACCGAGCTAGAGGTGACTACCCTGGTAATTCCAACCAAGAACGACGGCGAGGAGGAGATCGAGTCCATAGCCCGTTTCCTAGCCGCCTTGAGCCCGGACATCCCCTACCATCTGTCCGCCTACTATCCGCAGTACAAGTACACGCTGCCGCCAACCCCGCCCGGCGTCCTGCGCCGGCTGGCCGAAACGGCCCGCCGGCACCTGAGGTACGTGTACCTGGGAAACATTGGCGGGGAGGAGTCGGACACCCGCTGCGCGAGCTGTGGCAACCTCCTGGTCCGCCGCCGCGGTTACTCGGTCTCGATCACGGGAATCGGGGACGGCCAATGCTCGCAATGCGGCGCCGCAGCGCCGATCGTCGGCGTGTAGGCGCTCTGCGGAGAAGTAGAGGGAGCGCGCGACTACTGGTACAGGATCGAAAACCCCGCAGGCTGGATTTTCGGACACTACATTGAACTGGAGTAAAACGTATAGATTAGACGGCCTTACTTTCTGAGTTTATCCCGCATTCTGGGTCATGAGCTTCTTGGGATGTACCTTCTGAAAAACGCTGGTAAAAACAAACATGGGTACAAGCAGGAGATAACTCAATACTCGCCAGAACAATTCCTGACCCAGACCGTTAAATGTAAGGAAACCAAACAGGGCGCAGAGCATGAAATACAAACCCCATACGCCGCAGATGATTTGATTCGTTTTTATAAAGACATGGCTGTTCCAGAGAGCTTTAGGCAGCATGTAGCGGGAATACTCCCCCGTAAGGGTAAAGGCAGTTATCAAGGATCCGAGCCAGAGACCGCTTAGAAACAGGTTGTCAAAGAAAAAAGCCCTGTCCGTAAAAAACTCTATACCCGACAATTTCAACAGGGCCGCAAATACCAAATAAAGCACAGTTCCAACCTCAAAAAGAGTAGGCCTGTTGGTAAAGAGGTGATAGATGAAAATAACCAGAGCCAGGCCGGCCGCGCTTATCAGAGGAACGGCGCTTGTGCTCAAGCTTCCCCAGATCCATTTCACGATCCAGGGAACGAACATTACGTTCAGCCAGAGCATTCCAGGAATCCTTATCGGCCCTCTGTGCTCCGGGATCTTCTCGGTCTTGCTTTTGTCCCCACCACCGTTACTGTGATTTTTACTGTTTTTTCTTCCAAACAACTGCCCCATTTTCAGGAGCAAACCCAGCTCTCCGTCTATCTTCATTTCTCCATTCAAGACAGCCTTCTGTCCTTCTAGTTTGCCCGTAGCGATATCTATCCATGTCTGCGCCGTCGTGCTGATGGTCGTCGTAGGACCGCACGTCTGTCCCTCATAAGCCCGGCAGGTGTTGTTCTTTATAGCCAGGAAATAGGAGCAGTTGTCCAACCTGAATTGAATACCGCCCTCAAAACCCGGCATTACTGCAGGATCGTACTGAAGGGCCATACCGGCCAAAAATGATTTCACCCCTCCCGAATCAAGCTTGAGTTCTTTAGCCTGACTACTTATTTCCACCGCTCTATTTGCAAGAGGCTTGAAGCTTTGCCAGTATTGATTACCCATTTCACGAAATCTGGCCGATTCCTGTTTGGAATACGAAGTGAGCGCTATGATTGCCCGATTTGTCTCCTCGGTCATGGTCCCGTTTTTTTCCACCTCATAACCGGCTTTCTCCACCAGCTTATAAAGATCCGTGTAGGCTGCCTGCATGTCGTCGAGATGCATGGGTTCGGCACCGCCTATGAGTATGCTTCCAATGAATTTGTTGTTCTCTGATTTGAAGGTTTTCTCGAAGACGCTCACAAGAGCATCGAAATGAGAGCGCTCGGGGAAGCCAGCGACCGAGATTAGAAAAACCTTGTTCTTCCGGTTCGGATTTCTGGAAGGATGTCCGGTAATGCCGTTTTCTTCCACGAGGTCCGGCTTTACCAGCGGTAGCTGCCTGTCCAACAGATTCTTCACGATCCCCGGTGTACTGTAGATGTACAGCGGGAAAGCATAGACCACCAGTTCTGCCGCTTCTATCTTCGGCAGTATCCTATCCATATCATCTCTTTGGCTGCAGCGTCCCGGTGTGCCTGCCCAACAGGTAAAACAGCCCCGACAGGGATTAATCGTAAGATCCCGAACCAGAATCTCTTCTGTGCGGCAACCGGAGTTTTTCAGCCCGGTAATGAAGTGTTCGGCTACATGATATGAGGAAGATTTCTTTCCTCGAGGACTGCCCAAAAAAACCAGTGTTTTCACAGCGTCAACCTCCCAACTGGTCAATAAAGCCTGTGACTAACTTGCCTAGGAGTGTGATTTTCTCCGAACCCAGATCCTTCTCAATGGACTGTCCGGCCCGTTTAAACTGCTCTACTGCCTGCCTGTACAACTCCGCTCCTTTTCCCGTAATAGAGAGGCTATAGGAACGCCTGTCGCCCTTGATTGGATTACGGGCAATGGCGTCTTTTTGTTCCAGTTTATCGAGTACCCTGGTAATCCTTGCCGGTTGCATAAGCGAATAGCGAGCGAGCAGCGTTGGTGTGAGATCTTTATGGTTTGAAATAATAAAAAGCGATTCGAACTCGTACACGCTCATGCCAAGAGGCCCGAAGAGCCGCTTTTCTCCTATCTCGAACAGCAGTTTTCCCAGATGAATCAGGGCTACGATGAGCATGGCGGGTTCGCTGATTTCTCTTAGCTTCCGCCAAGCTCTTTCGTAGGTTATATTATCATTTGATAATTTCATGTTTGAAAATATATCAAAGGAAATAAAAAAGGTCAAGGAAAAAATAATCTGAATGGTTCAGTTCTGTCGCAATCTCGCTGAACAGACCGGGGCAGCCCCCGCTTCAGCGGGCAGAGATGCGGGTGCGGCCGTTGAAGCAGTAGGTGCAGAAGCCCCCTTCCAGCAGGGGGTTCCCGAGCATTCCTTCCTCGCTCAGGTATCCCAAAGAATCGGCTCCCAGAAAACCCCGGATCTGCTCCACGGTCTTGCTATGGGCGATCAGCCGCTTGGTCTCCGCCGTATCGATGCCCAGGTAGCAGCTGTGCTTGTAGGGCGGAGAGCTGACC
>CAYMEK010000033.1:0-44366 GCA_964389305.1 uncultured Spirochaetaceae bacterium
ATGAAGAGGCTAAAAGAGAAGCTTCCCGATGCCTGGAGTGCAAATTATGTGAAGACGCCTGCCCGGCGCATCTAAAAATTTCGGATTACATACGGGCAATTTACGAGGACAAACCAGAAGAATCATTGAAAAAAATATTTGAGGATAATCCTATTCCTTCTATATGTGGAAGGATATGCATGAAGCATTGCGAGAAGGCCTGTTCTTTGAGTATAAGGGGAGAGGCCTTAGCTGTAAGATGGTTGAAGAGGTATGCCGCAGATACCATCAAAGACTATAAGAAAACACTAGAGCTTCAACCTGCCCCACCAAACGGTAAAAAGGTCGCCGTTATAGGAGCAGGTCCGGGCGGGTTATCTGTGGCCTATTTCCTTACTTTAAAGGGTTATAAAACCGAAGTATTTGATGCCTTGCCCGGTGGCGGAGGCATGATGAGGATAGGTCCGCCTCTTTACAGGCTTCCCATCGAAAGCATAGACAAAGATGTGAACTATATAGCCTCACTGGGAGTCGATTTCAGGTTCAATACCGTTGTGGGGAAAGATATCTTGTTTAAGGACCTGCTGAGAGATTATGACGCTGTGTATTTGGGGATAGGAACCACGACAAGCCTCTCTACCAGGGTTAAGAACTCCGAAAAGTGTATTCTTGCTCTGGAATTCCTCAGGAACAACAAAATAGGAAAAGGGAGCAAAGTAGGCAGGGACATCATTGTAATAGGTGGCGGTAATGTAGCCATGGATGTGGCCAGGGAGGCGCTACGAGTACAGAATATGCAATATCCGGACGGGAAAGTGATTACCAAAACGGTGTCTTTAGAAGACTGGGATGAGATGCCGGCAACAGAAGAGGAAATTGAAGAGGCCAAAGCGGAAGGGATGCAGTTCAACCCTGCCTGGGGCCCCAAGGAAGTCGTTCTTGATGAAAAAGGTAATGTAAAAGGTCTTCAATGTATGAAGGTGAAATCGGTGTTTAATGAGCAGGGGAAATTTGCCCCTACCTTTCATGAAGAAAACCAGATGCTCCTTGAAGGAGATATGGTTATTGAAGCCATTGGTCAGAGACCGGATTTCTCATTTATGCCCGAAAAATTGTTTAATAGACTTGAATTTACTGAAAGGAGAAAAGTAAAAGTTGATGAAAATGGAATGACTTCCATTTCTAAAATATTCGCCGGCGGAGATATCGTTAATTTGAATCTTGATGCGGTAACGGCAATTGCCGATGCAAAAACTGCGTCGGAGGGAATAGATAGATTCCTATCGAGTCTTTGAGGTCGCAGTAGGGATGTCGGTTACCCGACACCCTCTGCGCAGCTCCGTACGTGCGCTGCTAACGCATACGGCTCCTACCTCAAGTATGGGGCACAGAAGCGCTCTTCTGGACAGGAGTGAACTGTGTGGACCGAGGGGAGTCGTTTTCCAAGGAATTGTACGATCTTCTGCCAGTTAATACGCTTTTTTTGGCTGCGTCGGCATAAGGCCCGGCGCATTGCACTGCGAGCCACCTCCGGGCTGATCATGTTGTTTTGCGGGACTCAATAGATGATTGTCGATGAGGATCTCGACCACACCGAGGGAACCGGGTGGAGGAGGCCGCGATAGTTCTACGAGTCCATTATTTTTGCTTTTTTCAAAACTGTGTTTCCGGAAAGACCGTGCTTTCTGCAGTAGGAGACCTGCTGTCTTCTTCAGAGAGGGACAGTGTATGAAGGCGAGGCCAATTCACAAGATCACTTGAGGCCAGATTAGCGTACCGGCTTCATTGACCGCTATTATGAGTTTCGTTATCATTAGAGACGCATTGTGCTAAGGGATTCTTTTAGAGCAGTGGGATAATGCCTGTTCTGAATTGAACCTTCTTACTAACACTAGGAGGTTGCAATGAGCACAAGTAGAGATTACAGGGTACTTTGGCTTGTTTTTGTTCCCATTGTCCTAGCTTTCCTGATCCTGGTACGCATACATATTACTGGAAACCGGGGGACGGTTTTTTTCTGGATACTTATTGTCAGTACAGGCGTCCTTGGATTTCTTGAAGGTTATTCTGTTTTAAGATGCTCATATCACAAGCTGCTCGCGCAAAGATTCAACCAGTGTAAGAGATTCTGTGAAGCAATAAGAAATGCTACAAGATCTCTGGAACTTCAAGAGATTCTAGATGCAACGACTAGAATAGTGGTCGATGTTGTTGGGGTAAAGGGATGTTCTATCAAACTGCTGGATCCAAAGAGCGGAAGAATGCGCATAAGAAGTCTGACGGGAATCAAAAAGAATATCCCGATCAATATGCTGGATGTTTCGGATAATATCTATACCAAGTCGCTGAAGGCCGGCGAACCGGTTATCGTAAAAGATGCTCTTATTAAAGATTTCCCTGAAGTGAATGATGAAATTGAATCCCTAGTTTGTGTTCCCATAGGTGTCAAGGAAAAAACCTTGGGTGCTATTTGTGTATATGAGCGAAAAGGCAAAAAGCTATCTCAAGAGATGACTTCCTTTCTCTCAAACCTTGCGAATGCCGTATCCCTTTCGATCGCTCATGTTTCGATTTACGAGAATTTAAAGAGTCTCGTGGAAGCCAAAACATGGTTTATGCTTCAAACCTCTCATGAACTAAGATCTCCCTTGAGCTCTATTCGGTCAATTGCCATGGCCCTGCTTGGAGGTTACGTGGGGGAACTTGATGAGGAAAAGAGAGAGATGATTTCAAGGATAGATATACGCGCTCATATGCTCTCAGAACTAGTAGATGATCTTTTGTCACTGGCAAAGGGCAGAACTGAATTATCTATACTAAAACACACCATCATTAATGTTTATGAACTACTACAGGAAAGTGTCAAATTCTTTGAGACGCAGGCAAAGGAAAAGAGAATCGATATTGAGATAAAAACTCAAACTAGAGAGCCTCAAGTCTATGGAAGCAAGGAAGAATTGCTGTCCGTTTTTACAAATCTTCTCTCTAACTCTATCAAATATTCCTCAGAAGGGGGGAAGGTAGTTCTCAGGCTGTTTGAAAGGGACAAAAAAATAGCAATCGAAGTGAGTGACACAGGAATAGGGATTCCAAAAGATGAACACGATAAGCTATTTAATGAGTTTTTCAGGGCTTCAAATGCAAAGGCGGTTTCCGAGATGGGAACCGGTTTAGGCCTTGCAATTGTAAAGGCAAAGGTAGAACAACATGGCGGCTCAATTGAAGTAGAAAGTGAAGAAGGCAAAGGAACGACCTTCAAGATTTTCTTCAACAAAATTGAACGAATAGATAATATGAGTAGGTCTCCTGCCTGAAAGACGTGGAGTGGCTTACAATCGAGCCATACCACAAATCGGGGGGAAACCAACATGGCTGAATAAAGTGAGTTTTTTGTCGCGGGGGATGGATGCCCACAAGGATAGTATTCATCTATCAAGTGAGCAGGTCGACAAGGAAGCTAAGGAACATCTACGCAAAAAGACTATAGTTGACGTCAGACACAAATACGTTTGCTCTGGCCAACTCCGGGACAGACTGACCGTCCAGACCAAGCGCTATTCGAACCGGACAAAAGCCCCCGGCCGCTGCCCGGCTTAATCGTGAATTTGATCGCAACATCCTTCCTTGACAGCTGAAAGTGTTCCGATCTATCGTTAACAGGACCGTGATCTACACGACCCGTTTCCGCCTGATCTCCAGCTTTCTCGGTGTGTGTGTCCTGGTCGGGGGGCTGTCACTGATCGTAGGCGGACGGCTGCTGAACAGGTCTGTCCTCAATGAGGCGACCAACCGTATCCGCCTTGACCTCAACGCTGCCCGGGAGATATACAACAATATGGAGACCCGTATGCGCCTGGCCCTACAGATCGCCGGGCAGGAGGACACCTGCCTCCAGGCCGTCAGGCTGCGGGATCGCGCCTATATAGGCAGCCGGCTGAACATGCTGGCCCGGGAAATCCACCTGGACTTCGCTGGCCTGGTAGACCCGGACGGAGCGACCCTGCTGCGCCTCAGCTCGGTGCAAAAACCGGAGACAGAGGGCACGCTCCAGGGACCGGCGAATCCCGCCGCCCTGCTCTGCCTGGAACGGAAAACCACCGTGTCCGGCACGGTGATTCTGGACCGGCGGATCCTGGCGGCCGAGGACCTGGCTTTGGCCGAACAGGCTCGCATCGAGCTGATTCCAACTCCGCGAGCCGCTCCGCGAGCCGAAACCGTGGAACCCTCGGGTATGACCATCTGCTGCGCCGTACCTCTTTTCGAGGGGCACACTCTGATAGGAGCTCTCTACGGGGGAGTTCTGCTGAACCGCAGCACCCAGATCGTAGACCGGGTCAGGGAAACGGTCTTCCGGGCCGAGGTATACCGGGAGCGTAGTATCGGCACGGCTACGATCTTTTTCCAGGACCTGCGCATTGCCACCAATGTCATGACTGCCCGGGGCGAGCGGGCTATAGGGACCCGGGTCTCCGAAGAGGTTCGGGACAAGGTGCTTGGAGAGGGAAAGCCCTGGACGGACAGAGCATTCGTGGTCAACGATTGGTACATCACGGCCTACGAGCCCATCGTGGATATCTATCAACAGCGCGTCGGTATCCTGTATGTGGGAGTACTGGAGTCCAAGTACGTCGACATCCGCCGCAATACCCTGCTGGTGTTCGTGCTGATCACGGCTGCGGGCATGATTCTGGCCGTTGTCATGGGCTACCTCCTGAGCCAGCGTATCCTGAAGCCGGTGCACCGCCTGATAAATGTCAGCCGCCGGGTTTCCGCCGGCGACCTGTCTCCGGAGATCGGTCCGATCTCTCCCAGCGAGCTGGGGGTGCTTCAGAAGACTTTTCAGGAGATGCTCTCCTCCCTGCGGGAGAGAGACCGCTCTCATCGAGCCGAGAGTGAGCTGAAGCTGCTGCAGTCGGAAAGGCAGGCAGCGGTGGGCAGGTTGGCCGCCGGGGTGGCCCACGAGATCAACAATCCCCTAACCGGGGTTCTCACCTTCACCCACATGCTGCTGCGCCGCCAGGATATCAACGAAGAGGTCCGGGATGACCTGAAGACCATCGCCGATTCCACCGAGAGGGTACGGCGGATCGTCAAGGGCCTTTTGGATTTTTCCCGACAGACCAAGATCGAGCCGGAGCCTACTGACATCAACGATCTGATCGAAAAAACCATACCTCTGGTAGCCAACCAGGCCCTGGTCAAGGGGGTGATCTTCTGCTTCGAACCGGGCAGGGACATTCCCCTGCGGACCCTGGACCGCAGCCAGTTCCAGAGCGTGCTGCTCAACATCATCATCAATGCCGTCGACGCCACCGAAAAGGGCGGGCATATCAACATCTACACCCGTCTGGCCTACGCCACCGGGGCGGACCAGCACAAGGGCATCGAGATCGAGATCTCCGATACGGGCTGTGGAATCCCGGCCGAACACCTGGACAAGCTCTTCGATCCTTTCTTCAGCACCAAGGAAGTAGGCCGGGGCACCGGACTGGGCCTGTCGGTCTCGCAGGGGATCGTGGAACGGCATGGCGGGACCATCCGGGTGCAGAGCTCTGTGGGAGAGGGCAGCATCTTTACTATCTGGCTTCCCCTGGAGGAACGGACCGGATGAGCAGCATCCTGGTAGTCGACGACGACCGGGTAGTGCTGTCGAGCTGCCGGCGCATCCTGGAAGCGGAAGGATACACGACGACAACGACTCCGAACGTCAAGGCGGCGCTGAAAGCCCTGGAGGGCGAAAAGTTCGACCTGCTCCTTGCCGATGTGATTATGCCCGAGTATGATGGCATATACCTGATCGGCAAAGTCAAGCAGAACTGGCCGGATCTGCCCATCCTGGTGATGAGCGGTTATCCCACGCCGGAGACGATCTCCAGCGGCATGCGCATGGGAGCCACCCATTTCATCGCCAAGCCATTCACTCCGGACGAGCTGATCGAGGCGGTGGATAGAGCACTGGCGACGGGCACAGACGAACAAGGCGGCTGAGGCGGGAATACAGAGGCCGGCTCGGGGAGAAAAGGGACATGGGAAGAAAAAAAGTACTGGTGATAGACGATGAGAGCATCGTGCTGGACAGCGTGAAGAAGATCCTAACAGCCGAGGACTTCGAGGTGGACCCGGCCCAATCGAGCCGCGAGGGATTGGAGCGGGCCATGAGCCGGGAATACGACCTAGTGCTGACCGACATCCGTATGCCCGAAATCGGCGGAATGCGCATCCTGAGGGACATCAAGCGCTCCAGGCCAACCCTGCCGGTGGTGATCTTCACGGGCTATGCCACCGTGCAGTCGGCCGTGCAGGCCATGAAGCTGGGAGCTTCAGACTACATTGAAAAGCCCTTCACGCCGGACATGCTGCTCACCACGATCAAGAAGGTCTTGGAGAAGGCAGCCCGGGAGGAACCGGAAAAGCAAGAGCTAATTCACAAGGACGAGGTAATCAGGGTGCTGGAGAGGGCGGCCGTAGACAGCGAGTTCGTTGCCAGCCTCTTCTACTACGGAGCGGAAGCCCTGCAGGACTACGAGCTTACCGGCCCCGAGAAGCTGGCCATCCTGACCGGTGATATCCAGTGGATCGAGAGCCAGATCGGCCAATTGACAGCGGAGCAGAAACGCTGGCTGGAGAGCCGGCTCGGTGCGGAGATCTGGTGAGACCGGGAACAGGAAGATAATATATCGATGAGGACATGAACGTGAGCGATACGGAAAAAAAGAACAAAAGAATACTGGTGATCGATGACGAGCGGATCGTCCTGGATTCGGTCCAGCGGATCTTCGCGGACGAAGGCTACGAGGTGGTGACCACCGACAGCGCCCGGCAGGGCCTGGAGCTGGCCACAGAAACGCACTTCGACGTGATCCTCTGCGACTGGCGAATGCCGGAGTTGGACGGCATCGACACCGTGGAGATGATGGACAGACGTTCTCCCGAGTCGGCAATTGTCATGATCACCGGTTTTCCCGCCCTGGAGAGGGCTACCGAAGCCATGAAGAGAGGCGCCATCGATTATGTGGCCAAGCCCTTCACCCCCGATGAGATCGTCGCCGCGGTGCAGAAAGCCAGCAAGCGAAAGGACCAGGAGAAGGCCAAAAGCGAGGCGGCGGTGGAAAGGGCAGCCCGCTCGCTCAGCTTTCCCATCCCCGGCACAGAGGACAAGTCACCGCAAACCATCGCCGAGACCGTTGCCCAGAAAGTTGGGGTGGGAAAGACCACCTCGCCCTGGCTTTCCGTGCTGGTTCTGGGCATCCTGGCCGGAGCCTATATCGGCTTCGGCGGCATGCTGGCTTCCACGGTGTCCTTCGATCTCGCCGCCCATCTCGGTGTGGGATTCACCAAGTTCATGACCGGGGCGGTGTTCAGCCTGGGTCTGATGCTGGTGATCATCGCCGGGGCGGAGCTGTTCACAGGCAACAACCTGATGATCTCCAGCGCCATATCCCGGGAAATAACTTTTGGGAGGATGCTCCAGCGCTGGGGACTGGTCTACCTGGCGAATTTCGCCGGCTCCATCCTGATCGCCCTGCTTTTCGTGTATTCCGGGCTCTGGCGCCTCAGTGAGGGCGCCTTGGGAGCTGCCGCGGTGAAGATCGCCTACGGAAAAGTAAACCTCACCTTTCTCGAGGCCATGTTGCGGGGGATCGGCTGCAACTGGCTGGTCTGCCTGGCCGTGTGGATGGCCCTGGCTGCCAGACAGACGATCGGCAAGATATTTGCCATTTTCTTCCCCATCATGGGTTTCGTCGCCCTGGGCTTCGAGCACTCGGTGGCCAACATGTACTTTATCCCCACGGGTCTGTTTTTAAAAGATTGGCTGGGGCTTGCCGCACCGGCGGGTTTCGCGGAGCAGTCGCTGAGCTGGATCTCGTTCCTCTGGAAAAACCTGCTTCCGGTCACGATCGGCAATATCATCGGCGGAGCGCTGTTCGTGGGCATGAGCTACTGGAGCGCATTTTTAAGACCCGCAAAGAATTAAAACCAAGGCTTACTCGTAGAAGAACAGGCCGAAAGACCCAAGGGTCTGGCTTCGAAAAAACTCTTTTTATAGCTTCCTTACGCTGACCGCACAGGCTTTGAACTCCGGGATCTTGGCCACCGGGTCAAGTGCGGCGATGGTCAAGGCGTTGGCCGGATGTTCCTTGAAGTGAAACGCCAGAAAAAGAGTACCGGCGGTAACTCGCTGGGTGAGGTTAACGGGCACTTCGATCTGGCCGCGCCGCGAACGCACGGCTACCATCTCCCCCGCACTCACGCCGATTGCTTCAGCATCACGGGGATTGATTTCAAGAGTGCCGGCAGGAACGAGGTCATGGAGAACCTCACAGCGCCTGGTCATGGTTCCCGTGTGCCAGTGCTGCAGCATCCGCCCCGTGGTGAACACGAAGGGAAACTGCTCATCGGGAAGCTCCTTGGGGGGCAGGAATCGCACCACATGAAACTTGCCCTTTCCCCGGGAAAAGCTCTTCTCATGCAGAAATTTCGTTCCGGGGTGGTCTCGAGTGGGACACGGCCACTGCAGCCCGACTTTCTCGATCCGATCGTAGAAAATGCCTCCATAGATGGGCGTGAGCGAGGCGATTTCCTGCTGAATGGCTGAAGCATCGGCGTAGCTCATCGGGTAGCCCATTCGCGAAGCCATCTCACACAGGATACGCCAGTCCTCTCGAGCTTCCCCGGGGGGTTGCAGGGCTTTGCGAACGCGCTGCACTCGCCGTTCCGTGTTGGTAAACGTCCCGTCTTTCTCGGCAAAGGAAGTGGCGGGCAACACGATGTCGGCGAGCTGCGCCGTCTCGCTTAAAAAGATGTCCTGCACCACCAGAAAATCGAGCTTTTCCAGGGCTTCGCGGACATGGTTGATATCCGGATCGCTCAGCAGGGGATTTTCACCCATGATGTACAGCCCTCGGACCTTCTTTTCCGCCGCAGCATTGATAATTTCCACCACGGTCAACCCGGGCTTGTCTGACAGCTCGGTTTTCCAGGCTTTCTCGAACTTCTCTCTTATCGCCTGGTCATCCACTCTCTGGTACCCGCTGTAAACGTTCGGTAAAGCCCCCAGATCGCAGGCGCCTTGGACATTGTTCTGGCCCCGCAGCGGATTCACCCCTGAGCACTCCTTGCCGACGTTGCCGGTGAGCATGGCCAAATTGGCTAAGGAGAGCACGTTGTCCGTGCCGGTTGTATGCTGGGTGATCCCCATGGAGTAGACGATGGAAGCGCTGTCCGCAGTAGCGTACAGCCGGGCGGCCCGGCGGATATCTTCGACCGGAACGCCGGTTGTCTTGGCGGCCACTTCCGGGGACCACTCCGATAGCGCTTTCCGGAAAGCAGCAAAATCCTCTGTGCGTTCTTCGATGAACTGCGTACTGACCAGACCTTCCTCCAGGATCACCTTCATCATTCCGTTGACGAGGGCGACATCCGTTCCCGGACGATGCTGCAGGTACGTATCCGCGATGCTGCTGAGGGATATTCGGCGTGGATCCGCGACGATCAGTCTGGTATTACCCGATTCTACCGCCTGGCGGATCAGGATTCCGATCACCGGATGGCATTCCGTCGTATTCGAGCCGATCACAAAAATGACGGGTGCCCGGCGAATCTCTTCGATGCTGTTCGTCATGGCACCGCTTCCGAAGGCCCGGGCCAGACCTGCAACCGTGGAAGCATGGCACAAGCGCGCACAGTGGTCTACATTATTCGTCTTAAAAACGGCCCGGGTGAATTTTTGCATGACGAAGTTGTCTTCGTTGGTGGCTTTAGCCGAGCTCAAGCCTGCCAGCGCATCGGATCCGTAGCGCTCCTTAATCTCTGAAAATCTTGCTGTTGCCAGATCCAAGGCTTCATCCCAGGAAGCCTCTCGAAACGTTCCTTTTACTTTGATGAGCGGTGTGGTAAGGCGATCCTGCTTGCCCACAAAGTCCATACCAAAACGGCCCTTGACGCAGGTGTTGCCGTCGTTCGGCGGGCAGCCTGCCTCGCTGGTCACCCGAACGATCCCGCCCGTCGCCTTGCCTATATTCAGGTCCAGTTGGCAGCCGACACCGCAATAGGGGCAGGTAGTGCGTACCTTATAAAGATCTTTAGCCTTGCCCCGGCCGACGGCCGCCCGCTCGTACAGCGCGCCTGTCGGGCAGGTGCTTACACACTGCCCGCAAAGCTCACAGGGCGATTCGTTCAACTCCACTTCGAATCCGGTGGTCACCTCCACCTCCCCGGAACGGCCTTTGAGCGTAAGCGCTTCTACTCCCTGGACCTCGGCACAGATTTTAACGCAACGCTGACAGCGTATGCACTTGGTGGGGTCGTATACCAAGGCCTTGTTCCCGGCGGTGTAGTTGTCTTCGCCCGGCTGCTTCCCAACGGAGGGAAACGTGCTTTCCTCTATCCTGTACTCATAGGCATAATCCTGCAACAGGCAGTCTCCATCCCTGTCGCAGGTCGTGCAGCTAAGTTTATGCTCGCTCAGGAGGAGCTCGAGGATCAGCCGCCGCAGGCTCCGAACGGCTTCCGTATTGGTGTGCACCGTCATTCCCGGCTCGGCAGCTCTCGTGCAGGCCGTGTGAAATCCCTGCTGGCCCGCGATCTCCACAAGGCAGAGGCGGCAGGCGCCGGTGGAGGTGAGACGTTGATCGTAACACAGATGAGGTATGGAGATTCCCGCGGCCAGAGCCGTCTGCAATATCGTCTGCCCCGGCCGGGCGCTTACCTGTCTTCCGTCTATCGTCAGTCGAATCTCGGACATTGCTAACTTCCTTTGCTTGCTTCCATCGATTCGGCCCGTTCCAAATCGCAGCGAAGGCAGCGGCTCGCTTCCTGACAGGCCGCCCCCGGCGTCAGACCACAGACCACTTCCGCAAAACTGCTCTCACGATCCGCCAGGGAGAGCACCGGCTCTTGAACGCGAGGAACAATCTTCTCTATTTCCTCCTCCGACGGGCGCCGCAGGCTGCTGCCGACATTCGCCGGCAGCAGACCGCTTCCCCCCAGGAAGCGGTCTATAGCCACTGCCGCTTTTTGTCCCGCCCCGATCGCCTCGATGACCGTGGCACCGCCGGAAATGCAGTCGCCCCCGGCGAATATACCGGCTGCGGATGTCTTCCCCGTAACGGGATCCGCTTCGATACCTCCTCGGGGGTTGAGCGCAACAGCCCCGTCCGCAGCTTCTAGAGAGGGGCGCTGGCCGATTGCCGGAATCACCATGCCGCAATCGACTATGAACTCGCTTCCTTCGATTGCCACCGGGCGACGGCGCCCGCTTTCATCGGCATCACCGAGACGCATGCGAATCATCTCGATGCCGGAAACTTTGCCCTTCTTGCCGAGAATACGCTTCGGCGCTACCAGCTCATGCAACTCCACGCCTTCCTCCAGAGCTGCCTGGATTTCATCCTCGTAGGCAGGCATTTCTTCTCGGCTGCGGCGGTAGAGGATCGACACCCTGGCAGCCCCGAGGCGAAGGGCAGAACGGGCGGCATCGATCGCAGCATTGCCTCCGCCAATAACCGCCACCTGTCTCCCGCAAGCGATCTCCAGTCCCAGGGCGCGTTGCCGCAAGAAAAGCAGAGAATCCACCACTGCTGCCAACTCCTCACCTTCGATACCAAGCGGACGGCCTGTATGCGCCCCCGAAGCGACAAACACCGCTTTATACCCCTGCCCCAAAAGCGCTTTCACATTTTCTATTCGCTCTCCGGTGCGCAGCTCTACGCCATGAGAAAGGATGAACTCGATATCTTCCTTAAGCTTGTTTTTGGGCAAGCGGTACTCAGGAATCCCTACTGCGAGCATCCCGCCAGGAATCGGGAGAGCTTCGAAAACGACGGGACAGCGGCCCAACAGGGCCAAAAAGTAGGCGCAACTCAAGCCAGCGGGACCGCTTCCCACAATGGCCACTTCCTTTGCCCCCTTGGCCGGAGAGAGCAAAGGCAAAGAGATATTGGCGACATTATCGGCTGCATACCGTTTGAGCGACCTGATCGCCAGAGGCTCGTCCACATCGGTTCTTCGGCAGCGGCGCTCGCAGGGGGCATCGCAGACCCGTCCGCAAACGGAGATGAACGGATTGCGGCGGCGGATGACATTAACGGCCTCTTCGAGCCGGTTTTCGGCGATCAGGCCCAGGTACTGGGGTACGTTTACGCCTGCCGGGCAGGCATGGGAACATGGGGATTCCACCAAAGCCTCGCACACCGAGGCGCGGCATCGTTTCTGTCGAATGTGCTCTTCGTACTCCTCTCGGAAGTATTTGATTGTTGACAGCACGGGGTTGGGAGCAGTTTGGCCAAGGCCGCAGAGTGAGGCGGCTTTCACCGCCCGGCCAAGCTCCTCGAGCCGTTCGATATCACCCTCCCGTCCTTCGCCTGCGCATATGCGATTCAGTATATCTAGCATGTGGCGCGTACCGACGCGGCAGGGCACGCACTTACCGCAGGATTCCTTCTGTACGAACTCCAGGAAAAAGCGGGCGATATCCACCACACAGGTGTTCTCGTCCATGATAATAAGGCCGCCGGAGCCCATGATCGCGCCGATTTCCTTGACCGATTCGTAGTCGATGGCCAGGTCGAGGAAACGCATCGGAACGCATCCCCCGGAAGGTCCGCCCATCTGCGCCGCCTTGAAGCGCCTGTTCTTGGGTATCCCTCCTCCTATATCAAAAACGATCTGGCGCAGCGTTGAGCCCATCGGCACCTCCACCAGGCCGGTGTTGTTCACCTTCCCGGCCAGAGCGAATATCTTGGTGCCTTTGCTTCTCTCGGTACCGATCGAGCTGTACCAGTCCTTCCCATGGAGAATAATAAGCGGTACATTCGCCAGGGTCTCGACGTTGTTGATGTTCGTGGGCTTACCCCGGTACCCCTCCTGGGCCGGAAAAGGAGGTCTCGGGCGGGGCATGCCGCGCTGTCCTTCCAAAGAGGCGATCAATGCCGTCTCCTCGCCGCAAACGAACGCCCCGGCTCCTTCCCGTACGTCTATGTCCAGGTCGAAGCCCGAGCCGAGGATATTTTTTCCCAGTAATCCTGCATCGCGGCACTGCTGAAGCGCAATCCTCGCATTTCGCACGGCCAGCGGATACTCGGCGCGGACATAAATGATGCCTCGCGAGGCGCCAATGGCGTAAGCGGCAATGATCATGCCCTCAATCACGGCATGCGGCGTGCCCTCCAGCACACTGCGGTCCATAAAGGCGCCGGGATCGCCCTCGTCGGCGTTACAGATAAGGTACTTCTCCTCACCCGCTGCTCTTCGACAAAAGCCCCACTTCACACCGGTAAGGAAGCCCGCCCCGCCCCGCCCGCGCAGCCCGGCCTCCCGGACCTCGTCGATCACCTGCTCGGAGCTCATTTCCGAAAGTGCCTTGACCATGGCCAGATACCCGTCGTGGGCGATGTAGTCGTCGAGATCGATGGGATCGAGAATACCATTCAGGCGGAATACCAGGCGCCGTTGTTTAGCGTAGAAAGGCACCTCGTGGTCGTAGACGATTTTCTGCCTGGTTGCGGGATCGACGTACAGCAGCTCTTCAATGATCTCATCCTTCAACACCGTTTTTTCCACAATCCGGGGGACATCCTCCACCTGGACGCTGGGATAAAACACCTTGCTGGGCTGGATGACGACTACCGGACCCTTCTCGCAAAATCCATGACAGCCGGTAGCTTTAACGGCGATCTCATCAGCAAGATCTCGTTTTTCGACTTCCCTCTCAAATGCCTCCCTGACGCCTGGCGATCCGAAGGCTGTACAACCCGTTCCCCCACAGATCGTTATCGTTTTTTTGTTGGGATCGATTCGGGATTTGATTTGATCACGCAGTCTGTCGAAAGCCTTAACCGAATCGATTCGCACCATCGTTACTCCTCCTTGGTGAGCTGCTGTAGAATCTGAGTAGCACGTCGCGGAGTCATTTTGCCGTAGTACGTGTTATCCACCACCATTACCGGTGAGAGCGCACAGGCGCCCAAACAGGCCACCGTCTCCAGGGAGAATAGCATATCCTCAGTGGTCTCACCGTCATCGATCCCCAGAGTGCTCTTTACCTCGTTAATTACCTTTTTCCCGCCCCGCACGTGACAGGCCGTGCCTCGGCAGCAGCGAACGGTGTGCCTGCCATGGGGCTCCAGGTAAAACTGGGCGAAAAAGGTAATGACCCCGTACATACGACTGGTCGGAATGCCTGAGCGCTCACTTACCCACGCAAGTACGGGCTGCGGCAGATAGCCGTAAGCTTCCTGAAGCCCCTGAAGTATGGGAATGAGGTCGTCCCCGGTGAACCGAACATCCCCAGAACGGCGGGACTGAACGATCCTATCCATGATTTCTTCCGCGGGACCGAGATCGAGATCGACTTCCGGTTTAGCAGTCATTTCCCTTAAAGCTCCTTCGAGGACAAACTCTACACGTTATTTTTTATCGAAAAGTAAATCGATGCATCAATACTAGAATCTGCTCGGAAAGTCTAACGAACATGACCGGTTTTGTCAAATTCCTAAACACAGAAACACAAACCAATCGGGAAAGCGGCTGCGAAAAGTAAGGGCGTTGATAAGAAAAAGCCCAGGCCTGAAAACCCGGGCCGCCGCGGGCTCGATGTGAAAACGGAGCCCGCCTACAGGCGTTTTACCAGCTTCTCCGCCTCTTGCAGAATCAGCTCCTTGTGCTCGGCCCTGATGATGGCGTACTTTAAGGTCTCCTTGGCCGCTTCCAGCAGATGAGCCCGGCGGACGTCCCGGTCGAACACGCCGAGCACGTAGATCCGGTATACCGGCTCCCCGCTCTCCACCGGGCAGCGTGTTCCGGTGGCGGTCCAGGAGGAGCGAATAATGTCGGACTCTACCGGCTCCCTGGGCAGGTAGCTCATCGCCAGATCCGCGCCGAGGGCCGTGTTGATATCGGGAAGCGCGACCCCGGCTTCCTCTGCTGCCTCCGGCAGGATACGATCCAGCTCCCGCTCAAGGTACACAGCATAGCGCTTGAGCATATCCTCCACTGCGGAGAAACGCGCTCCGCGCTCGTTGTTCTTGTCCTCGGAAACCCCGGTGTACAGAATGTACTTATCGGGAATGTCGAATCTACTCACCCTGGCCTCGCGAGCCGCCGCTTTCGGATTGTCGATCCACCGGGGAGCATCCCGCTCGGGGTCCCTGCCGCGGTCCCAAACAATCTGACCCGGTTCGCTGCACTTTACGGCTGAAGTGGTGGCACAGCCGCCGAGCGCCGCCGCCAGCACAACCGCGAAGAGCGCCGCGACAACCGCTCCTGTCGAGTTTCTCTGACTCATGCCATACCTCCCGCTATCACTATACCACATCGCACCCACACCGACAGCAGAGCCTCTGTCACAAATTTTGAAGCTGGGTTTCGATCACTAAAGGATCGATAGAAAAAACTAATCAAGGTTGCCAGACCGCTTCATTTTGTTTAAAATATTACAAAGTATTACCTGCGAGTGGAGGTTGAAATAGAATAGCATGAGCACCTATAAGGACGAGGTAATCAGCTTCAAGGCCGAGGCTTCACTGGCCGAGGCGATTCGCAATCTTCCCAATCGTTCGGCCTTCATCAGAGCGGCCATCCTGTCCGCATTGGACCACGCCTGCCCCCTTTGCCAGGGAACGGGAATCATGACCCCGGAGCAGAAAAGACACTGGGAGATCTTTGCCGAAAACCACTACCTGAGCCACTGCCGGGACTGCGACGCCCTGTATCTGGTATGTTCCACCGGCGGTGAGAAAACGAGTCCGCCGGAGGAAAACCCATGAGGCGAACAGGCCGCCGCATCGGCCTCCTGGGTGTATTTCTGCTGCCCTGGCTGTTGCTCCAGCCTCTGAGCGCCGCCGCCGGGGCCCAGCCCGAGCCGGCCGGGGCGGCGCCCGAGGTGTTCGTCAGCATCCTGCCTCAGCGCTTCTTCGTGAACGCCATCGCCGGCGGCCGCCCCAGTGTAGGGGTCATGGTGGAGCCGGGCCAGGAACCTCACACCTTCGAGCCGACCCCCCGGCAAATGGCCGAGCTGGCGCAGGCCAGGCTGTATCTGAGCATCGGAGTAGCCTTCGAGAAATCGCTTTTACCCCGCATCGAGAGCAACAATCCCGATCTGCGCATTGTAGACATCCGGGAAGGCATCGAGCTGCGACAAATGGAGGCCTCCGGAGAAGAAAATCCCTCCGGGGCGGCGGAAGCTCACGATCATGAAGAACAAGGACTCGACCCCCACGTCTGGATGAGTCCGCGACTGGCCGAGAGACTGGCCTTGAACACCTGCAATGCACTCATCGAGCTCGACCCCGCCGGCAGGCAGCGCTATGAACAGGGCTACCGGGAGCTGGCCGGGAAGCTGGAAGCGCTGCATCAGGAGATCGAGGCAGCCTTGGCCCCTTACCGCGGTCGGGAGATCTTCGTGTACCACCCCGCCTACGGATATTTCGCCGACGAGTTCGGGCTCCGGCAGGTAGCGGTAGAGACCGGCGGCAGCGAACCCAGCGCCCGGCAGCTCGCCCGCCTGATCGAAATGGCCCGGCAGCGGGGAGTAAAGGTCATTTTCGTTCAACCCCAGTTCTCCCAAAGTGGAGCCAGAGCGGTTGCCGAGGCGATCGGGGGCGCGGTGGTCAGCCTCGATCCTCTCGCCGAGGACTACCTTGATAACATGAGAAGGGTGGCCGCCAAGATAGCAGAAGCGCTGCGGGCTGGTTCGGACAGGCACGGAGGATGAACCGATGGGAGAGCGAACGATCATTGCTTTGGATGGAGTGGATTTCTTCTACAACAGCGACCCGGTGCTGCAGGATGTCAGCCTGACGATCGACCAGGGGGAGTTCGTATCCGTGATCGGGCCCAACGGCGGGGGCAAGACTTCCCTGTTGCTCCTCATACTGGGAGTGCTTCGTCCCGAGCGGGGTACAGTGAGGGTGTTCGGCGCGGCCCCGGAACGAGCGCGCAGCCGGATGGGGTATGTGCCTCAATTCACCAACTTCGATCCCCTGTTTCCGGTGACCGTCTATGATGTGGTACAGATGGGCCGGTTGGGGCGGTTTTTCACCGGACCGTACCGTCAGGAAGACCGGGAAGCGGCGCTGGCCGCTTTGGAACAGGCGGGCCTCCCGGAGCTGCGCAAACGTCCCTTCGCCGAGATTTCAGGCGGGCAGCGCCAGCGGGTGCTCATAGCCCGGGCCCTGGCTGCGGAGCCGGAAGTGCTCCTGCTCGATGAGCCCACAGCCAATGTCGACCGTCTGGCCACGAACAAGCTGTACGAGCTTCTCGCGGAGCTCAACCGGACCCTGACCATCATCCTGGTTTCCCACGACCTGGGCATTGTGTCCAGGCTGGTCAGCTCGGTGGTCTGCGTGAACAAGACGGTATTCACCCATCCGGTCAGCGAGTTGACCGGCGAGATGATCAGGGACCTCTACGGGGGCGAGATCGCCCTCGTGCGCCACGACCATCACAGCGCCCCGGCGGAGGGGTCCGGCCGGGAGGCTGGCCGATGATCGGATTCGTACGGGATTTGCTGCACTTCCCCTTCCTGCAGTACGCCCTGCTGACCGGCATCCTGGCCTCGATCGCCTGCGGGGTGGTGGGAAGCTTCATCACGGTGCGCCGGATCACCTACATAGCCGGCGCTATCGCCCACACCACCTTCGGTGGTATGGGTCTGGCCATCTACCTGCAGCGCCGGGTCGGCCTGACCTTCATCACCCCTTTGCACGGGGCGGTATTCGCCGCCCTGCTTTCGGCGATCATCATCGGTCTGGTGACCCTCTACGGAAGGCAGCGGGAGGATACGGTACTGAGTGCGGTTTGGGCGATCGGCATGGCCCTGGGCATCTTCTTCATTTCTCGGACGCCTGGCTACAAGGAAGATCTGATGAGCTACCTGTTCGGCAACATACTCATGGTCCGCCGGACCGACGTACTGCTGATCGCCGCCCTGGACCTCCTGATCGTGGCGGTGAGCTTCCTGTTCTACTATAAGCTGGAGGCAGTGTGCTTCGACGAGCAGTTCGCCAGCTTGCGGGGGGTGAAGGTGGAAATCTACTACGTGCTGCTGCTCTGTCTTGCCGCCCTGACCGTCGTGATCCTGCTGCAGGTCGTGGGTATCGTGATGGTGATCGCCCTGCTCGCTCTGCCATCCGCTGCCGCCGCTTCCCTGACCAAAAGGCTCTGGCAGGCGATGATCCTCGCCTCGGCTTTCACAGGGCTCTGCATGGTCGGCGGATTAGCCTTGAGCTACAAGCCCAACCTGCCCGCCGGCGCTACCATCATCCTGGTGGCCGGAATCGTATATCTGCTCGTGCTGGTGCTGCGCCCGGCCGGCAGAGCCGCGGGCCGGTGAGGTTTTTAGAGGCTCAGAAAGTAGCGCAGGGCGAACAGAAAGCCGCTGGAGATAATCCCGACGGTGAAATTGTCATCGAGGTCCATGGAAAACAGCTCTACCCCGGTTGCGAACACCGAGCCTGCCGCCAGCGTATAAAAGGGCACGGGAAGCAGTGAATACAGGACCCAGCCGGACATGAAGCAGCCTGCCAGGAACCCCAGGCTTCCCTCCAGGGTCCGCTCGCGAAAAAGCACCCGTCTGCCGAACCTGATGCCGATGATCTTGCTGAACAGGTCCCCGATGGTGATGAAGGCCAGGGCAAGGTAGGGGATTACGTCGGGGAATACCAGGAAGGCAATGAAGATCGCGACCAGAAAGCTGGTTATGGAGGAGAAGCGTTTGACCTCCTTCACCTTGAAAAGCTGTCGGAGCTGGTAGCGGGTGAGCAGGCGTACCAGATCCATGGCGATGAAGACGACGCCGAGCACGGCCAGCAGCCACAGCAAAGCGGTCCTGCCGAAGCGTAGATCGATCGGTATGAACAGCAGAGCGAACGGCCGGGCGATGATCCGCCACCACTTTATTTCCACCCCTGGATCGAGCACGAACACCCTGCCCCGGATCGCACTGCGGATGCCCAGGGCGAAGCAATAGAGGCTGAAGCTGAGCATCAAAAGCCCGGCTGCCTCGAAGCCGGTCTCGATGACCGTTACCACGCTGAGGAAGAAAAAACCCACCAATCCGGTGAGATTGGGGCTGCGGGAAGCGAACAACAACACGGCAGCAACAGCCAGGACCGCCAGAAGCTGTTCGGGAGCGAAGCGCCGCTCCACGACGGCCCGGGCACAGAAAAAGAGGTAGATGCCCGTAGCGGTGGCCATCCCTTTGCCCCCCTGCAGGCGCAGGTAGAAGGGAAAGATGTGACCCAGGACCGCGGCCCAGGCCGGCACAGCCAGCCACCAACCCGAGAGTCCCAGCAGGGTTTGGGCCAGGACAACGGCGGCTATTCCTTTTCCCAGATCGATCGAGGCGGTAAGGGCGGCCGGCAGCGGACCGAGGAGATGGTAGGTATTGCTGACCCCGGCGTTCCTCGATCCTTCCCGGCGGATGTCGATCGCCTTCAGCAGCCTGCCAAGGACATAAGCCGGAGAAATGCTTCCCAGAAGATAACCGATCGCTGCGGCAAGCACCACCGGCAGGGCGCCCCGGACGGCCATGGCATTCAGTCGATCGAGCCCCTCTCCACGAAGGCGTAGGCGCTGTGGTTATGGATGCTTTCGAAGTTCTCCGCCTCGACGCTGAACCAGCGAAAATCTCCCGTCTGCTCGAGCTTCTGGGTGACTTCGCGCACCACGTCCTCCACGAAGCGGGGACGGTTGAAGGCCTGTTCGGTAATGTATTTTTCGTCTTCCCGTTTCAGCAGTGTGAAGACCTCGCTGGAACCCGACTGCTCCACCAGGCGGATGATGTCCTCGATCCAGAAGAACTTATTGAACAGCAGCTTGAGAGCCACGATGCCACGCTGGTTGTGAGCGCCGCGTTCGCTGATTTCCAGAGAACAGGGACAGACGGTCAAGATCGGGACCTCGATCCCTACGTAGAAGTGTTGCCGCTGATCGCTCACTTCCCCGATGTACTCGCAGGCATATCTCATCATGCTTCGTTCCCTGGATACGGGCGCCTGCTTCTCGATGAAGTAGGGAAAAGATACCTCGGCATAGGCCCGGCTGGCATCTAAGAGCTGGCGGATCTTGCCCAGCATCTGCAGGAAATTGTGCATGGAAATATCCACGTAGTACTCGTTGACCACATCGATGAAGCGGCTCATATGGGTGCCCTTGAAGTTGTGGGGCAGGTCGGCGTACAGATTTATAGTAGCCACCGTGCGCTGCGTGCGATTTTGCTTGTCCAGCACGGTGATCGGATACTGGACGTTCTTCACCCCTACTTTCTGGATCTCGATCTGCCGCTCGTCGCGGCTGCTCTGAACGTCCTGCATCCTGCTCATCCACCCGGGATTTCCGCCTTGGGCGGATCGAAAGAATAGTGAATATGCTGGAAGGCGGACCGGAACTCCTTCACCTCTTCCCCCACATACCTGCCGTCGATCAGACAGCTCTTGAAAAGCTCGGCAATGGTCCCCATCTCCTTCTCCTTCATTCCGAAGCGGGTCATCTCCTGGACCCCCAGCCGGATCCCCGCCGGGTTGGAAACATTCTCCAGAGGCTCGTGAGGCAGGAGGTTCATGTTGAGGATTATATTGTTGTCCTTTAGATGACGGGCCACCTCGTCCCCGCCTCCAAACTCCATCACGTCGACGGCGAGCTGGTGGCTTTCGGTGCAGCCGAACTCCGCTGCCGCAACCTTGAAGCCCCGCCGCTCGAGCTCCTCGCCGAGCTTCCTGGCATTGGCTATGGTTTGTTTGGAGTAGGCCGCACCGAACTCCATCATCTCGTAGACTGTTATAGCCAGCGGAACGAGAGTATCCAGGTGGTGGTTCGAAGAAGATCCGGGAAAGGCTCCCTTGTCGATCTTCCGCCACTCGACCTCGCCCGCATTGCTGAGGATAATGCCCCGCTGAGAGCCGAAGAAGGTTTTATGCACGCTGCCGGTGATCAGAAGCGCCCCCTCCTTTAGAGGGTCTTGGAAAAAGCCGCCGGCGATCAGCCCGAGCACGTGAGCGCCGTCATAGATGATCGTGATATTGCGCTCCCTGCAGACCCCGACCAGCTCGCTTATCGGCTCCGGAAACAGGAACAGGCTCTTGCCGAAGATGAGGACCTTGGGAGACACGGCGCGAATCAGCTCGGCGGTGCGCTCGATATCAATATGGTAGCCATCGTCTGTAAGAGGAAAGTTGACGATGTTGTTCGTGTACTTACCCACCGACCCGGCGCGGTGATGGCTGATGTGCCCTCCCCCTGGGGTGGAGTTGACCAGTACCACGTCCCCGGGCCGGATAAAGCGGCTGAACACCGCGTCGTTGGCCACGGTGCCGCTTATCGGCCGCACGTCCACCTGGCGGCAGTGGAAAAGAGTCTTGAGGTGCTTCTTCAGCCTGCTCTCGATCTCGTCGATGATTTCAGTGCCCTGGTAGTAACGCTCGCCTGGATGTCCCTCGGCGTAGCGGTGGGCGAAATCCGAGCCCATCACCTCGCGGGCCCGGTTGCTGAGCACATTTTCGCTGGCTATCAGGTTGAGGGTGCTGCAGCGCCACTCGTTCTGCTTTCTGACCAGCTCCTCGATCTGGGTAACGTTTCGCTCGTACATGATGAGCACTACAATAGCTCTTCGCCCAGGTGGCCGTCAATAAGGCGGGTAGGCGGGCGAGGAGCGGGCTCATTCCGCCTGCGGCTTGTTTTCCTCCCGCGGGGCGTTTCCATGTTCCAAATCGAAGGCTTTTATCTTCTCCAGAACCGCTTCCCGGGCCTCTTCGTAGATCTGGCCGATCAGCGGGTCGCGAAAATTGAAGACCCGGTCGGCAAAGGAGGTGCTGTCCAGGCGATTGAATAGCCTGGCTTCGGCTTCCTCCAGGCTCTTGCCGTAGATATGGTAGGAATCCGCCTGCCAGTTCAGGCGCCCTAACTCCACGGTCCAGCCCGTCCTGCCCGCCACCTCATCGGCCACGATACGCCGGTTGAACTGGATAAAACCGAACATGTTCATGAAATTGGCGCCCCAGGCGTCGTTGGAGCGGAAGCGTACGTTGCAGTTCAGCCAGGCCGTACCCTGCTCGTCGAACAGCAACCTGTACCAGAGCGACTGCAGGCAGGGGGGATCGTAGCAGTCGAAGTCCAGATTCGGCATCCAGGTGATCATCTGAGCCTGGCGGGTGTGGGGCTGAGCCACCAGCTTGGCGATCACCTTTTCTATCTGGTCGATGCGGAAGCTTCCCTGTTCCACAGAGCGGCCGTTTCTGCGCTCCCGCCAGCTTCCGTAGGCCTGGAGCCGCTGGTGGTAGGTGTACTCCCAACGGGTATCCTGCGGATCGTTCATGTTCTTTACCCAGTGATCCTTGGCTCCGGTCAGCTCCAGGAAGTACTCCTGAAGGTCTTCGATGCCCCCGGGGAAGGCCTTGTGGATCATCGGATCGGCCCAGGGGTCTAACACCGTGATATTCATGGTGGCGTCCAGGCTGGGAGGATCGCCCGGCCGGTCGTACTGGGTGGCCACCCTGATGCCGCTCTTGTACAGTGCGATCAGCGCTTTTTCATACGCCTCGGCTAGAGATACTCCCTCGACGAACAGAACCGGTATGTTTCTCATCTCCCCCTCCCGTGTTTATCGAGCCCCTGAAACGGCTAATGGCGGAAGCTGCGCTGGCCGGTGAACACCATGGCCACTCCCGCCTGGTTGCAAGCCTCGATTACCTCGAAATCCCGTTCCGAGCCGCCGGGCTGGACAACGGCGCTGATTCCCTCCCGGATTCCTACATCCACCCCGTCCCGGAAAGGGAAGAAGGCGTCCGAGACCATGCAGGCCCCGACCAGTCCCCCGTGCAGCTCCCCGACTTCCCGGTCGATGGCGGTCTTGTTCCCGCCCTGCTCCAAAGCGCTGTAAGGACAGCCGTGCCGCTGCCAGCAGATGCGGTCGGCCAGCTTGCGATACGCCTTGTCCCGGGCGATCTCCGCCACTCCGACCCGATCCTGCTCACCGGTACCGATGCCCACGGTCACCCCGTCTTTGACATAGATCACGGAGTTGCTGGTTATCCCCGATTCGACCAGCCATCCGAACAGCAGGTCCTCCGCTTCGCGTTCGCTGGGCAGGCGCGCCGTCCTGTACTCCCTGCCCTGGTAGGTCGCCTCGGCGGGGAGGAAATCGTCCGCCGACAGCGTTACCGGGGCATAGGACCACTGGGCGATCAGGGCGCCGTCGACCAGGGTCTTGAACTCCACGGCCCTGGCGCCGACGAACTCCCGCAGGCGGTCGAGATTGCCGATGCGCATCACCCGCAGGTTCTTCCTCCCCGCCAGCACATCCAGGACTCCATCGGCAAACCCGGGGGCTGCCACCACCTCGCAGTACTGCGCGGCGATCGCCTCCGCCGTTTCTCTGTCCAGCTCCCGGTTGACGGCGATCGCTCCCCCGAAGGCGGCGATCCGGTCGGCCAGATAGGCCTTCCGGTAGGCCTCAGCCAGGGTGGCCGCCCTGGCCACGCCGCAGGGATTGTTGTGCTTCACGATCACGGCACAGGGGGTATCCGTGAAGTAACGCAGGATGTTCAGGGCGCTGTCCACATCGGTGATGTTGATCTTGCCAGGGTGCTTGCCGGACTGCAGCAGCTCGGCCTCGGAAGCCAGATAGCGTCCCGGCTGGATGCTCTGCACCTCCCCCAGGGCCAGGTTGCCCGCCACCAGCCTGTAGAGAGCCGCCTCCTGGTCGGGATTCTCCCCGTAGCGCAGTCCCCGGCTCTCCCCGCCAATCTGCCAGGTCACCTTACGGAAGCGCAGGCACTGCCGGCCGGCTCCCTCACCGAAGCAGACCTCGAGGGTGTCCGGGAAATGATCCCGGGTAATCGTCCGGTAGGCGGACTTGAAGTCCTTCTTACTCATCGGCCTCCTCCATGCCGTGAGGTTACAATATCTCGCTGTAGGCGGCCGTTACCTGCTCGTACCGGCAGGATCCCAGGTAGGCGGCCACGGCGGCGTCGTATTCCGCGGTGCGGGAGAAAGCCTTGCCGGCCAGGGCGAAGCGGGTCTGGAGGCAAAGCCGCCCCCCGGACTGTTCCAGCTCGCGAAGAAGCGCCGCGTAGTCCCCCGGATCCACGACCGAGGCCACCCGCAAGTAGTTCTTGGCCGCCGCCCGGATCAGGCAGGGACCCCCGATGTCGATGTTGGCCCGAGCCTGCTCGGGGCTCACTTCCGCCCGGGAGACGGTCTGCTGAAAGGGGTAGAGGTTTACCACCACCATGTCGAAAACGAGCGCCCCGGCCCTGTTCAGGTCTTCGGCGTGCGCGGGATTGTAGGTCTCGCTCAGCAGGCCCAGGTAAATCTTGAAATCCAGGGTCTTCACCAGACCGCCCTGCATCTCCGGCTGGCCTGTATACTCGGACACCGCCACCAGATGTCCGGAGGCCTTGCCGTCCAGAATGCCCGCCACGGCCCGGTAGCTTCCCCCGGTCGAATAGATGGTCACGTCGGGGACCGCCCGCAGCAGCCCGGGAATGAAGCGCTCCAGTCCCGACTTGTCGTACACGCTGACCAGGACCCGCCGGATCGCTACCCGATCATCGATTTTCTCCACGAAGTTCATGAGAGCATATGTAAAACGAAATGCTGCTCTCTGTAAAGGAGAAGGAGGAAGTTTCTGATGCCGTACCGGCGCGGGATGCGCCTCTGGAAGCCCGGGTCGGTGTGTTGTACACTGTGAGGCCGTGCGGAGGATATACCGGCTGATCAACCCGATCCAGGAGTACGCCTGGGGCTCGAGAACGGTGATCCCCGAGCTTCTGGGCGCTCCGTCTCCGGCCGAAAAGCCGCAGGCGGAGCTGTGGCTGGGGGCGCACCCCAAGGCCCCTTCCCAGGTAGTTCTCGAAAGCGGGAGGCGTATGCCCCTTCCCGAGCTGATCGGCCGGGACCCTCGGGCTATGCTTGGCGCCGAAGCGGCGGCCAGGTTTTCCAACCGTCTCCCTTTCCTGTTCAAGGTATTGGCTGCGGCCCAACCGCTGTCGATCCAGGCCCACCCCGACCACCGCCAGGCCCGCCTGGGCTTTCGCAGGGAGAACGAGCTGGGTATCGCTACGGATGACTTCACCCGCAACTACCGGGACGAAAACCACAAGCCCGAAGTTATCTGTGCCCTGACACCCTTCTGGGCCCTCAATGGCTTCCGGCGGCTTGCGGACATGCTGTCCCTGCTGCAGTCGGTGGGCTTTCGCAGCATCGCCGCCCAGATCGAATCGCTTCGCTCCGATCCCGGGCCGCAGGGCCTGAGGCGCTTTTTTGCCGCCGTCATGGGTCTGGACGCCCAGACCCGTCAGCGGGCGCTGGAAGAGGCGCTGCTGTGGGCCCGCCGGCCGTCGGAGCGGGCCGGCCTGCGGGCCGGGCGGGAGGAGGCCCGGTGGATCGTCCGGCTGCAAGAGCTGTATCCGGGAGACATCGGCGTGCTCTCCCCCCTGCTTCTCAACCTGGTCCGGCTCGCTGCGGGGGAGGCGATGTACATGCAGGCGGGTGTTCTCCATGCCTACCTGGAGGGAAGCGGCGTCGAGCTGATGGCTAACTCGGACAACGTGATTCGCGGCGGCCTGACCCCGAAACACGTAGACGTCGCCGAGCTGCTGGCTATCCTGCGCTTCGAGGGTGGGACGGTCAGGCTGGCGAAGGCGAGAGAAGGCAGGTGCGGTGAAAGGGTTTTTCAGACGCCCGCCGAGGAGTTCCGCCTTGCCGAGATACGGCTCGCTGGCCGGCAGTCATACCGGAGCCCGAGGCGGCGCAGCGTCGAGATCATGATCTGTATCGAGGCCGGGGGTCGAATTCAGGCGATCGAAGATCGGGGAGGGGAGCCTCCGCCATCGCTGCAGCTGGCGCGAGGCGATTCGTTTCTGGTTCCCGCCGCAGTAGCCGGGTATACGATCCGCGGCCCGATCCGTTTGTACAAAGCTTCGGTTCCCCTGGTGGGGACACAAGACCGTGAAAATCGTGTATAATAGTGGTCGTGAAACAGGTTCGCGAGTGGGCGGAGAAGATCAAAAGATCCACCGAGCAGGCTTTTTTCGGCAAAGCGGAAGTCATCGACAAGCTGCTGATAGCGCTGCTGTGCCGGGGACACGTGCTGATCGAGGATGTTCCAGGGGTGGGCAAGACCATCGCCGCCAAGGCCTTGGGCCAGAGCCTGGGGGGGACCTTCAAGCGCATCCAGTGCACCCCTGACCTGCTGCCCGCCGATGTGTTGGGAGTATCGGTATACAATCCCAAGAGCGGCGATTTTTCTTTCCGGGAAGGTCCGATCCTGAGCAACGTGCTGCTGGTGGACGAGATCAACCGGGCTACTCCCCGCACCCAGTCGGCGCTCCTGGAAGCCATGGCCGAGAACCAGATCAGCGTAGACGGAAGGCGTATTGCCCTGCCGGAGCCATTCTTTCTCATGGCCACGGAAAACCCGGTTGAGTTCGAGGGAACCTTTCCCCTCCCGGAAGCCCAGAAGGACAGGTTCTTTCTGGCCCTCAAGATCGGGTACCCGGACCGCCGCTCGGAGGAGGACATCCTGGAAAGCCAGAGGCGTATCACCCACCCGGTTTCGGACATCGAGGCGGTTACGGAGCTCCAGACAGTACAGTCGATGCAGAAGCAGGTGGTGCAGGTGCACGTCAGTCCTGCTATGCGCGGCTATATCCTCGACATCGTCGAGGCGACCCGCAAGGATCACCGCCTGCGCCTCGGCGTATCCCCGAGAGGCTCGCTCGGCCTGTACAAGGGAGCCCAGGCCCTGGCGGCCATCCGCGGCCGGGACTACGCGATTCCCGAAGACGTCAAGGAGCTGTTCATCTCGATCTGCGCCAAGCGGGTGATCGTTCGTTCCGAGTATCTGGTCAAGGGAATAGAGGCCGAAGAGATCCTGACCGAGGACAGCGAACGGGTCGAGGTCCCGGTCCTCAAGACAGCGCGGTGACCACCGGCCGTATCCTGCTCTTACTGACTCTTCTCCTCGTGCTGCTGTTTTTCCCGATGCGCGTCCTGCAGTTCATCGCGCTTCTGTACGTGGCGGTAATAGCACTCTCCTACCTGTACTCCCGCATCGTCTACCGCTATCTCACCGTGCGCAGGAAGGACCTTGTACTGCGGGCCCACCGCTTCGAGCCCATGACGATCACCCTGAGCGCCGAAAATCGCGGTCCGCTTCCCGTCGCCTATCTGAACATTTTCGACACTCCCAACTACTTTTTTAGCTCCGAGCCGGGCAACTTCCTCCTCGGGCTCAAGCCGGGAGAGCGCAGGATCCTCAGCTACCAGATCGAGAGTCAGAGCCGGGGGGAATACGTAATCGGGCCGGCGGTCATCAGCGGCTCCGATCCGCTCGGGCTGTTTCCCTTTCGCCTCCGGGCCGGGGAATCCCAGACGCTGATCGTATACCCCGAGGTGCTGCCCCTCGAGCTGGACACCCTCGAGGGACTGCCGGCGGGCACCATCCGAGTGGAAAACAGGATCTATGAGGATATGACCCGCTATCGTTCCCTGCGGGAGTACCTGCCCGGCGACGATCCGAGGCGGGTGAGCTGGAAGGCGTCGGCCAGAACGGGCAAGCTCTTCGTGATGGACTACCTGCCCCTGCTCTACTGCCCGGTACTGATCCTCCTCAACCTGCGCTTGGAGGACTATCCGATGCGCTTCCGCCATCACTGGGTCGAGAGAGCGGTTATTTTGGCCGCTTCCCTGGTTGCTCACTTCCTCTCCCTGCGCCAGGAGATCGGCTTGATCGCCTCAGGCCGGCTCGGCCAGGGCGGAGATCCCGCGGTAGCGGAGATCCGCGGCACCCACGAGCACGCCACCGCTTTGCTGGAAATGCTGGCCCGCATCCAGGCCGCCGAAGGCCTGGAGGATTTCACCCTCCTGCCCTTCCAGGCGGGTATCGAGATCCCGGTGCGCACGCGCCTGGAGGTGATCACGCCGGGGCTTTCCCCTCAACAGTGGAGCCGGCTGCGCCAGTTCAGGGAAAAAGGAGCAAGCGTGGAGGTTTTCCTGCTCGGCGGCGAACGCCCCGAACAGGCCGATCCCTGGAGCAGGGAGGCCAAGATCTATACGGTACAGGACTTCGGCAGTGAGCTCATCTATCACTAGACGCTACCTGCGGCTCCAGCGCTCCATCGTGCATCCCCTGTCCTCGATTGTACTGCCCTTCCTGTTCCTGCTCAGCGCGGACCAGATCCTGCGGCTCCTGATACCGGGGGTGGAGCTGTTCCCGCCGCGGGTGATGCCTCTGCTCCTGTTCGCCGGCGTCGAGGAAGCCGTAATGGGAAACCTGTTGTTCAAGGAACGGGCCTCCTTCCTGGCCAGGGTCCGCGAGCTTGTGGCAGTTCTGGCGATCGTGTTCGTTGTCCTGCTCCTTTTGCTGGCGCTACGATCCGGGCTGGGGCTGCATCTGTCCGCCCGTTTGGCCTATCCACTGCTGCTGGTGCTGCTGCAGTGGCTGCTGTCCAACGGCATTCATTCCCGGCTGCGGGAACGGGAGCTTCTACTCGGAGCGCTGGAAGGCAGACGGGGAGCCGAGCTGCGGCACACCCTGCGTGATTCCTCCTTCCAGGCGGGATCGACCGTACGGGCGTTGCGCAGCATCAGGGGCTTGATCGTCGTTTTTCAAATCGTGATCGTTATCCTGCTGATCGGCGTCGGGATCCAGGGTCTGAATCCGAGCCTCACCGCCGGACTGGTCGCCTCCCTGCACGCTGTGGCAGGGTTGCTGTTCCTCGGGATGACAGCCACCTTTACCGAGGAGCAGTTCCTGCTCGGCAGCGGGGCCGTGGTTCCCCTGAGCTTCCAGCGCCGCAGGCTGCTCTACTCCCTGTCCATCCTGGGGACCACAGCCGCACTGGTGCTTCTGGCCTCCCGCAACTCGGCCATCTTCCCTCTGTCGGCCCTGATCGCGCTGCTGGAGAAGCTCGGATCTCTGCTGCGCTTCGAGCCGAATCGCGGCGTCACCGAGGCGCTGGAAAAGGCGGTGATGAATCGCAGGAGCTATTACGACGCATTGCTGCGCCAGAGCCCCGCTCCACTCAATCCGCTGTTCCTTCTCTTCGCGGCGATCCTGCGCAGGCTTTTCATCACCCTGCTGGGCACGGGACTGTTTCTCTTTCTCGTCTCTCCCCTGTTCTCGCAGGATTTTCTGGACCGGCTGCGGGAGCTGAAGCCCCTCCAGGCTCTGCGCAGGAAGCTGCGGGCCCTGGCTCTTTTTTGCCTGCGCCTTTGGTTGGAGCTGGCCAACTGGTTTCTCCAGCCCCGTGATCGCAGGGGCTTGAGCATAGAGGATCTCGGAGCCGGACGGCCGGACAGGTTGGGCCGGCTGCGCTCCCCCGGTCGAACCTCCCTGCGCAAGAGGGTGCAGATGGGCAGGGTGCTGCGGGCTTTCGTTTCTCTGCTGCGCTGGGGCGAGAGCCTGGGAATCGGCTACTTTCCCTTCAACACGCCACAGGAGTACACGCAGCGGCTGGCCGCGGCGGTTCCCGCCGGCAACGAGCATCTCGCCTTCGTGGTCGACGTGTTCGAGGAGGTGATGTTTTCCACTCACCTGGTTCCGTGGCCGAGTATCTCCCGCTACTACCGCAGCATCCGCACTCTCAGGCGTCTCGATCGCGAACCGGGCTCTGAAGGAAAGTGAGGGCCGCCGAAGCGCTACAGGACCCGGGTCCCCGGGGCGGCCTCCTCATCCGGGCGCACCAGGATTACATCCCCCTGATCGACAACGGCTCCCAACACCAGGACCTGGGAGTCAAAGCCGGCCACCCGACGAGGTGGAAAGTTGGTCACCGCCAGCACCTGGGTGCCCTGCAGCCGCTCGGGTGAGTAGCGCCGGGTGATCTGGGCGCTGGCGGTGAGGGTTCCCCGCTCACCGAAATCGATCCACATCTTGACGGCCGGCTTACGCGCCTCGGGAAACGCTTCCGCGCGCAGCACCGTACCCACCCGGATCTCTATGGTCAGGAACTCCTCGTAGGTCGCCATGACTGCCTCGCTACGGAATATCGAGCGACAGGATATAACGGTCCATCTCCTCCCGCTGCCGGCGTTCTTGAAGCCGCAGCTCCTCGATGCGCTCCAGAGAGCTCTCCAGCTCGTCTTCCTGCTCGTCCAGCAGGGAAACGTAGCGCCTGTACAGGGCCGACTCACGGTCGAGGCGCTCCATGTTCGACCTGATGCGGTTCTGCTCCCTGTGAATCGAATCGATCGAACGCTCCTCATCCTGCCGCTGTCCCACCGTAGCCTCCAAAGCCGCCTTTCTGGCGGCCAGGCCTTCGAGGGCCCGCTTTACTGTCTGATCCACGGCTCTGGAGCTGAGATAGTAGGTGATCTGCTCCTGGTCCAGGTCGGACAGGAGCACCGATTGCTCCAGGCGGCGCTCCTGAACCACGGCCAGCTCCTCGCCACCCCCGGCAGCCACCGGCACAAGGAACCGGTAATGGCTGCGGGTCGTCTCTTCGGCTGCAGCAGGAGCCACCAGCTCCCAGTCCGGATCCAGTGGGTGCTCGATCAGCAGCGAGCGGGAACGATCGTCAGAGTTCTTGATGGTGTACAGGGCCTCTCTGTGCAGCGACAGGGTGCGGATCAGGCTGCCCTTGACGATGCGAACGGAAAGCAGCCGGTCGGGGACACTGCGGCTGCTCACCGCCACCTCCGTGTCCAGGTCCACCGCGAAACTGATCAGGCGCTCGGCCCCGGCCGGCAGGGCGTCGATGCGGGCATCCCCTGCGTAACTTCCCGCTTCGAATACGGTCAGGGGCCCGCCCATCAGATCGAAGCCCGTCGTGTTTTTGAGCTTCAATCCGTGCAGGGGATGGCTGGCCTGCACGCTGCGGTTGTAGATGGAAACCCTCCGGCCTTGAATGCCCTGGTTGACGATCGGCAGCATGGCCGATTCCTGCCGGGGGATCGTAACCGGGTTCCTGATCGCGTAGCGAAACAGGTTTCCCGCTTCGAGAGCTTCGGCCGTCGCGGTGATCCCCTGGCGCAGATCGAGAGCTTCCTGTTCCCGGTACCCTTCGCCGGCTCCGTAGGCGGGCTCCTGCCCGGCCAGCACCTCGGGCGCAGCCGCTCGGCTCTTGGCCGAAGGCGCAGGCGGCGCTGCGGCCACGCCGAGATCCTCCTCGTAGCTCTGGGGCCCCAGCGTCGAGTACAGCTCCGGCTCGATCCGCGGCCGAGGTACGTAGATGGGCTGGTAGAGATCCATGGTGAAGGAGATCGGGCGTCCGGAAACCAGGCTCAAGGAGACGTTTCTCCAGTCCTCGTCGGTGGTGTTCTCCACGATAGCCCAGCCCTGGAGAAAGTGCTCCTCTTCCTCTCCGAGCACCAGGCGGTAGCTGGTCTTCCACAGCGGCGCTTCCAGCAGATAGCCCACGCGTACCCGCCTGCGTCCCTGCCCGAGCAGGCTCAAGGAAACCTGCTTCTTGTCCGTGCGGTGACCCTCAGCCAGCAGCTCCAGGGCCTGGTACAGATCCCGTTCCAGCTCCCGGTTGAGGAACCTGAGCTCCCGGACCTGGTCGAGCTTGACGCTGCGCAGTCCCTGGCCGGTCATCAGGTTCAGATAGGCCTCCGAGGTGAACTCACTGTTGGGCCTGGTCTCCACGCCGACCACGGTGCCGGTGATCCGCTCCGAAGCGGCCAGCTCCACCGCTTCCCCCCGCACCTGGTCCAGGATGTCTGCCAGACCGGGATTCCCGGTCAGGTCGACGGCGAAGCTCTGCAGGATGCGGGACAGCGGCGCCCGGGAGGAGTAGGTGACGCCGGCGACCTGACCTCCGTCGAGGTCCTGCACCACCAGGCTCTTGAGCAGGTCGTTGATATCCCCGGTCTTGAAGTAAAACTCCAAGGTGGCCTCTCCATCCACCGTACCCTGCCTTTGGAAATACCCGACCCCGCTGGTGAACAGGATCACCGAGGTCAGGGGCATCGTGTCCACCGCTTCCGGACCTCCGGCGGTACTTTCCATCTCCCCCTGGCCTCGAAGCGGGCTTCCGAAACTCAGCAAGGTCGCCAGGATCAATGCCGTAACGAGAGGGCTTGTTCTACCGTTCATGGGATCAACACTACTGTTTCTTCGGGGCCGAATGCAAGCGGTTTTGAGGCCGGTCTTGAATTCGAGCGCCCCGAATAACTACATTGAAGCATATGGCGCCCGAGGCAGTGAAAAAGATAAGCGACACGCTGTGGGAAATACCCCGCTCGTACAAGCAGGGAATGCGGGTTCCGGCCCGCTTCTACGGGACCAAGAAGCTGCTGGACGAGATGGACAGCGCCGTGTTCGAGCAGGCCGCCAATGTCGCCACTCTGCCCGGTATCGTGGGTCATTCCCTGTGCATGCCCGACGGACACAGCGGCTACGGGTTTCCGATCGGTGGGGCGGCCGCCTTCGACCTGGAGAACGGGGTGATTTCCCCGGGCGGTATCGGCTTCGACATCAACTGCGGTATGCGCCTGGTGGCCACCTCCCTGACCCTGGAAGAGGTCCAGCCGAGGATGCGGCAGCTCGTCGATCGTCTGTTTGCCAGTATTCCGGCCGGCGTGGGCGCCAAAGGGTTCCTCAAGCTTTCCCGCAGCGAGTTCCGCACCCTCTCGGAGCAGGGCATGAAGTGGTGCTTGAAGAAGGGGTATGCCCTTCAGGAGGACCTGGAGCGCACAGAAGAGAACGGCTGCGTCCGGGACGCCGACGCCTCCAAGGTCAGCGAGCGGGCGGTGGAGCGGGGTTACCAGCAGATCGGCACCCTGGGCTCGGGCAACCACTACCTGGAGATCCAGGTGAGCCGGCCGGAGAACGTTATAGACGATAAGCTGGCCGAAAGCTACGGAATCCGCATACCCAACCAGGTGGTGGTGATGTTCCACTGCGGCAGCCGGGGCTTCGGGCACCAGATCGCCACGGACTATCTACAGACGTTCCTGAAGGTAATGCAGTCCCGCTACGGCATCCCGGTCCGCGACCGGGAGCTGGCCTGCGCTCCCTTCAAGTCCCCGGAAGGCCAGGACTATTTTCGGGCCATGAACTGCGCCATCAACATGTCTTTCGTCAACCGCCAGGTCATTCTCTACCGCCTGCGGGAAGTTTTCTCGGAGGTTTTCGGCAGGGACCCCCTGGAGCTGGGTCTGCGGCAGATCTACGACGTGACCCACAACACCGCCAAGGTCGAGCGTCACCGGGTCGACGGCAGGCAGCGCGATCTCCTGGTTCACCGCAAGGGGGCCACCCGGGCGTTCGCTCCCGGGATGGAGGGAATCCCCCTGGAGTACAGGGAGACCGGCCAGCCGGTCATCATCGGCGGCAGCATGGAGACCGGCTCCTATCTGCTGGCGGGGGTGGCGAGCGGAGCACAGAGTTTCTACACTACGGCCCACGGCAGCGGGCGAACCATGGGCCGCCGGCAGGCCAAACGCCAGTTCCGGGGCCAGGAGCTGGCCCGGCAGATGCAGGACAGAGGCATCTACATTCGCAGCGTTTCCTTCGCCGGGCTGGCCGAGGAAGCCGGGGCCGCCTACAAAAACATCGACGAGGTGGTGCAGGCCACCGCCCTGGCGGGCTTGAGCCGGCCGGTGGTGAAGCTCGTGCCGGTGGGAAACATCAAGGGCTGAAATTATCCATTTGACAACCAGCCGGTTCGCCGGTAACAATACCTTATAAAGAGGAAACTATCCATGCCCGACGACCTGCAAATACAGCCCGTTACCGGTAAAAAAGCTCTCAACGCGTTCATCAAGTTTCCCTGGAAGATCTACCGGGGCGACCCGAACTGGGTCCCGCCTTTGCTCATAGAGCAGAAGGCGGTCCTGGATACCAGGAAGAATCCTTTTTTTCTGCACAGCGAGATCCAGAGCTTTCTGGCCCGCAGGGACGGCAAACCGGTAGGACGGATCTCCGCCATCATCGACAATAACTACAATGACTTCCAGAATGAGAAGACCGGGTTCTTCGGCTTTTTCGAAGCAATAAACGACAGGGAGGTCTCGCGGGCGCTGCTTTCCGCCGCCGAAAGGTGGATCCGGGAGAAAGGCATGAACCGGATGTTGGGCCCGACCAATCCTTCCACCAACTACGTTCTGGGCCTGCTTATAGACGCCTTCGACAGACCCCCGGTTCTCCAGATGCCCTATAATCCAGCCTACTACGTGGAGCTGTTCGAGGACTACGGGCTGGGCAAAGCTCACGACCTGTACGCCTACTACATGGAGGATATCACCCCGATATCCGACAAGATCCAGCGGGTGGCGGAATTGGTGCGCAAACGGAAAAACGTAACGGTCCGGCCTATCGTGATGAGGAAGCTCGCTGAAGAGATCAAGCTGATCAAGGTTGTATACAACGATGCCTGGGAGAGGAACTGGGGATTCGTGCCCTGGACCGACGAGGAGCTCGAGCACACCGCCCAGGATCTCAAGATAGCCGCCATCCCGGATCTGGTGCTCTTTGCCTACGTAGACGGGGAGCTGGCCGGTTGGTCCCTCGCCCTTCCCGATCTCAATCAAGCCCTCAGGCGAATCAACGGCAGGTTGTTTCCCTTCGGCCTGCTGAAGATACTCTGGTACTTGAAGAAGATAGACATGCTGCGGGTCCTCAACCTGGGGGTAAGGAAGAAATTCCAAGGAATCGGATTGGACTCCATCTTCTACTACGAGACCTACACCCGCGGCACGAAACACGGCTTTCACAGGGGAGAGTTCTCCTGGATCCTGGAGGACAACCATCCTATGCGCAACGCCCTGGAGAACTGGGGCGCCCGGATCTATAAAACCTACCGGCTGTACAGCAAAGGCATCAAGAGCTGAAAGCTCCCGCCCGGCTACCAGTCTCTAACCGCGACATCGAGAAGCATCCGGATATCGACGAGCTGACCGATGTGATAGGAGTTGTGGTCGATAACCAGTATGGCCTCCCGCAGCAGATTCTGACCGCTTCCGTGGGCAAAGGGTATGAACAGGTCGTTCGCCGGGTCTCGAACCAGGCCGGTCATGGCCTCCAGATCGCTGCGAAAGGAGCTGGCCGTTCTGTTCCACTGCGCTTCGTTTTCCGGCGCCTCGGCGGTCGGCCAGTACCCGGAGGGGTACTCCGGTGAAACGTGGCCCGGATCCCGGCAGAACTCCAGAATGTCCCTCTGGGCGCTCCACAGGTGGTATACAAGCTGCCAGGCCGTATGGGCCAAATTGGGAACGCGCTTAGCGGCCAGATCGATCGGAAAGCCTTCGACCGCCGCGTCAAAGCCGATATGCGCTCCGTGTCCCGACAGGTGATAACAAAGCTGCTCCCTGAGCTTGGTGTCGTCGCTCATGCCTACCTCCTGCGGTCCATCATACACCACTGCGCATCGCGGAGTAACTGCCGCCTGCCGGTGCTGAGCTCTTCCGGACTGCAATCCCTGGATCGGGGGCTTGAGTTCCTTGAGCCGAGATCCGGGATTGAGATATGATAGGCCCGTGGAGCGGGTAGACATTGTCATCATAGGTGCAGGAGTGGTAGGCCTGGCCATCGCCGAACGGCTCTCCGCCAGGCAGTCCGAGATCGTAGTGGTGGAACGGAACGACGGTTTCGGACGGGAAACCTCCTCCAGGAACAGCGAGGTGATTCACAGCGGTCTGTACTACGAACAGAGCCTGCTGCGAACCAGGCTCTGCGTTCGCGGCAATCCGCTGCTGTACGAGCTGTGCCGTAAAGCGGGAATAGCTCACCGAAAAACCGGTAAGATCATCGTGGCCGCCGAAGAAAAAGAGGAGGAGAGGCTGGCTGGAATCTACCGGCAGGCGCGCAGCAACGGGGTGGGCGGAGTACGTTTGATCAGCCGGGAAGAAGTAGAAACTCTGGAGCCGTACGTCTTTTCCACGGCTGGGCTGTACAGTCCCGACAGCGGGATTGTGGACTCCCATGGACTGATGGCCTACCTCGAGCAGACCGCCGTGTCCAGGGGTGCGACGATCGCCTACGGAACCGAGGTCGTGGGGCTGGAAAAGAGCCCCGGTGGCTACGTAGCCGAAATCAAAGACTCGGACGGCGAGCTGCTCGAGCTGGAGAGCGAGGTGGTCATAAACTCCACCGGGCTGTGGGCGGACAGAATCGCCGCCATGGCGGGTATCGACATAGATGCCGACGGATATCGCATCTATCCCTGCAAGGGGGAGTACTTCAGCGTCTCCAGCCGCCACCAGGGAAAGATAGGGCATCTGGTTTACCCCGTCCCTTCGCCCATACATCTCGGGGCTCATGCTGCTCTGGGGCTCGACGACCGGTTCAAGATCGGCCCCGGCGCCCTGTACGTGGAGGAAATCGAATACTCAGTGGATCCGGAGCATCAGAGGCAATTCTACGAGCAGGCCCGCAAGTTCCTGCCCTTCATCGAATACGAAGACCTGGCTCCCGACATGGCGGGGATCAGGCCGAGGCTGTACCGCGAGGATGAGGCCTTCCGTGACTTCCTCATCCGGGAGGAAAGCAACCGCGGCCTTCCCGGCCTGGTAAACCTGGTGGGAATCGAGTCTCCGGGCCTGACCGCCTGCCTGACCATCGCCGAAACGGTGGAGGCTCTTCTCTAGAGCTCGATCCCGTACTGCTTGAGCTTGTTCAGCAGGGTTCGCCGGGTAATGCCCAGCTCCGCCGCCGCCCTGGTGCGATTACCCTCCCAGCGGTGCAGCGCCTCCACGATCGCTTTCCTCTCCAGGCTTCCCAGGGAGGAAGGCTCCGGTACCCCGGCGGCGCCTGCTGCGGGCAGGGACAGGTCGGCGGCGCTCAAGGCCTGCCCTTCGGCAAAGATCATGGCCCTCTCGACCAGGTTTTCCAGCTCCCTGACGTTGCCCGGGAAAGGATAGCTTTGCAGGCGGGCCAGACCCTCTGCCTCAATTCCCTGAATACTCTTTCCCAGCTTGCGGTTGAGCTTGCTTATCAACCGTCCGGCCAGCAACGGGATATCGGCGCTGCGCTCCCTGAGCGGCGGCATATGCAGCTGGATCACGTTCAGCCTGTAGAACAGGTCCTCGCGGAAGCGATTCTCTTTCACCCGAGCCTGCAGGTCGTGGTTGGTGGCCGCAATGATGCGGACGTCTATTGGGAGCAGATCCGTGGCCCCCAGCCTCTGGATTTTCCGGTCCTGCAGCACCCTCAGGAGCTTCACCTGTAGATGAACAGGCATTTCACCGATCTCGTCGAGAAAGAGCGTACCTCCCGAGGCCAGCTCGAACATGCCGGCCTTGCGCCGCTCCGCCCCGGTGAAGGCTCCCTTCTCATAGCCGAACAGCTCGCTTTCCAGAAGCGTCTCCGGGACCCCGCCCAGATTTACCGCAATGAAGGAGCGCTCGGATCGGGAAGAGCGTGAATGGATCAGCCGGGCCACCACTTCCTTTCCGGTCCCGCTCTCTCCGGTGATCAGCACCGTGGAAGGGGTGTCAGCGATCCTCTCGATGGTCTTGCGTATCTCCAGCATTGCGGGCGTTCCCCCGAGCCCTTCCAGACCGGGCTCCTCGCCCGTCCGCCCCAGCTCGACCTGGTCCTGCAGCTTCTGGTTTTCCACGATATTCTTCAAGCGAACCAGCAGCTCTTCCGGATCGAAGGGCTTTACCAGGTAGTCCTGGGCGCCCAGCTTCATCGCCTCCACGGCGTCGCGAATCTCCCCGTAGGCGGAGATCATGATCACCGGGAGCCGCGGCCCCTGTTCGCGAATCCACCTGAGAAGCTGAAGCCCGTTCATTCCCGGCATGCGCAAATCGATGATGCCAGCGACGAAGGTCTGCTCCTGGAGAAGGCGGCGGGCCGAAAGCCCGTTTTCGGCGCTCACCGTCTCGATACCCTCGATCTTCAGGTAGCGCTCGATGGAATCGCGGATATTCCTCTCGTCGTCGACCACCAGTACTCTCATGGGCTCTCCCGGTTCAGGACGATGGCGGCCTGCGCACCGCCGCCTTTCCTGTTCCGCAGGCTCAGAGTGCCGCCGGCCGCTTCCACGAAGCGCTTGGCGATCGCCAGGCCCACTCCCGAGCCGCTGGTCTTGCTGGTGTAGAAAGGATCGAATATCTTCTGTAAAAGCTCCTCCGGCACTCCCTCGCCTCGATCGAGTATGGAAATCTCCAGCCGGTTTTTCGCAGCCGAGAGCACGATCGCCACAGGAACAGGCGCTGTTTCCCCCGTTTCCTGGTTCTCCGCTCCTGCCGGCGGCTCCTCCGCCTCCCGGCCCGCCGCTCCCGCTGCTCGCAGCTGCTCCACGCTCTCCAGAGCGTTGTTGATCAGGTTTTCCAGCACCGAACGCAAGCGCTGCCGGTCGAAGCGTACTCGTAGTTTTTCCCCGCTCCGATCGACAAAGGCTATATTCCGATCATAGCGCAGGATTATTTCCGCGATGAAAGAACCCAGGTCCAGCAGCTCCGGCTGGCCCACCGGGTCCCTCAGGAAGTCTCCGATCCGATCGGTCAGTACGCTGAGACGGGCGACCTCCTCCTCGATAATCTTCAAATCCCCTCTGCTGCGCTCCGGTAGAGTCCTGCCCAGGATACCCGTCTGAATGCGGATGGCGCTCAACGGATTCTTTATCTCGTGGGAAAGGGTACGGCTGATTTCACCCAGATGGGCGAGCTGCTGCTGTGCGGCGAGCTTCTTTCGATACAGGCTGTTTTTCCTGTACAGGAAGCCCACGAAAACCATCACCACCAGGATCAGCAGAGGAGCCAGGATGCTAGCGGCCCTATAGACCCTGCGGCTCGCCCAATAGCCCTCCACGGAGAGCTCGAGAAACAGAAGCCTCAGACCCTCAGTTCTCGTCCGCTCCATGAACGGCTGCATCATCCTGGGGGCCCGCCTGTGCATCTCCATGAAACCCGGCGCCATGCCGATCCAGCGAACCAGGGTAAGGGTCTTCCTGTCCCGGTGAAAGCTCACTATGGCCCTCTGGAAAGAACCCCTGTCCGCTAGATTCTCCGGCACCTGCAGAGAGGCGGGAGCGCTGCCGAACCGCTGCACGGCGGTTCCACCAGCTGTGTAGATTCCGAAGCCTACCACCTGCTCCTCCAGGGCTTCCAGGTCCAGAGATTGTTCGTCCCGGAAGGTCTCGATCAGAGCCGAGGCGATCTTCTGGGCCTCGTACTCCAGCAGCAGGCTCTCTCGCCTGCTTTTTCCCGAGAGCAGCACCAGCACCAGAGCGGTGATGGACAGAAACAGAGCCGCCAGGAAGACGAAGAACAAAAAATCTTCTTTCAAGAACCGGCTCACCCGCCGTGCCATGAACCTCTTGCTCCTGTTATTTCAGGTGCCTGATTGTACTCTCGGGTAGCAAAAGGGAAAAGGCCGCGCCGGCTCTCTACCGGTTGGCGGCCTTTCCCTTGTCCAACTATATCGTGAAAACGACCGGTGAGGTTACCACCTGCGTCCCCAAAAGCGGGGATCGCTGCCGTCATCGGATCGGAAAGGACGCCGTCCGGGGCCCATCATGCCCATGCCCGGGCCCATTCTTCCGCCCCAGAAGCCTCCGCGCTCCAGGTCGTACTCCCGGCCGTCGATTATCGCTTTCGTTACCCAGAGGTGCACCTCCTCCTCGTCCTCCCCTTCGTAGCAGGGCAGTCCCTCGACCGTGTAGCCCTCCACTGTTACGGTCGCTCCCTCCTCGAGATCGAGCTGGTAGGCGTAGTAGCGGGGTACGAGCAGCTCGTACTCCTGGTTGCCGGCCTTCAGCTCCGGGTGCATCAGGTTCTGGAAGTACAACTGGCCGGTGACGGTGATGGTCTGCTCGGAGACCGTCGGAGCCTCACCTTGGGGAGCCCGCCATCCGGGAGCCGGTGGTTGGAGCTGGTCTTCCTTATCTCCGGAAGCCCACACTCCCGTTGCGGCCAGGCCCGCGATCAGAAACAGAAAAACAAGCGTCTTTGCTTTCATAGATACCCTCCATAAGGTTTTGTTTTTCATGTATTGAATATGCATAATCCGTGCCAAATCTACAGCAACACCCTCGCTCCAGCCCGGAATTTAAACACCAACTCAGGCGAATCCGGCCCCAGTATCCGCTTTTTTTCAGCGCCGAGCGGTGACCTGCAGACGAGAGCTGTTCATTTCTTTCCCATTGGCTGACTTTGAGAAAAATTTTCTCAGTCCGTGGACCGCTCCGGCTGCCGGCTCGACCCGGAAGGTAAATCCGCTCCGTCTTCATCCCGCTACACCCGCTTGCCCAGAGCGCGCAGGCCGTTGAAGATGACCAGCAGGCTCGCCCCCATGTCGGCCAGCACCGCCATCCAGAGAGTCGTCATTCCCAACGGGGTCAGGGCAATGAATACGGCTTTGAGGAGAAGCGAAAATATCACGTTCTGTTTGATCAGGCGCACCACCCGTCTGCCCAGGCGCAGGGCCGAAGGCAGCTTGCCTAGGTCATCGGACATCAGGGCCACGTCGGAGGTCTCCAAGGCCGCATCCGTACCGGCCACTCCCATGGCGATGCCTACGGTGGCCGCAGCCAAGGCCGGGGCGTCGTTGACACCGTCCCCTACCATGGCCGCCCCGCCGTGGCGGGACGCCAGCTCGCGAACCGCCCTGACCTTGTCTTCCGGCAGCAGCTCGGCCCGGTAGGAATCGAGGCCAATCTGTCCGGCAATAGCTGCGGCTGTACGATGGTTATCACCGGTCAGCAGGACCGTGCGCTGCACACCCAGCGCCTTGAGGCTGGCGATCGCCTGGCGGGACTCCCGGCGGGGAGAGTCCGAGATGGCCAGAATGGCGAGAATCCGGCTGCCGTCTCCGAGGATCACCGCCGTCTTTCCCTGACGCTCCAACCCGTCCAGACGGGCGTCGAGATCGGGGCTGCAGCAGCCCATCTCCTCGAACAGCCGGTGGTTGCCGATATAGAAGCGCCGCCCTTCGATGGAGGCCGCCGATCCTTTGCCCGCCATAGATTGAAACTGGGAAGCCTGCGGGATCTCCAGACCTCGCTTCTCTGTTTCCCCCAGGATTGCTCTGGCCAGATGATGCTCGGATCGGGATTCGATCCCTGCAGCGATGCGCAGCACCTCTGCCTCTTCCAGATCGCCCAGGGCCAGTACAGCACCGACCTCCGGTTTCCCGGAGGTGAGTGTACCGGTCTTGTCGAAAGCAAAGGCTTTCAGGGCGCCTATGGCCTCGAGGAAAACCCCGCCTTTGAACAGGACTCCATCCCGGGCTGCCCGTGCCAGCCCGCTCACGATGGTAACCGGCGTGGAGATCACCAGGGCGCAGGGACAGGCCACCACCAGCAGCACCAGAGCCCGGTACAACCAGGATCCCCAGCTCGCGCCCGCCAGCAGCGGCGGCAGTACAGCCATCAGGACGGCGGCCAGGACCACGGCCGGAGTGTAGTAGCGGGCGAAGCGATCCACAAAGCTCTGGGAAGGAGCTTTGCTGGATTGGGCTTCCTCGACGCTGTGGATGATTCGGGCCAGGGTGGTATCGCGCGACCGCCGGCTCACCCGCACTTGCAGATAACCCCCGCCGTTGATAGAGCCGCCGAATACTTCATCCGCCCTCGATTTCTGCACGGGCATGGATTCCCCCGTAATAGGAGACTGGTCGACCTCGGAGGCGCCTTCGACGACCGTGCCGTCCAGGGGAATGCGCTCGCCGGGACGCACCGCCACGACCTCTCCGATCCCCACCTCCTCCACGGCCACGGTTTTCTCACCCTCCCCGGTGAGCAGCCGGGCAACGTTAGGAGCCAGCTCCATGAGACTCTTTATGGACCTGCGTGCCCTGTTCATACTGTGCGATTCGAGCAGGTTGGCCAGGGAGAAGAGGAAAATCACCGTGGCACCCTCCAGCCACTGCCCAATGGCGGCAGCTCCGATCACGGCCAGGGTCATGAGCACGTTGATATCCAGGGTCAGGTTGCGCAGGGCGAAGTATCCCCTGCGGGCCACCAGCCAGCCGCCGGAAAGGATGGCCGACGCATACAGGAGGAGGGCCGGGAGCGGGTCGGCCGAGAAAACGGAGAGCAGAAACCCGGCCGCTGTCAACAGACCGGAAGCCGCTGTGAGGATGAGCCGCCTGCGGGCTTCCCAGAAAGACGGCTGCGCCTGCTCTTCGAAGCTCTCGGTCTGCGGACTCATCCTGATATCCCTGAGCGCCGCTGCTATCTTTTCAGGCGAGATTCTGTGAATCACGCTGAGCTTCTGGGATACCAGGTTGAACTCCAGGTCGAAAACACCCTCCAACGCACCCAGTTTCTTGCGGATCAGGGCGATTTCTTCGTCACAATCCATCTCCGGTATATAGAAAACTGTGGTGTGGCGGTGTTCCCGGTCCCGATCGGAAGTCCCGTAACCCAGATTCTCGATCTCCCGGCTGATCGTCCGCCGGTCGATGCGCTGGGGATCGTACTCCACCTCCATGGCGGCGGCTGGGAAGCTCACGGCAGCCCAGAGGACACCGTCCTTACGCACCAGCATCCTCTCGATCGTGGAGGCGCAGTCGGCGCAGTCCAGCCCCTGCAGGTCCATCCTCTGGTGGGAGAAAGATTTATCGAGGCGTATACCGATGCTGCGGACCTGTTCCTCGATCTCGGAGGCGCTGGTCAAGGCTGGATCGAAACACACCTGCAGCGTGCCGCTTTCTGCGGACAGCTCAACCTCCTGCACTCCCTTCAGCCGCGCTACTCTTTCCTGCAGCCGCCGGCGGCAGCGATCGCAGTTCTCGTTCACCGGCAGGATCACCGGAACACTAAAGCTCAGTTGCACCGAAAGTCTCCTCCCTTAAGAAATCTAATAAGCCTTACTTTACCGGTCAAATACTTCCGTTTCAGTATAGGCTTCTACGGGATTGACGGGTGGAGTGCGGATGGCATACTGTCAACCGGTAGTATCAAGCCAAGTCCAAGGAGGCACCCCATGTTGTCCCGTCTGTCCCGGAACGAACTCGCCTCGCTGCAGGCGGACACCGACCGGCGCATCGATGGCTTTCGGAAGCAGAAGCTGGCCCTGGACATGACCCGAGGCAAGCCCGGGCCCGAGCAGCTCGATCTCTCGGGCGGCATCCTGACGATGGTGGGAGAGAAAGACTACCTCACTCCAGGTGGTCTGGATACCCGCAACTATGGTGGTCTGGATGGCTTTCCGGAAGCAAAAGAGCTGTTCGCCAGTTACCTGGAGGTGAGCCCTGAAGAGCTGATCATCGGGGGAAACTCCAGCTTGAACATGATGTACGATACGGTTGCCCAGTGCCTGATCCACGGACCCTCCGGCGGGGGCGGTCCCTGGCTCGGGCGGACGATCAAGTTCCTCTGTCCCGTGCCGGGCTACGACCGGCATTTCTCAATCTGCGAGCACTTCGGCATCCAGATGATCCCGGTTGAGCTCACCGGCAGCGGTCCGGAGATGGACCGGGTGGAACATCTGGCAGGGCAAGACGTCTCGATCCATGGAATATGGTGCGTTCCCAAGTACAGCAATCCTTCCGGGATCGTGTACTCCGATGAAACCGTGGAGCGCCTGGCCGCCATGAAGACCGCGGCCGCCGACTTCCGCATCATCTGGGACAACGCCTACGCCGTGCACCATCTCGGGGCCGGACCGGCGAAGCTGGCCAATATCCTGGAAGCCTGTAAAAAGGCGGGCAATCCCGACCGGGTCCTGATGTTCGGATCCACCTCCAAGATTACCTTTCCGGGTGCGGGTATCGCCGTCATGGCCGGCAGCCGTGCCAACATGGCTTGGGCCAAAGAACGGCTGTCCTGTCAGACTATCGGCCCGGACAAGTTGAATATGCTGCGGCACTTGCTGTATTTCAGGAATCTGGACGGGATCCTGGCCCACATGGAGAAGCATGCCCGCATTATCGCTCCCAAATTTCAGGCGGTCCAGGAGATACTGGAGCGGGAGCTCGGCGGGCGGGAGGTGGCCAGTTGGACTAGGCCTCAAGGCGGATACTTCGTCAGCTTGGACACCGAACCCGGCTGCGCCGCTCGGGTGGTAGCCATGGCCGGAGATCTGGGGGTGAAGTTTACCAGGGCAGGCTCCACCTGGCCTTACGGCAGGGACCCACAGGATTCCAACATCCGCATCGCTCCCACCCTGCCTTCCCTGCAGCAGATACGCAGCGCCGTAGAGGTGCTGTCAGTATGCATACTGAAGGCCAGCCTCCAGACAGCGATCTGACAGACCGCTGTCCCCGCGACCCGCGAGGGTTGGTGAAAAGTGGAAGAGGGGAAGCACGACGTACTCCCCCTCTCCAGGAACAAGAAATGCCGGCAGACGCCTAGGCAGCGTCCCCGTTCATTCGCTTCTTCAGCGCCACGGCCGTCACGTCGACGCGGGACGAGGAGGGCGTGCCGTGCGAAGCGTGACCAGCCGGGGCGAACAGCCGCCCCGCCGCCTGGCTCTCCGCCGCACCGCGAACGGCTGTCCCGGGCTGGGGCAGCTCCCGCGAGGCGCCCTCGCTCACCCGGAACTGCTCCACCAGC
>CAYMEK010000034.1:0-44132 GCA_964389305.1 uncultured Spirochaetaceae bacterium
CATTATGGCTTTCCTGTACACCTACCCCGAGCTGGCAAGACAGCACATCCTGCTGGCGGCCAGCCGCCAGTTCAAGGAAGGTGACGTCCAGCATTGGTGGCACCCGCCCGGCGGCGCCGGTGTGCGCTCGCGTATTTCCGACGACCTGCTGTGGCTTCCCTGCGCCGTCGCTCAATATATTCGGACCACCGGTGATTCGGAAATCCTGCACACGGAGATACCCTTCCTGAACGCTCCCGCACTGGAAGACGTTCAGAACGAGGTCTTCTCTGTACCTGAGGTCACCCTTGAACGGGCCACTCTGTTTGAGCACTGCAAACGTACGATCGCGAAGGGACTGACCGTCGGGCCCCAGGGCTTGCCCTTGATGGGGACAGGAGATTGGAATGACGGCATGAACCTTGTAGGCGCTGGGGGCAAGGGGGAGGGCGTTTGGCTGGCCTGGTTCCTGGTGGAGGTGCTTGATGGAATGGCCGGTTTGTCTGACCTGATGGATCAGCCGGAACTGAGCGGGGCCTACCTCCAAAAAAGGGAGGGGCTTGTTCAGCGCATCGAACAGGTGGCATGGGATGGCGAGTGGTATCTTCGGGCCACCTTCGACGACGGCACTCCACTTGGCTGCGCTGCGGCTGAGGAGGCGCGGATTGCTTCCATACCCCAGTCCTGGGCGTGGTTGAGCGGCGCCGCCGACCCGGATCGCGCGGACAGGGCTTTGGAATCGGCATGGTGACAGCTCGTGCAGGAGGATGACGGAGTAGTGCTGCTCTTCACGCCGCCCTTCGACAAAATGGAGCCGTCACCCGGATATATTAAAGGGTATCCACCGGGAGTACGCGAGAACGGGGGGCAATACACTCACGCCGCCCTATGGCTGGCCATGGCCATGGCGCGCAAAGGGGATGGCGAGCGTGCTGTTAAGATCCTGCGCCTGATCAATACGATAGAGCACGCGCGAGATCCGGAAACGGTCTGGCGCTACGGGGTAGAGCCGTACGTGATCGCGGCTGACGTGTATCGATTGCCAGGGGTGGTTGGCCAGGGTGGTTGGTCATGGTACACGGGTTCGGCGGCCTGGATGTACCGGGCCTGGGTCGAAGAAGTCCTGGGTTTGAAGATACGTGGGAATCACATGCAGATAGATCCAGTCATCCCGGGCTGGTGGGAAGGGTTCAGTTTGCGGCATCGTCACGGTGAATCGATATACGAGATACGGGTCGAGAATCCGGAAGGTTTCGAAAGAGGCGTGTCGTGGCTGGAGATGGATGGTCAGCGCCTGCGGGATGGGGTGATCCCGCTGGATCGGGCCCTCGTCAAGCATCGAATCCTCGTACACATGGGGAAGCCGGGGTAAAGACGGTGGTATTCCTGGCCTCCCTCGCCATAGAGCATCCGGCCGTTCTGTATTCGACGGACAATGATTTCAGCCGCTTCGGCGGCCTGCGCTGGAAAAACCCTCTGGAAGAATGATCCCGGGGCAGTCTTGCCAGAGATGGCGGTCGCTTAGACCAGCCATCTCCTGATCTTTGCTTTTATGCGTGAATTCTGCCAATATATAGAAATGCTGTGTATGTGACGGCTACACCCAAAACTGCAATGCCAGGTATACTTCATCTGCGCCATATAATTGCTGCTTGGCCGTCCATCCACTTCCGAAGTCTGCGGGGGAACTGAGTAAGATCATGAATCACAGCCAGATCGTCAGCTTCATCTGGGGAGTCGCAGATCTGATCCGCGATACTTTCAAGCGGGGCAGGTACCAGGATGTGATCCTGCCGCTCACGGTGCTGCGTAGGCTCGACTGCGTGCTTGCCCCGACTAAGGCTAGGGTCCTAGAAATCCAGGCGAAATACAAAGACAAAATCGAAAACCTGGACTCGCAACTACAGCGTGCCTCCGGCTTCGCTTTCTACAACACATCCCAATACGACTTCAAGAAGCTTCTGGACGACGCTCCCCACATCGCCCAAAATCTCCGTAACTACATCGCCGGCTTCAGCCAGAACATGCGCGAAGTGTTGGAGAAATTCAACTTCGATAATACCATCAGCAATCTTGATGACGCGGGTCTGCTTTTCCAGGTAATGCAGCGCTTCGCCGACCCGCATGTGAATTTACATCCGGACGCAATCGACAATTTCACGATGGGGACCATCTTCGAGGAGCTGATCCGAAAGTTCAACGAGGCGTTGAACGAGAATCCGGGCGAGCACTTCACTCCCCGGGACGTGATCCATCTCATGGTGGATCTGCTCCTGGCCGGCGACGAGAAGCGCCTCGGCAGGGAGGGTGTCGTTCTGAGTGTTTACGACCCCTGCTGCGGTTCGGGCGGGATGCTCACCATTGCCAAGGAACACATTACTGTGGGGGAGCGCCGCGACGGCGAGCTCGCGAGCGACCCCGTGAATGCTGCCGCCGACATCCATCTGTTCGGACAGGAGGTCAATCCGGAGACCTGGGCGGTAAGCAAGTCGGACCTCTACATGAAGTCGGAAGACGGACGGGACGCCGAGAAGATCGCCTTTGGAAGCACTCTTTCCAATGATCGGCACGCCGGGAGAGGCTTCGATTACCTGATTACCAATCCGCCCTACGGGAAGGACTGGAAACGGGATGAAGATGCGGTCCGAGCCGAGCATGAACGCGGGGCGGCAGGTCGCTTCGCTCCGGGCCTCCCGCGTATCAGCGACGGGCAGCTACTTTTTCTCCTGCACATGCTCGCGCACATGAAAGAACCTGAACAGGAAGGTTCGCGCGTGGCCATAATCATGAACGGCTCGCCCCTGTTCACCGGCGATGCGGGTAGCGGTGAGAGCGAGATCCGACGTTGGATTCTCGAAAACGACTTCCTCGAAGCGCTGATCGCCCTGCCCGAGCAGCTGTTTTACAACACAGGTATCGCAACCTACATCTGGGTGCTCACTAATCACAAAGCCCCCGAGCGAAGGCGTAAAGTGCAACTCATCGACGCCACGTCCTTCTGGACCCTTCTACGAAAAAGCCTGGGCGCCAAGCGACGGGAGATTACCTTCGAGAAAAAGCAGGACATCCTCCGCCTGTTCCGGAACTTCAAAGATGGTGAGACACGACGCACCGAAGGCAACGGAGAGAGCAGTGAGTCGATCGTGAGCCGGATCTATCCGACCACCCACTTCGGGTTCCGCAAGGTTACGGTGGACCGGCCGCTGCGTCTCGATTTCCAGGCGACGCCGGAACATATCGACCGGCTGCAGGAGGAACGAGCCTTTATGAATATAGCTATCTCCCGTAAGAAGGGGGCGGCCAAGGCGAAGGAGGAAGAGGCGGGCAGAGCCCAGCAGACCGCGATCCTCGAGTTCCTGCGAGGTCTGCCCGACACGCTCTACCTTGACCGCTCAGAGTTCGAAGCGGTGCTTGCCAGGGAGGCTGGCAAAGCCGGTCTGAAGCTCGCAGCGCCGATTAAGAGGGCAATCCTTTCCGCGCTTTCCGAGCGCAACGAGAAAGCCGCAATCTGTCACGACCAGGACGGTAACCCGGAGCCTGATCCGGATCTCCGAGACACGGAAAGCGTTCCTCTTTCGGAGACTATCGAGGAGTTTTTCGAGTGCGAAGTGAAGCCCCACATTCCCGACGCCTGGATCGACACCGGCCGCCGGGACGCCCAGGACGGAAAGGTCGGGATCATAGGTTATGAGATCAATTTTAATCGCTATTTCTACGAGTATCGGCCGCCGCGACCGCTGGAGGAGATCGAAGGGGACATCAAGGCTGTGGAACAGGAAATCTTGACTATGTTAAGGGATGTGGCAGGCTGAAACATAGGGAATAGCAATTAAATTAATATGTCGGCAAATATTTTTTATTATAAACATATTGACATTTACTGCTGGCTCATCTATGTTTTCTATCATGGGGGATTCTAGAAGAAAACATACGAGTCCAAATGTCGATATTTCTAATGCCAAAGCGACTCCTAAGAACTCTGTTCTCACCAACTCAAAACTGCATGAGGTCGGCGCCGGTAATTTTTTCCGGGCGCGGGACGCCGCAGCGCTCGGATTCGAATCGGCCGATCTCCACCGGCTGATAGAAGAGGGCGCTATAGAACGCGTGGCCCGGGGGTTGTATCGCCTCGCCGATGCCGAGCCAACTGAGCACTATACGATTGCCGCGGTATGCGCCAGCGTGCCGAGCGCCATTGTTTGCCTGCTCTCGGCTCTGAGCGTTCACGAGCTTGGCACGCAGCTTCCCCGAGAGGTCTGGATAGCCATCCCGCATAAAGCCCGTGCACCCCGACTTCCGGAGTTCCCGATCAAGGTCGTCCGCTTTTCGGGCGCAGCCCTGCGCTACGGTGTGGAAACGATCCAGATAGAGGGAGCCTCCGTACGTATCACAAACCCAGCCCGCACCGTAGTAGACTGCTTCCGATTTCGCCGGCTCGTGGGCCAGCAGGTAGCCATCGAAGCGCTCCGTGTCGCACTGCAAGAACGCAAGGCCAGCCCGGAACAGATCTGGCGCACCGCCGATGTCTGTCGCGCCCGTTCTCTCGTCGGCCCCGTGCTGGAGGTGCTTGCCGGATGAGGCCTTCGAGGGAGATCCGAAACATCGCCGGTTCGGTGCATCAGCGCCTCCTGAATCTGGCGGTCCAGGAGAAGGTTGATTTCAACCTCATGCTCCAGCGTTACGCGATCGAACGCTTTCTCTATCGCTTGGGGCTCTCGAGGGAGGTGGATCGTTTCACCCTGAAGGGTGCGACGCTCTTCCTCGTCTGGGCCGGGAAGCAGCTTCGGCCGACCCGCGACATCGATCTACTCGGCAGCGGTCCACAGGATCATGCGGCGATCAGCCGGGCAATGGAAGCGATCTGCCTGATCCCTTGCCCGGAAGACGGAGTCCTCTTCGACCCGGCAAGCATCCGGATCGACGATATCCGCAACGAACAGGAGTATGGCGGGGTACGCGTGCGTCTTCGAGGCAGCCTGGGACGAGCCCGTCTGGCCCTCCAGGTAGATGTCGGCTTCGGTGACGTCATCACGCCCGGGCGCCAGGAACAGGGGTACCCTGCACTCCTTGACCACCCGGCTCCCCGCCTCTGGGTGTATCCGCGTGAGACATTTATCGCGGAGAAGTTCGAGGCCATGGTACGTTTGGGACCGCTTAACTCACGAGTAAAGGATCTGTGGGACGTGGCGAGACTCGCAAAGCTCTTCGACTTCGAGGGCGATCTGCTCCAGGAGGCCATAAGCGAGACATTCAAGCGGCGTAGAACAGCGCTCGGCAACTGGAGACCTGAGGCGCTTCAGCCGGCGTTTTACGGCGACCCGATGCGGGGGCGCTACTGGCAGGCGTTCCAACACCAGGTGGAGTCTGGCGGCTACGGCCCGGCAGGGCTCGTGGATGTGGGAGAGGAAATCCGGCTCTTCCTAGGTCCGGTTTGCGACAGCCTGATCGACGGCGAGCCGTTCAGGTTGGTCTGGCCGGCCGGGGGACCGTGGCAGGCGGGTGTGTACCGGAGCAAAGGAGGTGGGGGAGATGTCTGAAGCGCAAAAGCAATTGCAGAAGGCCGAGCCCCGGAGGTTTAAGCCATACCCGGAGTACAAGGATTCCGGCATCGAGTGGCTGGGGGAGATCCCGGCACACTGGGAGGTGAAAGTACTGAAGCGGCTGTTCCGTGTAGAGAACGGTGCGACCCCAAATAGTGGAGAGCCAACCTACTGGGACGGTGATATTTCTTGGGCTACACCAGATGACCTCGGGAAGCTGAACGACAAAGTGCTCTACAAGACGGAGCGCTGCATAACACATCGTGGATACGAAAGTTGTGGAACAAGGTTAGTCTCGGCGGGTAGTCTAGTCCTGTCAACACGTGCGCCAATCGGTCACCTTGCGATTGCCGGCATGGCACTGTGCACAAACCAAGGTTGTCGATCGCTTGCATTCAAGAAAAACCACAATCGGACTTTCTTCTATTTCGAAGTATATGCAGCTAGACCAGTATTTGAGGCCGCGGGGCGAGGGAGTACTTTCAAGGAGCTCTCAAAGGAGGACCTCCAGCTCATTCCTCTATGTATTCCAAGTGACCAAGAGCAGAACGCCATTGCTTCCTTCCTCGACCGCGAGACGGCGAAGATCGATGCGCTGGTGGCGAAGAAGGAACGGCTGATCGAGCTGCTTCAGGAAAAACGCACTGCCCTCATCACCCGCGCTGTCACCAAGGGGCTCGACCCGAACGTTCCTTTGAAGGATTCCGGCATCGAATGGCTGGGGGAGATCCCGGCACACTGGGAGGTGAACAAGCTTAAGTACATTGTTCCAGGTGTGACAGTCGGCATCGTAGTAAATCCATCGAAATACTACGTCAACGAGGGGATTCCATGCCTTCGCTCACTGAACATCTCGGGAGGAGTGATCGACATAGAGAATCTGGTCTTCATCAGTGATGAGGCCAACGAATTACATAGGAAGTCAAAGATCTATGAGGGTGACGTTGTGGTCGTCAGAACAGGCCGGGCAGGTATCGCCGCCATCGTACCCGCAGAACTCAACGGAGCGAACTGTATCGACCTGCTGATCGTGAGACATTCGGACAGAATTCGCTCAAAACTAATCTACTATTACCTGAATTCTGGGGCGGCCATCTCCCAAGCTTCCGAGCTGTCGGTGGGTGCGATTCAGGCTCACTACAACACGGCGACACTGGCTCAGCTCATTGTTCCGGAGATCCCCATTGATGAGCAGGATAGGATTGTCAACCATCTGGATAGCGAGACACATAGTATAGATAGTCTCGCCGCGAAGATAGCTGATGGTGTCGAGCGCCTCAAGGAATACCGCACCGCCCTGATCTCCGCGGCGGTCACGGGGAAGATCGACGTCCGGGGGGAGGCAAAATGACCACCAGGGTATCGGAACAGAAGTTCGAGGAGGAGATCGAGCGCGCACTGCTGGAGAACGGTCCCGACGCTTACCCCGTTGATGCAACGGTTGTCAGGGAGCCTGCGGCTCCTTACGGCGAAGAATCGGTGCCCGGCGGCTACCTGAAGCGGACCCCTCACGATTACAACCGCGCTCTCTGCCTCATCCCCAAGGACGTGATCGACTTCCTCCTCGCCACGCAGCCCAAGGAGTGGCAGAAATTACAGCAGCACCATGGAGCGGAGGTGAAGCAACGCTTCCTGTCGCGGCTGTCGCGCGAGATCGCTAGACGAGGGACTCTTGACGTGCTGCGCAAGGGCCTTAAGGATTCGGGCTGCAAGTTCCGGCTGGCCTACTTCCGCCCGGCCAGCGGCCTCAACGAGGATCTCCAGCGTCTGTACGCGGCGAATCTCTTCTCGGTGGTTCGCCAGCTTCACTACAGCGAAAAGAGCGAGCAGAGCCTGGATCTTGTCCTCTTCCTGAACGGCATCCCCATCTTCACCGCCGAGCTGAAGAACCCACTCACGGGACAGAACATCGAAGATGCGATCCGGCAATACCGGAATGACCGCGACCCTCGCGAGACGCTGTTCGCCTACGGCCGCTGTCTGGCCCACTTCGCCGTGGACCCGGAACTGGTCTTCATGACCACGCAGCTCTCCGGGGTGAAAACCCGCTTCCTGCCCTTCAACCAGGGCCGCTTCGGCGGAGCCGGCAACCCGCCCCTGCCTCCTACCCGGGATGGGTATCCGACAGCCTATCTGTGGGAGCGAATCTGGGCTCGCGACAGCGTTCTCGACCTCATCCGCCAGTTCATCCACGAGGTAGAGGAGGAGGATAACGGCCGCAGAAACGGCCGGCGTTTCCTGATCTTTCCCCGCTACCAGCAGCTCGATGCGGTGCGCCGGTTGGTGCGCCACGCCCGGAGCCACGGCACGGGGCAACGCTACCTGATCCAGCACTCCGCCGGCAGCGGCAAGAGCTTCACCATCGCCTGGCTGGCCCACCAGCTTTCGATCCTGCACGATGCCGAAGACCGGCGCGTCTTCGACTCCATCGTGGTGGTAACGGACCGCCGCGTTCTCGACCGGCAGCTCCAGCGCACGGTGCGTCAGTTCGAACAGACCTTGGGTGTGGTGGAGAATATCGAGAAAACTTCCCGTCAGCTCAAGGAGGCTCTAGAGGCCGGCAGGACGATTATCGTAACCACGCTCCAGAAGTTCCCGGTGATCGTCGAGCAGATCGGACAGCTTCCGGGGCATCGATTCGCCGTGATCGTCGACGAGGCCCACTCCTCCCAAACGGGTGAGAGTACGAGGAGCTTGAAGGCCGTACTGGCGTCAGGAAGCCTCGAGGAAGCCGAGAAGGAGGAGGCCGGGGCCGAAACCCCCGAGGAGGAGATCGAGAATGCAGTACTCGAGGAGATCCGCAAGCGAGGGCGCCTGCCGAACCTCTCGACCTTCGCCTTTACGGCGACCCCCAAGTCGAAGACCCTCGAGCTGTTCGGCTTCAAACGCCCGGACGGGAGGTTCGAGCCCTTCCACCTCTACAGCATGCGGCAGGCGATCGAAGAAGGCTTCATCCTCGACGTGCTGGAAAATTATACGACCTATAGAGCGTACTGGCGGCTGCTCAAGAAAACCGAGGACGACCCCCGCTACGATAAAAAGAAGACCGAGTACCTGCTGAGATCGTTCGTCGATCTCCATCCCCACGCTATTGAGGAGAAGATCCGCATCATGATCGAGCACTTTGCCGCCCGGGTACAGGACCAGATCGATGGCTGCGCCAAAGCCATGATCGTAACGCGATCGCGTCTGCATGCAGTGCGCTACAAGCTGGCCCTGGATCGGTATCTCGACGAGAGAGGTTATCCGTGGAAGAGCCTGATCGCTTTTTCCGGGACGGTGAAGGACAGCGGGAAGACGTATACGGAGTCGGGTATGAACTCGGCCGGCAAGGACTACGTAATCGGTGAACGCCAGACAGCGGCCGAGTTCGAGAAATCGGAGTACCGCTTCCTGGTGGTCGCCAACAAGTTCCAGACCGGATTCGACCAGCCGCTGCTGCACACCATGTATGTGGACAAGAAGCTCGGGGGCGTGAATGCTGTCCAGACCCTGTCCCGACTGGACCGCACGCACCCTTCGAAGCAGGGCACGATGGTCCTCGACTTCGCCAACGAAGCCGAGGATATTCGCAAGGCCTTCGAGCCTTACTACGAGAGGACGCTGCTCTCAGAAGAGAGCGACCCCAACCTCCTCTACGAGGCCCAGGGCCGGCTGTTCAACTTCGGAATATACACCGAGGATGATGTGCAGGGCTTTGCCCGCGTGTACTTCGATGCAAAGGCCACGCAGGACCGGCTCTACTCGGCCCTCGAGCCGATCCGCGATCGCTTCGGCGAGCTTTCCCACGAGGAGCAGCATGAGTTTCGAACACGGCTCGCGGACTACGTGCGGCTTTACGCCTTCCTGGCCCAGGTGCTGACTTTCGCCGATCCCGATCTCGAGAAGCTGTATGTTTTCGCGCGACACCTCCGTCGGCTATTGCCGATGGGTCCGGACGAGCTGCCGCGGGAGGTGCAGCGGAACATCGACATAGAGTCCTACCGCATCCAGGAAAGCAGTCGAGGGAGGATCTCCCTCGAGCGCCGGACCGGACAGCTCGAACCCATACAAACCGAGCTTGACTACGGCATCGACGAAGAAGAGCTGGAACCGCTTTCCCGAATCATCGCCGAGCTGAATGAGCGCTTCGGTCTGAACCTGGCCGATGAGCACAGGATGACTCTAGAGCAGATCCGCAAGGCGCTGGACCAGGATGCCGGCCTCGATGCCAGCGCCCGGGTGAACACCCGCGAGAACGTACGGTTGACCTTCGATCCAAAGGTCGAGGACAAGATCCAGGAAATCGTGGAGACCAACTTCGATCTCTACAAGCGCATAACCGACGATCCGGCCTTCGGCCGGGCTCTCAAGAATTTCCTTTTCGACGACTATATCCGCCGTCACCGGCGGGCCGAGGAGCTTCTCAAGCTCCGGGAGTCGAAAACCCTCGAGTTCAAGTCGAGCCTGCGCTGGAATCTCAGGGAGAACCGCAAGGACGACCAGCGCGTCACCCACGCAGTTCTGAAAACGGTAGCGGCCTTCCTGAACACCGAGGGCGGAGACCTCCTGATCGGCGTGGCCGACGACCGGACCGTCCTGGGCATCGAGCATGATCGATTCGAGAACGACGATAGATTCATGCTGCACCTGGCTCAGGTAGTCCGAAACGGTCTGGGCGACCGCGCCGGCACCTGTATCGATCCGAAGACCCAGATCGTGCAGGGGAAAACCGTCTGCCTGGTCTCCTGTCAGCGTAGTCCGGAGCCGGTGTTTCTGCGGTGGAAAGGGAGGGAAGAGGACTCGCGCGGCGAGTTCTACGTGCGAAGCGGGCCGGGCACGGTTCGGTTGAGCGAAGATGACATCGAAGAGTACATCCGAACCAGGTTCCACCAACGTCCAGAAAGAAATGAAGAAGATCGATGAGGTCCGGCGAACAACCGCGGGTCGCCAGCGCTGCAGCCCGCAGTCAATACCGGAACTGCTAAAACAATTAATCGTCAAGCAGACGGATATATGACTCGGAAAGGCAGCTCATCTGAACAGCGGAAGGCTCCCCGTCAGGCTCTTGATCTGCCTGCCGTCTCCGAAAAGGCAGGCGACGAGGTAGCGTAACCCCGAGTCGCGGTACCGTGCATGAATCGCTTCGAACACCTGGAAATAAATCGGTTGACAATGTATATACAAAAAGTTATTATGAACTGGGAATGCATATTATCTGGGATGAGACGAAGAATGAATGGCTGAAGTCTACTCGTTCTGTTTCATTCGAGCAAATAGCAGGCATGCTCCTTGACGATCAATACCTGGATATCTTGGAGAATCCGACACGCCCAGACCAGCAGTATTTCGTTATGATCATCCAATCGTATACGTGGCTGGTGCCTTTTGTAATCGATGCGGATGATCGGATTGTCCTGAAGACTGCATTCCCGAGTCGCAAATACCACAGACTGTATGGAGATCAGCGATGAAGTATCACTTGACCCCGGAAGAACGGGAAATCGAGAAGAATGCGCATCAATTGCGGAGTGTTGGTGAGGAGAAACGTAGGCGCGTTGAGGGCATCATTGACCGTGCGCGGAAGAACCAGGCCATCAGTCTCAGACTCTCGGAATTCGATCTCGAAATGCTGAAAAAGCGGGCTGAGCAGGAGGGGCTTCCATACCAGACACTGATCAACATGATCATCCATAAGTTCGTGACAGATCAGTTGTACGACAAGGATGAACTGCGCAAGGTGCTGGCTGGCATCCAAGAACTGAAAGCAATGTAAGGTAGTCAATAGGAGACATCCTCCTATCTGCTGCACCGGCTGCGTAGAAACGCAGACAAGAATAATTTATTCAGAGAAACCCGAATAGCTGAGTGGCGCCGCCGGGTGGCGGTCGATCAGGCCCGGGACTTGTAGTATCTCCAGATGGAGTACAGGACCATGGCCAGCACGGTGATCAGGTAGGGGAAGGCCAGGATGAAGTCGGCGGGGATGTTGATGGCCCCCTGGGCGTAGTTGGAGAGGCTTTCCGCCAGGCCGAACACGAAGGAGGCTGCGGCGACCCCCCAGGGCGTCCTGTTGCCCAGGTAGATCGCCACCAGAGCGATCCAACCCCGTCCGGAGGTTATATTGGGCACGAAGGCGCTCAAGTTGAGGGTGAGGACCGCTCCGGCCAGCCCGCAGGTAAAGCCGGAGATGAGGATGCCGGCCATCTGGTAGCGGGCGGGCTTCAATCCCAGGGAGGTGATGGTCTCCCGGTCGAGACCCGTGCCGCGAAGCCGCAGCCCGAAGGGAGTGCGGTAGATAACCAGGGCGGCCGCGGCCACGATCAGCCAGCTAAGGTAGACGAAGACGCTGTGCCCGATGAGCAGGTCCCCCAGGATGGGGATGCGCTGGAGAAAGGGCACCGACAGGGAGGGGAGCCGGGCGATCTCGAACCGCACCACGCCCTTGTTGCCGAAAATCTGGAAAGCCAGCACCACGGTCAGACCCGAGGCCAGCAGGTTGGTGGCCAGACCGGCAATGAACACGTTGGCCTTCAGCTGCAACGTGACGGAGCCGAACAGCAGAGCCGCCAGCATGGCCGAGGCGATGCCCAGCAGCACCCCGAAGAAAGGACTGCCGGTGACGGCTGTGAAGACCACGCTGAAGAAGGCTCCGATCAGCATCAAACCCTCCAGGGCGATATTCAACATCCCGGAAAGCTCGGTGAACAGCCCGCCGGTGGCGGCTAACAGGAAAGGAGTCATGATGCCTACCGTGTTATGAAGCAGCGGCAGGGCGAATCCTTGCTCGTTCACGCGGCCGCCCTTCTGCGGGTGCGGACGAAGCTGTATATCGCCTGCGCGGTGACCAGATAGAAGATAACCGATTGAATCACGGCGGCGATCTCGAAGGTCACGTCCGAGTGCAGCATGGCGGCCTTGGCCCCCGCGTCCAGATAGGCGAAGAACACGGCCGCCGGCAGGACGCCGAGCGGATTGTTCTTAGCAATCAGGGCTACGGCGATGCCGTTCCAGCCCATTCCATAGGAAAACTCCTTGACCGCCATGTGATAGGTGCCCATGATCGCCACACCTCCCGCCAGTCCGTGCAAGGCTCCGCTCAAGAGCATGGGCAGAACCACGTAGGCGGATACGTTGATTCCGCCGTAGCGGGAAAACTCCCTGTTCAGCCCGCACATGCGCATCTCGTATCCCGGGTGCGTGTAATACAGGAGAAAAAAGACCAGCAGGGCCGCCAGCACGGCGAACACGGCGCTTATGTCCAGCTTGGAAGGGGGAAAGATGGCCAGCAGCCGGTACTGCTCGCCAATGGCATAGGTGGCCAGCATGCTGTTGCCCGGATCGTCGAGCGGTCCGGTTATGAAATAGTTGACGATGAACAGCACGGCCGATGAGATAAGGAAGGAGGAGATCAGCTCGTCGGTGTGCCATTTCATCTTGAAGAAGCCGCTGAGGCCGGCCAGGAGCGCCCCCGAGGCCACGGCCGCAGCCAGGGCTGCCGTCCCTCCCAGATAGCCGCCGGCTCGAGGCAGGGCCAGCAGCACCACGGTGGTTATCAGGGCGCCGCAGTAGACCTGCCCTTCACCGCCCAGGTTGAACACCGAGGACTTGAAGGCGATGGCAATCCCCAGGCCGGTGAACACCAGAGGAATGGCGGTGTTGAGCATGTTTCCGAAGTAGTACGGATTGGTGAACGGTCCGATGAAGAAGTAATAGATCGTGGTCATTGGATTCCTGCTCAGCAGAAAGATGAGCAGAACGGCGAAGGCGAAGGCGATCCCCAGGGTGACGGCGAGCCCGAGCGCGCCTACGAACAGCTCCGAGCCCCTCCGGGTCCTTCTCACCCTGTTCCCCCCTCGCCGCTGCGGTCCTCCCGCAGGCCCATCATGTACTCCCCTACCAGCTCCTTGGACAAACTCTGCTCGTTGGCCAGCCGGGCCGCCACCCGGCCGCGGTACAGCACCACCAGGGTATCCGCCAGGGCCATGATCTCGTCGAGATTGGAGGAGATGAGCAGCACCGCTATCCCCCGGCGGCGGATCTCCAGGATCTTTCCGTACACGAACTCGGCGGAAGCCACATCCAATCCCCAGGTCGGTTCGGAGAAGATCAGAAGATCGGTGTTCGCGGTCAGCTCGCGAGCCAGGATGACTTTCTGAATGTTGCCGCCCGAGAGCGTTCCGATAGGCACTCTCGGATCTCCCTCGATCGAAAAGCTGCGGGTCAGGGAGTCGGCAAACTTCTCGACTTTCCGGCGCCGAAACACACCGCCCTGCAGGAAGTCGCGGCGGCTGGAAATGATCATGTTTTCCATCACCGAGGACAGCAGGCTCGATCCCCGGCCCAGGCGGTCCGCCGGGACGTAGGCCAGGCCGCGGTCCCGCAGACGGGCTGCGGACAGACGGGTGACGTCCCGGCCATTGTACAGGATCTGTCCGTCCGTCACCCGGCGCAGGCCGCTGACCACGTCCTCCAGCTCGGCCAGTCCGTTTCCGCTTACTCCGGCAGCTCCCAGTATCTCCCCCGCGTGCACCTTGAAGCTTACGCCGTCCAGGAGAGGATGGTCCCGGCCTTTGGCCGACAGCAGCACCTCTTTCAGCTCCAATACCGCCGGCCCTTTCTGCAGCGGTTCCCGCTCGAACTGGAAGATGACGCTCTTGCCCACCATCAGACGGGAAAGCTCCCGCTCGCTCACCTCGGGCGTATTGTGTACCGCCACTACCCGGCCCTTGCGCATCACCGTAACCCGCTGCGATACGGCTTTCACCTCTCCCAACTTGTGGCTGATGATTATGATGGTTTTGCCCGTCTCACGCAGGGTCTGCAGGGTGGCGAAGAGCTGGCGCATCTGCTGTTCGGTAAGCACCGAGGTAGGCTCGTCGAGGATCAGGAGTTTCGCATCACGATACAGGACCTTGATGATCTCCACGACCTGCATCTGCCCGACGGTGAGCCGGGATACGGGAAGCCGGGGATCGATGGAGAAGCCGTAGCGCCGGCTTGCCTCCTCGACCTGTCGATTGGCCCGCTCCCGGTCGAATAACACTCCTCGCCGGCGGGGCTCGACGCCCAGCACTACGTTCTCGGCGATCGAAAACTCCCGGATGAGCCGGAAGTGCTGGTGGACCATGCCGATGCCCAGGCGGTCGGCGTCCCGCGGGCTGTGGATCGCGACCTCCTCTCCCTTGAGCAGAACCCTGCCGCTGTCCGGCCGCTCCAGCCCGTAGAGGATCTTCATCAGGGTCGTCTTGCCGGCGCCGTTCTCTCCGATCAGGGCGTGGATCTCCCCCTCCCGCACCTCGAAATCCACACCGTCGTTGGCCAGCACGTCATTCTGCGGGTAGAGCTTGGTAATTCCCTGCATCTGCAGATAGCTCACGGGACCAACGCTCTCTTCCTGAGGGGATTGGGAGCGTAGGATCGCCTGAACCTGCTCTCCCAGCACCCGTCGCGCGACATATTCGCTTGAGTCGATTTATAGCTGCGGCGGTTCCAGGTGCAGCGCTCCGCTGCGCATTTTTTCGACCAGGACGGCCATCTTCGCTCGCACATCCTCTGGCACGCTCTCGATGTACAGCGGATCGTCGTCGGCGAAGTCGATGTAGCCGTCCTTCATGTTTACGATTTCCGCCTCACCGTAGGCAAGCGTTCCCTCGATGGCCATCTTGACCCGCTCGTAGGCGGCCCTGGCTTGATTGAGGACTGCGCAGCCCACCACCGTCCCCGGGGCGGCCTGGTAGTCGGCGGCGTCAACCAGCAGAACGTACCTGCCGCGGTTCTGGCAAGCCCGGATCACACCCTGGTTGGCCCCTCCCGCAATGGTCAGGATCACGTCGACTCCCGCGTCGATCATGCTGTTGGCCAGGTCGGCGGCCTTGTTGGCGTCATACCAGTTGCCGATGACCCTGTAATCCACCGTGATGCCGGGATTTACCGCTTTAAGCCCCTTCTCGTACCCCGGCTTCATCATCTTGGTCAGGGCAGGGTATTCCTGGGCCACCACCAGGCCGGCTTTGAGATCGGCATTGGCTCCCTCCATCCCGCTCGTGGTCACCAAACCGCCCAGGTAGCCGTCCAGGTAGGTCATTTCCATCTGGTTGTACAGGAGGGTGTGGATCTGCGGATTGCCTTTCAGATAGGCGTCCAGGTTGAGCCATTTCTGATCGGGGAACCTGGCGGCTACCGGCACAATGATAGAAGGCATGGCCGGGTTGGAGGTGACGATGAGCTCATACTCACCCGTGGCGGCCAGAGAGGTCATCTTCTCCTCCCACTCTCCCTGGTTGAACCCGGCTTCCAGCACCTTGACCGCCGCCCCGGGATACTCAGCCGCCGCCCGTTGCGTACCTTCCACCATCTGCTCGTATATGGGGCTGCCGGCTACCACGCCGGGCACGAAGACGGCGATCTCAAACGGCCCGGCCGCCGCTTCCCCGCCCTCCTCCACCTGCCCGGCGGCAGCGGCCAGTCCCGGTACGAGCAACCCGAGAAGCACTGCAGCCAGCAGGAGCGCTTTCCAGCTCACCTGCGTTCCGATTCTCCCTTGCCGCGGATTTACCGGGCGAAAATCATTCTTTTTCATAGCAACCCAGAGTGTAGGATTATTGAGGTTTTCTCGTCAAGCAATACGGGAACACCGGCTCTCTGGTTCAGGGATGGCCTTGCCCGGCCACTACGAACAGTATCTCATCCTTGTTCACCGAATCCCCTTGCTTGCAGCGGATTTCGCCGATCAGGCCGTCCCGGGGCGATTCGATGTTGTTGTTCATCTTCATGGCCTCCACGATCACCACGGTCTCACCCGCCTTCACCGTATCCCCGGCTTTCTTCCGGACTTCGACGATCATGCCCGGCAGCGGGGCCGTAACCGCCTCTCCGCCGGGCGCGCTCAGCGGCTGGCTTTCCGGCGGCGCGGGCGGCTCCTGCTTCGCCGCCGGTGGAGGCGGCGGCGGCGTATCCGCCCGCACGGGACCAACCGGAGCCGCCGGAGTTCCGGCGCTGCTCCCAGAGAGCTCGCCCGATTCCCTGACTTCGACCCGGTACGGCTCCCCGTTCACCGTTACCTCGAAGACACGTCCTCCGGTCCCGGCCTGAGCGGTCCGGGCGCTCCGGCCCTCGGCGCCCGGCGGTAATCCTGCGCCCGCCGTAGCGGTTCCGGCCTGTTGCTTTTCCACCAGCTCCCCGGACAGGGCCTTCTTGATCAAGACCTGCTCCTGCTCGACTTCGGCCAGGGTCTTGGCCCGGGTTTCCTTGGGAGGCTCCTCCAGCCCGTATTTCCACATCAGGAATCGCTTTCCCGTAACCGGGAACAAGGCGTAGATCAACAGGTCGTCGAGGTTCCTGGCAAGCTCGCCCGCATGCCTGCGCGCCGTCTCCAGCTCCGGCTCCAGGATCTCTCCGGGTCTCTCCGTGATGGGCTTGCGGCCCCGGGGGTAATCAGCCAGGGCTTTCTTCTGCACCTGCCGGTCTATCGGTCGCGGCGTCCTCCCGTACAGGCCATAGCAGAGATCCTTTACCTGCTGGGTGATCCGGCTGAAGCTCTGGCCCTGCTCGTCAAACAGCACGTTGTTGACCGTCTGCGTCCCCACGATCTGGCTGGTCGGCGTCACCAGCGGTACCTGCCCCAGCGCCTTGCGCACCTTGGGAAGAGCGTGAAAAACCTCCTCGAGCCTGTCCAGCTCGCCCATGTCGCGCAGCTGGTTGACGAGATTGGACAGCATGCCGCCCGGCGTCTGGTGCAGGATCACGTTGGTGTCGATTATGGCGAAGCGGGTTTGGTTGGCGTAGTGCAGGTACTTGGGAACGTGCTTCTCCATCTCGGAGGCTATGCGGGCCAGAAGCTCGATATCGAAGCCGGTGTCGCGATTGGTGCCGAGCAGGCTCACCACCAGCGGCTCGACGGCCGGATGGGAGCTGCGGTAGGCATAGGGGGCCATGCAGGTGTCGACGATGTCCACCCCGGCCTCGATCGCCTTGAGCAGAGCCAGGTCGGCCATGCCCGAGGTGAAATGGGAGTGCAGATGAATCGGCACCTTGACCCGCTCTTTCAAGGCCCGCACCAGGTTGTAGGCGTCGTACGGCGAGATGAGGCCGGCCATGTCCTTGATGCAGATCGAATCCGCCCCCATCTCCTCCAGCTCCCCGGCCTTGCCCAGGTAGTAGTCCAGGTTGTACACCTCGCCCCCCAGGTGCGGCTCGGTGAGGGAGTAGCAGATCGCCGCCTGAAAGTGCCTGCCGTTGCTCTTGATAACCCTCACGGCGGTCTGGAAATTGCGAAAGTCATTCAGAGCGTCGAAGACGCGAAAGATATCGATCCCGTTGTCGCAGGCGCGCTGCACGAAGGCTTCGACCACGTCATCCGGGTAGTTGCGGTAGCCGACGAGGTTCTGCGCCCGCAGGAGCATGGAAAAGGGGGTGCGCTTGACGTGATCCTTGAGCGCGCGCAGGCGCTCCCAGGGATCTTCGTTCAGGTAGCGGTGGGTGGTGTCGAAGGTGGCCCCTCCCCACACCTCCAGGGAGTGGAAACCTACCCTGTCCAGATCTTCGGCCACGGCCAGCATGTCCTCGGTGCGACCCCGGGTAGCGAACAGCGACTGATGCCCGTCCCGCAGGGAAAGGTCCTGGATCTTGACCGGGTTGGCTGCCCTGGGCCTCTTCGGCCCGTAGCGAACCTCGGTTATCTCCAGGGTTCCGTGTTTGTCGAGCTGCATGTCTACCTCCTGTACGCCCGGCGCTGCAGCAGACTGCGCATCTGCATGATCCGCTGCCGTCCATACAAAGCCCAGGGACTGGGACCCTGGAGGGCCGAAACGGCCTGCGCCTTTTTCGATTCGGCAGCGGCTGTCTCCTGCGGGTACCGGGCCGCTTCGCCGCCCAGACAGGCCAGCACGCCGCCGATGGCGGCCAGTTTCTTCGTCTCCCGGTTGTTTTTCTCCATCCGATCTCTCCCCCACCCTACAGCGGGATGTTTCCATGTTTCTTCGGCGGCAGCGTTTCGCTCTTGGAGCTCAACAGCTCCAGCGCTGCGGCCAGACGCAGCCGGGTCTCCGCCGGACGCAGCACCGCATCGATATAGCCGCGTTTGGCCGCAATATAGGGATTGTACAGCAACTGCTGGTACTCTCGGATCTTGTCCTGCCGCCGGGCTTCCCCGTCCTCCGCTTCCCCGATCTCCCGCCGGTAGATGATGTTGACCGCTCCTTCGGCGCCCATCACCGCGATCTCCGCCGCCGGCCAGGCGAAGACCATGTCAGCGCCCAGGTGGCGGGAGCTCATGGCGATGTAGGCGCCTCCGTAGGCCTTGCGTAGAATCACGGTCAGCTTGGGTACGGTGGCTTCGGAATAGCTCCAGAGAAGCTTGGCCCCGTGGCGGATGATCCCGCCCCACTCCTGCTGGGTGCCGGGTAGATAGCCTGGAACGTCGGCGAAGGTCAGGAGGGGGATGTTGAAAGCGTCACAGAAACGGACGAAACGGCTGGCTTTGTCCGAGGCGTCGATATCCAGACAACCCGCCAGAACCTGAGGTTGATTGGCCACCACTCCCACGGTCCGGCCGGAAAGCCTGGCAAAACCGACCACTATGTTCGGCGCATACAGCTCGTGGGCCTCCAGAAACTGCCCCTGGTCCACGATCGAGCGGATCACCCGCTTCACATCGTAGGCTTCTTTTGCCGCCTCGGGGATCACGGAGTCCAGCTCCGGACAGAGCCGGTCGGGGGGATCGTCTGCGCTCCGCAGAGGCGGGTCCTCCAGGTTGTTGGCCGGCAGGTAGCTGAGCAGAAGCCGGATGCAAGCGAAGGCTTCCTCCTCGCTCTCGCAGGCGAAATGGGCATTGCCGCTTTTGAGATTGTGAGCCAGGGCCCCGCCGAGATCCTCGTGGCTGGTCTGCTCGCCCGTAACGGCCCGAATGACATCTGGCCCGGTGATGTACATGTAGCTGGTTTTTTTGACCATGAAAACCCAGTCGGTCATGGCCGGAGAATACACCGCCCCGCCGGCGCAGGGACCCATGATGGCCGAGATCTGTGGAATTACCCCGGAGGCGCGGGCGTTGCGGAAAAAAATCTCACCGTAGCCGCACAGAGCGTCGATGCCTTCCTGGATGCGAGCCCCTCCGGAGTCGTTGAATCCGACGAGGGGATTTCCGGCTTTCAGGGCCAGATCCTGGACCTTGCTGATTTTACGGGCATGCATCTCTCCCAGGGAGCCTCCGCGAGCCGTGAAATCCTGGAAGAAGGCGAACAGAGGGCGGCCGTCTACCAGGCCGTGGCCGGTCACCACCCCATCGGCCGGGATCGACAAACCGCCCAGCCCGAAATCGGTGCAGCGATGCTCGACAAAGCTGTCGATCTCCTGAAAGGTACCCGGATCGAAGAACCTCCGCACGCGCTCTCTGGCGGTGAGCTTCCCCTTGCCGTGCTGCTTGTCTACCTGCTCCCGGCCGCCCATGGCGGCCGTTTCGGCCTGTCGCCGCTGCAGGATGTCCAGTTTTTCAGCCTGGCTCGCCATGATCGTTCCTCCCACCTGATTGCTGAATATCTATGAAAGCAGAGAAGCGAATCTCGATGTACTTGTGCTGGTCTACCCTATCGAGCTGTGAGGGAAGAGTCAAGATGACCCGGTTGTGCAGGCCCTTGATTAACTTTGTTATCCCAGTACAATAGGCTGCTGATGTCGATATTGGTTGACTGACAGGGAATATCGGTGAAACGGCCTGGCGCCCCGAATTGTCGCAGGCCTTTCATTTGCATTACCTTCCCTATAACACCGCTTGAAGGATAGCTCATGAAGGCAATAAGAGTGTTGATACCTGTCCTGATCGTGGTTGGCGTCGGAGCGGCAGCCGTTTTGGTCTATCTGGTCATGAACCCGGTGGATACCACCCTGGAGTTCCGGGTCCGGGACGCTGTCAGCAAGGGCTGGGTCTGGGACGCCACCTTTGGGCTGGAAGACAGGGTGATACGCGGCTATTTTCAATCCGATCAGGGACTGATCACGTACAAATTCACTCATCTGCAGCCGGGTGACCGGGAGCTGGAGCTCAGCGCTCCCTACTACGTACCCCGCACGGTTACGGTAAGTCTGCGGCGCGGGGAGAATCGCATCGAGGAGCCGATCGAGTTGACCGGCTACGAGATCCCGAACCTGGACAGGTGGATTATCTTCGAAAATCGAGAGGGAAACGATGTAGCACTGGAACTCCGTCCGGTAAGTAAGGACGGCCCGGCGGTTCTGAACCATCCCTGTCTCGACCTATGGATCGGGGCCCGGATTTCGGTGCAAACCTACGACGGGCTTCCCGCCCAGGAAGAAACCGAGAAGGGATCCGAGCGGGGGGAAGAGCTCTTCAAGGGTGTGCTCGAATGGGAGTGGGACCCCTTGCCCGAGACGAGCTTCCGCTACAGCTCGGTCATTCCCGGCTCCCGGATCGCTGCCAATTCGGATCCGTACTGGGTGATCGACTACCTGATCGTGGTGCCAGACCCCCGCAAGATCAGCCGTGAAGAACTGGACCTGATAATGGAAAAAGCCTGGGAGCTTCCTCCGGAAACGATCTCGGATTACCTGGAGCCCTATTCCGCCGAAGGAAAGCTCACCCCTTATGTCTTCACGTCCTGGAACGTGGAGGGAGGACGCTCATGATCCAGACCAAAGACCTGACCAAGCGTTACGGCAGCTTCACCGCCGTCGATCGGGTAAACCTGAACATAAGCTCCGGGGAGATCTACGGCTTCCTGGGGCCCAACGGCGCCGGCAAGACCTCTACGATTATGATGCTGCTCGGGATTATCAAACCCACGGAAGGGGAAATCAGGCTTTTCGAGGAGAAGTACAGCCCCAGGCGGCTCGATTTGAGGAAGCGCATTGGAGTTGTTCCCGAGAAGCATCCCAACGGCATGTGGAGCTGGATGACCGCGGGAGAATACCTGCAGATGTTCGCCGAGCTGTTCGAGTTGGAGGAAGCGGACCGGAGGATCGATTATCTGCTCGAGCGGGTGGATCTGCTGGAAGTGAAGAACAAGAAGTTCTCCGAGTTCTCGCGGGGCATGCTTCAGAAGCTTTCCATCGTTCGAGCTCTGCTCCACGATCCGGACATCCTCTTCCTGGACGAGCCGATCTCGGGCCTCGATCCTTTCGGCGTCAAGCAGATCCGGGATCTGATTCTCCAGGAAAACCGGGAGGGCAGGACGATCTTTATTTCCTCCCATATCCTTTCGGAGATGGAAAAGGTATGCCACCGGGTAGCCATAATTTTCGGCGGCAAGCTCCTGGCTGAAGACCGGATGAAGAGCCTGCTCACCGAGCTGGCCAAGGACAGGGAAATCCACATCGACCTGGAAGAGGTGCCCCCGCAGCTTCCCGAGAAGATCAAATCGCTGTCGTTCATTCAGGAGGCGATCCCGGCGGACAAGACCCTGATCGTCAAGGTCCCGAAAACCGGAGATTATCGCAAAGCGATCTCCAAGTTCCTGATCGATCAGAACCTGGTCCCCTTGAGCATCCAGGAAAAAAGCCTGAGCCTCGAGGAGGCCTTTGTGACCATTACCAAGGAGAATATCAATCTATTTGCCGGAATCGGAGGCGGGAAATGAACCTCAGAGCACACTCAACGGCAGTTCTCGCGAAACGGCGCATTCTCGAAACCCTGATAAGCCCCGGGTTCTACGTGGCGCAGGCTGTAGGCCTGGTCCTGGCCTATTTTCTGGTTTCCGGATTCGTGAAGGCCATCGACTCCAGCGGTTTCAACTATCAGATTTACCCGATGTACGAGCTCATCGGCCGGAGCCTGGTGGGAGCCTTCGGCGAGACGTTTGTGGAAAAGCTGTTCGCCGAGGGTCCGTATCTCTTTACCCTGTACATAGCCTTCCTGCCGGTTCTGCTGTATCTGGCGGTTAGCTCGGTATTTCGCTTCGGGCTGGAAAAGAAAGTCGGAGCCATCGAGCTGCTGGCCTACGGGCCTGCTGACGGCACCTCCTATTTCCTGGCCTCCCTGATAAAAGACGTGCTGATGACCTTGATCTACCTGGCGGTGCTGCTGGTGTTCCTGCTGGTTTCTTCCGCTTTGAGCAACCTGATCCTGGGACCGGCCTTCTACTACAACCTGCTCGTCCTGTTTTTCTTCTCGATTGCAGTATACGCCTACGGGATCTTCGCCTCCTCCCTGACCGACAACTCCGCCTCGGCCGTCGCCGTGTTCCTCGGTTTGATCCTGTTCTTCTTCATCGTCATGATGGGCTCCTTTACCATCGTCAGCGGCTACGTCCGCAACCTGGCCAGCGTGTTCGCCTGGATCGTGAAGTGGATCTCCCCGCTGTTTTACTGGAACCTGGCCCTGGGATACGTGGAGGTGGGCAGCTGGGGCCTGTACTTTGCAGGCATCCTGTTGCTTCTCGTGCTCTCCGGGGCGGTCCTGCTCGTCAGCCATTTGATTATGAAAGCAAGAGGTGTGCGACCATGAAGATATCGAGATACCTCATCCCGCTGCTGCTCCTGCTCGGCTGCGCCGGTCTGGCCCTGGCCGACGTGCCGGTACGGGAGGAGCAGTTCGTCTATCAGATCCTGGCCTTCAACGGCAGGGATTATTCCGGCACCTTCGCCCGCCAGGACGCCGATACGATCTACCTGATGGCGGATGTCGACAACTTCATCACCGCCCGCAAGACGTTCGTCTATTTCTGGCCGATCACCCAGGACTGGAAGCTCGACACCTCGGTGCTGAACGTCCCCTTCGAAGGCACCCTGGAGCTGTCCGGCAGGAAGAAAGAGCCCGAGGAGATCGGGATGACCCCCTATACCTACTACAATGTGCGGGGAGAGTACGTGCTGAACTGGAAGGTGGCCACGGGGGATGATGCGGACAGGGCCTGGAAGCACTACCAGGAGCTGATGGGCGCCTACTGGAACTCCGTACAGAAATACTACCAGCAGCGTGCGGTGTACGAGGCTATGCTCAACGAGCTGACCTCCAGGATCACCAAGATGCGGGAGCGCGGAGAGGACATAAGCAAGCTGCTGGAGGTTCTGAAAGGACTGAAAGCCCCTCCGGAGCCCGAATACCCCAACGAGTACGTCGTGGCGCCCGTGCCGGTCCAGCAGGCCTTCATCCTCAATCTGCCCGTGGGAGAGTACAGAATTAGGTTCTTCACCCGGGAGGGGAAAATCATGGAAGGCTCGGAGCGCCGCATCGTGAGCTTCGAAAAGCGACGGGCCGAGGGCATCGGGCTGGAGGTGATCCCCGGCGACAGGTGGACGCGTCCCATTGAATCCAAGACCCCATCTTCGGTGCTGTACGTCGACGGATCCACGGACCTTTATCTGCGTCCCTTCTTCGAGCAGGAATACAATGACCTGTACTACGACAAGATGCAGAAGAACGACGCCAAAGGCAATCCCACCCTGATGAAGTGGGTGAGGATTCAGCAGGTACCCAAGGCGCGCATCGAGGTCACCCGCCCCGCCGGGCAGGGCGCGGTCAACGGCTCTGCGGAGACCGAGATGATCCTGGAAAAGCCCTTCTACGTGGAGCAGATCAAAGGGGCGGCTCTGGGCTACCAGATCGTGCCCTTCGACCCGGAGGGAAAGCACAAGGGCAGGGACCCGAGCCTGATCGCCTTCCACCTTCCCATCTCGGCGGATCAGCGGGTGATCAGGCTGCGGGTCCAGGACAAGGAAGGAGTATATCTGCCTTCCAGCCAGCGGCAGGTTCGGATCATCCGCCCTCCGAGGGCGGGATTCGTCTCCCTGATCCTGGCTGTTATGCCCCTGGTGGTAATGGCCGTAGTCCTGATCAGGCGATCGAGGAAATACAGCAGCTAGACAGCCCCTACGCACCCTCGAGGGTATGTTTCAGGATACTCCGCCAACGCCCGTATGCCGCCCGGTAGGGCTCTTCCAGGCTGCGTTCCGGTTCCACCGTGCTCACGATCTCCCGGCCCTTGAAGGCGCTTTCCAGGCTGTAGATGCCGGCGCCGATCCCGGCTCCCCGGGCAGCTCCCTGGGAGCCGTCCGTGTTTTGCAGCTCCACCGCAGCCCCGCACACCGTGGCGAAAGCTCGGGCAAACAGAGGACTCAGGAACAGGTTGGCCGCGCCGGCCCGTACTGTTTCGATCTTCAGGCCCATCTCTTCCATGATCTCCAGCCCGTAGCGCAGGGCAAACACGATCCCCTCCTGGGCCGAGCGCAGCAGATGGGGCCGGCTATGCCGGTTGAAGTCCAGACCGTGTACGGACGCGCCTATGTTTCTGTTCTCCAGTGTCCGCTCCGCTCCATTACCGTAGGGCAGGAAGAGCAGCCCGTCGCAGCCCGCCGGCACCTCGGCGGCCGCTTCGTTCATCTGCTCATAGGTTGCGCCGCTTCCCCCGTAGCGCATCAGGTTGCGTCTCAGCCAGCTGTTGAGAATCCCTGCCCCGTTAACGCACATCAGGGTGCCGTAGCGGGGAGCCTCGCTGCTGTGGTTCACGTGGACGAACGTATTTACCCGGGATCGGGGATCGTAGGCCGCCTCGCTGCCCACTCCGTATACTACCCCTGAGGTACCCGCCGTGGCGGCCACCTCTCCCGGCTCCAATACATTGAGAGACAGGGCATTGTTGGGCTGATCGCCTCCGCGATAGGTTACCGGCGTGCCCGGCTTCATTCCCAGCGTTCCGGCCGCCTCGGCGGAAAGCCCGCCCTGGACGGCGAAATTGGGAACCACCGGGGCGATCAGGCGCTCGGGTATGCCGAAGTGTTCGAGCAGGAAGAGCGCCGGAGCATTCTCACCGTAATCCCAGAGGATGCCCTCGGAAAGTCCGGAAGGGGTGGTGGTCAGCTCTCCGGTGAGGCGGAAGGCGATGTAGTCCCCGGGCAGCATGATTCGGTCGATCTTGGCGAAGATCTCCGGCTCGTTTTCCTTGACCCAGCGCAGCTTGGAGGCCGTGAAGTTCCCCGGGGAGTTTAGCAGCCGCTTTAGACAGCGCTCCGGTCCCAGCTCGGCGAAGGCCTTCTCGCCGATCTCCACCGCTCGACTGTCGCACCAGATGATCGACGGCCGCAGCACCCGTCCCTGACCGTCCAGGCATACCAGACCGTGCATCTGATAGGAGATCCCGACCGCCTCGACCTGTCTCAGATCCACCTCGGCGCTGCGTGCTATCTCGACGGTGGCTTCCACCAGGTGCCGCCACCAGACATCGGGGTCCTGCTCGGCCCAACCCGGCTTCGGAGCCTGGATCTGAAGCTCGTCCTTGGGCGAGCTGGCCGAAGCAACGGCGGTCCCGCCGTCCACCTCGAGTAGGGAAGCCTTGATCGAAGAGCTGCCCACGTCATAACCCATCAGATATCCACTCATGACTTCGCTCCTTGCTTTGGTTGAGGAATTGAGCACCGGAGGCCGGCAATCACCACTATAAGGCCTGGCGGCCCGGGACGCAAGAGAACGCCGCCCTGCAGCATTGGCTTGATGCGCCGCAACCGGCTGTACTATAAATCCAATGGGCGTACGGCTGGCTGACAGACACGACATGGCTATACCGGCTTTCTTTTCCGTACATCCGGATTACATCGAATATCTCAGGGACGAATCCCGTCTTACCGGCCGGGCGGATAGCATCAGCTTTCCTGCAGACGAAGCCGAGATCAGGCAGATCCTGGCCGCCCTGTCGGCCGAGAAGTCTCCGTTGACCGTGCAGGGAAGCCGAACCGGAATCGTTGGAGGAGCGGTACCGCAGGGTGGACACATTCTCAACCTGGCGCGAATGAACAGGCTCCTCGGCTTGCGATACGACTCCGCCGGGAAACGCTACCTCCTGCGGGTCCAACCCGGAGTCCCGCTCTCGCGGATCGGCGAGCTCCTGGCCGGCGGGGAGCCGGCCGCTTTGAATTGGGACCCCGAGTCGCTGGAAGCCTTCGAGACTCTACGGTCGGAGAAGCGGTACTTCTTTCCTCCGGATCCGACCGAGTCGTCCGCCTCCATAGGCGGGATGGCGGCCAGCGACGCTTCCGGCGCCCGGAGCTTTCTCTACGGTTCGACCCGCACTTACATCGAGTCTGTCCGCCTGCTGCTCCCGGACGGGTCCGTCTTCAGGCTGCGGAGGGGCGTCGAGAAGGCACGGGGACTGCGCTTCCGGTTATCGAGCGAGGAGGGGCAGGTCATCGAGGCAGCATTGCCCTCGTACCGCTGGCCGGAGGCGAAAAACGCGGCCGGACTGTACAGCCGTCCGAACATGGATCTGATCGACCTGCTCATCGGCAGCGAAGGCACCTTGGGGGTGCTGACCGAGCTGGAGCTGTCGCTGCTGCCCCTACCTCCGGCAGTCAGCGCCCTCATGGGGTTCTTCTCGGAATCGAAAGCCGCACTGCGCTTCGTTCAGGCAATCCGGGGCCGCCCCCGCTTTTTCCCGCAAGACGCAGCTGTTGGCGCGGCGACCAGGCCGGCGGCCATCGAGTTCTTCGACGGAAAGTCCCTCGAGGTTCTACGACAGTGTAAGCTCAACAATCCGGCTTTCTCAGAGTTGCCCGAGGTGCCCGAAGGCCGGGCCGCGGCCGTGTATGTGGAGCTGCACGGCGAGGACGGACAGGAGGTGGAACGGCGAATCCTGACCCTGGGGGCTAAGCTGCGCAAAGCGGGGGGGCGGGAGGAGGACACCTGGCTGGCCGAGCAGCCCAAACCTCTCGCGAGGCTGAAGGAATTCCGCCATGCCCTGCCCGAAGCCCTCAACCTGCTGGTCGACCAGAGGCGAAAGAGCGAGCCCGGACTCACCAAGCTGGGTACCGATCTGGCCGTCCCCGACGTCTTCCTGTCAGACATGCTGGAGCTGTACCGCAGAGACCTCGAGGAATCGCGGCTGCAGTACGCCATGTTCGGACACATCGGCGATAACCATATCCATGTGAACGTACTGCCCCGAAGCCTGGAGGAATACCGGCTCGGCGGGCAACTCCACCGGCGGTGGGCCCGGAGGGCCGTGACCGCAGGCGGCACGGTCTCGGCCGAGCATGGCATAGGCAAGCTGAAGGTAGAGCTGCTGCGCCTGATGTACGGCCGGGAAGGCCTGGAGCAAATCCGCCGGGTCATCGAGGCGTTCAATCCCGGCTTCCGCCTCAACCGAGGCAACGTGATAGGATATCCATAGCGCGATCTTCGGCCGCACCTTTAAATGCAGATCGTGAAGGAGGAACGTATGGCGGGCCGCGACACTTTCGATGTCATCGCTGCGGGGCATCTGTGCCTCGACATGGTCCCCCTTTTCCAAAGCGGCAAGGCAACCGGCAGCCTCTCCGAGCTGTTGCACCCGGGCGCACTCGTACATATGGGCGGCATGACTCTCTGCACCGGCGGCGCCGTCTCCAACGTAGGCAGAGCCATGAAAATCTTCGGCTGCACCGTAGGGTTCATGGCCAAGGTGGGCGGGGACGCCATCGGCAGGATCACAGTTGAAATTCTTGAACAAAGCGGCAGCATCGAAGGGATTTCCATATCCCCCGGGGAGGCCAGCTCCTACACCATCGTGCTGTCGCCCCCAGGCGTAGACAGGATCTTCTTTCACTGTCCCGGAGTCAATGACACCTTCGGTACCGCAAACATCGACATGCAGGCGGTGCGAAAGGCCCGGTTGTTCCATCTCGGCTATCCACCTCTCATGCGCTCCCTGTTTGTCGACGACGGCGAGCAGCTGGCCGGTATCCTGAAAGAGGTGAAAAAGTCCGGACTGACAACATCTCTGGATATTGCCCTGCCGGACCCCGAATCCCCTGCCGGAAAAGCGGACTGGCCCAAGATTTACGAAAGGTGCCTGCCCTATGTCGACCTCTTCCTTCCCAGCCTCGAGGAGATATTCTTCACCCTCCACCCTCAAACCTATCTGGCCAGGAAGGAGCAGCACCGCGGCCAGGAGCTGGTCGACTTCGTGACGCCAGCCGAAGTCGGCAGCCTGGCCGAGGAGATACTCGCCATGGGCTGCAGGATTGCCGTGCTGAAGGCCGGACACAACGGCCTGTATCTGAAAACGGCGAGCAGGGACAGTATAGCGCGTATCGGTAGAGCCGCCCCCCGCAAGGTGGAAAACTGGGCGGAACGGGAGCTGTGGTGCCCGGCGTTCCTGGCCGATGAGATCGCCAGCGCCGTTGGGGCGGGGGATTCGGCCATCGCGGCGTTCCTGACCGGGTTGCTCCGGGGGCACACTGTGGAGGAGTGCCTGGCCCTGGCCAACTGCGCGGGCTACCTGAATCTAACGGCTGTGGATACCCTTTCGGGCCTGCCGTCCTGGGAGACGCTCATAGAAATCAGGCAGACCCTGAGGCCCAGAGACAACTCCTTTCTGATCGGCGATTGGAGCCGGAACGAAAGGACCGGGATCTGGGAGAAAAACGCCTAGCCGCCCGCCGTCAATCCAGCCTGTAGATCGCCGGGCGGCGATCCTCAAAAAGATCGTTGCGAGCGGTTACCTTCTTGTCCCGGGCTCTTTGCGGGTCGATCTCCACCACCTCGAGAGCATCTCCCCGCTCCGGCCCCCGGACCAGCACCCTTCCGTCGCTCGAAACGATCTGGCTCGAACCCGAGTAGGTCAGGGACTCGCCGCCCCACTGTTCGCTTCCGCAGCGGTTGGCCAATATCCAGAATACGCGGTTTTCGATGGAGCGGACCCTGGTGGTAAGCTGCCCGTATTCCGGCAGGACCAGGTTGGACGGGTGACAGATGATCTCGGCGCCCCGCAGGGCCAGGGTACGGGCCGCTTCGGGGAACATGTGATCGAAGCAGACCAGCAACCCGATCCGGGCACCGACTGCCTGGAACACGGGAAAATCCCCGTCACCGGGACTGAAGTACACCTTCTCCTCGTTGAACAGGTGCGCCTTGCGATACACTCCCACGATCCCCCCGGGGCCGAACAGCACCGCGCTGTTGAACAGCTTGCCGGCCGCTTTCTCGGCCATCCCGACCACCAGGTGACAGTCCGCCGCGCGCGCGGCATCGGCGAGGCGTTCGCTGGACGGGCCGGGCAACGGCTCGGACAGCTGCTCCACCTCCTCCCGGGCGCGGAACAGGTATCCGCTCAAGGAAAGCTCCGGAGCTACCAGCAAGTCCGCTCCGCAGCCCTCCATGGCTTTGACTATCCGCTCCAGGTTGCCGTCGACGTCTCCGAAGCGGGGAGAAAACTGAAAAAAACCAACACGCATGACTACTCCTTGCGAAAGCAGTGGCATTATAGCTGGAATCGGTTATATTATGAAGAAGCTATGGCCACTTGCGAACTTACTCTCTCGAGGTCTACGGTCGAGAGAGCGCCGCTATGGCAGGAGACAAGCCGATGAGCAGCCCTGTGAAAACCTTCGTGATCGATACCAATGTCTTCATCCATAGACCGGATGCGATTCTGTCGTTCCGGGACAATGAGGTGGTCATACCTCTGTGGGTCCTGGAAGAGCTGGATAATCTGAAGAAGAGCCGTGAGGAGCGGGGCAGGAACGCCCGGGAGACCATTCGTTTGCTCGACGACATCAGCCGGCACGGAGATCTCCAGGAGGGTGTGAAGATGGAAAACGGCTCGATCCTGAAGGTCTGGCTGGACAACAACCGTAATCTCGAAAAAATGCCCGTAGACATCGAAGCCGACAAGAACGACAACAAGATCCTGCTGGCGGCTTACAGCCTGCAGCGGGAGGGCAAACAGGTGTTCTTCGTATCCAAGGACATCAGCGCACGGCTCAAGGCCGCGGCGCTGGGAGTCAAGGCCGTGGACTACGAGAAGCAGAAAGTCGATATCGACACCCTCTACAAAGGGTACACCGAAATGGACGTAGGGCAGGAGAGCCTCCAGGCTTTAAGAGTGCAGGGTGCGATCCCCTGGAATTCACGGCTGGTGGCCAACGAATTCGTGGTGCTGCGGGAGGGCAAGAGCGGGGAGCTGGCTTTAAGCCGCTACAACCACCGGGACGGCACGCTCGCCTACGTAGATTCGACCGGTCCGGTGTGCGGCGTCAACCCGCTAAACCGGAACCAGGAAATGGCTTTGAACCTGCTGCTCGACGACTCGGTGTCCCTGATTACTATGGTCGGCAAGGCCGGCACCGGCAAAACCCTGCTCGCACTGGCGGCGGGCTTGAAGAAAGCCCTCACCGAAGAACGATTTTCCCGCGTGCTGCTGGCCCGTCCGATCGTTCCCATGGGCAAGGACATTGGCTATCTGCCGGGCGACAAGATCGAGAAACTGGCCAACTGGATGCAGCCTGTATACGATAATCTGGAATACATCCTGAGCGCAGACAGCAAGCTCCGGGATCTGACCGTGGATCAGCTCATAAATCGGCGTCTGATCGAGGTCGAGGCCCTCACCTACATCCGGGGCCGTTCCCTTCCCAACCAGTTCATCATTATCGACGAAGCTCAGAACCTCTCCCCCCACGAGGTCAAGACCATCGTCAGCCGGGCCGGTACGGGTACCAAGGTCGTGCTTACCGGCGATCCCTACCAGATCGATACCCCGTACCTGGACTCCAACTCCAACGGCCTGACCTTCCTGGTGGAGGCCTTCAAAGGCCAGGCGCTGTTCGGGCACATCAGTCTGGAAAAATCGGAGCGCAGCCCCCTGGCCGAGCTGGCGGCGGAGCTGCTTTAGCCGTTCCGACATCTCCTTCGGGGCTCGGGCGAAAGAAGGCACCTACACTGTGCTTTCGCCAACGACCGCTTATTCCACTGTCTTTCTCACCGGCCCATCTGAGCGCGCAACAGCTCGCTGACCCGATGGTAGCCGCCCCGCTCGGCCAGATCCAGAGGGGTTTGTCCGCTGGCGTTCCGCAGGTCGGCTGCCGCCCCGCGGGCCAGGAAATATTCGCAGAGCTCGAACTCGCCCCTGGCGGCGGCCAGATGCAGCGCCGTGTTGCCTTTTCCGTCAGGACGATCCAGGGAGGCGCCGTGGTCGAGCAGAAAGAGACAGACCTCGAAGCTTCCCCGGGCAGCGGCCAGATGCAGCGGGGTCTGGCCGTTTGCATTGGCTGAATCCGGGTCGGCCCCTGCGGCGGCGAGCAGCTCCAGGATCTCCATCTTCTCCAGGGAGGCGGCGTAGAGCAGGGCGGTGTTGCCCTCTTTGTCCGCAGCCTGGATATCCGCCCCCGTAGCGAGCAGCAACTCGCAGCCCACCCGGTTTCCTCCCCGGACCGCCCAGAGCAGCGCCGTGGCTTTCCGCCCACGGTCGCGGGAGCTCACTCCCAGCGGGTTCGTCCTCAGCCGCTCGCGAAAGCTGTCTAACGGACCACAGGCCGCTTCGGTGAACAGGTCGCCTTCAGCGCCGCGTTCCAGCAGGTACTCGCAGACCTGGTGGCGGCCGTTCCAGGCTGCATAGCCGAGGGCGTTCCAGCCCGAGCCGTCTCGGGCATTGAGCAGGGAGGGAGCGGCGGCCAGCAGCTCCCGTACCCGGCTCAGCTCCCCCCTTTCGGCCGCCTCCAGCAGCGATGCGATTCCCGGCCGGCGGGCGGCAGCGCCCGTCGGCCGGGTTTTCTGAGCCGGCTGCAGCAGCCGGCAGGAAACGGGCGCAAACAGCAGCACAGAAAGGCCGACCAGTACGGCTTTTCCGATCCCGGCGAAGGCTCTCGTCCAGACAGTCTGTTCCGAGGGTGCCCCGAGCCTAATCATTCTGGCGGGTCTTGTAGGGGAAGTAGACGTAGTCGCGGAACTCGCCGGCTTCGTTCTTATCGCCGTAGGGGTGCGGTTCATTGGCATTGGCATGGCAGTCCACGCAGAACTCCCAATCCACGATCGTCTCCTCTTCGGTTTCAAGGTTCTTGGCCACCCACAACCATCCTCCTCGGGAACGCGGATCCTCCGGAGCCTTAATCATGGCGGTTATCTGAAACGGGAGATCCGCCTCTTTGTGCTCGAGGCCCTGGAATATCTCCTTGATAATGATCGTACCCCGCGGGTAGTCCCAGTATACCTTGTTTTGCCGCCGCTGGACCGCGACTTCCGTGCCAACCCGATTGATGAAGATACGGCGGCTGTTGTCCTCGTGACCGGGAATCGGATAGTCCAGGATTACGCCAATCGTTTGTTCCCAGCTCTGATATTCGGAAGAGGGAGGAATCAGAGGTCCCCGCTCCCCGTCCTTGCAGGCGCAAATGCCAAGCACAACGGCCAGTATGGTGAAGGTGTACAGGGTATGCTTCATTCAGTCCTCCTCTTCATGGCCAGCAACCGGTACACGTGTATATCGCTTTTCTTGCCCTTTACCCGCAGGTTGTAAGGGCCCTTGGTCCGGACCCGCTCAATTACCGGGGTGTACACGCTTTCCGTAATGAGGATCATCCCGGGCTTGGCCTGGTCGCACAGCCTGGAGGCGGTATTGACGTGGTCGCCGATGGCGGTGAAATCGGCTCGCTGCGACGATCCCACCAGGCCTAGGATCACCTCCCCGGTGTTGATGCCGATACCCACGGCCAGCCCTCCGTACCTGTTCCGGTGGTGCATGATCTCGTTCTGGATTTCCAGGGCGCTCAGGCAAGCGTGCTCCTCCTTGTGCTCACCGGAAAAAATGGCCACGATCTCATCGCCAACGTATTTATCCACGTCCCCCCCGTTTCTCTGAATGATGGCGGTCTGGAGGTTGAGCACCTTGTTGAGCGAATCGACCACGGTTTCCGGATCGTTTCTTTCCGAGAAGGAAGTGAAGCTGCGTACATCGCTGAAAAACAGGGTCATCTCCCGCTTGGCCCCCTTCTCCTGATTCCTAATAGAGCGGATCGTCGAGGAGGAAACGAACTTCGACAGCTCGAAGCGCTCGTACAATCCCTCCACCATCTGGTTGACCGTCTCGCCGAGGGCTCCGATCTCATCGCGGTTTTTCACCTCCACCTGAGCGGTGAAATCTCCTCCGGTGACCGTGGCACAGACATCCCCGATATGTTTCACCGGCCGGATCAGGGTACTGTGCAGATACAGTGACAAAAGCAGAGTAAGGATCAGCACCACTACCACGAAAATCCCGGAGGCAACCAAAACGTTGCTGCGTTGCTGATTCACCAGAGGGGTAATGTCCGAAGTAATGTTGATTACTCCCCGGACCGTGTGGGAGCTGCCGTGGCAGCGGGTGCACTTGGGCAGATTCAAAAGAGGCTTGTAAATCGTAAAAAGTGTCTGTCCCTCTACCGTCTCCTGGAAAAGTACCGGCCGCCGTTGCCCAACCGAGCGGTTGAAGGTTTCATTCCTGTCCATGACCATCACGTTCTGGGGGAACACCTCTTTGGGCTCGAAAGCCTGGTAGCCGAGGTTGCGGTTTACCACCTCGATCGTCGAGTTGTCGGAAAAGGCCTGTACCCCGCTTTCCCGCAACAAAGCGATATGATAGGCGGGGTTACGCAGACCGATGTCCTCGAAGAGCTGGACCGCAATCGGCGCTTCCCCCGGCAGCATGGCGTTTTTCACGGATTGGTAGAGAATGTCCGCCTGCTGGCCAAGGCTACCCTCGCTGGAATCCCGAAGACCGAGGTTCTGGGAATAGGCGAAGTAGGCGATGACCACCCCTACTCCGACGATCAGGCTGAAGATGATGATCAGGTTAATCTTGCGGGTAAGGGGGACGAAGCGCTTCATCCGCAAATTATTGACGGCCGCTACGGCCATGTCAAGGAGCCACCGACGGCAGTCCTCTGCAGCCCCTTGGGGAATCGAACCAACACACCGGCTCCAAATAATACTCGAATACAATCTACCTAGTTATAGTGAATTAGCGACATCAGGCGAGCTAATCGTATTTACGAATCCGACAAGCCGAAAGTATCTCGTAGTGGGTCGTGGCCAACAAACTTGATATGTAGACCTTAATCCTGGATAATCACGAGAGAAATGGCACGATTGACCAAGCTTCTTAATATCATCTTAAAAGGCACATCAGATACCAATATTCCTTTTAGCGAACTATGTAGCCTGTTGAGAAGACTTGGCTTCGTGGAGCGGGTCCGAGGTGATCACCACATCTTCACGAAGGATAACGTCCCAGAAATCATCAATATACAACCGAAAGGCTCCAAGGCCAAGGTCTACCAAGTCAGGCAGATCCGTGATATTATTCTGAAGTATAAACTTGGGGGTCAAGACGTTGATACGGTATGAAATGATCATCTACTGGAGCCATGAAGACGATGCATTCATTGCCGAGGTTCCTGAGCTTCCAGGATGCATGGCTGATGGTTCTACATACAAGGAGGCTGTCGATAACGCCGAAGTCGTGATCCAGGAATGGATTGAGACGGCTAAAGAGCTCGGTAGGCCGATTCCACAGCCGAAGGGTAGATTGATCTTCGCATAAAATCCGGTCTCTCATACAAAAGCCTGATGACTCGCTCCTCCTCAAGAAAACAAAGAGGTGGTCGTCAATTCGACGCCACCTCTTGTTTGGGTTTCTATCTACTAAAATAGCCCCTACGGATCTCAAGGTCCTTTGTAAGCTCTTGCTAATTCTTGCAGATATATAGAGATAAATCAAGGTGCATCTGCACACTCTTGCAGGTTCTTGCATATAACTGGTACATTATTTGCTTACAATTCTGCTCATATTTTAGCGCCCAGATAGTTAAGTATTGTTGCCATGTTCTGAAGTTATGTCTTCTCAGTCATTCTGGACCCGAAAGGAGCGAAGCTGCGGCTTTTGAGCCGCCCGGACGATCCGGGCGGCTCTGCATTCGGTTACGCGCAGCTCCTGACGTTGCGGACGAGTTCGAAGCCCTGCAGTCGCTTCCTGATGAGATAGTCGAAGAGGAAGCTCCCCATGCGCCATCGCTTCGCCTGAAGGTAGTGAAGCATGCCGATGTTTTCCGCGAGGAACGACTCGATGCCACAGGTGTGCGTGAGGATTATACGGGTCTTTGACATCGATCGGATTCGGTCGAAGTAGAGCAATCGAGCATACGCGAGTACACTGTCCAAGTAGCGCGGATTCGCAAGTGGGACGCCTGAAGTGTCTACCGGATGGAGCAGCAGCTGCGCGCCTCGGCGGTCGATCTCATCGATTAGCGGTGTGTATACGCCGTCGTCGAGGGTCTTCTCACCGACTATCGGCACGATGCAGACGCCGTCGAGCCCGAGTTCCCCAAATACCCGTTCAGTCTCATCGAGCGATTCGTCAAGCAACGGAAACGGGAGAAGCCCGAACCGTCTCGCGGCGTCGGGCGCGATGCGCGAGACAGCATCATTTCGCATTTTAACGCGAGCGCCCAGCTCGTCGCTTCGATCCCAGGGGAGATCCTCGACTTCAGGCAGAATGATCATATCGCTGCTTGCGCCCACGACGTCCTGCGTCCTCGTCGTCTCATTCGTGTGAAGGTGTGTAATCATCGATTTTCCTCTATTATGTGAGCGTCAATGAGGCACGCTGCGTTCTGGCCGAAAACGGCCTCCAGGACCTCTTCATTTTCGCTCCAGGTCTTCTCGATCTGCGATTTCCAGTAGCGCGCTTTTCGAGCCCACGGATAGTCGCTGCCGAAGGTAATTCTCGACGCGCCGAAGGTACTTCGGATCGATTCGAGTGGAGCGGGTTCTGCGACTTTTGCGGTGTCGCAGTAAATTCGGAGTCGTTTCGAAACGATATCGCCTATTACCGGCAACGCTCCGCCGCCATGCCCCAATATAAAGGTGATGTTGGAGTAGCGCTCGAACACGCCCGCAGCTTCCATCTGCAATGCGGTGCGCGATGTATCTATGAACCAGCCATAAAAGCCCACGACGAGACCTTCGTATCGTGAGTCAACTGGGTCGGTCGCGTGAATAAAGACCGTTGCAGCCCGGCGGTCGATTTCCCGGAACATCCGGTCAAACCGTGGGCTATCCAGATACGTTCCGCCTCCATTCGATAGTAGCCCGATGCCCTCGAACTCAAGCTCGTCCAGAACGTAAACGGCCTCTGCAATCGCTGCTTCGGAGTCGCCGAGCGGAATAACACCAAACGCACCAAACCGGTCCGGTCGGCGCGAGCGAACTGTCGCGAGGTAGTCGTTCACCCGTCGTGCAAGTCCGTTTGGATCCAGAGCCGGTTCCACTCCCGGCGTTGAAAGCGAGAGCATCGCTCGCTCGATTCCCACCGAATCCATCATCTTGAGTGACTGTTTCGGGCTCCACTTCGGAAAGGCGAGGGTACTCACCTTCCGTACGCCTGCCTCATTCATCGCCTCGACGTAGAACGGAGGCACTGCGTGGTGGTGCGTGTCGATTCTGATCTTCATCTCATTCTCCTCTAAACTATTGAACAATTTTCGTTCAATAAGTTCAATATAATTCATTGAATTGACTTGGTCAAGTATTTTGTACAAAATAAGATCAGAAAGTTCATAACGAGGCGTATATGAACGGATATCAGCGTAGGACCGAAGAAAAGAAGCAACAGATCTTTGACGCCGCACGGGAGCTCTTCGGTAAGCATGGATTCAAAAAGGTCACCGTCGAAGAGGTGGCCGACCTTGCCGGTGTATCAAAGGTCACGATCTACACGTACTTCAATAGCAAGGTCGGACTGATTCGCGCGCTCGTGGACGAAACGTTCCGTGAGCGGAAGTCGACAATTGAGGAGCTCATCCACAGCGACCTCTCATTTCCGGAAAAGCTCAACACACTTATCATACAGAAGGCGGATGCCTCGGCGAGTTACTCGCGGGAGTTCCTTCGGCAGATTGTGGAGCACCCTGCGTGGCGGAACCAGCCGGCAGAAGAGCTGGACGCCCTCGTTGCCGAGCTGATGGAGCAGGGTAAGCGGGAGGGCTATGTGAGCGAGCGAGCATCCTTGCGGGCGCTCCGGCTCTACCTAGACATCTTCAGAGCCGGTACGGAAGGAACGGTGGAAATGCTCTCCGCGTTGTCGCCCGACGAGCTAAAACAAATCATCGCAATGTTCTTCCACGGGCTGTCTGCGCCGCTCTGATTTCCGTTATCATGGCTGTTCCGTCACATGTCTCCTGTACCTGCCGATTCGGCGGTCTTTCTGTCAGACATCCGTTGACACAACCGCGTCAGGTACTCGCCCGTTCTAACCGCCGCCGTCTCCATCTCCGGCTCCTCTAGCCCGATCTCGAACAGCTCGGTATAGCCGATGCCGACGAGCCCGGGTAGGGTCGCCAATCGTGTCTCGACCGCCTGGGCAGTCAGGTTTATAAACAACCAGGCAAACCGGCTTTCCGAGCAGGAGGGCCAGATCCAAGAGTGCCTCTGGGCGCTGGAAGATGAAATCAACGCCGTCCAGACCCTCACCTACAACCCCCAGGAAACCTGCGACCAGATCTCTGAGTTCATGCGTGCTTTCCCTTACCTCATGGATGGAGAGCGGAAATCGTTGGTTGATTCACTGGTTACCGAGGTGGTGGTGAAACACAAAGAGGTGGCCGTCATCTTGAGGCCACCTCTTTCTGGTTTTGGGTTTCTATCTACCGAATTAGCCCCTTGGGGTAGGGCCTGCAGGCGGCCCCGGCAGTCTCCGGGCGATGCGGCCGTCTTCAGTCGTACAGCGGCACCTTGAAGCCGGCCAGGGACTCGATCCGGCTTTCGCTCTCACGGGCTCTCTCCGCCAGCCGCTCCCTGCGGCTTCGTATCTCCCCGGCCGTCCGCTCGAGACCCAGGTTGCCGGTGGTTCCGCTGTAGCTCCTCTCGTCAATCGCCCGGTAGGGATCCCGGCCTTCCAGGGCCTGGAGGTTGTTACCCACCCGGCGGTAGGCGTCCCGGAACGGCTCGCCCCGGCCTACCAGCTCCAAAGCCAGGTCGGTGGCGTAGATCTCGGGCGGGAAGGCGCCCGCAAGCCGCTTCTCGTCGATGCCGAGCTTCTCGATCACCAGGTTCATCACCCGTACGCTGGCCAGCCCGAGCTTCACTCCCCGCAGGAACGGGGCCTTGGTCTCCTGAAAATCCCGATTATATCCCGAAGGCAGCGCGCGGATGATGCTCTTCACCTGGGCGTTGAAGGCGCTTACCGTAGCCGTCCTGGCCCGCAATAGCTCCAGCATGCAGGGATTCTTCTTCTGGGGCATGATGCTGCTGCCGGAAAACAGCTCGTCAGGCAGGTTGAAGTAGCCGAACTCCGGAAGAGAGAAGAGGATCAGATCCTGGGCCAGCTTGCTGAGGGTGAGCATCACCTGCTCCACCGCCTCGAGAACCACGGACTCGAACTTGCCGCGGCTGTTGTTCACATACAACACATTGTTCTGCACCCGCTCGAAACCCAGGGCTTCGCAGATCATCTCCCGGTCGAGAGGAAGCGGCACTCCGTAGCTGGCCGCAGAGCCCAGGGGGGAGCTGTTGTTCAGCGTGAAAGCGGCATCCACCAGGACCAGCTCGTCCAGCAGCTCCTCGGCCCAGGCACCTGCCCACAGGCCTACCGAGGAAGGCATAGCTATCTGCAGATGGGTGCGGCCCGGCATCGGTACGCCCTGATGACGGCCGGCGAAATCGATCAGTGCCCCGGCCAGGTCGAGGCAGGCGCCCTCGAACTGCAGCAGGAAGGAGCGGGTATAGAGCCTGAGGGCGGCAATGACCTGGTCGTTTCGGGACCGGCCCGTGTGAATCTTCTTTCCGGCCTCCCCGACGGCGGTTACCAGATGGTTTTCGATGGCCGTATGGCAGTCTTCGTCTTCGCTCTTGATGGGAAAACGGCCTTCTCGCTGCAGGCGGATGATGTTTCCCAGCTCTTTACGCAGGGCCGCCTGCTCCTCCTGCTTGAGAATGCCGATCTTGGCTAGCATGGCGGCCTGGGCCATGCTGGCGACGCAATCCGCGGCTACCAGGCCGGCGTCCAAAAGGGCGTCTTCCCCGACCGTATAGTCCTCGATCAACCTGTCCAGGGTATAGCCCTTCTGCCAGAGTTTGCTCATTGTATTTCCTTTCCTCGCGCCTCCCGGCGGGCCAGGATCTCGAAAGGCAGGCCCCGGATCTTGGCCGCGTCCGAACACCAGCGCTGGTCGAAACCGCTGGAATCGATGGAGCGGATCTCGGGATAGAACAGGGAAGACCAGGGACGCTCCCGGTCCACGATTTCCAGGCTGCCTTTGTACAGCTTGACCCTGACCCGTCCGTTGACCGCCCGCTGGCTTCGCTCGATGAAGGCGTCCAGCTCCTCCTTCAGCGGATGGAACCATTCACCGTGATACACCAGGCTGGCCCAGCGGTTGTCCACCAGTCGCTTGAACTCCCGTTCCTCCTTGCTCAGACACTGCCCCTCCAGGTCCGCCTTGACGGCCAGTATCAGCACGGCCGCAGGCGCTTCGTAGATCTCCCGGCTCTTCAAGCCCATGATTCCGTCTTCGAAGATGTCGATACGGCCCAGCCCGCAGGCGCCCGCCCGGCGATTTAGCGCGTCGATCAACTCCATCAACGACATCGCCTGCCCGTCGAGCGCCACCGGAAGCCCCTGTTCGAACGCGATCTCTACGAAATCCGGTCGATCCGCCGCCTTTTCCGGCGGGACGTACCACATCCAGATGGATTCAGGGATCTGCTGGTTCAGGGCGACGGCTCCCGAGGCGATCGACCGGCACCAGAGAGTCTTGTCGTCCCCTCCCGAAATCACCTCTTCCACCGGAACGCCCCAAGATCTGCACAGCTCCAGCTCTTCCCGGCGGGTAAGATCGAAATCCCGAACCGGAACCAGAACGGTCAGCTCGGGCGCGAACATCTTAAACACGTTGTGCATCCGGTACTGGTCGTTCCCCCGCCCGGTGGAGCCCTCCAGGATAGCGTCGCATTCCAGCTCGACGGCCTTGCTGGCTACCACCTGGGCGATGAGCTGGCGGGTCATGGAGGTGGAAACCGGGTAACCCCAATAGTTGCCGTTGGCCCGGATTGCCCGGGCCAGCCACTCTCTGCCGAAGGTCTCCCTGGCATCGATGGTGAGCGGCTCGACCTCGAGCTGTACCGAGCGCTTTCTGGCCATCTCGACCTCCACCTGGCCCTGTCCCACATCGACGGTGATGGGAACAATCTCCTGGGCCCGGTATATCCGTCGCAGCAGCTCGATCCCCAGTGTTGAATCCAGGCCGCCTGAATAGGCGATGGCGCATTTTTTCACTGCCGGCACGGGAGCGGATTCGATGCGCCGCAGCACACCGGCAGCAACGGTTTGTTCCAAGCTCCTCATTTATGTCTCCCCATTTTAAGAAAATTCGATTTAGAATAGCCCGGTGAGGAAACAAGAGTCAAGTATATTTATACCCTTTTTTTGTATAAATATTTACTTTTTACCCGGTCTTAACCCTTTTTGCTGTTTAGCGCGCCGTATAGCGCCTCTGCCGGCAAGCGGCAACCTCTCTCAACAGGTTGCGAACCTGGGCTTCGTCCCGGCTGCCTTTCAGCAGGCGGCCCTTAAGCTCCTCGAGAAAACGCTCCTCCATGTTGTACAACTCTCCCTCCAGCGCGCCTGACCAGATCAGACGGATCAGCTCGCGCCGCCTTTCCCGGTACTGCAGGAGGCGGTCCGCCTGCTGGCAGGACAGGTACCAGCGAATGTCGTCGATCTGGAGATCGAGCTCGTCCATCAGGTTTTCGATCTTCACAGCTAAAAACTGTATGCGCCCGGCGCAGGGGCTGTCAAGGAAGAAGCCGCAGTGATGTGCAATTGCTCGCCGGTCTTTTTTTTGTTATTTTATATTTGTTCAATATACATTATTTATGCAATCAAGGCCGCCAAGTTAAAGACCCGGTCGACGCGTTTTGGCCGATCAAGCCGGCTGTACTGGGCTTTAGCTTGCGGCTGGTAGGAGCGCGCTATGGCAAAACACAAGTTCAAAACCGAGGTCAGCCGGCTGCTTCATCTGATCGTTCACTCCCTGTATTCCCATCCGGAAGTATTTCTCCGAGAGCTCATCTCCAATGCTTCGGACGCCCTCGATCGTCTCAAGTACCTTACCCTGACAGACGACGAATACAAAGGCTTCGCCTTCATACCCCGCATCGACATCGCCTTCGATCAGCAGGACAAGCAGTGGCTGGCCGTAACCGACACGGGCATCGGCATGAACGCAGAGGAGCTGGCCACGAACCTCGGCACAATCGCCAACTCGGGGACCCGGCAGTTCGTGGAATCTCTGGGCGAGCAGAGCCTGAAAGACTCCAACCTGATCGGCCAGTTTGGGGTGGGCTTCTACTCCTCCTTCATGGTGGCGGACAGGGTCGAAGTGCTGAGCAGAAAAGCAGGCGAGGAGAAGGCCTACCGTTGGGCAAGCAACGGAGAGGGCTCCTTCACCGTCGAGGAAGCCGCCGCCGAACGGAGCGGCACCACTGTCAAGCTGCACCTGAACGACAGGGGCAGGGAGTTTGCCAATCGCTGGCAGATCGAATCGATCATAAAAAAATACTCTAACCATATCCCCTTCCCCATCTACCTGCATTACGAGGAAACGCGCAGCGAAGGCGAAGGGGACAAGAAGAAGGAAAAGCGGGAGCAGAAGGTCGAGCAGGCAAACAGCGCCTCGGCCCTCTGGCGCCGGCCTAAGCCGGAGCTGAGCGATGAGGATTATAAAGAGTTCTACAAGACCATCAGTCACGACACCGAAGACCCCCTGCACTACCTTCACACCCAGGCCGAGGGAGCGCTGGAGTATACGACCCTGTTTTATATCCCGAGCAAAGCTCCCTTCGACCTGTTCTTCGTCAACTACAAGCCCGGCGTCAAGCTGTATGTGAAGCGGGTATTCATCACGGACGACGAGAAGGAACTGCTGCCCACCTACCTGCGTTTCGTTCACGGGATCATCGACTCCGAGGATCTGCCTCTGAACGTAAGCCGGGAGATGCTCCAGGAAAACCAGGTGCTGCAGAATATCCGCAGCGCCTCGGTGAAGAAGATACTCGGAGAGCTGGAAAAGATGGCCCAGAACACCCCGGAAAAGTACGGGCAGTTTTACCGCGAGTTCGGGATCTGCCTCAAAGAGGGGGTATACCAGGATTACGGCAACCGGGATACCTTGCTGGAGCTGCTGCGTTACAAGTCCACCGGCGAGGAGGGATTGACCAGCCTGAAGGGATACAAGGAAAGGATGGCCGGCGAGCAGAAGGCCATCTACTACATCACCGGCGGCGAAGAGGACAAGCTGCGCAGCTCGCCGCTGCTCGAAGCCTACCGGCAGCGCGGAATCGAGGTGCTGATCATGTCCGACGAGATCGATGAGCTGGTGGCCCCGGCGATAGGACGCTACCGGGATGTGGAGCTGAAAGCCGTGAACCGCAGCGGCGCAGCCGAAGACCTGAAGACCGAGAAGGACAAAGAAAAGGAAAAGGAAATCAGCCCGCTACTGAAAAAGATAAAAAAGATCCTGGGAGAGCAGGTCAAAGACGTGCGGGCATCGAGCCGTCTCAGCGATTCCCCTTCCTGCATCGTGGCCGACGACAGCGATCCGACCATCCAGATGCAGCACATCTTCAAGGCTCTCGGCCAGAAGGACCTGCCCAAAGTAAAACCTATTCTGGAAATCAATCCCGGTCACCAGATCGTCAAGAAGCTGTCGGAAGCCAAGGACGAAGAGCTGATAGCCGACATCAGCCGCCTTTTACTGGAGCAGGCCCTGATCGTAGAGGGGGGAGAGCTGGACAACCCGGCCGAGTTCGCCAAGAGGCTCAACCGGGTGATCGGCAAAGCACTGTAAGCAAGGATCTAGAGCTTCTCCTTGCCCAGGACGGTCATCAACTCGTCAATGATCTCTACCCTGTCCGTTCCACCGGTTTCGATTGCATCGCTGACACAGGTTTCCACGTGCCGACGCAGGATGAGCATCCCAACGCTGTGGAGGGCGGCTCGAACCGCGGATATCTGGGTCAGGATGTCGACGCAATATTTCTCCTCTTCCACCATCCGTTGGAGCCCGCGTACCTGACCTTCTATATTTTTCAGGCGACGCAGCGCCTTCAAATTGACCGGATGCGGTCCGTGTTTCTCACGGATGGGGTTTTCTGACTTTGCCTGGATAGCTTCCATTCGAAACTCCTCTTCAAGGTTATACTATTTAGCTAAATACCCTGTGGGGGTATATCAATACGAGGTTGCTCACGCAAGACCGGCGATCATGACCAGACCGAAACCCGTACTGTAGATTCCGAGTGTGATCGGATTACGACTGCTGCTCTGCGTTTCTTTCCAGGTCGGCTTTATACCCCACCCCCCTGGTGTATATAAAAGATATCATGAAACGGCCGGCAGGTCAAGTAGAGGCCGGGGGTACTAGGGTTTGCATGATGGAATGCATGAAATTTATTGACTCTTCCAGTAAAGTATAGTAATTATATACTATACCTCAGGGGGGTAGGGTTAAACCGACCTCACCGCAGGAATCCGATTGTTGGAGGAGCAGGATGGCTGTTGATCCGGTATGTAAGATGGAAGTTGATGAGAATACCGCCAAGTATAAGAGCGAATATCAAGGGAAAACCTACTATTTCTGCGCCAAAATGTGCAAAAAGACCTTTGACGAGAATCCCTCAAGATACACACAGCAGTCGCCCCAGTAGGCTCACCGTGCCAATTAAAGAGGCGGAAGGATTACAGGCGAATCCCCATACGTAAGGCGATTACCCGCAATCCTTTTTTTCACTCCGCATCTAATTATTTACACGACTCGGTTTCCGTGCTAGATTACGGGGAAAGGATCTATCCTTGCGTGGTTTTGCCGGAGTGGTGGAATTGGTAGACACAGGGGACTTAAAAT
>CAYMEK010000035.1:0-43574 GCA_964389305.1 uncultured Spirochaetaceae bacterium
TTTGACATGAGGCAACAGCCATGGTAGGGGAAGATTTTGGGATGAGGTTGCAGGGGCCCCCGAGCGGGTCTATCCGCCGGTTGGATCGACGCACCCGTCGTTCAGATCAGGGTAACCTCCTGGCCGCTCCTCTCCGCGGAGAGGTAGCCGGAATAGATCACGGCCACGGTGTCGTAGCCCAGCTCCGAGTTGGCAAAGGGAGCCTCCTCTGACTGGATCGAGCCGTAGAAAGATGCCATCTCCTGGACGTAGCCGTGCATCCAGTTCTCGTCCGGGGCGGGGTTGCTCCAGCCTTGCTTGCTGCCGATCTTTTCGACCACGTAGATGTCCTTGAACTGCTCCTCCTGCGGATTGTAGGTCTCCAGGGCGTCGATCGGGTTGATGTTGCAGCGGGTGCGATGGTTGTTGGCCATCACCTCCAGCCAGTTGTGCACCCCCCCCAGCACCACCTCGGAGCTGAAGATGTCCGCGACGGTCCCGTCCTCGAACACCACGTGCAACAACCCGAAATCTTCGACGTCGGTGTAGTCGGTGCGCAGAAAACCGCGGTCCTCGTAGGCGGGCAAGCGGGTCAGCTCGTGAGTGCGGGCCGACACGCTTCTGGGCCTGATCGGTCTGTCCTGCCGGGTCTCCCCCTCCACGCGCTTGAGGTACAGCGCCGCGGTAAGGGGATGGCAGGATTTGCCCATCAGGGAGCCGCCGCCGGAGAACTTCCAGATTCCGTAGGTAGGAGAGTGGGAGCCGGAGTGGGACTGCTCGGCTAGCATCCAGAGGATCTGAGCCCGGCTCTTGCGGATGATTTCCGCCTCCTTCTGGATCACCGGGGCGAAGATCCAGTTCTCGGCGTAAAAAATCCGGGCTTTGCTGGCCTGTTCCGCCTCAACCATTTCGGAGGCGCTCTTCAGCGCTCCCTCCAGCATTGCTTCCTTGCCTACAGCGTCGGCCCGGAAGTCCGCCGCGCCCTTGGGGCCGAAGTAGCCCGTGAAGGGCTTCTCCACGATGGCGTGTACGTCTCGCTTCAGAGCGGCTACGCTGATCGACTGATGCAGAGCCGGGGGTACGCACACGTGGACCACGTCGACCGCCTCCAGCAGGGCTTCGAGGGAATCGAAGGGCTCGAGCCCTCTCTCCTGGGCAAAACGCTGCCTGCTCTCCCGGGTCTTGCTGAATACACCCACCGGCTCCACTCCCAGGCTGCGAATCTGCACCAGGGAATCGTAGTGAAAGCGGGCGGCGAAGCCCGCCCCGACAAATCCGGTTCTGATCATCTGTTCTGTGCCTCCTCAGACCACGTTTCTCTTAGGTTAACGACTTCCGTGTTCGTATTATTGCCGGTTTCCGGCGGCAATGCAAAGGGCATCTCCTGTTCAGAAGATACCCTTCGACGGTTGCACGAGTGGCTCTCTCAGGCCCTCACTACCGCCACGGTTTGGGAATGCCTGCCTCGGAGGGAGACATCACGGTCCGGCCTGAGTCGTGCAGGTTCCAGGCGATGATCGAAAGGTAAGGCATGGCTTTCTGCCTGGCTTCCTTACCCCAGGAGGGATCGAACACGGCGCCGCGAGCGGCCGCGTATTGCTTCAGAGCCTGCGAGTTCTCCATCACCTCTTCCCAAAGCTTGCCGAAGGCGTCGATCACCCGCTGCGGAGCATCCTTGGGAATCCAGATGCCGAAGTAGCTCGGGCTCGGCTGAAAATCGGGAATCCAGTTGGTAATCGGGGGAATGACGCCGTAATTTTTCAGCTCCAGTGGCTTGTCGTCGAGCACGGCCAGGCCGCGGAGCCTGCCCCCGGCCAGCGTGTCGGCTTGCTCCACGGCGAGCTGGGCTACGGCGGCCGTCTCGCCGGCCGCCGTGGCGATGACGGCCGGATTGCTGCCGTCGTAGGTAACCTGCCGGTACTCGATTCCGCTATATTTCTGGACGGCGGTCATGGCGTTGTGTCCCGTGGATAGCTGGCCGGCCGTGGCCACCGGAATCCGGCCCGGATTGTCTTTAAAGGCCTGCAGCAGCTCGCCGAAGTCCCGGTACGGCTCGTCGGTGTTGACCGAAATCACCGATACGTCGGCCATGGTCAGGAACAACACCCAGTCGTCGAGAGTAGTGTCCAGCAGGCCCCGGATCTTGTAGGCGCCAAGATCGGCCGCGGCCCCTGCGGTCCAGGTATACCCGTCGTGGGGGGCCTCGAGTGCGTTCTTCGTTCCTACCGATCCGGACTCGCCAGGCTGGTTGACAACCACGATCTTGCGGCCGAGAGGCCCCTCCAGCTCGCCGGCCACGAGCCGGGTCATCTGGTCGGTGGAGCCGCCGGCTCCCCAGGGCACGATGATCTGGATGCTCTTGATAGGCCTCCACATCTCGGCCGCTTCCTTTTTGCAGCCTACGAACAGCAAGGCCGGGGCAAAGAGAAGCGTGATAGCCCGCATGACGGTCACTGCAGCGGTTCGAGATCGATCCAGCGGCGCTCCTGCCAGGATTTCAGGCCCGCTTCGGCGAGCTGTACTCCTTTGGCTCCTTCCAGCAAGGTCCAGCGGAAAGGATTGTCCACCGCCACGTGTCTGAGGTACAGCTCCCACTGGGCCTTGAAGGCGTTGTCGTACTCCCGGTTGTCGGGGAGCTTCTGCCAGTGCTCGTAGAAGTCCAGAGGATTGGGCAGATCGGGGTTCCAGAGAGGGCGCGGCGTGGCCGCGGCGGGCTGTATCCAGCAGTCCCTCAGGCCGGCCACGGCGGTGCCCTGCGTGCCCTCGACCTGGAAAACGACCAGGTCGTCCCGGCGCACCCGTACCACCCAGGAGGAGTTGAAATGGCAGATCAGGTCTCCCTCGCATAGAAAGGTGGCATAGGCTGCATCCTCGGCCGTGCAGCGGTATTCCCGGCCCCGTTCGTCCACCCGCCGGTCGATGTGGGTGGCGGCGAGGCAGGAGACCGATTTTACGGGCGCGAACAGATTGTCGATGACGTAGCGCCAGTGACAGAACATGTCCAGGATGATCCCGCCTCCATCCTCTTTACGGTAGTTCCACGAGGGACGTTGAGGCTGCTGCTCGAAACCGTCGAACACCCAATAGCCGAACTCGCAGCGCACCGAAAGGATCTTGCCGAAGAATCCCGTGTCCTTGAGGTGCTTGAGCTTCAGCAGGCCCGGCAGCCACAGCTTGTCCTGTACTACTCCGTTTTTTACGCCGGCCCTGACGGCCGCTCGATGCATCTCCAGAGCTTCGCCGGTGTTCAGGGCGGGAGGCTTCTCCGTGTAGATATGCTTGCCCGCCGCGATTGCTTTGAGCACTGCGGCGCGCCGTAGATCCGTGCGCTGGGAGTCGAAATAGATCTGGTTGTACCGATCGGACAGGCAGGCGTCCAGGTCCGTAGAGTAGCGCTCCAACCCATGCGCTTCGGCCAGGCTCTTCAGCTTGTCCTCGTTCCTGCCCACCAGAACCGGGTCCGGCAAAATGAGGTCCCCGTTAGGCAGGGCGACTCCGCCTTGGTCGCGTATGGCCAGGATAGACCGTATCAGGTGCTGATTGGTGCCCATGCGCCCGGTCACCCCGTTCATGATTACCCCGATCTTGTGCTCTTTCATCGCTTTTCCTTTTCTTGAATGAGTAACGGGCTCGCCTGGCGCAAGGATGCGGGTCAGGAGGCCCGGCGATAGGCCTGAACGATTGCCTGAAGCCATTGATCCTGGTTCTGGGTCCAGCGCCGGTTGGAAAATATCTCCACCTCGTTGAAGCCGCCGAACCCTGCCTCCTCCACCCAACCCCGGATCCGCCGGATAGGGATGCAGCCCTCGCCCATCAAGCCGCGGTCGTATAACAGGTCCTCGGTAGGGGTCTTCCAGTCGCAGATGTGGAAGGCCAGGACGGCGCCCAGACGGCCGCAGCGGCGGATCTGCTCCTCCAGCTCCGGATCCCACCACAGATGGTATACGTCCACGGCCACCCCCAGGTACTCCGAACCGATCGCCTCGACCAGATCATTGGCCTGACGCAGGGTGTTGATCGCCGAGCGGCTGTCCGCATACATCGGGTGCAGCGGCTCCACGGCCAGCTTGACCCCAGCCGCCTGCGCATGAGGCAGAACCGCTTCGATGCCTTCCCGGATCTGGCGCCGCGATTCCTCCAGACTCTGCCGGGGGACCGCCCCGCAGACCAGAACCACGTGGGGTGCTCCCAATGCCGCGGCCTCGTCAATGATCCGCCGGTTCTCGTCCACTGCCCGGCGACGGGCCCGCCTGTCCTCGGCCGGGAAAAAGCCTCCCCTGACCAGAGAAACCACAATCAGGCCGGCCTGGCGGATGCGTTCTCCCGCCTCCCGCGGGTCGCCCCCGGCCAGGGCGTCACGCCACACCGATATACCGGCCACCCCTGCATCACTGTAGTGTCGGATCGCGTCTTCCAGCGGCCAGGGACGGGTGGTGATGGTGTGCAGGCAGAGCCTGGAGAGGTCCCGAAGCGCTTTGGCGGCCATTGAGTCCTCCTTACTCGACTACAGGTAGCTCCAGAACGTGTAGTAGGGTTCTCCGCCGGCCAGCTTCTTGATGTACAGGGCCAGCTCGCGGGCGTGGTAGTCTCCCCACATGGTTGCCTCGCCGCAGGGAATCTTCCGTCCCTTGGGGATGTGGTCCCAGCCGTTGGGCCGGTGATAGACGGAGTGCAGGATCAGCCCCTGGTGCTGCGCATCTTCGTTCAGGTAGGGCTCGGCGAACAGTGTGGCGGCTATGGTCAGTCCGGCCTGGAAGTAACGCCTTCCCCGCTCTTTGTCTCCCCTCCTCTGCAGGAAACGGCCCAGCCGCAGCAGCCCTTGAGCTGCGATAGCTGCTGCCGAGCTGTCTACCGGCTCCCTGTCGTTGAAGGGATCGGAAGGCTGCTGCCGCCAGTCCACCATCCCGGTCAGCCCGGGGGCTCCGGTATCCCAGTAGGGAATCCCATCGGACGGGGTCTGCTCGATATAGAAATCCCCAAGAGCCAGCGCTATCTCGGTAAACCGTTCGACGATTGCTTTTTTACCTTTCAGGTCGGCGACCTTCAGATCCGAAAACTCTTTCTCGGGCAGGCTCTCCATCAGCTCCAGCTGCTCGGGATAGCCGGCCAGGGCCCAGGCCTGGCCGCGAGTCCAGGTGCTGAAGGGCGAATAGCCCTGCTGGGTGCACGGACAGCGGAAGGAGCCGTTGGTGACATTGAAGATCGCCTCGTGCACCGTGCGGCCGCGCAGGTCGTAGATGTCCCTCCCTGTCCCTAGAAATACGTTGTAGCGGGCGGTGGTCTCGGCATGCTGGAGCGCCCGCTCCAGCAGCGATATCCTGCGGTCCTGTTCGCCCATGAGCACGTGCCCAAGCCGGTGGGCGGTGCCCAACACCCGCAAGGAGCGAATCGTATCCACGAACAGGGAATGGGGACCGTTGAACGAATAGATGTACCCGAGGTCGTGGGGAAGGGCGGTCCAGCGAGCCGCCTGCACGGCGCCGGAGGCCTTCAACGCCAGCTCGCAGAAGGCTTCGGCCCAGTCATTTCGGGGTATTTTCCCTTCCCGGTGCAGCCGTAGAAGGTTTCCATAGCTGCTGATGTTGTTGAATCCGTGATCGTGGACTCCTGTGTGGCTGACGTGGGTGGCCATGGCCCGCAGGGTGCCCTGGACGCCTATTTCCAGATAGCGCTTTTCTCCGGTCGCGTCGTATTGCAGGAGGGCGGAGCCGAACTGAAAGCCCTGGGTCCACTCGGTCCAACCCCGTGTGGTGTATTTGCCCTCGACCGTAAACACCGGTGTTCCTTGTTCGGGTTTCCACGTGCTCTCGATGGCGATGATTTTTTGACCCGAAATCTCGAAAAGCCTGTCGATGCGCGGCACAAGAACCCCGGGGATCAGGGTCATATCGATATCTACCATGTTTTCGCTCCTCAACTTCGGGGTACCCTGAACGGAGACATCTTGGTCTTTTACCGTGAAAATGTCAAAGCCTCAGCGGTCAGGGCAGCGGCCTGGCCGGGGTTTGACGCAGGTGCTGGCGATGAACTATGCTTACCCTCATGGTCAGAGCGCATGGTAGAACGGGAAACGAGCTACCGGTAGTCATGGTGACCGGAGCCAGCCGCGGTCTGGGCCGGGGAGTGGCTGTCCGCCTGGCGGGGGAGGGGTATTCGGTGGCCGTGAACTACGCGCATAATCCAGCGGCGGCCGAGGAAACGGTGAGCCGCTGCCGTGCGGCGTGCCGGGATCGGGACCAGAGGTTTCTGGCGGTTCAGGGGGACATCAGCAGCCGGGAGCAGCGCAACGCTCTGGTGGACGGCACCTTGAGCGAGCTTGGGCGCATCGACGGTCTGGTAAACAACGCTGGAATCGCCCCCCGGGTGCGCGCCGACATCACCGAGGCCGGCGAAGAGTCCTTCGAGGAGCTGATCCGCACCAATCTCCAGGGTCCCTATTTCCTGACCCAGCGAGTGGCGAACTACTGGCTACAGCAAAAGCCCGAGCCCCTGCTGCCGGGGGGCTTCAAGATCGTCTTTGTCACCTCGATTTCGGCCGCCGTGGCTTCGATCAACCGGGGAGACTATTGCATATCCAAGGCCGGGCTCGCCATGGCGGCCCAGCTCTGGGCGGTGCGCCTGGCCGCCGAGGGCGTCCAGGTGGTGGAGCTGCGGCCGGGCATCATGGCCACGGACATGACCAGCGCGGTGAAAGAGAAATACGATCGGCTGATCGGCGAGGGACTGGTTCCGGAGATGCGGTGGGGGACCCCGGAGGACGTGGGCAGCGCCGCCGCAGCGGTGATCGGTGGGCAGCTTCCGTTCGCAACCGGCTCGGTGCTGTACGTGGATGGGGGGTTTCACCTGCGGCGGCTTTGAGCTTTCCCCTGGAGCCCGGTCCGGCCGGCCCGACGGCTTTGGTGTCCTCTACGGTCGGGCCGGGCGAACTTGATTGGCAAAGTAAAAGCTGGTATGGTAGCTCCACTCATGCTATACCTCGCCTGGTGGGCGGAGGCGAGCAACAGCCTGGAGAGCGCATGGCGGATGGGGCGACGACGAAAATAGATTTTTTTGACTTCGATCATACGATCATACGGGGATCCTCGGCGCCCCTGTTCTTGACTATGGGGGTCAGGCGGGGCTTGTTTCCCCCGATTTCCCTGGCTTACATCCCTTTTTTTTTCCTGCAGTTTTACATCGGCGCTCTGAATACCGGTTCGCGGCGCTGGTACTTTTCCCTGCTGGAGGGCAAGAGCCGGAGCAGCTTCGAGGAGCTTTCGCAGGCGGCTTTGGATAAATTGAAATCGATGACCTATCCGCAGGCCCGGTCTCTGATTGCGCGGCTCAAGCGAGAGGGCCACAGTGTGGTGCTGGCTACCTCGTCCCTGGATATCATAGTAAATCCACTGGCCCGGCACCTCGGCATCGACGAGGTGATCGCATCGGCCCTGGAGTTCGAGGCGGATCGTTGTACAGGCCGGCTGGTGGACGGGCCGCTGCTCAAAGAAAGGAAAAGAGAGAAGGTTTTAGAGTACCTCCAAGGCAAGGCGGTAGATTGGGGCGACTGCTCTTTCTACTCCGACAGTATCTATGATATCTCACTGCTCGAATCGGTGGGCAATCCCGTAGCCGTGAATCCCGACCCCCGTCTGCGAAGGGTGGCGAAAAAGCGGGGCTGGCCGATCCTTCGGTTCTCCTGAAAAAACCTTGCCGGATTACCCCGCCCGGATCATGTTGAGCCGGTATGCAAAAAAGAGGTATTATTCGGTATGCTTTCCTCCGTTGCGGAGCTCAAGCTATTTTACCATCTGAGTGAAAAAATCATGGCCGGGGAGATACAGACCTTCTCGGCTCTGGTGGACCACATCGGGATGCTAAATCTCAATTTCAAAACCGACGAAGTGACGGAGAAGTGCTTTGTGCTGCTCAAAGACATGCGCTGGGGCTTCCTGCGGGAGCTGACCAGATCGGAGTATCCAAAGCTGTGGAAAGAGCTGGTCCTGCCGCACAAGGACTTCGGGAATGCGGGTGACCTGAAGCGCAACATCTCGATTGCCAATATCTATATCGCCATGCTCGACATCCACGGCTACACCCGCTTCTGCCAGGAGAGCAAGGGCAACCTCTCGCGACTGCGCAAGCTCGATGATTTCTTGCACGAAGGAATCCGGAAGCTTGCCCGCGCCAACAGCGCCCTGGCCAACCGGGAGAGGGGTGACGAGATCGTGGTAGTGGCTTCTTCGGCCACTGACTGTATGAAAACCACCCTAGATATCATCAACGCCTTTTCCAAGCACGGCGCGGTTAGGGAGCAGGCCGTGGGCAGGAACAGAAGCGACTACAGCATAGTGCTTCCTGATTTCAAGGTGACGGCGGGAATTGCCGGCGGAAACCTGAGCACCCCTTTGATCATCACCGAGAGTGGGCTCCTGTCCGGCTTCCTTCTCAACACCGCGGCCAGGCTTCAGACCCTGGCCAACGAGCTGTCCCCCAAAGATTCGAAGATCATCACCACCAACAGCGTGTACTCGAGCTTCATGAAGGAGAACAAGGTCGTTCGCAGCGAGCTGTTCGCCAAAAAGCTGCTGCGCTTCTTCAACGTGGGCACAGTGACATTCAAGGGAACCAAGGTGAACTGCTGTGAGATTATCTTCGATCCGAAGGAACACTACCGGATGAAGTACGATCCCAGCCTGATGAACCTGATCGAGTCACTGCGCCAGGAGCTGTGGAAAGGCCGGGTTTTCCACGATCTCATCGAGGTTATCCGCCAGGTATGCCGGGTCATGCCGCCTTTCTCTGCGGAGGTAACCGTAAACCGATGCCGGGAAACCGTATCCACCCTCGGCCTGGCTCAGCTGGCCGAGCAGGCGCTGCACCACTACAACAGCGAAGATTATCTGTCGGCCGTGGCGCTGCTCTGTCAAATCGCCGAGCAGGTTGACCAGCTTCCCGATTTCGACAGGCTTATAGTCCGCTACATTAAAGCAGTATCCGAGCAGTTCGCTCTGCTGGCCGCCGAGTTGGTGAAGAAGCTCGAGCAGGAGGTGGACGCCAAGATCGACGTAATCTTCAACCCCCAGTACAAGATGGCCTATATGAATGCAAAGAAATATATCGGCACCTATGACAAGCTTAAAAGCTTCGCCCTGAAGAGCAATGCTCTCGGCAACCGCAAGAGCACCTGGTATTCCCTCATAGAGGAGAAGAAAGACGATCTCAAGCTGGAGATATACTCCGGCAAACGTTAGAGCTCGGCGATCAGCAAAGAATAAATTCTCTGAACTCGACCACAGTCTCGAAATAGGCCAGGCAGTGGCGGCGCATGTAGGATTGGATCTGCGGAATACGGTGCGCCCAGCCGGCCCCGGCCACGGCGACGCCGGCTGCCCGGGACATCAGAACCCCGGGTTTCAGGTCGTCGAGGACGAGCACCTGTCGTTTTTCCAGGCCAAAGCGCCTTAGGATCTCTTCCACCGGCCAGGGGCTGGGTTTACGCCTGCTCTTCTCGGGATCCCATCCGAATACCAGATCGGGCATGAAATCCCCGTTTCCGGGCGCCGACTCGTAAGCCTTGAGGATCACATCACGCTCGGAGTGGGATACGACTGTGACGATTCCTCCTCGTTCTCGGAAGCCTTTCAGGACCTCCAGGAATCCCGGAAAAAACTCGGCCACCGCGCCGGTGTTGAATTCCCTCCAGATGCGGTACTCGACTTCCAGCTCCTGCTCGCTGAACCCCAGTTCGTCGACCAGGTACTCCATGACCCCGGGGTGGAAGTTTTTCAGGTACCACCCCTCCAGGTCGATTGCCGGGATGCCGGGGCGCAGCACCTCCATGCCCTTGAGGTGGGCGGGATAATGGATGGCGGCCGTGCTGTTCACGGCTGTGTCGTCGTGGTCGAGTACCAGGCACTTGAAAACGCTGCTCATTTCTTCCAGGCAATGAAAACCGGCTGTCCAAAAAAGTCAAGCCGTTTGGGGATGTAAATAACCCCGTCCCCGAGAAAATACGTTCATCCGGTGCCGAACACCGTTTCCTTTCCCTGTGCCTGAGATCCTGGTAGAATCGTCGGCATGAACACGAAGAAGAAAATCATCACAACCGACCTCGCACCGAAGGCGGTGGGACCGTACTCCCAGGCCGTCCAGAGCAGAGCATTCCTGTTCGTTTCCGGACAGATCCCCCTGGATCCCGAAACCGGACAGCTCGTGGGGACGGATATCGAAACCCAATCCCTCCGGGCGCTTGAGAATCTCAAGACGGTGATCGAGGCAGGCGGGCGGGAGCTGAGCGACGTCGTGAAGTGCACCTGCTTTCTTGAGGATCTTGAGCACTTCGGGGAGTTCAACGAGGTGTATGCGAGGTTTTTTCCCTCCTCGCCGCCGGCCCGCGAATGCGTCCAGGTGTCCCGCCTGCCGAGGGACGCGCTGGTGGAAATCTCGGCGATCTGTGGGGGCGGGCCGGGAGAGAGTAAGACGTGAAGGCCTGAGGGGCAGGGGCGAATCCTTCAATCCTTCCGGCTGACGATGGAACCGGGGCGTCTTGCATTTTTGGCCTGGCTGCACCACAATAAGCAGCGAGAATGGAAGGTTCCCGATTACCTGGCGAAAGAATAGGCGAGAAGCTGGTGCGCATCGGCGCCATGACCGAAGAGCAGGTAAAGGAGGTATTGCGCCTGCAGCGGGAGAAGGCCAGCTTCGACAGGCTGTTCGGCGAGATCGCGGTGGAGCTCCAATTCGTTGATCAGCAAACGATCGAGGCGATTCTCGATCAGGGAGCCGGTGGCGAGACCGGCCGGAGTCCCGGCCGCTGAAGCGGACCGCCGAGGGATCTTTCCCGTCTGCGATTTCTCTTCTTACAAAAGGACCCTCAGCACCGTATCGATACGGGCAAGCTGGCCGCGCAGCCGGGCGGCCGACTGCTTGGACAGCGGAGCCGCGCAGTCGGCGATCTGTTGGAGGCGCGCGTACACATCGTCCACTGCCCGGCCGACCGAAAGATCTTCGTCCATCGAACGTTCAAACTCACCTCGTATGCCGTCGATGAGCTCGGCCGCCCTGGGATCGTCCCCTGCCTGACCGTCGGTATCCTCGATCAGCTCATGGATCAACCCCCGAATAGCCGCTAGGTGTCCGGCGGCTTTGTGGAGCTTGCTGTTCGTGAGGTTGAGCTTTCTGCGGTAGTGGGTATAGATCAGGAAAAAACGCAAGTGGTGGGCTTCATATCCCATATTGAGAACATCATCGGGGTAGAGGATGTTCCCCCGGCTCTTGGACATCGGCTTGCCCTCCACCATCAAGTGCTCACCGTGCAGGTAGTAGCGGGCGTACTCCTTGCCGGAGATCGATTCTATTACGGCTATGTTGTAGTCGTGGTGGCGGAAAATGTTGTCGATTCCGCCGCAGTTGATGTCTATCTGGTAGCCGAGGGTCTTCGTTACCATGGCCGGGTCCTGTATGTTCCAGGATGGCCGGCCCCGTCCGATTGCCGTGTCCCAACAGCTTACGTCTTGCTCGTTAGGCCCGTGCCAGAGGATGAAATCCCCCCGGTTCCAGCGCTTTCCGCGGTAGGTGTCCTTTTTAAAGCGAACTTTCTTCTTCGGCCACTTGCTCAGGTCGAGACGGTAGAGCTTGCCGAAGCCTTCGAACTTCAAGGGGTCGAAGAAAACGTTCCCGTCGTGCCAGTAGGCAATCCCTTTGTCCAGGAGTTTCTGGATCAGGCTCGCCGCCTGATCGACGCTGGTGGAGGCGCGGGGGATATCACGGGGGAGCTTGATGCCGAGCAGATCGGCTTCGGCGAAGAATCGCTCGGCCACCGACGAGGCGATTTCTTCCGGCCGCTTGCCTCGCTGGATAGCTTCCTCGAGCATCTTGTCCTCTACGTCGGTGAAGTTGATGACCCGCTTTACCTCATAGCCCAGGTATTCCAGGTAACGCACCAGGATATCCTCGTAGAGGAAGGTCCGGTAGTTGCCGATATGGGGCCTGCGGTAGGTCGAGGGCCCGCAGGTGAAGATTTTCACCTCGTTATCGTTTCGGGGCCGGAACACCTCCTGTTTTCTGCTCATGGTATTGTAAAGTCTCAGCATCGATTCCTCTCTCTATATGGGCTAAAATAACCAGAGAACGGATGCGAGTCAAAATAAAAAACCTTGCCCATCGACGCGGTTTCTACTATTGTAAATACAAGATTAAACGTACAAGACCACCGAATTAGGAGTAACCCTGATGGCGAACCTAAAAACCACCTATATGGGCTTGCAGTTGAAGAATCCTTATATCGCCGGAGCTTGCGGCTACACGGCCGACCTGGATCGTATCAAGCAGCTGGAGGAAGCGGGAGCGGCCGCCATCGTGTGTGCTTCTCTATTCGAGGAGCAAATACAGTACGAGCGTTTTCGCCTGGAAGAGAATCTCCACCAGTTCGACAACCTGTACGCCGAAATGACGGATTTTTTCCCTCAGGTACCCTACGCCGGCCCCAAGGAACATCTGATGTGGGTGCATAAGGCGAAGGAAAGCGTCAACATTCCGGTAATCGCCAGCCTGAACGCGGTGAAAAAGGAGATCTGGGGCGAGTGGGCTCTCGCGCTTCAAGACAGCGGAGCGGACGCTCTGGAGCTGAACTTTTACTCCACCCCGGTCCGCTTCGATCAGAGCTCGGCGGAGGTGGAAGCGCAGCAGATCGAGATCATGGACCTGGTAAAGAAGAAGGTCAAGATCCCGGTCAGCGCAAAACTGAGCGCCCTGTATTCCAATCCCCTTCATTATATCAAGAAGCTCGATGAAATCGGTATCGAGGGATTTGTTCTGTTCAATCGTCTGTTCCAGCCGGACATCGACGTACAGGAGGAGAAGAACCGCTACCGGCACGTACTGAGCATAGGAACGGAGAGTGAAACCGCCCTGCGCTATAGCGGCCTGCTGTACGGGAATCTAAAGGGTGATGTCTGCGCCAACAGCGGAATCCTCACCGCTTCCGATGCGATCAAGCTGATCCTGGCCGGAGCGGCCTGTGTCGAGGTGGTCAGCACCCTGTACAAGAACAAGATCGATTATCTGTCGACGATGATAAGCGAAACGGCGGCCTGGATGGAGGGCAAGGGTTACAAAGACCTGGCCGCTTTTCGGGGCAAAATGAGCGCCGAAAAGAATGTCGATCCGGGTTTCTATAGACGTGCCCAATACGTCAAGAATCTAATCAAGGCGGATTACGGGAGCTAAAGCTGTCGGCTGGTCCCCTTCGAGCCGAAATCAAGCCATGGCGAGCAGTTCTTTCAACTGCTTGAAAGCCTCATCCCTGTTGCTGACCTCAATTTTCGTTTCTTTTATTGCCTTCCTGAGCACATTCTCCCATTGTTTTTCGGGCAGCTTCTGCTTCATCTCTGCCAGCAGGCTCAGGATATCCACATTGTCCTTCAGGTTGTAGATCTTCTTATCGTCGTGGTAGCACAGCGATTGTAGCTTTTTTATATAGTCGCCGACGCTTTGCTCCGGGCGCCCCTCGAGGCGCTTCTGCAGTACATCTTCCTTTTTACGCGCCCGTCTGAACTCTCTGTCGATGCGGTCGATGTCCGTGCTTTTCATATCGCCCCTCCTAGTAAGCAGCTATCAATATAGTGAAAAGCGGCTTGTCGAGCAACCTCGATTTCAGGCTCGTTAGCGGTTTTTCGCGCTCTGCGCCCGAAGTTCTTTTTTCGATTGACAACGGGATTTGCCGGTGTTAGGCTTCTATCGTTCTTTCCAAGCATTTCAAGAACGGATTGCATATCGATGGAAACGGGGGGAGTGGACATGGCGGATACTGTTCCGAAGCTGTTGCTCGATTACTCGAAGAAGGAGCCGGAGCTGACGGTCCAGCTGGCCAAGGACAAAGCGGGGGTTTTTCAGGCGACTCCCTGGAGTAAGCTCTATGAAGAGGTGAAAGCCTTTGCTGCGGGGCTGCTCAGCCTGGGAGTACAGGAGGGTGATCACATCGGCTTGATTTCGGACAATATGAAAGAATGGCTGTGGACGGATCTGGCCATTCTTTCCATCGGAGCCGTGGACGTGCCCCGCGGATCGGACTCGACGGCGCCTGAGATCCAGTACATACTCGACCATGCCGAGTGCGCCTTCGTGGTAGCTGAAAACCAGGCCCAGATGGAGAAGATCCTCTCGATCAAGAAGGGCCTCAAGTGGCTGAAGACTTTGATCGTTCTCGATCCCGAGTACCGGAAAAAAGACAGCAAGCTGCAGGGGGTCGCCATCTGGACCTTCACCGAGGTACAGGCGAAGGGCAGGGAGTATCTGAAGAAGAATCCCGGCTCGATCGAGCAGCGGATCGCTGCAGGAAAGCCCGACGAGGTGGTAACAATCATCTATACCTCCGGTACTACCGGAGAACCGAAGGGCGTGATGCTGACTAACAGCAACTACATGCATCAGATCCCGGCGCCCCTTATACCGCTTGATATCCGCAGAGGCGATGTCTTTATGTCGGTTCTGCCGGTCTGGCATTCCTACGAGCGGGCCATCGAGTACGTGGCGATTTTCGCAGGTTGTTCGCTCGCCTATTCGAAGCCCGTAGCGCAGATCATGGTAGAGGACATGGGCAAGATCAGACCCCAGATCTTCCCTTCGGTGCCACGGATCTGGGAGGCGGTCAAGAGAGGCATCATTCGCAATATCGAATCGGAGAAAGGCCTGAAGAAGTCCCTGGCCTATTTTTTTATAAACGTGGGCACAGCTCACTCCAAGCTGAAGGTGCTCTTCCGGGGCTTGAAGCCGAGATTCAGGAAAAGAAGCCGCTTCCTCGATGCCCTGGTCAGTTTCCTTCCACTGTTACTTCTGACGCCTTTGAACCTCCTTGGCCAGCTCCTGGTGTTCAAGAAAATCAAGCACCGGCTTGGAGGCAAGTTCAAGTTCGGCGTATCCGGAGCGGGAGCCCTGCCTCCTCACGTGGATGATTTCTTCGCAGCTGCAGGCATTCTCCTGCTCGAAGGCTACGGTCTGACCGAAAGCTCGCCGATTGTTTCGGTGCGCAACAGCTGGCGGCCGGTGCCGGGCACCATCGGGCCGCCTCTTCCCGGGGTTGAGGTCAAAGTTCTCGATGAAAACGGCCAGGAGCTCGCTCCGGGACAGAAGGGAGTGCTGTATATTCGCGGGCCGAACGTGATGAAGGGATATTATAAGAAACCGGAGCTGACCGAACAGGTGATAACCAGGGACGGATGGTTGAACACCGGAGACCTGGCTATGCTTACCCATGACGGGGAGATCAAGATCATGGGCCGGGTCAAGGAGACGGTCGTGCTTCTTGGGGGCGAGAACGTGGAGCCCGGGCCGATCGAAGATACGATCAGCGAGTCGGATTACGTCGACCAGGTCATGGTAGTCGGACAGGACCAGAGGTACCTGGCGGCCCTGGTGGTGCCCAACATGGAGAATGTAGGACGTTTTGCCCGCGAGAACGGGATACCGTTCGAGAAGCCGGAGGATCTTCTCGATAACGAAGACATCTACAAGCTGCTGTTGGGCGAGATAGATTCGAGGATATCCCCGAAGCGCGGATTCAAGCTGTTCGAGCGAATCAACAAGATCAAAATTCTCGGCGGCCCCTTCGAAATAGGCAAGGAGATGACCCATACGCTCAAGCTAAGGCGAAACGTGATCTACGAGGACTACGACCGCGACATCAAGGAGTTATTCAGAGAACGCCGCTAGAGCTGCCTTGAAGAGGAGAGAAGGTGAGGATACTCGTTGTTGAAGATGAGCTAACCAGCCGAGAGCTGCTCAAAGTGATTCTCGATCCCTATGGTGAGATCGACACGGTGGCCGATGGGATCGAGGCGATCAAAGCCTACAACCTGTCTCTGGACAACCAGCCTTACGATCTGATCTGTCTGGACATCATGCTTCCGAAGATGGACGGTCGGCAGGTGCTGAAAGGAATCCGCAAGATCGAAGGGGAGCGGGGCATTATCGGCCCGGAAGCCGTCAAGATCATCATAATCTCCGCACTCGGGGATTATGAAACCGTTACCGAGGCGTTTTCCTCCCAGTGCACCAGCTATATTACCAAGCCCATCGATGCAGAAAAGATCGTGGCTGAGCTGAAAAAGCTCGAACTGATCTAGGCCCCTTCTGCCTGCCGACCTCGGGGATGAGACGCGACAGTGATCTTACTGAAAGCGTGTTCCATGCTGATCCTCGGATATCTCTCGGGGTCGGTGAATTACGCCATCCTGGTAACCTGGCTGGCCGCGGGCCGGGATATACGCACCTTGGGCAACCTGAATCCGGGCACGGCGAACGTGGGCCGCAGCATCGGCAAGGGTTGGGCTGTCCTGGTGTTCTTCCTCGATGTGTTCAAGGGCCTGGGTCCGATGCTCGTCGCCCGTCTGCTGTTCTTTCCGCAGGGTCCTGTCTGGCATTCCTTCCTTCTCGCCGCGATAGGACTGGCCGCGGTAGCGGGTCACTGCAGGCCGGTCTTTTTTCATTTTCACGGAGGACGGGGCATCGCCACCGCCATCGGAGTCTATTCCTTTTTCGTTCCCGGCGAGCTGTTGCTGTCCATGCTTCTCGGCTTTCTGATTGTGATCGTTTTTCTCAGGCGGGTACGCTTCCGCGTAGGCCGCTGGACCCCGATCCTGTTCGTGACTCTCACCCCATTTGTGACCCTGGCTTTCAGCCTGTTTATCGACCTGCCGCTGTTTGCCGGACTGGCCCTGGGCGGACACCCGCGGCATGTTGTGCTCATCGTTTTCCTCCTTTCATTCGCTATTCTGGCGATTAATCTAAGGTTCATGGGGCGGCGACTGCAGGAGCTGGGCGGCCGGCGGGTCGAAGAGGATTGACAGCGACGATTCGGTCTGCTGGCGGCCGGCTTAGCTGCGGAAGCGCCCGAGAAGGTCGAGGAGCAGTTCGGTTGCCGTTCTGAAAGGCCGGCGCCGTACGCTGCGCTGCATCTCCAGGTAGGAATCATAGATCTGGCGGCGCAGCTCCCACTTATCCGCTTCGGAGACGGACAACGAAGCGCCGAACAGGTCCGAGAGGAAACGCCAAACCTCATTTCTGTCGTAGTCTTCGAAAAGGCACGACAATAGAAACAGCGAAGGACCTACGTCCGCCAGGCTGTGCTGCTTGATCAACAGCATGGCTTCGGTTACCCGCAGGGCTAGCCGGTAGACCTCCCTGATCGCCCGTTCATAGGTGCTCGGGTTTGCGCAGTGCGCGTATACGACCCGGCGGAAGTGGAAGTAGGCATAGCAAACCGTCATTACATGCAGGCTGGGGATGCAGTGCAGATGCGGATCGAAAACCCGGATGAGCAGGAAGCGGGGATTGTCGAGACACAGCGGCCTGCCGGTGGTGGTGGACTGGCACTTCCTGTATACGTCGCCGGCTGCCAGGTATATGAGACGCAGCTCCCGCAGGGCCTGCTCGATGTCCGGAAAAGCTTGCTTACCGAACGCCTTGTAGAGGTACAGGAGGCCTTTCAGCCATCCGCCGATATAGCCTAGGTAGGTGACGATTTCACGCGGCACAAAGGGCAGCAGCCCGTCCAGGGGGTGGGAGATGGCGACTACGGGGCGAATCTCGGACCTGAGCCTGGTCTGAAACTGGGGATAGAAGAACTCTGTGACCGCCGCCGCCAGCACCCTGATGCCGGGTAGAAAGAGACGGCGGTGGCTGATGATCAACAGCAGGCTCTCGACCGGCTTGAGACGGTCGACGTTCAGGCCTTCCCTCTTGGCAACAACCGGCACTTCGCTCGCCTCAGCCCTGCTCCCGGCGTTGCAGAACGGCGAGTACTTTTTCCGCACCTTCCTGAAAAACTGCCGCGGCGGATCGAAAAGGAAAGCCGATCACAACGCTCAAGCCGCTGTACAATGTATCGTGAAGGAAGTTGGTTAGGAGCTTGACATAGGCGCTGCGGATGATCTGACCCTTGGCGTCCCTGAACAGCAGCGAGGACAGGTCGAACACCTTGACGATGTTGCCGATCTGCTTGCTCACCACCGGATGCAAGGTTTTCAAGAGCCTGAGATAGCTGTTCTTGTACCCGGGATTTCCCTCCACCAGGTTACGTATCTGCCGATGCCGGTCACGCACCGGTGCGCCTTTCCTGTTTTTCCTCATCGGTATGAGAGAGCGGATCAGCTCTACCACCGTTTCCGACCGGAAAAGCTTGTACAGAGAGAAATAGAACAGGAGGAGTCCCCCCTGGTTGACGAGGAGCGGCTCTCGCTGCCCGGCTGTTTCGACGTCGACCAGCAGAGAGGAAAGCTCCCGGTCGAGCGCCTTGTCCTGTGCAGCCGCCGTCCCGGTGGAGAAGGGGCCGCTTTCCTCTTCCAGGCGCTGCAGCTTCTCTTCCAGCAGCTCTACGATGCGAGCTACCCGGGAGCGAATCGGGTCGGATCGCAGGGCCTGCAGGAAGCCGCGAAATCCCAGTTTTTCTTCGGGAGCAAAGACTTCGACCCCGGTTCCTCTCTCCAGGGCGCCGTTTTCCGCTTCGCTCGCCGTACGGGTCTCGAGAAGCTGCCTCAGATAACGGCCTATCTCCTCCAGGTAGGCATCCACGTCGTCGATATTCTTGTGGTGAGCCAGGAAGTATTGTATCAACTCGAAGGAACGACTGGATATGTTGGCCGCCGCCAGGCCGGCTACCCTCTCCTCGTGCATGTATTGAAGTGTGTCGAGAATAAAACGCAGGATATTGACATCGGCGTCGGGAGTTCCCCGCAGAAGGTTCAGCGCCGGATCCTCCGGTACCGAGGCGAAATCGAGAACACGGCCCCTGACCTTTCCGTCGATCCGCAGCTCGGCCGCGACGTTTCTGTTGTAGTTGCCCACGACATCCTTGGGGTTGAACCCGGTGCGCATGTTGGGTGAGTAGCGGTTATGCCAGAGATAAACGGGAAGCTCTTCGTAGGTGTCGAAGAGCTGCTTTATATATGCGCCCGCTGCCGCATGAGCCGTCGGCTCGGGATTGGTGACGAGAAGAATCATGCCCATGAAGGGCAGAAAGACCAGGTTGTCTTCGAACTCGCTGCCCGCCGGAAGATCGAAGACGAGGATCTCGTAGCGCTGGTTGAGCTGCTGCACCAGCTCGTCGTAGATCGTGGGCAGCAGGGTGGCTCGGTCGACCGCCTTGAGCTTCTGGGCGGGAAAGAGCAGGTCCAGCTTCCCGAAGATCGGCCTGAGGTAGTCATCGATACGTCTGCCGCCGGGCTGTGAACCCTGCTCTTCGAGGGCGATTTCCGCTTCCACCAGATCCAGAAGGGCGGCAATATCGGACAGCGGGTCAAGATCGACCAGAGCGGTGCGCAGGCCTTTTTTCGCGTAGTAAATCGCCAGATTGGCGGCGGTGATGGTTTTGCCCACGCCGCCCTTGCCCGAGGTGATCGCTACCGACTTGCCCTTCACCGCCTGCAAGTCCTTGCTTCCGCCCCGGCGCAGCAGCCGCTTGACTGTCTCCTTGAGCTGATGGGTCGAGGACTGTCCACCCCGCCTGAAAATCTTGCTCATGGTTTTGCCGGCATTATCGTATGGATCGGCACTTTTCTCAAGTTCGCATTCATTCTAGGCCTAAGGTTTCCGAAAATATAGGAAAACAGAAAGCAGGTCCTACTGTGTCCGAAAGCTACCGGATTCTGATTGTCGACGATGAGCCCAGGATGTGCAAAAGCCTGGCAAGCCTGCTCGGCGAGCACGGGTTTCAGGTCGACAGCGCCAATACGGGTAGAGACGGTCTTCGCGCCCTGAGTGAACGAGCCTACGATCTGATGCTCCTTGATATCGTCCTGCCCGATATGAACGGCCTGGAGATTCTTGACTACATCAGGAACAACTATCCGGATCTCCTGGTTATCATGTTTTCCGGATTCGCTTCCATTGAATCGGCTGTAAGCGCCCTCAGGAACGGGGCCTTTGACTATATACGCAAGCCGGTGGAATACGAGGAGCTCCGTAAACGGGTGGTGAATGCCCTGGAACAGAAACGGCTGCGCAAGGAGAAACAGGCCATTCACTGGGAGCTGGAACAGCAGCAGCGCAAGTACCGCTATCTGGTGGAAAACTCGCCGGACATCATCTACACCCTCGATGCGAAAGGTTGTTTCTCCTTCGTCAATGACGCCTTCGAGCGGCTGCTCGGGATCAAGCGGGAACAGGTAATCGGCAAGCATTACTCCGAGGTTATATCTGCACAAGATCTGGAGAAATCGGAGCACGTGTTCAACGAGCGCCGGACCGGCGGCCGGGCATCTTCGGGAATTGAGCTGCGTCTAAACCGCGGTTCAGAAGGGAAAAAAAAGAACGGCTCGGGGCGAACAGAACAGTTTCCCGTTGAGATAAAGGCCCAGGGAATCTATGACAGGGAGCCTCAAGACAAGGACAAAGTCTTTCTAGGCACCTACGGTGTGGCCCGGGACATCCGGGAGCGCAAGCTGCTCGAGAAGCACCTTCAGCAAGAGGAGAAAATGGAGGCCGTCGGACGCCTGGCCGGCGGGATAGCCCACGACTTCAATAATTTTCTGGCCGCTGTGGTGGGCAACGTGGCGCTGGCCAAAATGCACATTCAGCCGGGGGAGGATATCTTCCGCCGTTTGGATGAGATGGAGAAAGCGGCCCTGCGAGCCCGCAGCCTCACCCAGCAGCTCATCACCTTTGCCCAGGGCGGGGTTCCGATAAGGCAGCCGGGGACCCTTCCCGACTTAATCCAAGCTGCAACCACGTTCGTTCTGCGAGGATCGAACGTTCACTGCCGCTACGATTTTCCACCGGATCTGTGGTACGCGGAGTTCGACCAGGGTCAGATCACCCAGGTTGTACAGAACCTGGTCATCAACGCCGACCAGGCCATGCCGGAAGGCGGAATTTTGAACATCCAGGCGCAGAATACCACCGTCACAGCCTCCTACCAGCTTCCCCTGAAGCCGGGACGCTACGTACGGGTGGCTGTGGAGGACCACGGCTGCGGAATCCCCAAAGAAAACCTGGGCAAGATATTCGACCCGTTTTTCAGCACCAAGGACAGCGGAACCGGCTTCGGGTTGTCCACGGCCTACTCGATTCTGAAAAACCATGACGGCTATCTGGCGGTGGAATCCGAGCCGGGCAGGGGTACCTGTTTCTACTTCTTCCTGCCCGCCACGGACCGGCCGGCTGTGGCGGAGCGAAAACCGGCCGCCAAGCTCTACGGCGGCAAGGGTCGCATACTGGTCATGGACGATGACCAGACCCTGCGGGATATATATGCCCGTCTGCTGAGCCATCTAGGCTATGCACCCACGGTGGTAGCCAATGGAAGGCAGGCGCTGGCGCGCTACAGCCAGGCCAGGACGTCCGGGAGTCCTTTTGCTGCGGTCATCATGGACCTCACGGTCCCGGGTGCCATGGGAGGCAAAGAAACAGTGCAGCGTCTGCTCAAGATGGATCCAAACGCCGTGGCCATCATCTCCAGCGGTTATTCCAATGACCCGGTCATGGCCGAGTACAAGAAGTACGGTTTCCGAGGCGTGATCGGCAAGCCGTTCACCGCCGAGAAGCTCAGCGAGGTGCTCTGGAAAGTCCTGCAGTCGAGGCGCTGAAGCGTTTACCTCACCGATTCGTCAGCTTCTCTCCCGAGTAATCATCGCTGACCGCGACGCTGTTTAGATCCTTCCGGGACTTCATCCATCAAGCGCAGGTAGCCGCCGCGCCGCCTTATTCCGTATAATCTCCGGTATGCCGACCAATGTTGGACCCGAGTACAAGAAAGCCGAAGAGGCCTTCCGCTGCGCCAGAACCCTCGACGAGAAAATCGAGCGGCTGGAAGACATGATCGCTCTGCTGCCCAAGCACAAGGGCACCGACCACCTTTACGCGGACCTCAAGCGGCGCATGTCCAAGCTGCAGAAGCAGGCGGAAGAGAAGGGCAGGAAAACGGGGGCCGGTCCGACCCTGGGATTCGGCAAGGAAGGAGCGGCCCAGATCGTGCTGGTCGGGCCTCCCAACAGCGGCAAGTCCTCGATCCTGAACGCTCTCACCAACGCCAGCCCGGAGATCGGGGACTATCCGTTTTCCACCCAGGTCATGCAGCCCGGGATGGTGCCTTACCTGGACATACAAATGCAGCTCGTCGACACACCCCCGGTGACGCTTGAGTTCATGCCTACTCATCTGTTGAGTCTGTTGCGGGACGCCGATGCGGCACTGCTGGTGGCCGACCTTTCGAGAGACGCTCTGCTGGATGAGCTGGAGTCGGTGCTTCAGGCTTTTGAACTGCGGCACCTGCAGTTTGTCCGCCGCAAGAGGGAAAGCAGCAGGGACAGCATCCTCGGCCGGATCATCGCCAACAAGTCCGATGCGGAGGGAGCGGCGGCCAGGCTCGAGCTCCTCGGCGAGATGATCGGCGAATCCCTCGAAATCCTGCCCTTTTCCTGCCGGGAGCCCGGGCAGATCGCCGGGCTGCCCGAGATGCTGTTCCGGTGGCTGGGGATAATACGAGTCTATACCAAGGCACCGGGACAGAAGCCCGATCTGAAGCGGCCCTACACGGTGTTCGCCGGTCAGACCGTGGGGGATATATGCGCCCTGATTCATAAGGATTTCCTGCGTAACCTGCGTTTCGCCCGACTGTGGCGGGGGACGGAGAATCCGATCACCGTGTCCAAGAACGAGACCGTTCAGGACGGCGACGTGCTGGAGCTGCATATTTGAAACCCCATGAAACGGCCCGAAGCACCACGAGGGCAAATCCCCCCCTGACAACTGGCCGGTAGGCAGACTTCTTGGGGTTTCGCTTGACTTGTTCCCCCCAGGCTTATAGAATAGTTTTTGTAAACGTTTGCAACAACTTGTCGGTCGGACAGATAGAGAAATGGCCCAGGCAGCGCAATTGCGATCTCCAGCCGAAGTAACGATCAAGGATATAGCCCGGAGGGCCAATGTCTCCTATGCGACTGTCTCGCGGGCTTTGAACAACAAGAGCGGGGTTCGCGAGACAACCCGGCGTAGAATACTCGAGCTGGCCGAGGAGCTGTGTTATACTCCCAACGCGATAGCACGGGGACTGGTAAAGAAACAGACCCACACACTGGGCCTGATCATTCCGGATATCACCAATCCTTTCTACCCCGAAGTGGCCCGGGGCATCGAAGAGGAGGCGGCCCGGGAAGGGTTCAGCATCGTCCTGTGCAACACCAACTGGGAACCCTACCGGGAGGTGCACTACCTCAAGCTTCTTTCCGAGAAGAGGGTTGACGGTATTATTCTCGCCACGATCAACAGTGAGGTAAGAGCCGTCGAATCGGGTGTCACCGGAAAAATCCCGATGGTGTACGTGAGCAATGCGCCTCACGGGTCCGAGCACAGCTTTGTGGTAATCGACAACATCCTGGGCGGTTTTCTGGCGACCGAGCACCTGATCGAGTGCGGTTATCGAACGATCGGTTTCATCGGTTCCACCGAAGACTCCCTCACCATCGAAGAGCGGCTCGAAGGCTACCGCCGGGCCCTGAGTAAGCACGGGTTGCCCGCTACGGAGAAGTACATCCGGCTGGGTGATTTCAAACAGCACACCGGCTACAGGATCATACGCCAGATGGTGGACAGCGGGGATTACCCCCGGGCCATTTTCGCCGAGAACGACCTGCTCGCCCTGGGTGTGCTTCAGGGTGTAAAGGCCAGCGGGTTGTCCGTTCCGGGCGATGTTGCTGTGGTCGGTTTCGATGACATCCCCTTCGCCGGCTTTCCGGAGGTGCAGCTCACGACCATTTACCAGCCCAAGTACGAAATGGGCAGAAAAGCGGTGGAGATCCTGCTCAAGAGGATCCGCCGTCCCGGCGAGACGCGGAAGGCTGAGAAGCTGTACCTCGAGCCCCGGCTGGTGGTACGGAAGAGCAGCGGATGAGCGCTAAATACAACTGTTATTGTAAACGTTTACAGTATTTTAACGGGAGGTTGCAATGGGTAAAACGATGAAGGCGGTCCGGCTCTATGCGGACTGGGATCCCAGGCCCGACTTCAAGCTCGGGGTCAAGGATATCGAGAAGAAACAGACCTACCTGGGCAGCAGGGTCTGGAGAAATCCCCGATTGAAAATCGAGGACGTACCCGTACCCAAGCCGGGTCCGGGGGAGGTACTGGTGGAAGTCAAGGCCTGCGGCATCTGCGGCAGCGATGTGCACATGGCCCAGGCCGACCGGGAAGGTTACATCTGGTACCCGGGACTGACCGGTTTTCCCTGCACGCTGGGACACGAGATGTCCGGCGTTGTGGTCGAGGGCGGGCCCGGCGCTCTGGACAAGCAGACCAACAAGCCATTCAAAGGCGGAGAGTGGATCTGCCCCGAGGAGATGCTCTGGTGCGGTTCCTGCAAGCCCTGCGCGGACGGCTGGCCGAACCACTGCGAGCGCCTCGACGAGATCGGCTTCAACGTCGAGGGAGCCTTTACCCGCTACATCGTACTTCCGGCCCGGGTGCTGTGGAGCCTCGACCCGCTCAGAGAACGCTACGGCGATGAAGAGGTATTCAAACTGGGAAGCATGGTAGAGCCGACCAGCGTGGCCTACAACGCGGTCATCGAGCGTGGGGGCGGGATACGCCCCGGAGACAGCGTTGTGATTCTGGGAGGCGGGCCGGTGGGCCTGGCCGCCTGCGCGGTGCTGAAGCGCCATGGAGCAGCCCGGGTCATCCTTTCCGAGCCGGAGCAGAGCAGGGCCGGGATCGCCCGCCGGTTGGGTGCCGACTTCGTCATCAACCCTCAGCAGGAGAGCCTGGCGGACAGAGTGCTGGAGATTACCCGCGGGATGGGCGCGGCGATCTATCTGGAAGCAACGGGGCTGCCGACGGCGGTATATCCCGAGATCGAGCGCTGCATCTGGGAGGGGCGGACCTTGAACAGCACCGTCGTGGTCGTTGCCCGGGCCGACGCCAAGATCCCGGTCACCGGGGAGGTGCTCCAGGTGCGGCGAGCCCGCATCGTCGGTTCCCAAGGACATTCGGGACACGGAACTTTCCCGCGCGTGATCTCATCCATGGCGGCGGGAATGAATATGCTGCCCATGATAACCAAGACGATCGCGCTGGAGGAGGTTCCGGAGAATATCAAGCGCCTGAGCACCGACAGGCAGGAGGCCAAGATCACCTGCCTGATGAACTAGCGGTCCTCGGGAAGGCCGCAGCCTGCCGGAGGCGTCTAGTTGCTCAAGCGCAGATAGTACAGGAGGAGTATCATTCATGGAAAAAAAATGGCTGACCACAAATCACCCGGCGGTGGTGTTCGAGGATAATACGGTGGGCAGACTCAAGAAACAGATCTGGGATGCCGGTGAAGAGGAGATAGACGGAATCCTGAAGGAATACGAGATTCCCTCGGCTCCGGAGCTGGGCCGGGCGGGCTGCTACATCCAGAACACTCCCCGGGTCAGGTGCATCGAGAAAAGGAGGAAAAACGACCTGGTCTTCCTTCCCGTCGGGTGCACGGAAAACCACGGCCTTCACGCCAATTCGGGGCTGGACACCTTCATGGTTACCCAGATCCTCGAAGCCGTTCGCCGTTACACGGCCAAGCAGGGCCGGGAGTGCAACCTGGCCTTTCCTCCCCTCAACTACGGCGGCCATCCCTACCATCACGTAGGGATGCCGGGCACCATCATGGTGCCCAAGGAGGTCGTAGAGGAGACCCTCATCTATACCATGCTGGGCCTGTGGAACGACGGCTATCGAAAGATCATCGCGGTCAACAACCACGGACACCTCTGGATGCTGGAGTCGGCGCTGCAGGAGTTCATGAAGCGCTTTCAGCTTCCCGGGATTTTCCAGGTGCTGGACTGGCACCGGGCGGTGCGGGAGTTCTTCTTTCCGGTCGGCCGCGCGGACAGCCTGGAGACGAACTTCGTCCATGCCGATGAGAGCGAGACGGCCGTGGCCCTGCTCCTGTTCCCCGAGATGGTCGACATGACCGTGGTTCAGGACGCCGAAGGCGAGGCCTATCTGCCGGAGGGGCACTTCGATACCGCGGTGGACCCCTTCCGCCGTCCCCACCGCTGGTCGGAAGGGGAGGGACATTTCGCCATCGAGCGCAAGGCTACTCCGGAAGGAGTCGTAGGCAAGCCCAGCCTGGCCACGGCCCGCAAGGCGAAGAGGCCGATCGCCGCCATCTTGAAATACCTTACCCTGCTTCACGACCAGATTCTCGAAGCCTTTCCGGCCGGGCAGGTGCCGCCCGTGGACAAGGTGACCCTGCGCGATCCGAAGGAGCTGGAGCCGTACCTCAAGGAGCCGTTCAGCGAGGGCTGGAAGTCGGTATACGAGCTTCCTCATGTAGGTCCTTTCCACAAGCTTTGATCGCGCTGTAAGCCGGCTGGCCGGTAATACGGATCCAGTCGCTTCGCTTCCGGACTGCCCGGTAGCAAGGCGGACTGAAAAAGGAGAAAACTATGAGCGAAAAAGTAGCGGTAGCCGTGATAGGGGCAGGCCGTATAGGCAAGCTGCACGCCGAGCATCTGGCCTACAGGGTCCCCGGAGCGCAGTTGCTGGCCGTAGCGGACGTGCGCCTGGAAGAGGCCGAGAAATGCGCCTCCTCCGTAGGCCTGGCCAGAGCGTACAGCGACCCCCGGCGCATCCTGGATGATAAGGACATAGCGGCGGTGGTTATCTGCACCAGCACCGATACCCACGCCGCCCTGATCGAGCAGGCGGCGGAGGCCGGAAAGCACATGTTCTGCGAGAAGCCGATTGCGCTGGATCTGGAGCAGATCGACAGGGCCCTGAAAACGGCGGCGGCTTGCGGCGTGAAGCTGCAGATCGGCTTCAACCGCCGCTTCGACCCCAACTTCAGCCGCATTCGCGAGCTGGTGCGGGAGGGAAGGGTAGGCACCCCCCATCTGCTGCGCATCGCCAGCCGGGATCCCGCCCCGCCGCCCGTCGAGTACATCAGGGTGTCGGGAGGGATCTTCCTGGACATGATGATCCACGACTTCGATATGGCCCGTTTCCTGGTCGGCTCCGAGGTCACGGAGCTGTACGCGATGGGAGCAGTCCGGATCGATCCGGCGATCGGAGAGGCTGGAGACATCGACACCGCCCTGGTGAGCCTGAAATTCGAAAACGGTTGTTTCGGGACGATCGACAACAGCCGCCGGGCCGTCTACGGCTACGATCAACGGGTCGAGGTATTCGGCTCCGCGGGCCTGGTGACCGCGGAGAACAACACCCCCAACCGGGTGAGGCTGTGTACGGGGGAGGCGGTAAAGGAAGACCTGCCTCTGTATTTTTTCCTCGAGCGCTATGTAGAGTCCTACGTGAACGAGATGAAGGCCTTCGTTCACTGCATCCTGGAGGATGAGCAGCCGCCGGTGACGGGGATCGACGGCCGCATACCGGTGGTCATGGGAAAGGCTGCAGGGGTCTCGCTCCAGAACAACCGCCCGGTCGCCCTGTCCGAGCTTGGTTGAAAGGAGCCTTACCATGTCCTTCTGGAAGAAAGAAAGATCGATGATCGAAAAGATCAAGGCATATCTGGAGCAGGTGGACGCCTGCCGCCACCGCTTCCGCCAGTGCATCGAGAAGCTGCTCGCAGCGCCGGAAAACGAGGAACACCAGGCCTGCGTCGAGGAAGTGCACCGCTCGGAAGCGAAAGCCGACGATCTGCGCCGGGACATCGAGTACCAGCTCTACCAGGGAGCGCTGATTCCCGAGTCGCGGGGGGACGTGCTGGGGCTGCTCGAGACCCTCGACATCATTCCCGGCATGTTTCAGTCCCTCTGTTACCAGGTGCTGCTGGAAAAGATCCGCTTACCCGAGCAGTTCAGGGAGCGTTTCCTTCACCTCATCGATGTCAACCTCAAGTCCTACGACGTGGTGCGCCAGGCGGTGCTGGGGCTGTTCTATAAGAAGGAGGTGAAGGAGCTGACCGACCTGGTCGATGCGGTGGAAAGCGAATCGGATTACATCGAGAGAAGCCTGATCCGGGACATATTCAACAGCAAGCTGGACAAGGCGGACAAGATCCTGCTGAAAGAGATCGTGATCAACACGGGGGACATATCCGACCACGCGGAGAAGGTCAAGGATCGATTGATCCTGGCCATCGTCAAGAGGAAGATCTAGCCGATGTACCGTCTGCTCAGCGGGATCTTCATGGGCTGGTCTGTAGGCGCCAATAATTCGGCCAACATCTTCGGTACGGCCGTGTTCTCCAAGAAGATCCGCTACCGGACTGCGGTCCTGCTCTGCGCGGTTTTCGTGCTGATCGGCGCCTATCTGGAAGGGCGCCGGGGCATGTATACGCTGGGCGGCCTGGTCGAACAGACCGCCGACAGCGCCTTCGCCGCTTCCCTTGCCGCCGCCCTGACCGTAACCATCATGAGCGTGCTGAAGCTCCCCGTGTCCAGCTCCCAGGCCATGGTGGGGGCCATCATAGGTATCGGCGCCGTCCGGGGTGCGGTCAATCTCTCCGGGCTGACCAAGGTTGTGGCCGCCTGGGTCGGTACGCCGGTGGGAACGGTTATCGTTACACTGGCGCTCTACCCGCTTCTGGGCTGGTTCCTGCGCGTGTTGCCGATCAACATCTTCACCCGGGATGCTCTGCTGAAGTGGGCCCTGATCGCCTCCGGCTGCTACGGCGCCTATGCCCTGGGCGCCAACAACGTGGCCAACGTTACCGGCGTGTACATTCACACCGGTCAGCTGACCATTTCTCAGGCCGCCTTGCTGGGCGGGGCGAGCATCGCCCTGGGCGTGCTGACCTTCAGCAAGAACGTGATGATCACCGTGGGCAAGAAGCTGGTTCAGCTCGATCCATTCGGCGCATTCATCGCGGTCTTCTCCATGGCCCTGGTGGTACACTTCTACGCCGAAGTGGGGGTTCCGGTTTCCACCTCACAGGCGATAATCGGCTCGGTGCTGGGTATCGGCATCTATAAGGGGATTCAGACCATAAGGCTGCGGACCCTGTTCTCGATTCTGTTCGGCTGGATCGGGACTCCGGCCCTGGCCCTGGTTTTTTCCTTCCTTCTGTTCCGCTTCGTGTTTCTCTGAAGGAGGCAGGGCGCATACTGTGGAGGATAGGGATCGGCCGGAGGGAGCGGAAAGCTGCATGGCGGACAAATACGATATCGTCAGCATCGGACACATCACCCGCGATACCCTCGATGACCGGGGACAGGTATCCCACTTTACCGGAGGAGGGGCCTACTTCTCCGCTTTTGCGGCCCGGCGCTCCGGTGCGCGCGTTCTGGTGGTGACCAGGCTGGCGAAGGAGGATCTAGGGCTTCTACAGGAGCTGCGCGAGGAAGGGATAGAGGTTGTTGTCCGGCCCGGACCCAGAACCACCTCGATCGAAAACATCTTCGAGACCGCCGACCGGGACAGCCGCCGGGTCAGGCTGCTCTGCCAGGCCGAGCCCTTTCGCCTGGAGGACGTTCCCGAGGTGGAAACCGGGATCTACAACTTGAGCGGGCTTTTTCGAGGTGAGATCCCGCCGGATATGATCGAGCCTCTGGCCGGTAGAGCGAAGGTCGGGCTGGACCTCCAGGGAATGCTGAGGACCAGCGAGGGCGGAGTGTTCTGCTGGCAGGACTGGCCGGAGAAGAAGCGCTATCTGCCTTTTCTCGCCTTCTTGAAAGCGGATTCCCTGGAGTCGGAGGTGATCACCGGCACCGGCAACCGCCGGGAGGCCGCGGAGCTTCTTCACGATTGGGGAGCCGGCGAGGTAATGATCACCCATTCCAGCGAGGTGATCGTGTTCGACGGCAAGAAACTATGCTCGGCTCCCTTCAAGGCGGCGAACCTTTCCGGCAGGACCGGCAGAGGTGACACCTGTTTCACGGCCTACCTGGTCCGGCGTTTCGATCACGACCTGGAGGAGTCTCTTCGCTACGCCGCAGCATTGACCGCTATGAAAATGGAGCGGCCGGGGCCTTTCAAGGGCACGCAGGAGCAGGTGCTGGAGCGCATGAAGAGCCTGTAGCGCATAAAGAGCCTGTAGCGTGCGGTGCAGCCGAACGGCTTCAAGCGCTCTTTCACCCGCCTCGGTCCGGGGTTGCATACCTGGCGCGCAGGAGACGCTCGACCTCCCGCCGGCTCGACCGGAACGGACCGCTGGATTCCATCTTGAGACTGGTGACGGCGGCCGCCCAGACAGTGGCCTCCGCCGGTTCGCCGTCCAGGCGCCGGCAGGCATAGGCGGCCAGGCAGGTATCGCCCCGGCCGCTGCGTCCCGCCATCCGCCTGGGGAAAAAGCCGGCCCGGTAGCTGCCTTTCCCGTCGCAGACCAGCACTCCCTCCTTGTGGGTGATTACCACTTCCTCCGGCCCAGCTTCCCGCAGCACCGCTGCGGCCTTCCCCGGATCCCTTGCGCCGGTCAGCATCTCGGCCTCTACCGCATCCGCCTTCAGGATGTCCACCAGGCGCAGGACCTGTGCTTTCTGTGGCCAGGACTGGAAATCCAGAATCCCTCCGCGAACGACCCGAACGAATCCCTGGACGTCGAGGGCGATGCGGGCTGCCTTTCCCTTCAGTATCTTCAAGATCGCTGGGGACACCTCGCCGCGGAAAGAGGCGCCGATAACGGCCACTCTGGCTTCCAGATCTTCCACCTGGGCGGGGCGCAGCGAGCCGGCCGAAGAATCGACGAAGATCCGGCGCTGATCGGGATTTTCCCCGGGATAAACGAGTCTCAGGACGGTGGAGCGCGGCGTAAGCTCGTAGAAGACTTCCACCCCGAGCTCCTTTAGCCTCTCCACCACCGGCAGGTCAGCCTCGCCCAGGCGGGTGACGGCGGCGGTGCGGTAGCCCAACCGGCAGGCCACATTCGCCCCGTAGTAGAAGGCGCCGCCGTCCACGGTGCGCCTGCCCGCGGGGTCGACGATCGTATCTTTCGTATAGTTGCCGATGAAGGCCAGATCGAACGTGCTCATGTCCGCACGTCAGTGGATGCTGTCCCAAAGCCGGCGGATCCGCTTCAGGGAAACCTGGGAGTCTCCTTGCGGGCAATACTCGAATCCAATGCAACCGTGGTAGCCGCCGGAGGCCAGCCGCGACAGCAGCGGCGCCCAATTCACCGTGCCGGTCCCCGGCTCGTGGCGTCCTGGAAAATCCGCGACGTGAACGTAGCCGATGTACTGCCCGTAGCGGTCCACCACCTCAGCCAGATCGAAGCCCATGACGCCGAGATGGTACAGGTCGGCCAGTACCTTGAGCCGGGGACTGCCGATATCCCGTACCAGGCGTACGGCGGTCTCCATGTCCGAGAGCCAGTAGCCCGGATGATCGACCCGCGTGTTCAGGGGCTCGAGCACCAGCTGGATCGGTTCCGCCGCCAGCTCCAGGGCCCGCGCGAGAGCGGCGCGAACGTTGTCGTATTTCCGCTCCGGGGGTATATCCTCGAAGGCCTCTACGACACGCCCCCTTTCGTCCAGCTCGTTGGTCAGCAGCATCAGGGTGGTGCAGTTGAGTATCCCGGCCGCGGCCGCCGCCTCCTCGAGGTCCGCGAAGAACAGCTCGTGGGTCGTCGCCGCCACCGGACTGCCCCGGCGGTGGCCGCTGAAGTTTGCCACCCGCACGTCGTGCTCCCGGCAGGCGCGGGCGAGCGAACGGATGTCTTTGTCCCGCCAGCTCCAGAACTCCACGCAGTCAAAACCTTCTCCGGCGATCCGGGCGACCTTTTGTTCCGCGGACAGCCCGGGGTAGAGCATTTCCAGGCAGATTGCCGCTTTCAGGTGGGCGATCCTTCCGGGGGCAGGACGTGCAGGCTGTTTTCCTGCAGGCGGATGCCTACCTCCCGGCCGCGTTCGAACAGAGGGTGCTCCCGGGGGTCGGGCACTTCTACGGTGAGCAGGTCTTCACCGAGCTGCACCTCGTAGACGATCTCCGAGCCCAGGTACACCGATTCCCGCACCACCCCGACCGGCAGGCCGGCTTTCTTCGGTCCGAGCTGTATCGACTCCGGGCGGGCCACCAGCACTACCGCGGCTCCTGCGGACAGCTCTCTTTTCTCCGTCGGAACCAGCAGGGTGGTGCCGAGCAGGTCGATCTGCGCCCGTCCCGCTTCGCTCATTCCCACTACCCGTCCCTTGATGAAGTTGGCCTTGCCTATAAAATCGGCCACGAAGCGGTTGGCCGGGTGGGCGTAAATTTCCTGAGGCGTGTCGATCTGCTGGATGCGCCCGTCGTGCATGATGACCACGCGGTCGGAGAGGGTCATGGCTTCCGCCTGGTCGTGGGTGACATATACCGAGGTGATGCCCAGACGACGCTGGAGCTTGCGGATCTCGATGCGGGTGGACTCCCGCAGCTTGGCGTCGAGGTTGGAAAGCGGCTCGTCGAGGAGCAGGATCTTGGGCTCCATGACCAGCGAACGGGCCAGGCTGACGCGCTGCTGCTGCCCGCCGGAGAGCTGGGCGGGAGAGCGGCTGCCCATCCCCTGCAGGCCTACCAGGCGCATCGTCTTCTCCACGCGCTCCTTGACCTGGTTATGGGCGATTCTGTGGATCCTAAGGCCGTACTCGATATTCTGGGCCACGGTCATGTGGGGAAACAGGGCGTAGTTCTGGAAAACCATGGTGGTGGGGCGGCGGTTGGGAGGGACGTCGTTGATCCGCTCGCCGTCCAGATAGATCTCGCCGGAGCTGGGAAACTCGAATCCGGCGATCATCCGTAAGGTGGTGGTCTTGCCGCAGCCCGAAGGGCCCAGGAGGGTTACCAGCTCTCCTTCCCGGACCTTCAGGTTGACGCGGTCCACCGCGGTTACCGCCTCCCTGCCGCCGCCGAAGATCTTCAGCAGGTTGCTCAGAACCAGATAGTCCTCCCTCATATACTCTCCTTAGCTGATAATGCTGGTCGTACGCACCCCCTTGCCGATCCTGTTCACCGCTAACTGGATCAAGCCCAGGGCGACGAGCACGATGGCGATCAGGAGCAGGCTCATGGCCGCGGCCGAAGCGTAGCGGCTGTTGTCCACGAAACCCAGAATGGCTACGGTGATCAGGTTCCACTTGCCCGAGACCACGAAGATCACCGCGCTTATGGCGGTCATGGCCTTTACGAAGCCGAATACCAGGCCCGAGAAGAAGGCCGGAGTGATCATGGGCAGGGTGATCTTGCGAAAGGTGGTATTGCTGTCGGCTCCCAGGTCGGTAGAGGCCTCTTCTATGGCTGGATCGATCTGCTGCAGGGCGGCGATCCCCGAGCGGATGCCCACGGGCATGTTGCGGAAAATCAGGAGCAGCACGATGATCCAGGCGGTCCCGGTCAGAATGAAGGGAAACAGGGCGGAACGTTGGTTGAAGGCCAGGATGTAGCCGATGCCCACCACGGTTCCCGGGACCGCGAAGGTCAGCATGGACACGAACTCCATGGCCCCCCGCCCGATGAAGCGCTTGCGGATCACCAGGAAGGCGATGAACATGCCCAGGAGCCCTGTGATCGGCGTCGCCAGCGAGGAAAGACTCAAAGAGTCGAAGATGTAATCCTTGCCGACCCGAAACGTGTTGACGTAGTTCTTGAGGGTGAGGGTGGGATCGACCCCCCAGAGCCTCTGGAACGAGCCGTAGATGATGGTGCCGTACAGCAGGAACACCATGGCGGTGAACAGAAGGCAGAAGAAATATACCGGCAGCTTGATGTACCACTCCAGGCGTTTGATCGTAGCTGCGGTGGGTTTGCCCGTTACCGTGACGTAGCTCTTTCGCGACACCCAGTACTTCTGCAGGAAAAAGGCGGCGGCCGTGGGGATGAACAGCAGCACAGCCAGGGTGGCGCCGCGGGACAGATCGTACATCCCCGTGATCTGCAGGAACGCCTGGACCGAAAGAACGCGGAAATCACCGGAAATGATCATCGGGTTGCCGAAGTCGGCCATGCTCTGGATGAACACCAGCAGCCAGGCGCTGGCGATTCCCGGAATCGCCAGGGGGAAGGTGACGGTGGAGAAGACCCGGGCCCGGGAAGCCCCCAGATCCATGGCCGCCTCCTCGAGGGCGGGATCGATGGCCTGCAGCACGCCGTACAGAACGAGGAAAGCCGTAGGCCCGTAGGCCACGGTTTCCACGAATACCAGCCCGCCCAGGCCGTAGATCGAGTACTCGCCGATGATGCGGCTGATGAACGGGGTAAGGCTGCCGGCGCGTCCGAACAACAGGATGGCCGCCAGGGCCACCACGAAGGGCGGGGAGATGACGGGAAAGGTGGCGGTCTGGCGGAAAAAGCCCTTGAAGGGCAGAGGGGTACGGGTGATGGCGTAGGCGAACACGAAGCCCATGAGTGTGCCCATAGTGGCGGTAATCACCCCCAGGAGGATGGAGTTCAGGAAGGGCTGGTAATAGTAGCGGGCCGAAAACACGGCCCGGTAGTTGGCCAGATCGAAGCTTTTGTCGATCACCAGGCTGTACCTGAAGACCTGGAAAATGGGGAAAACCACGAACAGAAGCAGGAAGTAGAGGATCGCCAGGATCGCCACCAGCAGCAGCGGCTCTTTCCAGATGACGCGCATGCCGGCCAGGATCTCTTTTACCTTTTGATTGGACTTCCTCATGCCTTGCCCCGGTTCCTCTGTGGACGGCGCTTATACAAGAATCCCTGCCGCCTGCAGGCCGCCGGCGGCAGGGACAAGAGCGCGCGGAATATGAGCGGCGTGGTTTATTTGCCGATGCGGTCCCGCCAGGCCTGGATCAGGCGGTCCTTGTTCTCGCCCGCCCAGATGGCGTCGTAGTCGATCAGCTTCACCTGGTCCAAGGTCACCGCTCCCTCGGCCACGGTAGCCTTGGGATTGACCGGCAGGCGGCTGTACTTCTGGAACATGTTTTGCGCCTTCACCGTGAAGCACCAGTCGATGAACTGCTTGCCCAGCTCCGGCTCGGGCCCGCCCTTGATCAGGGACAGCCCGCCGACCTCGTAGCCCGTACCCTCACTGGGGAAGGTCATCACCACCGGGTAGCCCTCGTTGATTCCCTTGGCCACAATATCGTGGGAGAAGGCGATGCCTACTGCCGCTTCTCCCAGCCCCACCATGGGGATGCAGCCGGTGCCGGACTTGGTGTACTGGAGGATGCTCTGCCGGTCGAACTTCTCCCACCAATCCAGGGTTTCCTCTTCGCCCAGCATCTGCACCAGGGTGGCGTAGGTGGTGTAGGCCGTGCCCGAGGTGTAGGGGTAGGCCATGGCTACGTTTTTGGCAAAGGCGGGATTCAAGAGGTCTTTCCAGGACGTGGGCGCCTGCACGCCCTTGTCTTTCAAGAAATTCTTGTTGCTGATGAAGCCGATGGCGCCGGTATAGAAGCCGGTCCAGGCCCAGTCTTTGGCATGAAACTGCGGCGGCAGCTCGAAATCGATCTTCGGCTTGTACGGGGCCAGAAGTCCCTTGCTGGCGGCATTGATGTGCGAGGTGTTGGAGCCGGCATGCCAGACGCTGGCCTGGGGATTGCTCGCCTCCGCCTCGATGCGGGCCAGTACTTCGCCCGAGGACATGCGCACCCACTCCACGTCGATTCCGGTCTCGGCCTCGAAGGCCTCGATGTAGTATTGGGCTTCCTCGGTGTCGAAGGCGGTATAGAGGTGCAGGACGCGCTGTTCCGTTTGCCCGGTGGCGAATCCTGCCGCTGCAATGGCAGCCAGCAGAAAAACAAAAAACAATCGTTTCATAGAAACCTCCTTCTTTGCAGTCTAGGGCACATGAAATTGTAAACGTTTGCAAATCCGTGAACCCTTCACCACGATTGCTACTAGTATCATAATCCAACTGCTCCTGCTGTCAAGGGCATTTTACCCTTGAGGGTCAAAACGAACCGAGGGTCCCGGGTACCTGGGTCCCCCGGCCTGCGGGTGCGAAAGGCAAAACTTGTTGCTTTTCCGGACTCGTGGTAACTGATATCATGACAGCCAGCCATGGGTAAACAAAATATAAAGATCGTCGTATTGGACGGCAATCGGCTCGATCCGGGTGACAATCCCTGGGATGAAGTCGAAGCTTATGGAACACTCGAGGTCTACGATTGGAGCGAACCGCATCAGGTGCTGGACAGGGCGAAGGAGGCGGATATCATCCTCACCAACAAATCGCCGGTCAGGCGCGATGCCATCGAACGGCTGCCGCGGCTGAAATACATAAGCGTACTGGCCACCGGGTACAACATCGTCGACCTGCAGGCGGCGCGGGAGAGAAACATTCCCGTCTCCAATGTTCCTGTCTACGGCACGGATTCTGTCGCGCAGTTCGTCTTTGCGCTCCTGCTGGAGCTCTGTCATCACGTCGGCGTGCATGGGAGCGCCGTCGCCGCCGGTGAGTGGGAAAGAAGCGGTCTTTGGAGCTACGCCAAAACACCGTTGATCGAGCTTGCCTCCAAGACGCTGGCGGTCGTCGGATTCGGCAGGATCGGCAGACGGGTCGGCGAGCTGGGCCATGCCTTCGGGATGAAGGTGCTGGCCGTGGATGTGGAGGAAGGAAATCCTCCCGATTATGAGCCCTTTGCCTTCACGACCCTGGAGGACGCCTTCCGGCGAGCAGATGTGGTGAGCTTGAACTGCGCGCTGACTTCGGAAAACGAGGGCGTGGTGAATCGCAGGTTGCTGTCGGCGATGAAGCCGAATGCTTTGCTCATCAATGCGGCTCGAGGTCCTCTGGTCAGGGAGGTCGATCTGGCCCGCGCCCTGAATAGCGGCACGGTAGCCGGAGCGGCGCTGGACGTTGTTTCCACCGAGCCGATCGAGTCGGACAATCCACTGCTGAAGGCCAGGAATTGCCTCATCACTCCGCATATCGCCTGGGCCTCTCTGGAAGCCCGTCGGAGATTGATGAGGACTACGGCCGAGAATATCGGCGCTTTCCTGCGCGGCGAGCCGCAGAACGTCGTGAACTAGAAGACGGGTACGATGGCTCGGCAAGCGGGTTAGAACCAGGTCTGCCGTCTGTAGTCGATGTACTTCCGGCCGAAATGCCGCTCCAGGTTCTTCTCTTCATAATAGGTCCAGACAGCGATGAAAGACGCCCAGAGAACCGTGGACATAAAGGCGATGAAGCTTTTGAAAATAAACGGGAAGCCGATGTGGAGCAGCACTAGGCCGATGTACATGGGATGACGGATCTTGGAGTAGATCCCGACGGTCACGAGGTCCTCTTGCGCTCCGACTCCATGCTTCTTCATCTCCGAGTAGAGAAACAAACCCATGCCGGCCACCGCCAATACCACGCCGGCAGGCACGGAAACCGAGGAGGGGATGTTCATCTTCACGGGGTCGGCGCCGCACCAGTATCCCCAACCGAAGTAGCCGACAAAGATCAGGACCGGGAGAACACGAGAGTCGAGACGGACAGCTCCCTTTCTGTAGCGGGATACATGGGCTGCCAGGCGCAGGATATAGCTGAGAAGACAGAGCGCCGCGCCGACGATCATGGAGATTAGGACAACGGGGCTCACATCCTGCACCGACAGAAAGGGCATAAGCCTATACTATCCGGTGACCAGAGGTGTGTACAGAGACCGGTGAGTCAGAAGTCATAGCGGGCGGAAAGCTTCACCTCGTGGCGAACGGGCGCCAGTGAGGCTTCGTCGAAGCGGCCTTCCCGGAGACTGAACATGCCGGCGTAGCTCAGGCTGACCGTAAGGCTGCCGGAAAGATCCACCGCCAGAGAGGGAAGAAGGCTCAAGGCCTGCGAGTCGGGGGAGTAAAGGGCCGTCAAACCGACGTCGGCCGCCAGTGCGTACACCGGGAGCTGCAGGGAGAGCCCCAGGTAGTGTTTGGCGAAATAGCCGGGGCGGAAGAGCGTCAGGTACTGGGCGGGCGCGGCGCCCTCGGTGTTGTTGTAGAAATCGAGCGCTTCACGGTACTCGCGGCGCTGCTCCTGAGAATAGCCTTCTCCGTTGTAGAAGTACTCCGCGGTCAAGGACAGCTCCGAGGGAAAGGTGTGCTGCAGTCCCAGGAGGGCGTCGAAAAACCAGCCACTTGGCCAGTGCAGGCCGCCGACATCGGCAATGGGGATGCGGCTGCCCTTCAGCAAGGCCGCCTCCGCGTACAGCCCCAGCCCCGCCAGATCCGCCATGAATCCCGCCCCCACGGCCGGGACGAAGGGATCGTCGCTGCCGGGCGCGCCCTGTTTGAACAGCCCGGTGAGCTTGATCTCCAGGGAAGGAAGCCACACAGTAATCTCGGCGGCGCCCTGAAGGCGGGATAGGTCCACTCCCGAGACAGAAGACCCGCAACGGTAGAGGCCTGCCAGTTTGACGATCAGGATGTTGCCGGGGGAATACTGCACGCTCAGGGCGTCCACTCCCACCAGCTCCACGTTGGGATCGGAGGGGTCCTTCGCCGGACTGACGAAATCCATGGGGTTCCAGCCGTAGCCGTAGCCGGTCAGCATGCTCTGACGACCCAGCGTGACCACGATTTCAGGCCCGAGGTACCACTGTACGTAAGCACGCAGGATTTCCAGCGCGGAGGGCGGAGGTCCCAGCAGGCTCAGGGCGCCTGCCACGGCCGCCTCCTGCTCGGCGCTACCGGAAGAAGCCGCCAGCAGGGCCCGGGCCAGATCGTAGGGTCTCACCGCCGCCCAGAAAGCGAACGCGCTTTTCTGTTCCTGGCTGGAGAGCTTGAAATGCAGGCCGGTGCCCAGATTGAGGTCACGCACTTCCATGACGTTCCCGGGGTTGAGGGGACTCTCGAAGCGGCCGGCGTCGTGCTCGAGCACCGGGAAGAGGCTCAGATCCAGGTTCGCTTGCCCGGAGAAGGAGAGATCGGAAAACGAGAGGGACGCCGCCAGGCCCAGCAGGAGCAGGCCCAAGAGAATCTTACGCATATCCTCACCCCGCTACTGGATCTTGTCCAGATAGCTCACCGAGAAGATGCTTTCCCGCACTCGGGGGCTGTCGAACTCCACCGACTCGACCAGTACCTCGGTCCGAGTCGGCCGGGTGCGGCTCTCCATGACCAGTTGAAAAGGGTAATCCCGGCCGCCGACACTGCGGTAGTCGGAGAGGGCCAAGGACTTGATCACCGCTCCGCTGTGCAGATAATCGATCCTGAGGTAGCGGAAGCTTTCCCGGCTGATAAAGGCTACCAGCTTCTCGTAGGTGTCCTCCTGTCCGGGTTTGGGAGTAAAGCCGATCTGATAGCAGGCCTCGCCCTGTACGCTCACCGCCTCCTTTTCCAGTGTAGCCCGGTATTTCCTGGCGATACCCTGGCCGCTTTCGCCCATGTCGCTGTACGAGAAATCCGTGCCTCCCGCCGAGTTCTTCTTGGCCGAAGAGCTCAGCTTGCGGACCCTGCCCGTGGAGGAGAAGCGCACCCAAAGATCGTTGTCTATCATCAGGTAGGCGGTGCCCTTCATGCGTGCCGGCCCCAGGTAAATCGTAAGGGAGTAGTCGCTTCCGTCCCGGCTCATGGTATAGCTTTCCGCCTCCATGGCCGGACGGGCCGACCCGGAACGGTAGACCGTCATCGTGCTGACGCTGTATATCTTGTTGCCTACGAAGGACTGCTCGGCGCGCCGCACGATTTCGTCGGCGTCCTGCGCGACTGCCGCGGCGGGACCGATGGCGGCGATCAGTATCAGGAGTTTCGGTAGAGCGTTCATGTGTTCCTCCTAAATGTCCAGGGATGGATGTTGAGCCCGAGCTTCTCGGCCACTATGATCAGCACGGCGGGATGAAACAGGACCGAGAAGAGGTAGGCCAGGGCCATGGCTGCGGAAAGCACGATCCCGGTGCTGCGCATGGCCCGCATGATGGAGGGAATGAAGGAGGCGAAGCCGATGATCGTGGTCAGAGAGGTCAGCAGCACGGCCGTCCCGGTTCGCGAGATCACCAGTGGCATGTTCCCCTTGCCCTCCAGAAGATAGCGGTGGTTGAAATGCAGCGCATCGTCTACGCCGATACCGATCAGCAAGGGTACGGCGATAATGTTCAGGAAATCGAACTTGATGCCCGCCAGCGCCATGAATCCGAACAGGGAGAGAAAGGATAGGCACAGGGGCAGCAGAGTAACCAGGGCCAGCTTGATGTTTCTGAAGTCGAGGAGCAGCAGGGCGAAGATGGCGAGCAACGCCGCTACGGCCGCCCTGATTCCGTCATGCCGGGCAATCTCGGTCATCTGGTCGGCGGCCAGAACCATGCCGGTGGCCCGGTCGGTGATGGTGGCCACCTGGGCCTTGAGAATTCGCCGAAAGTCCTCGTCCCAGGGATTGCGGGTGGGAATGATGTTGATCAGAAAATCTTTGCCGTTCCGGGACAGGTAGGAATCGCGAACATTTACCGGGACCATCTCCAGTCCGATCTGCTGGGAGTCGGCCAGGCGCAGGAGCTTGTCCTTGAGCAGAGGCACGAACAGCTCCTGAAAGCCCGCCAGGCCCGCCGCCTGTCCCGGGGCGTTGTTCGCAAGCCCGGCGCTCAGCCGGTCTAAGTCCGTTTCGGCGACTATCTCCCCGGCGGTGTTTCGCCCGGTCAGAATGTTCGCCTTATCGAGCAACTTGTCCAGGCCGCCGGCGAAGGCCAGGTCTGACATCTCGAGCAGGTTGTCCTCCAGGCGCTCAAGCTCAGCGAGAAGCCGTTCACCGTCCAGGGTGCCATCCGCCGCCAGGTTGCCGAGACCCTGCCGGAAGAGCCGCACCTCCCGGGCTCTCTCGGCCTGCTGCTCAGGCGAGGGAAAATAGTCAAAGATCGATTCCACGGCTTTCACAGACTCCAGCTTGTCTATCCTGTCGGCCAAGACCCGCATATGCGCCTGGTCGCTGCCGGTTATGGACAGGATGTCCGGGGCCATCCCGAACTCTTCGACCATGCGGTCCTGCAGCTCGATCGACTCCAGGCCCTTGGCCTCCATGTTCATGATGTTCCCCTCCACCCTGACCCTGCCCGCCTGGGTGGCCAGGAGCGTCCCGGCTGCCAGCATCACGGCCGCGAACAACGCCGGCCGCCTGCTTACCCTTTTCCCGAGAGCCGAAACCCAGCCATAGCGCAGGCCCGCCCGCTCGAGCAGGCCGGATTCGTCTCTGCCTTTGCGGGCCAGCCGGCTGCCCCGCAGCCCCAACAGGGCCGGAACCATGATGAACATGGCCGCCAGCTCGCAGAGAATGCCCAGGCCGGCGACCACCCCCAGCTCTTTCACCATCTCGGAATCGGCCGCCGTCAGGGCGAAGAAGGCGATGGCGGTAGTGAAGGCGCCGGTGAGTATTCCGGAGCCGCTCTTGCGCATGCTGCTGCCTACCGCGTCGACCACTCCCAGGCCGTCCTCGCGCTCCTGGACGTAGGTGGTCAGCAGGTGAATGGCATAATCGATGCCGAGGCCTACCAGGGCGACCATGTACATGGCGCTCATGATATTCAGGCGGCCCATGACCCAGCCGGCCAACCCGGCGGTCCACAGGATGCCCGTGAGCAAGGGGATGCCGGAAATCAACGGAACGGAGTACATGCGGAAGGAGAAAACCATCAGCAGCAGGATCAGGAGCACGGCCACGGCCATGGAGACGCCCAATCCTTGCTCGCTGGTCAGCATCTCATCCTTGCTGACCACCAGCAGACCGGTCAGGCCGGCCTCCACGCCGAGGGACCGGGCCTTGCTCTTGATCGCTCGTTCCAGGCGCGGGATCTCGGTCACGAAGCGGTCCAGGTCGTTGATGGTGAAGGCGGGCTGGACGAACAGCAGGGCCATGGTGCCGTCCCGGTTGAGGAAGTAGGGGCTCCCGAACAGAAACAGGTCCAGAGCCGAGGAAAGCTCCTGCCGGTCGATCGCTTGGGAATCGCCGCCTGCCGAGGCTCGGTTCATCAAAGCCAGGATTTTCCCCAGCCCGGCTAACTGGGCCGAGGCCTGCTGTTCCTCGTCGGCAAGCTTCTGCTCGTTTCCGGAGTACTCCCGCTCGAAATCATCGTTCAGGTGTGTGACGAGCGGAACCAGGTTCAGGTCGGCAAAGATCCGCCGCAGGCGTCGTATCTCCTGGGTCTTGGTGAGCAGCAAGCCGTGCTTGCGGATGAAGTCCAGGACCAGCCTGCCCTGCACGCGGGTGATGCTGCCGGCGTACTCGGGGCGAGCGAGCTCGGCGCCGAGGGCGTCCACCGCAGCGGTAACCGTCTTCTGGGCCTTTTCTCGATTCGACTTGTCCTCGGCTTCCAGCACCACCACGATGCTCGAAGCGGCGGGAAAGTCTTCGATGATTTTCTTCAGGTCCCGGACCTTGATCGAGCCCTTGGGCATCATGGAATAGTAGGTAAGCTCTAGCCTGAGTCTGGAGAATCCCAGTCCCAACGCCGCGGTGACGGCTAGGGCGATCAATAGGGCTTTGCCCCAGTTGCGCGCCGCCCAGATTCCCCAGGCCCCGACCAATCTCATGCGCCATCTTCCCCTATCAGCCCGCATCGCTGCTCTTCTCTCGATCTTCGTGCAGCATCGTTTCCAGAAAGCTGAGGTAATCGCGGAACAACCGGGCGCCGGAGGCAGTCAGCGAGTAAACGGTTTGGGCCTTGTCCCCGGCGATCTCCTTCTTCTGCCGGATGTAGCCTGCCTTGAGGAGTTTCTGGATATGGCCGTAGATCGCGCCGTCGGTCCCGTCTAAGAGCAGCTTGAACCGGTTGAATGAAACAGTCCCTTCCTGATGGATCAGCGTCATCATCGATAACCTGGTCTTCTCGAAGAAGACCGGGTCGAATTGCATATAGAGCCTGTTCCCCCCGCCTCGAGCCCCGCCCTCGCCTGCAGGGTTCTTGTTTGCGCTCATCGGGATTTATGGTGCAGGAAATACTCGGTCAGGCCGGTGATGATCAGAGACACCCCTACGGTACAGCCTACGAGCGGCACCAGCACCTGATGCGGAATGTGAAAAAGATAGAGGATCACCGCCAGGATCAGGCATAGATAGCCGTGAATGTACAGGTGGGTGTAGGTGGTCTGGGCGAAGATGAAGTAGAAGACGGCCGCAGTCAGCAGCAGGAGTAGGGGAAGCAAGCTTATGGCCTGCAGTCTTATCGCCATCACCACGATAAGAACAAACACGCCGGCGCTGCCTATTAAGCTCAGATAGAAGCGGAGCACCGTGCGGGAAAACAAGGGTAACGCCTGCCGGGCCAGGTTGCGGATCAGGGAAATGGCCTCGATAAAACCCGCGACGAGTAGGGTGGGCAGCCAGATCTCCAGGAAAAGCCGCTGTACGGAAAACCGGTATGCTCTCTCCACCAGGAAGTGGAGTATACTGGCCGCCATGATCAGGCTTCCCCAGGCGTAGAACGCCCAGTTTTCGTACAGCGGCTTCTGCTCCGCCTTGAACAGCATGTCTTTTATGATGGCGATGTCCTCCAGATACCTGCCCAAATTCTGGGTTTCCTGATTGTCCGGCATGACTACTTTCCTCCTCTCTGCCGAAAATTAACTTCTAGTTATAAAGTAACTTTGCAAATTAAAGTTACTTTATAATATAAAGTAATAGATTCAGCATTTTTTGTCAAGTATGTTTACCGGCCAGGGCCGGAAATACAGCACCTCGGTTACCAAAGGATAAATACCTGCTAAAATGGCCGAAGAACCGAAAGACAGGCCTGGAGCGCCGGCATGAATTCTCTGTCGCAGCACAAAGGCAGACCGACCATAGCCCTGCAGATAAACCAGATAGAATACGGCTACGCCGCCAAGCTCTGGCCCGGCGCGGCGGCCCGACACCCTGATAG
>CAYMEK010000036.1:0-8418 GCA_964389305.1 uncultured Spirochaetaceae bacterium
ACCTGCCGCCACTGCTGCTGAAACTCCTCCTCTTCCGCCAGGGGCGCCAAGCCTTTAAGCTCTTCCAGATGGGTGAGCCACCCCTCCCCGATTCTACCGGAGATGAGCCGGGCCAGACCGGGATTGCACAGCTTCAACCATCTGCGCGGGGTAATGCCGTTGGTCTTGTTGTTGAAACGTTCGGGCCACAGCTGATGGAAATCCTTGAAGACCTCGCTTTTCAGGATCTCGGTATGCAGGCCGGAAACCCCATTAACCGAGTGGCTTCCCACGATCGCCAGGTGAGCCATGCGTACCTTCTTCTCCGCGCCCTCCTCGATGATCGACATCCGCCTCAGGCGCTCCTCCTCGCCGGGAAAGCGCCGGCCTACCTCCTGGAGAAAGCGGCGGTTGATCTCGAACACGATCTGCAGATGCCTGGGCAGCACGTAGCCGAACAGGCTGACCGGCCACCTCTCCAAAGCCTCCGGAAGCACCGTGTGATTGGTATAGCCAAAGCTGGCCACCGTGACCGCCCAGGCCCGATCCCAGCTCAGTCCCTCCAGGTCGATCAGGATGCGCATGAGCTCCGGTATGCCCACGGCGGGGTGGGTGTCATTGAGCTGAATGGCTACCTGCTCGGAGAAATCACTGAAATCGCCTTGACCGGTCTTTTTGTATCGCCGGATGATATCCTGCAGGGTGGCCGACACGAAAAAATACTCCTGCTTCAGCCGCAGCTCCCGTCCTTCGAACACGTTGTCGTTAGGATACAACACCTTGGAGACCGTTTCCGAATGGGCCTTGTCCGACACGGCCTTCTCGTAATCCCCGTGATTGAAGTAGTCCAGGTCGAACTCCCTGGTGGACTTGGCCGCCCACAGGCGCATGTTGTTCACCGTGTTGTTCCTGTACCCGGGAACCGGTGTGTCGTAGGCCATGGCCATGATCTCCTGGGTGTCCACCCACTCGAAGTGCGGTCTTCCTGCGGAGTCGCTCACTTGACTCACCTGGCCGTAGAAATAAACCGGGTACAGGTACTCGGGCCGCTCGATCTCCCAGACATTTCCGTAGCGCAGCCAGTTATCCGGGGTCTCGACCTGGGCTCCTCCACGGATTCGCTGAAAGAAGATCCCATACTCGTAGCGGATTCCGTACCCATAGGCGGGCAGAGCCAGGGTGGCCATGGAATCGAGGAAGCAGGCGGCCAGCCTCCCCAGCCCGCCGTTGCCCAACCCGGCGTCGAACTCCCTGTCTTCCAGCTTCTCCAGGCTGTAGCCCAGCTCCGACATGGCCCTGCCCACGTTTTCCTCCAGACCGAGGTTGAGGATGGCGTTTCCCAGAGTACGGCCGATCAGGAACTCCAGGGACAGGTAGTAGATTCGCTTGGCGTTCACCCGGTAGTAGCCCTGCTGGGTCTCGATCCAGCGTTCGAACAGCCGGTCTCTGATCGTCAATGCCAGGCTCTTGAAATTATCCAGCGTAGTAGCGCTGTACTCGTCCTTGGCCAGGGCAAACTCCAGGTTATGCACGAACGACTCCTTCAGGTCCTCCACATCGAGCCCGAGAAACTCATTGGTGGATGGGGTCAGCCTCGACCTTGCTCCAGGCTTACCCCCCGACTCGCTTTTCCCGACTGATCTTTCTTTACTCGCCATACTTCTTCGTCCAATCAACCAAGCCGGCCTAGAGTCTAAGAAGCGCCTTAAGCGCTTTCATGGTCGGCTCGATTACGGGAGCCTCGCCCACCGCCTGGCGGGCGGCTCCGACGTCCTTCAATCCGCTTCCCGTGTTGAGCACCAGCACCGTCTCTTCCGGGCCGATCATCTCCCGGCGCAGGGCCTCCGCCAGTCCCGCGTAGGCCGCCGCAGCGGCCGGCTCGGCGAACACCCCCACCCTGCCCAGCTCCGAGATGGCGGCCAGGATCTGCTCGTCCCTGACGGTCAGGTAGGCGCCTCCGGTCTGCCTGGCGGCCCGCAGCGCCCTCAGCCCGTCGGCCGGCATATCCACCGCGATACTGTCCGCCAGAGTGCAGGAGCGAACCGGCCTGAGTTCCTCGCCGCCTTCCCGGTAAGCCCGGGCGACCGCCGCCGAGCCCTCCGCCTGGACGCCGAACAGACGGGGCGCAAAGCTCAACCAGCCCAGGGCGGCCAGATCCCGAAATCCCTTGTGCAAGCCGGAGATGATGTTTCCGTCCCCCACCGACACGAAGATGTTGAGCAGCCCGCCCTCCGGCAGCTCGAGCTGCCGGCGTTGAATCGACTCCCAGATCTCCAGGGCGGCCGTTTTCTTCCCCTCCGCAGTGAAGGGATTATAGCCGGTGTTGCGGGAGTACCAGCCCAGCTCCTGCGCCGCCTGAAGCGACAGGGCTGAAGCCTGATCGTAGCTTCCCTCCACCAGGATCACCCTGGCTCCGAAAACGAGCATCTGAGCCAGCTTGGCCGGCGGAGCGCCGCGCGGAGCAAACACCACGGCTCGACGCTTCAGGCAGGCGGCCATGCCGGCCAGCGCGGCGCCGGCGTTGCCGGTCGAGGCGGTGACCACCACCTCCGCTCCTATCTCTCCCGCCCTGGCCACGACCAGCGAGCTGGCCCGGTCCTTGAGCGACGCGGTGGGGTTCGGCGCCTCGTCCTTGAGCCAGAAAGCCTTCAGCTTCAGCTCTCTTCTGAGCTCCGGCAGGCTGTAGACAGGCGTGCCGCCTACCCGGCGCAGGGGCGTGCCCCTCCCTCCCGGGTCCTCTACCGGAAGCAGAGGCAGGTACCGCCATTGAGACGGCTCCAACCCGGGTTCCTGCCAGTGCTGCGGACTAACTTCGTTTCGTATCTTCCGATAGTCCAGCACCACGTCCAGACAGCCGCCGTCCCCGGGACATCGATACACGATCTCGCCAGGACCGTACTCGGCGCCGCAGAGACTGCAGCGGTACCCCAGAAAACGCATCTCCTTTGCTCCTGAAAACCAGCGCCTCCGGGTCCCGGGAATCAGCTCCGGAACTCCTCGGCTCCGAACACCGCCCTGATCTCTCCCAGATACAGGCGATGATAATCCTTGGCCGGGTAGTTCTCTTCGATGAAGCCGGCCAGAAAGTGCGCCGGCTTGAAGTCGTCGAAGTACATCTTCCTGCACTCGACGATAAGGTCGGCCTCCTCGAATCCGGGAGAGCCGACCCGGGTGGAGGCGATCGGCGTCAAACCGGATCCTCTTATCTTGTCCACGTCCCGTCCGGAGTGGCTGCCGCAGTACTGTAGCCTGTCCCTGCAGGACGAGGGAAAGTGACAGACCGTGAAATCAGTGTGCTTCTCCATGAACCGGTAGGTGTAGCGGGTCGGGCGCACCACCACCATCGCCATGGGCCGCTTCCACATGCAGCCCAAGCTGCCCCAGGCCACGGTCATGATATTGAACTCGCCTGAGGCGTAGTCCCCGCAGGCCAGCAGGAACCACTCGTCGTTCCAGGTCTTGTATACCGGCAGGCGAAAACTGCTGATCTCGATTTCCTGTCGCCTCAATGTCTCCTCCCCGCTTCACCGGAGTCTCCAAAGCTCCGGCTGGTTCCGGCTGGTAGTATAATATATTGTTCCGATTTAGAAAGCCCGCTCCCATTCCGCCGGCTGGAACCGCACACCTGCGCCGCCAGCCTCTGCGCCCGTGCCGGCAGCTCCTGTGCACCTGCACCGGCAGAAGGCCGCAGGGGCGGATCATGAGGAGCTGTTCCGTTCCTTGACGCTGGCAGGTTTTCCAATCTATCGTGGGATGGGAGGCGAACACGCAAGCCCCTCAAGGTGCGACAGATGAGCGCAACAGCCCCGGGTGCGATGCCCGCAGTCACAGAAATCCGCAACCTCTGGCTCTGCCCGATCCGGGAGCAGTCGGTGAAGCCCCGATTCTGCAGCCTGCTGCTGTCCGGCGGAAAGATCCGGGCAATCCGGCCGGCCGATTTCCGGGCTTTTATCGCCGGGGAAGCTTCACCTGAGGTGCGCCGAGAACCTCCTGAAGGCGGGGCCGGGCTGCCGCAACACCGGGAAACCACCGCAGGGGGTGCACGCACTCGAGCGGAGAAGACTGTTCTGGACGCCGGAGGGCGGGTGGCCACACCTGCGCTGGCCAACTTTCACGAGCACTTCTATTCCCGCCTTTCCAAGGGATTGAGCCTGCCGGGTTCGCAGGAGGACTTCAAGAGCATCCTGGAGAGCTTCTGGTGGCGGCTCGATCGGGCCCTGGACCGCGACATGGTGGAGGCCTGCGTCCGGCTCGGTGTGCTGGAGGCGATACGAAACGGTGTAACCTGCGTCTTCGATCACCACAGCTCTCCTTCCTTCGTGTCCGGCAGCCTGGAGCTCATCGCCGGGGTGCTCTCGGAAGCGGGTCTGCGGGGCGTGCTCTGCCTGGAGACCTCCGACCGCCACGGACAGGCGGCTGCGGCGGCGGCTTTACAGGAAAACCTGGAGTTCGGCCGCAACCATACCTCCGGCGATATCCGCTGCCTGGCCGGCCTGCACGCCCCGTTCACCCTTTCCGACCATACCCTAGCCGGGGCCGCTTCGCTGTGCGGAGAGCTCGATATCGGCATTCATACCCACCTCGCCGAAGACCGCCTGGAGCCTGAGTACAGCCGGCAGCACTTCGGGGTGCCTCCGGCTCTCAGGTTGAGCCGGTTCGGGCTGCTCTCGCGGCCGGGCGTTCTGGCTCACGGCGTCCACCTGAGTCCTGAGGATTTCGAGACGATCGTCCGGGGCGCCTGCGGCCTGGCCCTCAATCCGGACTCCAACCTCAATAATGCGGTGGGGCTGGCCCGCTTCGCCGAGATTCCCGGTCGGGTGCCCGTACTTGCCGGCACCGACGGCATGCATGCCTCTCCGGCCCGGTCGCTGAAGCAGCTTTTCCTGCTTCACCGCCATCAGGGCAATGGAATCCCCGAAAGCTTTGCCTGGATACGGAGGATCTTCTTCGACCAGGTCGCTTTCCTCCGGCGTTTCTTCTCCGACTATCCCGGCCTTCAGGAGGGGGAGCGGGCCGACCTGGCGGTCTGGGACTACCGCCCCCCTTCGCCGTTGGACCAGGACACTTTCTGGGGCCACCTGGTATACGGCCTGCTGGAAAGCCCGGCCTGGAGCGTCCTGGCCGGCGGCCGGCCGCTGATGGTCGAGGGCAGGCTGCTGAGCGTGGATGCAGAGGCAACGGCCCGGGCCGCCGCCAGGCACGGAGAACGGCTTTTCGAACGATTGGGAGCGGCGCAGCATGGCTGAGCTGAAGACCGTGGTCTGCGGTATAGAGTTCCCCAACCCGGTGTGGACCGCCGCCGGCCCCGGCGGCGCTGATGGGGATATGCTCCTGCGGGCCGCCCGCGGCGGGGCGGGAGGACTGGTAGCCAAGACCATCAGCGTGCAGGCGGCCGAAGTGCCGGCCCCCAACATCGTCTCCCCCTTCTCGGGAAGCCTGCTCAATGCGGAGCTGTGGTCCGAGCTGAGCTTCCGGCGCTTCATCGATCGGGAGCTTCCCAAAGCCCGGCAGGCGGGCGTCCCGCTCATCGCCTCGGTTGGCTACAGCGCGGAGGAGCTGGCCTTTCTGGGAAAAGAGCTGGAAAAGGCCGGAGCGGCCGATGCGGTGGAGTTCTCCATACACTACGTGGGCAAGGAGCCGGAAACTCTGAAACGGCTGGCTTGCGCCTTGAAAGATAATGTGAGCGTCCCCGTGCTGGCCAAGCTGAGCCCCGCCGTCTCCGATCTACAAGCCGTGGTCCGCACCCTCGAGAGCATCGTGGACGGTTTCGTGGCCATCAACAGCGTGGGACCCGCCCTGGACTTCGACATCGAAACCAGGCGGCCCCTGCTGGGCAGCGCCGACGGCCGGGGCTGGCTCTCCGGAAGGGCGATCCTGCCCGTGGCCCTGCACTTCGTTGCCGCGATCGCCTCCCTCACAGAAAAGCCGGTTATCGGCGTCGGTGGAATAGGAAAGGTCGAGGATGTGGTGAAGCACCTGATGGCCGGCGCCTCGGCCGTTCAGGTCTGCAGCCTGGCGGTCCTGAAAGGACAGGAGATATACGGAAAGCTGGCCTCGGGGCTGTCCGACTGGATGGACAGCCGCGGCATCGGCCGCCTCGGCGAGATAATCGGCTTGTATCTGCGGGAGAAGCCGGCTGTCCGGCAACAGCGGGAGCGCATGTTTCCGCAGATCGACCGCCAGCTCTGCAATCTCTGCCGCCTATGCGAGCGTTCCTGCATTCACCGGGCGATACACTTCGAGGACAAGGAGTATTTCCTGGACAGGACGCTCTGCGTGAGCTGCGGGCTGTGCTGCTCCCTGTGCCCGAGAGGGGCGCTGCGACTGGTGCCTTGAGGAGAGCCTAAAGCCGGCCGCGGCCGAAAGGGCGATCCGGGGCCAGGGCCGGCCGCGCTGGTCGGAAGCAATAGAAGGAGGAGGGTATGGATCCCAACCTGCTGAAAACGGTTCGTGCACGCCTGGAGGGATGCAAAGAGGAGCTGGCCAACCTGTTCCAGCGCCTGATTCGCATCCAGAGCTACAGCGGCCAGGAGAAGGAGATCGTGGAGTTCATTCTGGACACCATGCAGTACTACGGGTTCAACGAGCAGTATTCGGACGAGCTGGGCAGCGCGGTGGGAAGGATTGGGGAAGGACCGGTGAAGATACTCTACGACGCCCATATCGACACGGTGCAGGTTACGGACGAGGAAAGCTGGTCCTACCCGCCCTTCGAGGGCAGGATTGCGGACGGCAGGATCTACGGCCGGGGAGCTGTGGACGAGAAGTCGGCCATGGCCGGCTTCCTGGCCGCCGGCAAGCTGCTGCGGGCCGTATTCGGCGACCGGCCTCTTCCCTTCAGCCTCTACGTGGCCGGCTCGGTGATGGAGGAGGACTGCGACGGCTATCCCCTGCGGCACCTGATCGAGCAGGAGGGACTGCTCCCCGACTATGTCCTCCTGGGCGAGCCCACCGACCTGAAGGTGTACCGGGGCCAGCGGGGGCGGATGGAGATGCAGGTCAGCACCACCGGTAAGTCCGCCCACGGGGCCCACAACCGAAAGGGAATCAACGCCATCTACAAGATGAGCCCCATAGTTCGAGCCATCGAACGGCTGGACCGCTCCCTACCCTCGGTCGCGCCCCTCGGCCGGGGCTCGATCACCGTGTCCGACATCCGCAGCAGGGGGCCCTCCCTCTGCTCGGTCCCCGACCACTGCCGCATCCACATCGACCGGCGCCTCACCGTGAACGAGACCCGCGAAAGCGCCCTGGTCGAGGTGGAGGAGATCGTGCAGAAATGCGGCGGAGAGGCGAGCGTGACCATCCCGGAGTACGCGGGTACAAGCTGGAAGGGAACCGAGTTCACCCAGGAGGCCTACTTTCCCACCTGGATCATGGAGGAGGAGCATCCGCTGGTGGAGGCCGGCCTGGAAACCGCCCGGACCGTGCTGGGGAAAAAAGCCAAAAGCGGTTTCTGGAGCTTCTCCACCAATGGGGTGGCCACCGCCGGACGCCACCACATCCCCACGATAGGCTTCGCCGCCGGCAAGGAGGAGCTGGCCCATTCCTCCCGGGAGGAGATCGTGCTGGAGGAGCTGTTCAGGGCAACCGAGTTCTACGTCCTGTTTCCCTTCGTTCTGACCGACCGGGTGGGGCAGCGTACGCACGCGGAACCCGAACGGAGCCCGAGGAGACCGCTGTTGAGCCGTCCTGAGACTCTCTGAGAACTCAATCCCCGATCCAGAAAGCAGGCCAGCAATCGCGTATTCTTCCACCGCCGCACCATCGGTGCGACCATGGCGAGCAGAAGGTTATTTCTGGCATACACGTTGAATGCCAGGGCATCCGTCGAAGCTCGCATCGAAGCTGAAGATTTCCCGGATATCGTAACGCTGCATTATCGCTAGATGAATTGCATCACGCGCAGATAGACCGGCAGCGCCGAGTAAGATGTCCCTGGCTTTCTCCACATCTTGACGTTCGACCGGGAACACCTGGTCGACCACTCCGAGAAGGGCTTCGAAAGCAGGCTGTATAGCGTCTGTACGGCTGATGGCGGTGTACCGATGCAGGATTTCCTGTAATACCTCCGCGTCCGTAGCGAGACGTTCCGTCCTCACGATCAGATCTTCGAGTCCGCGCTGGGCATCGATTTTGTGGGGGTGTACGGCGCCCACAAGGTACATCGGGATATTCGAATCGATGAACACCACAATCGCTAGTCCTTGAGGTAGCCCGACTCGATCTCGCGCAACATGTCCTCGATGTCGGCGGTGGGAAAGGCATGACGCACGGCTGCTCGTACGCGCTGGATCTTGGTATCGGCGCTCTCACGCGGCTGCCGCTGGCGGGCCGCTCGCAGCGCCCTGCGCACCCACTCGGCTACACTGGTTCGTTGCTGGTGAGCCAGCCGTTGGATTTCCCGCAACTCCTCATCGTCGAGGAGCACCTGTAACC
>CAYMEK010000036.1:8518-34475 GCA_964389305.1 uncultured Spirochaetaceae bacterium
TGAGCCAGCCGTTGGATTTCCCGCAACTCCTCATCGTCGAGGAGCACCTGTAACCTTTTACTCATACTCTAATCATAAATTACTCATAATGATGAGTCAACCTAAGATGCCTCAGATCACCGAGGGGTTCGTTGTACCATAGGCACATTCGCCATTGCGTAGATTTCAAGGCCCCGGAAAATCGGCTAGTGTGTGCTTGCACCGGAACAACGGTGTGTAACGTTACTAACGCGATCGCCTTGGCAAGGTTCCGCTTGAACTCTTCAGCCACCACCCCCTGGCCGTTCGCGCCGGGGATCTCCGGACTCGTATTCGCTGCCTTAACAAGTAAAATCGACCGGGCCCTCGAATGGCTGGACCGCTTCTTCGTCGAGCTGGAGGAGATCGTGCTGGAGGAGCTGTTCAGGGCGACCGAGTTCTACGTCCTGTTTCCCTTCGTCCGACCGACCGGGTGGGATAGCCGTTTAAAAACCGACGATCACTCCCGCGTGGATTTGAAGGAACCAGACCTCCTGATCGAAATGGGAATGGTAGATACCGCCCAGCTCCAGGGCCAGGCGCCTGCTCAAGCGCCAATCGTAGCTCACATCCAGGTCGTACCCGAACTCCACGCTGTTGAAATCGTGTACGAACAGCTCGGGGCCCAGGCCGATCCCGATGTCCATGTCGCGTCGAACCGGTATGAAGTACTTTCCGTTCACCGCGATGTTCAGCACCGATGCGTCATCCATACTTGAGGACTTCGCCGGGAAGTAGTTGTAGCCGAACAGCCCCATAATGGAGAACCGATCGGCGATCGCATAGCCGATATCGCCGATTACGCAGAAGCCGGTCTTGTAGTCGCTGGCGAAGTTGCTGGGCGGCAGGGGCACGGCGGCGCCTGCGTGCAGGCTCAAGGACAGACCGAGCGGCTCGATGGGCTTGATGTGAGTGAAAACATCCTGATGACTGTACTGCGGCATTGTTAAGATATACGTGCTGCCATTGATTTTTCGGGCGCCCTCGATATCGAAAAACCACCTCCTGACAGGGCCGTAATGGCGCACCACATAGCCGAAGGATCCCATTGGTTTTACGAGACTGTATTTTTTCCCTTTAATGGTGATTCCCTTGCCGGTTTTCAAAAAGCAATTTACGATCCATCTAAGATACGAAACAATGTCATCCGAACTCTGTTGCTGCCTCAGGCTTGCTGCAGCAGGTGTGGCTTTTTTCATTCCTTCAGGCTCATCGGGCTCGAAGCTCCAGGCATTGGCAGTAACATGCATTATTATCTGATGATTATCTTCGCCTCCCGGAGGCGGCTCGTAGCCTTTGGTACTTATCGTCGCAATCCGGCTGAACTCTGAAGCATCGACGAAATCCATATTGCGATAGTAGCCTTTTTGCATAATGTTCGCGTTTCCATCGGAGTCGATCTCCACATATACGCATTGATGCGCATATTCAATATTGTCATCTATCCACTGTTGCGTTACGTTCCAATCTTTTGAAAACACGACTGGGGTATCATCACCTGGAATATCCTGGGTAGCAGTAAACCCATCGCCCGCCCCTCCCACAGGAATGATCGACCAATCACCTGTATCGGCATCGGGTTCACTCATCACTCCCCATTTAGCTATGCGAAATCTCGTCTTTACCTGTTCCGCCGTCACAGGTTGGGGTGTGCCGGTTTCATCCTCTTTCTGGGCATTGTTTCTTAGCCTGGCATTGAACGTATTATCACCGAGCATGATTTTATTGGTTCTTCCCGATCCGTCGCTGGGTTCGACCCAGATGTCCGAGTATTGGCTGTCAATATAGACACCCCGGCTGACAACCGTAGGATCTTTGGTCCCCTCGCCCCATTCACCGGGAGAAAACAATTCGGCCTCTACAACTCCTTCCAGCATTGCAGCGTCCCTTGGCCAGTGGAACTCTACTGCATAAAGCTCATTGGGATCATCGTCATTTAGAACACAGAAGACATTGTAGTAGAACAAGAACTCATCAGCGAAAGAAACCCATTCACCTCCACCCGTAAGAGTGCTGAAGGGCATTTTGATTTCCACATCCCATGACGTATCCGAATCAAACGATCTTGCCCTTATTGTGAAATTGCTTTCCACAGATGAGGTAATATCCTCCCAGTAGTAGTCTGAGCCATCCGTGGCGTATTTGAAGATTAAAAGCCCATCCGGATCCGTGGCCGCAGCCGAGCCGCCATCCGGCAAGGGATATATGAATATCAGAACGTCATCCACCCGGGGTAACGCGCTCTTTGTAGGGGAATCAATGGGCGTGTCCGAATAGGAAGGCCTGAAGCCCATCACGATCAAGTCCTCGTCATTCGGCTCCGTGTCGTTGCGAACCTCAAAGGAGAAGTAGTAGTAGTCCTCGTCACGGTCCTTGAGCGCCTGAAAGGCCACGTTAGCGGGCTCTCCGCCATCATCGATAGATGTATAGCGGGCGGCCGCTCGCCAGCCTGTGTCAATCACGTCCCCGGCAGCCAGGCCGTCGGTAATCTTTGCATCGATAACAGGAGGATCAGGATGATAGGGCAGTCCCAAGAACCGAGTAAAGCCGATCTCCTCGGGCGGGACAACCTTAAAGGTTAATCGATCAACACTCGACAGGGTGAAGTCCTCGTAGGGAAACGGATCCAAGGGTGCTGCCGGTTCGGGTATATCGTAGGGTGCCGAGTGAATATCGACGCTCTCATCGGTTTTCAATGTTAAATCATGGGGATCGTAGTCATCAAAGTATATCAGTGGCGGCGCGGCCGAACCGTCCAATCGCCAGCTCGACGTAAAACTACCGGCATTCCCGGGATCAAAATCAAAATCCGTGTTTTCTTGGGTAAAATTCCTCTGCCTTATGATCGTATAGGGATACTCTGCCGGCAGATTGGCCGGCTTTCTGATGATGGTGAGCGGCGGCCTTGTCAGAGCTATAAGATGATCCTTCTCGTTTCCTGCGGGAAACGGATTACCGGCATTGTCACGGGTCTCAACGCTCACAAAGGTTCGATAGGCGGTTGGTAGATTGGAGAGAATGATCTGCCAGTACTCGTCGACGGTAAACTCGCAGTAGTCGTTTCCGCAGTCTATGCTTCCGTTCAGGGCGCTTTTTTGGATGACTTCAACCGTATACTTGCCGGAGGATGGATTGGAAAGAACGATTTGTCTCTCATCGTCTTCACTGCCGCTAACTGTGTATACGGTGACGGATCCGCCGTCCGGCATGCTCCCATTGCGATTGGCAAACAAATCGGCTTCATCCTCATCAATCGGTGGAGCCGCATCGTCGATGTCTTTTGGGCAGACTATTTTATAGTTGGGGTCGATCGCCGCTCCGAAGTCGAAAAACTCGATATTCAGTATGATCTTGTGTATGTCCTGGCCTCCCGGAACATTGAAAACAATGGGCAGCTTACGCTCCGCCGGATCGATTATGCTCGGATCGTCGAACTTCCAGTAACAGGCATTGGGAAACACCACAGGATCAGGAGAGATATCCAAAAGTCCCACATCTTTGGAGTTCGCCAGAGCCCTGAGGTCGTTCGTCCCGCTCAGGCCTGTAACCGTCAGACACCAGATCTCATCGGCGGCAAAGGTGCCCGGACCGCCGGAATCGTTTTTGGAGACCTTAAGGGCATACTCATAGCCGGCGGTTTCACTCACGCCGAATTGGACATTCTCGCCATAAGGCGACTCGTCATCCGTATTGAAATCTCTCCTTGGAACGACCAGTGTCTTGCCCGGACCTTCTGCTTCTTCATAGGCGATGAGGTCACTCGTCCCGTCGTGATAGGTCAGGTAAAACTCCAGGTAGGAGACGTCGCCATTGGTGTCGATATCCAGTACCGCCTGATGGACTCCTTGCCCCCCCGGGATTTGACAATAAACCGACTGTGAAGCCGGGGCAGGCCAGGTATATTGATTGGTCTGGGCCCACATGGGCGCCTGAGCGATCAACAACACTGCCAACGTGAATTTTAGATTTCGCATCCCTCTCTCCTTTTTTATTGAAAACTTGAATCAATAGTACCTGTAAATATAGACCGATCCCGAGTCGGTGCCGTTTTCATCGTCATTGGGTACTCCGACTACGATGTATTCACCGAATATCCCGACTGCCGTCCCAAAATGGTCGGAGTCGCTTGGACTGTTCACCGTGTACTTGCCTTGACTGCTCCAGCTACTCTCAGATTCCTCGAAAAGATACGCCGCTCCATCTTCCAGCGCCTTGTAGTTATGCTGGTACGCTCCTGCTACGAGAAGCCCATCCTCCAGGGAGACGCTGCTGCCGAAATCATCGGTTGCCGCCCCGTCGGGCTGGGGTAGCTTCTGGGTCTGATTCCAATTATCCGCATCTCTTTCAAATACGTAGACGGCATTATTTCCCGATCCCGGAGCGCCGACCACCGCTACGTTGCCAAAAGCGCAAACGGAATAGCCGAAATGTCCATTATCTTTCGGATCGCCGGCTTCGATGTAGTTCGGGGCCAGGGCAGACCAGCCATCTCCGACTGCGTCTTTCTTAAAGATATAAACCTTGCCTGACTCATCCAAAGCTCCTGTTTCGTCTCTGTACGCACCGATGAACGAGTAGGAACCGGATATTGACACCGCATAACCGTAAAAATCAAGTATATCCAGTCCGGCAGTACCAAGGGTGGTACGCCAATCCCAGGCCGTAGGAAGCGTAAAGGCGTCGAAGATGTGGGCTGTACCGCTGCCTGAACTATCGCCGAACTCTCCTATCAAGAGATAGCCGCCCGATATGGATACCGAACAACCAAAACTATCACCGCCATTGAGTGTTATTCCGGCTGTATCTAGTTTTCCTGTTGCACCGACCAGAGGGTCCCAATTCGAGCCATCCCACTCGAATAGATAGACAGCTCCCGCATCAGCACTTTCACCCGGAGCGCCGACGGCCAGGCGGTTGAGGTTGTTTTCCCTGGTCAGAGAAACAGACATGCCGAAATCCTCACCGCCGCTTGCGCCGGCAACCACCAGCTTCTTAGGGCTTGAAACTATGCCGTCGCTTCCCATTGCATACGTATACACCGCCCCTCTCTCACCATTCTCGCCAGGCGCCCCGATAACGATAAAGTCACCGTTGATTGACACGGATTGTCCGAAGTGAATGTTGTCTCCAGCAGTAGGGCAGACGATGGTCTTATAAAACCGCCATACCGGATCTTTGGTAGACAAATCATCGACAGTCCCCCGCAAAGCGATATCCCCGCAGCCGCTGACGAGGACAAGCAATAATCCGTAAGACATTAGCCTTACTATCAAAAATAATCTCCGCTTCATACCATCACTCCTTTACCCCTGATGCATCAGTGCCCTTAGCTTACTAATGCCAACATGTCTTATGGTCTCGGAATGAACAATCGGGATGCTAAACGAGAACTTTGCTGCGGATGTTTGCACAGGCATCACAACAGTCCTATAGGCCCTTCGAACAAGAGCAAGAGGAGAGTCTCCTGTTTATAGATATATTACAGAGCAAAGCACCGACCCCTGGACCATGTCGTCGCATTGGTTCTATAGTTATCAATATACACCAGATTTATTGTATTGCAAGATGATAATAAAGGGTATAGGTTACAATAGTGTAATTTCGTGAAAAAATATATATGGCGTTCAGATATATTCCGGTGCTTTCCACCAGACGCTTCAGCCATGGAGCCGTGAAATCGGGAACGGATGCCTTTAAAAAGAATAAAAATGTTGTATAATCATGAATACGCGATAGTATTTCTGCAAGCACCATCAGTTCCGAACTTTTAGTGTTAGGATAAAGCTATGAAGAGTAGACGAATAGTCCTGGTCCTGGCGGCCTGTGCCGCGCTTGGGCACGGCCAAGCGCAATCCACGGAATCCGGCCTGTCTCTGCAGCTTTCACCAGGAGTGAGCTTTCCCGTGGGCCGGGATACCGATGCCTTCAAGTTCGGAGGAAGCGCCTCCCTGCTGGCCCGCCTGCCGGTCTTTTCCCTGCTGTCTCTGGAGGCGGGCGGCAACTACAGCATCGTTCCCCTGAAGGTAGCCGAGGGCGAAGAGGTGGATAAGGCCAACCTCACCCTGATCTCGCCGCTGGCGGGCTTCGGCGTCAGCTACGAGCTGTTCAAGCGCTTCTTCGTCGGCGCCTACGTCCACGGCGGCTATTACTTCGCCAGCCTGAACGTGGATGTGGAGGAAGACAAGGGCAACCATCCCCTGCTCGAAGCGGGGGCCGGCGTTTCCTACCGCCTCCATCCCCGCTTGAGCTTCGACCTCGGCCTCTCCTACCGCAACTTCACCGGCCTGTACAACGACCTCGTTCTGGCCTTGGGCACCGCCTACCATTTCAAGTCCAGGACCGGTGCTGGAGGAATCCTGCCCTCGCAACTCAAGCCGTACAAAGAGCTGAAAATCGAAAGCATTAACCTCCAACCGGTTTTTCCCGTGTTTTACAAGTACTACGACGATCATCCCCTGGGCTCGATCGTCATCCGTAACACAGGAAAAATTCCGCTGGAGGAGATAAAGGTCAGCCTGTTCGTCAATCAATACATGGACAATCCCAATCTATGCCGGGAGCTGGAGTTCCTCAAAGGCGACAGCGAAGCCGAAATAGATTTGTTCGCCCTGTTCAACGACCGGGTGCTGGGAATCTCGGAAAGCACCAAGGTCCAGGCCAATATCACGGTGGAGGTCTTGGTTGCCGGGGAGCCCTACGGAAACGAAACCGTGGAGACCCTGCGCATGCACGACCGCAACGCCGTAACCTGGACCGACGACCGCAAGGCGGCCGCCTTCGTGACCATGAAAGATCCCACCGTACTGAAGTTCGCCAAGAACATCACCAGTATGGTGAAAGATAAGGCCAGCAGGGCCATCAATCCCAACCTGCGCACCGCCATCGCCTTCCACGAGGCCCTCGCGCTGTTCGGGATCAACTACGTCATCGATCCCACCACACCGTATAAGGAGCTGTCCCGCGACGCCATGGCGATCGACTACCTACAGTTTCCCAACCAGACCCTGGAGTACAAGGCGGGTGACTGTGACGATCTGTCTATTCTGTACAGCGCCTTGCTCGAATCGGTGGGCATCCCCACCGCCTTCATTACCATCCCCGGGCATATATACATGGCCTTCGCCTTGGGCCTCGGCCCCGAGGAGGCCGCCAAGCAGTTCTTGAAACCCGAGAATCTTATCTTCATGAACAACGAAAGCTGGGTGCCTGTGGAAGTTACCAGGATCGACGGCGGATTCATGCAGGCCTGGGAGATCGGAGCCAAGCAGTGGCGCGAGCAGAGCGCCAAAAGCCAGGCCGGTTTTCTGCCGATCCACGAAGCCTGGGAGCTGTACGAGCCGGTGGGCTTCTCCGGCGAGGTCGGCGCGCTGGCCCTCCCGGCCGAAGACACGGTGGTCAGCGCTTACCTGCAGGAGGTAATGAAGTTCATCGAGGCCGAGCTTTATCCCCGTGTTTCCCGGCTGGAGCAGCAAATCGAGGACTCCGGGGAGAATCCCCGCTACATCAACAGCCTGGGAGTTCTTTACGCGCGCTACGGCCTGAGCGACAAGGCGGCGCAGGAGTTCCAGCGCATCCTGAGACGGGAAGAGTACCTGCCGGCCCTGATCAATATGGGCAACCTGGCGTTCTTGGACGGTGATCTGAACCGAGCCTTGAGCTACTACGAGCAGGCCTACAAGAGGCAGCCGAACAACTCCACCGTCGTGCTGAGCCTGGCCAAGGTGAACCACGAGCTGGCCAACTACGGCGAGGTAAACAGGCTCTACGGCTTGCTCAAGAAACAGGAGCCTGAACTGGCCGAGCGCTACACCTACCTGGACTTGAAGGCCGCCGATGAAACGGCCAGGGCTTCCGAAGCGCAGCGAATGAAGGACGTAATGATCTGGGAGGAATGAGCCGGCCGAACCGGGCCTCTAAAAGACCGCTCAGTTCCAGGCCGCCGCCGGGGCCAGCTCCTTTCTAGCAAGCAGTTGTTCGTAGCAGTCACGGATCAACTCCTCGCTTCCCTGAAGGCGTTCCATCCCCAAGGCCTTCAACAGCACGCTGCCGTTGAAGTCCAGGGTCCGCCGCGCTTCGCTCAGAAGCTCTTCCTTGTTCCTGACCTTTCCGCTTCGAATCAGCTTCAGCATGTACGAACGGAGTTGTGAGCTACGAAACCGTTCGAAAACCTTGAAACGATACCTCGATAGATTCACAGTTTCCTGCTCCCCAGAGCGAACCAGATCGATCGCCAGCTCTACGGCGCTTTTGAGAATCAGCGCCGCCACAGCCAGTCCCACCACGTAGTCCAGCCAGGGAAAGTTGAGCAGGGAGGCGATCAAGCCGGCGGCGACGCTTCCAGCCACAATGATATGGTTGCGGGAGTCCACAGACTGGGCAATCACTGCCATGCTGCGGCGGCGCAGGCCGATGAGCCGCTGCACGAACCACAGCACGGCGCAGGCGAGCGCCGAGAAAGCCACCGCCCCGAAAGCAAACCAGTCTGCCTCCACCGGTTCCGGCGCCGCAATCTTTTTAACCGACTCGAACAGGGCGAAACCGCCGGTGGCCAGCATGAAGAGCACCAGCAGCCGGCTTGCCAGCCGTTCCCTGCCGACCCGCAATCCCCAATATACCAGCAGGCTCGACAACCCGTCCAAAAGGGTGTCGATCGCGTCGTTGAGAAGCCCCACGCTGCCAGAAACAATGGCGGCGGGCAGCTTGAAAGCGGCTAACAATAGATGAACGATCAGGGTCAACTTCGAGGCGTTCTCCACAGTGGCCAGCGCCTCCAAGCGTGTCTTGGCCTGTTTTATCTCGCCAAGCACCTGCACCGTCCGGCTGCGCCCTTTCGCCGTCAGGGCGTAGGTTTCTCCTTTTTTCTCAACCCAGCCCTGGCAGCCGAGCCGGCCAAGACACTCTTCCAGCCAGTCAATGATGCCCGCCCCGCGGTGGCGGCGGCCGGGAGAAAAGTCTCGCAAAAAACCAAAACGGCGGGTAACGGCTCTGAACTGCTCTCCGATTTCATCGACTGTCAGAGGATTTTCCAGCAGGGTCAGCGCAACCCCCCAGCGCTCATCACGGCCCGATCGCCTGTCTGCGCTTAAGCTGCCTTCCGTCATGATTTCCCCCTTTGCGGCTCGCCTCGCCGCTTTACCAGAAAGACGATTGCAGGGGCAGAATTATTGCACTGGGTTGCGTAGAAAAGCTACTTCCGGGGGGAAAGCCCGGGAAACGCGGTCCGGGTCAGTCCCATACCCTCGGCCGGTCGTAGCCCATCCGCCGGCAGAACTCTTTGGCCTGGTGCACGAAGGCCTGCAGGCGGGTCTCGATGCCTGTATCCGCCTGCCCGTCATAGGCAATATCGACCCACGGTATGTCCTGATGATCTTTGCGGAACGCCGAGGACAGCGAGGCGACGATCGTTCCGGGCAGACAGGTAAAGGGCAGGATGGCGGCCACTCCCGAGATCCCGGTCCTGGCCAGCCCGGCGGCTGCGCCGAGAGCCAGGGGCGGATCGCCTACGTAGTCCCGGTGGATGTAGGGCCCGCAGAGCGTAAGGATCTGCTCCACGGGAATGATCCGCTCGGCTTCGATTGCATCGTGCAGCTCGCGCTCGAACCTCGAACCGATCCTGCGCTGGAAGTAGCCCTGGATCCTGGCTTTCACCACGTTCAGCAGCTCTCCCCGCCAGCTGCTCTCCTGGGCCCAGCGCATGGAAGAGCTCTCGATCCACTCCGTTATCGGCGCCATTACGGTCTCGGCGCCGAGCTGCTCCAGGCGCTGGCGCAAGAATCCGCTGCAGAAGGGGTTGTTCCGCATGAAGATCTCGCCCACCACCGCGATTACCGGCTTGCGGGGTATCGATAGGGTCCGGATCTTCTTGAAGACCTGCCCCGCCTCCTTGAGGAGATGAAGCGTGTCTCTCGCTCCCCGCTCCACCGAGCGCATCAGCCTGGTCAGGTACTCACGGTATACCGTCTCGGTCTGTCCCGGCTCGGCCTCGTAGGGCTTGCGCTCCTGGCGCAGCTTGCCCAGCAACTCCGCCGCCAGCAGGGCTTTCCAGGCCAGGAGGCGGAACTTCACACCGTGGCCGCAGGAGAAATCGGCGTAGGAGTTGCTGTTGTTCGGAGAGATGATTTCCACCTCGCCGAAGCCCAATTGCTCCATGATGATGCGCTGGAACTTGTGATACTGCCCGAAGCGGCAGGGGCCGCTGTGGGAAGGCATGAAAAAGCCGATCTTGCCGGGATCGACACCGGGCTCGTGAAGCTTCTTAAGGAAGCTTCCCGTAGTACAGATCATGGGAAAACACTCCCGTGAGGAGGTGTATTTCCTACCCCACTCCAGGTCTGTCTCGTCCTGCATGGGAAGCACTTCGGCCTCGATGCCGCAGGCCCGGGAGGCGGCGGCCAGCAGATAGGCGCTGTCGCACATGTAGGGAAAGTAGAGTGTGCGGCCTCTGGACGGAGAGGCCTTGAATACCGCCACGGGCGGTATTTCGATTGCCTTAGGCTTGCCCGTGACCTCGCCCTTGAGGCTGTCCAGGAAGGCTTCGCAGCGGGTGATCATGCCGGCATCCGCGCTGTGCTCGTCCACCTCGAGCTGGAGATAGGGCTTGCCCCGCATCTCCTCTCTGACGTAATGCATGAGGAAGGAGTCAGGCCCGCAGCGGAAGTTGGTGATATACACCGCATGCAGGCGGTTGTCGGCTGCTACCAGGCGGGCCCCGGCCAGGATCTTCTGCCCGTTCGGCCAGTACATCATGTCGTACTCCGAGTAGACCTCGTCCACTTTCTCTCGCAGAGGCAGAAAATCCAGAGGTATGGGCAGCACGTCGTGCTTGATGAGCTTGCCGACCAGGCTTAGATTCAGCTCCGGGTCCCCAGTGTTATAGGGCCGTCCCAGAACGACCACCGGCAGCTTGCCCGGAGGCAGTGCGGAGAGAATATGCTGCCCCTCCCTTTGCAGTGCTTCCTCGAAGTCCAACTGAGCGCGCTCCGCCGTCTCAAGGGCTCGCGCCACCTTGCCCGCCGGAGTAGAGAAGTTCTGTTTCATGAACTCGACCAGCTCGGCCTGAATCTGCCGACGGGAATAGCGAAAGTGGAGGGTCGGGATGAGCAGCTTCTTTTCCGCTTCCTGCCCTTTCATGGAGCCGCGGATCATAAACGGGTAGGACTGCACCCAGGGGCAGTTGTAGTTGATGGTCGGATTCTCTTTGTCCGCGGGATTGTCGACCACGAAGGGAACGAAGATATGGTCGGGATTCCTGTCCAGGAGATCCTGTATGTGCCCGTGCATGACCTCCACGGGAAAGCAGGTTTCGGCCACCAGCATCCCCAACGATTGAGTGACCAGGGGCCGGTCGGAGGGGCGGGAAACCACCACCTGGAATCCCAACTCCTCGAAGAAGGCGCGCCAGAAGGGGAACTGCTGGTAGAAGATCATCAGGCCGCGGGGGATGCCTATACTCGGCTTCCCGCCGATGGGCTGCTCCTGGTAGTCACCCAACAGCAGCTCCAGCCGCCGCTGAAAGAGGTTCGGAATTCCTTCACCTCCCTTCTTCCGCTCCGCCGGCTGATAGCGATCGCAGCGGTCCCCGTAGAACAGGGCCCTTTTCTCTCCCTCGATCTTTACCTTGCGGACGTCACACTGATTCTCACACAAATGGCAGGTAAAGCGGTTTATAGAGTAGGGAGTCCGGCTGACCTGGAAGCCCTTGAAGCGGGTCTGTCCCCCACCCGCCAGGGATTTGCGGGCCAGCATGGCCGCCCCAATGGCGCCGGTGACGTCGAAATGGGGCGGCACCGTGATCTTTTTCCCCGTAATCATTCCGAAGGCGGCGACCACCGCCGGATTGTTGGCCACCCCGCCCTGGAACAGGATGTGCTCGCCGATCCGCTTGGCCCCGACCACCTTCTGGATGTAGTTGAGCACGATCGAGTAGGCCAGGCCGCCGATCAGGTCCTCCTTGTTGGCGCCCTTCTGCTGGTGGGAGTTCAGATCGCTCTCCATGAACACCGTGCAGCGGTCTCCCAGGCGAGCCGGCTTGCGAGCGCTCAGGGCGAGCTCGCCGAACTCCTCCACGATGTTGATACCCAGCTTCTCGGCCTGCTCCTCCAGGAACGATCCGGTGCCGGCGGCGCAGACCTTGTTCATCTCGAAATCGACGACCACACCATTGTCGATACTGATGAACTTGGAGTCCTGGCCTCCGATCTCGAACACCGTATCTACTTCGGGCACATAGTAGATGGCGGCGGTAGCCTGGGCGGTGATCTCGTTCTGGATCGTATCCGCACCAACGAAGTCCCCGGTCAGGTAGCGCCCTGAGCCGGTGGTTCCCGCCGCCCTGACGATCACCCGCTCACCGACCTCGCCGTAGATCTCCTCCAAGCCGCGCCTAATTGCTTCCAGGGGCTTGCTGGCGGTAGGAAGATAGCGCCGGGCGATAACGTTGTTGTCCTTGTCGATCAATACCACGTTGGTGCTCAAAGAGCCCACATCCAGCCCGAGATAGACCTCCAGCCGGCCGGTGGATCGCGGCTCGAACAGCACCTGCTTGTGACCTGGATCTTCAGGCCGCACCAGGGGCTCCAGGTGGGAAAGCTCGCCTGTCGGCGAGGCCAGATGCCTCTGCAGCCCGTCAAGCCCCTTGAACGGGCTCGCTTTTTCCGGCCGGTGGTCGAGGACGTGAAGCACGGCCCCGATCGCGCCCATCGAGGCATGGTATTCGGGGATGATCAGCTCTCCGTCCCGCAGCTCGAGCACTTCCAGGAAGGCCCGCACCACTCCGGCATTGGCGGCCACTCCGCCCTGGAAGACCACCGGCTTCTCCAGCGTTCGCCCCCGGGCCAGGTTGCTTCTGAAGTTCCGGGCCACGGCAAAGCAGAGCCCGGCCACTATATCGTGCACCGGGGTGGCGATCTGCTGCAGGTGGATCATGTCGCTCTTGGCGAACACGCTGCAGCGCCCGGCGATATGGGGCGGATTCTTCGACTGCAGGGCCAGCTCTCCGAACTCCCTTTCTATGGAAACACCGATCCGCTTGGCCTGCTGGTCCAGAAAGGAGCCGGTGCCGGCGGCGCAGACCGTATTCATGGCGAAATCGGAAAGCCGGGAGGATCTGTTCCCGCCTTTCGGATCCATCGTGATCAGCTTGGAATCCTCCCCGCCCATTTCGATGACCGTCTTAACCTGGGGGTAAAGCCTGGCAACTGAGGAGGACTGGGCCACGATCTCGTTGACGAAATGCCCTCCGATCAGCTCGACGGCGAGCTTGCCGCCCGTGCCGGTAACGGCCACCTCACCGATGGTCTCGGCAGGATGTCTTTTGAGCAGGTCCATCAGCACCCGGACCAGGGCTTGAAAGGGACGTCCGTGGCAAAGGGTATAGTGATTCTCCACCACTGCGGCTTCGGAATCAATCAGGACCGTGTTGACGGAGATCGAGCCAATATCCAACCCGAGAGAGTAACGTTGCATGATCAGCAGCCTCTTGTGATGTTTTTACTCACGATAGCCGATTGTTTAGCTAATTGCAACAATCAGGTATAAACGGCAACAGGACACTTGCACCTCCTCATCGAAAAGTTGCTCGCTGCCGGCTCCTTCCGTATCCCTTCAGCTCTTCCAGCCTGTCCTCGTACAGGCCCATCAGGACCCGCTCGGGCGTAAGCGGGGCGCTCAGCACAAGCTCGATCCCGGGGCGGAACGCCCTCATGGCGGCGGCCAGGGCGAAGTACACGCCTATCCCGTACATGAAGGGGGGCTCGCCGATCGCCTTGGAGTTGAAGACCCCGAGAGGATTTTCACCCCGCTCGAGGAAGTATACTTCCAGCTCCCCGGGCGTATAGTAGATATCCGGTACCTTGTAGGTGCTCAAGGTGCCGGTGAGCAGCCGGCCTTCATCCGAATACAACACCTCTTCAATTGTAAGCCAGCCGATGCCCTGGACGATTCCGCCCTCGGCCTGGCCCAGGTCCACGTACGGCACCAGGCTGGGTCCAAGATCGTGGACGACCCTGACCGCCGCGATTTCGTAGATGCCCCGCAGGCAGTCCAGGGTCACCTCGCAGACCGCTGTGCCGTAGGCATGGTAGGAGAAGGGCTCGCCCTTCTCCAGGCTCTTGTCGAAATGAATTCCCGGTGTGGCGTAGTGGGCCTGGGCCGAAAGGCTTACCCGATTCTCGTAGGCCAGGGAAATGAGCCGTTGCCAGTCCAGATTGGTCTGCTTACCCTGGTGGATGATCCGTTCCTCCACGATCTGCACCTTATCCGGATCCTTCCCACCCAGCTCCCGAGCCGCCGCCTCTTTGAGCCGTCCGAGGATGGCCCGGCAGGCCAGCTCGGTGGCCTTGCCGTTCAGGTCTGCGCCGGTGGAGGCGGCTGTTGGAGAAGTGTTGGCCACCCGCAGGGTGCTGGTGCTTTCTACCCTGACTCTCTGACGATCGATCGAAAATACCCGGGCCGCCACTTCCAGTATTTTCGCCTTGACCCCCTGGCCCATCTCCACCGCTCCGGTCGAGACGCTCACGCTCCCGTCTGTATACACGTGAACCAGGGCGCCGCCCTGGTTCAGGGTCTTGTTGGTAAAGGAGATGCCGAAGCAGACCGGCATCAGGGCCAGTCCCTTCTTCTGAAGCGAATGAGAGCGGTTGAAGGCTTCCACGCGCTTCTGCAGCTCCTCCAGGCGATAGCGGGACACCGCCTCCTGCCAGCAGCTCCGCGCCCGGCAGCCCCTGGCGGCCATTCCGTAGGGAAAAGTGTCCCCCTCCTCGAGCAGGTTGCAGGCCTGGATTTCGTGCGGGCTTATCCCCAGAGTTGCGGCCGCCTTGAAGATGGCCGCCTCGATCACGAACATCCCCTGGGGCCCTCCAAAGCCGCGGAAGGCGGTGTTGGGAGGCAGATTGGTGCGGCAGCAGTAGGCGGTGGCCTTAACGTTGGGAACGAAATAGCTGCCCGTGCAGTGAAACAGGGTTCGCTCCAGAATCGAGGGCGAAAGGTCCGCCGATGCTCCGGCATCCTGGTAGAACTCCACCTGGTAGGCCAGGATGCGGCCGTCGCGGCTCAGACCGATCCGGAAATCCGAGGTATAGGGGTGGCGCTTGCCTGTATAGGCCATGTCTTCATGGCGGCGCAGCACCAGCTTTACCGGGCGCTGCAGCCGTGCAGCCCCCAGGGCGGCCAGGGCGGCCCAGGCTGTGGCCTGATCCTCCTTGCCGCCGAAGGCGCCGCCAACTCGCACCACCTCGACCTCCACCTCGTGCATCGCCAGTCCCAGCACCCGGGCGACGGCTCTCTGTACCCCTGTCGGACTCTGGGTCGAGGAGACGAGCTTCACGCTTCCCTTCTCTCCCGGCAGAGCCAGGGAACTCTGAGTTTCCAGGTACAGATGCTCCTGGGAGCCGGATTCCACCGTTCCCTCGACCACCAGGTCGCAGTCCTCCCAGGCCGCCTCCACCTCTCCGAGGCAGAAGGTCCGCGGCGACACGATCAGCTCTCCCCGCTCCTTGGCCTCCCGCGGATCGAGCACTGCCGCTCGCTCGCGAATCTCCAGCTCGATCTTTTGCAGAGCGCCTCTGGCCTGGCTTTCCGAATCGGCCAAGACCATGGCCACGGGCTGTCCGGCGTAGTGAACCTCGGCTTCGGCCAGAAGGGGCTCGTCGGCCACCAGGGTGCCGATTTGATTTTCTCCCGGTATGTCCCCGGCTGTCAGCACGGCCCGTACGCCGCCTGACCGTTCGGCTTCCTTCACCTCCAGGCGCTCGATCGTGCCGTGGGCCACCGTCGAGGTCAGCACCGCTGCATACAACAGTCCCTCCGGATCGCTCAGGTCGTCGACGAAGCGGGCCTCTCCCCGGCTGTAAAGGGCCAGCTCCTGGTACAGGGGATCGCCCTGCTTCCTGTCCGCCTTCATATCCACGCCTCCGCTTTCAGGCTGTCCGGGAAGGCCTTGAACAGGTGGGCCAGGAGGAACTGGCGCAGGAGCAGGCGCTTGTACGCGGCGCTTCCCCGCACGTCGTCGATCGGGGAGATCTCATCCTGGGCGGCCTGCAGGGCCTGCTCGACCGTGTCTTCGTCCAGGCTCCGGCCGTTGAGATACGCAGAGGTGCGGGCCAGGAGAAGCGGTACCGGAGCCACGCCGCCGGCGGACAGGCGGGCTTCCTGGATGTAGCCGTCCTGACTCCGGATCCAGGCCGCCGAGTTGACGCTGGCTATATCCAGGTGCCGGCGGCGGGAAACCTTCTCGAAATTGAAAAAACCCCGCCGGTCGTAGGGTATTATGACCCACGTGAGCAGCTCGCCGGTTTTCTTGCTCAGCTTCTTGTAGCCCTGGAAGAAATCCTCCAGGGCTACCTCCCTCAGCCTGCCGGCGCTCTCCAGGCCCAGGCCGGCCCCCAGGGCCAGAAGCATGATCGTGAAGTCGCCGATGGGCGAGGCGTTCACAATGTTACCTCCCAGAGTTGCCCGGTTGCGAATCGGCAGGGAGGCGATGAGCGGCAGGAACTCCTCCAACTCCGGGAGCAATTTCTTCACGATTTCCAGTCGTTTGACATCCTCCATGGTCATTCCGGCTCCCAGGAAAAGCCTGCCGTTTTCCACCAGAAAGCTTTTAAGCTCCGGCCGCTGCGAGACAAAGCTCAAGCGCTCGGCCAGCAGCGCCTGCGGCTTCTGCACGAACAGGTCGGTCCCGCCGGCCACCAGCGCGCCTGTCCCCGCCCTGATGCCGTGGGTCTTCTGCTGCCGCAGCTCCTGCAGACGCACAGGGACATCCAGAAAGTAGCGAGGAACGACGCCCAGTTCTACCAGCCGCTCCACCTGACTCCCGTCCAGGTCTATCAGCCGCCGCTCCGAGTCCCGGCTCCCGTCAGCCGGCCGTTCGGGAGTGGGCCTGTCCGCCACCCGTCCGGATGTCCCGGCGTCCGGGAGCTCCCGCAGCAGGGCCCGTATGGCTCTCTTGATGGAGGCATAACCGGTGCAGCGGCAGATGTTGCCGGCCACCGCAGCCACGGCCTGCTCGTAGCTCCAGCTCCGGTTGTCCAGCAGGTAACCGGTCAGAGAAACCACGAACCCGGGCGTGCAGAAGCCGCATTGAATGGCGCCCTCCGCGACCAGATGGCGCTGGATGGGATTGAGGGCGAGCTTCTCGGGGCAGCCCCCGCCCTCGAGCGAAGGGTTCAGCCCTTCGATGCTTACCAGGTGCCTGCCCTCCAGCTCCCCAAGTGGAAGCAGACAGGAGGTCACCGCCCTGTATCGCACAAGCTGCTTTGCTCGGCGTGCCGGCGCCTGCGGATCGCCGCCGTCCGGACGGCGGCTCGGCTGCGCCTCCGGCCCTGAGTCCCTCTGCAGCTCGCCCAGCAACACCATACAGGCCCCGCAGTCCCCCTCGCGGCAGCCCTCCTTGGTGCCGGTGAGCCGCCGCTCCCGCCGCAGGAAGTCCAGCACCACCGTACCCGCCGGCAGGGAGGTTTCCACGAGATCGTTGTTGAGGATAAAGCGTATCGGCCTGCCCATTCCCTACTCTCCCGGTAGAGTATATCGCTGCTCCCCATCCTGAGCAAGCCGCCCTACGGCCGCTGCTGCCGCATCCCAAAGCGGGTCTGCAGGCGGATCGGCGACAATGCGCAGGGCGGCCCGGCTTACCGGATGGACAAGGGAGATCTCCCGGGCGTGGAGGTGGATGCCCCCGTTGGGGTTGGAGCGCGGAAAGCCGTATTTCAGGTCGCCCTTGATGTGACAGCCGATGCGGGCCAGCTGGGCCCTGATCTGGTGATGGCGCCCGCTTTCCAGCTCGATCTCCAGGAGCTGGTAACGGTCCAGGCTCAGCCTCCACCGGTAGCTCAAACGCGCCTCTTTGCCACCGGGTACCGGCCGGTCGCTGGCATAGGATTTGTTCTGCCCGCGGTTGCGGCGCAGGTAGTGGACCAGGGTGCCGGAGTCCCTGGGCGGCCTTTCCCGCACCAGGGCCCAATACAGCTTCCTGACCCGGTTCTCCCGAAACAGGCGGTTGAGCCGCGCCAGAGCCTTGCCGGTGCGGGCGAACAGCAGGACCCCGCTGGTGGGACGATCGAGGCGGTGCACCACGCCTAGAAATACGTTACCCTTCTTGCCGTACTTCTCCTTGAGGTAGACCTTTACCCGCTCGGCCAGCGGCAGGTCGCCGCTGTTGTCTCCCTGTACCAGCTCGCCGGCCCCCTTATTTACGGCAATAAGATGGTTGTCTTCGTACAGCACCCGGAGATCCGCGACATGGTTCACCGCAAAGATTATGCGGTATTTGTTCGCCTCTTTCCACACCTTCGCCCGGCTTCCGGAGACTGCCGCCTAAAGCGCCTCGGCAGCTGCGCGGCAGCCAGCGTTGCCCCTGTCCTGTATGCATCCTGCATGCTTTGACAATCGCGGCGCAATAAAGCACATTTGGTAGTAAAAGGAGCAGCCACCATGAAAAGTTATCGCAAGGAGCTGTGGTTCGACACATCCCGGCGCCGGGAACTTATCAACATCACTCCCCAGGTCAGGGAAGCCCTTTCAAAGAGCGGCATCCGGGAGGGCTTGCTGCTCTGCAACGCCATGCACATCACCGCCAGCGTGTTCATCAACGACGACGAATCCGGCCTGCACCAGGATTTCGAAGACTGGCTGGAAGGCCTGGCACCGGAAAAGCCCTACTCCCGCTACCGTCACAATGGCTTCGAAGACAACGCCGACGCCCACCTCAAGCGCAGCATCATGGGCCGTGAGGTGGTCGTGGCCGTGACCGGCGGCGAGCTGGATTTCGGACCCTGGGAGCAGATTTTCTACGGCGAGTTCGACGGCAAGCGGAAAAAGCGGGTCCTGGTGAAGATCATCGGCGAGTAGGCTTGGCCGCCGGCGGAGCGAATACATTGGCCAGCACCGTCCTCACCGCTTCCAGGCCCGCCAGCTTGCGAGCGTCTTTCGGTACGAACACGGGTAAAAAGCGCTTCTTCACGGTGATGTGAGCCGGAGCCGGTGGGGCCTTGTCACCGTCCATCTGCATCTTGACCCTGCCTCTGGCGCCTATGCGTATAACCCTGCCGGTGTACACCGAGACCTCCGGCATCATCCGGTGCCGGTTGGCGAGCACATTGAGCAGCAGCCGGAAAGTCTCCAGGATCCCACTCTTCTTGTACAGGATCACATTAAGAAGGCCGTCGTCGATTTCGACTTCCTGGTCTATGGTGTAGGGTCCGGCGTAGTAGCGTGAGTTGGACACGATGACCAGATAACCGTGGTCGGTAATGCCGCGATCCTCGATCGTGACCCTGATTTTCCGAACCCGATCGGTAAGAGCGGACCAGATCATGCCCAGCACGTAGGACATCTGGCCGAAATACCGCTTGAAGCGCAGATCCACGCTGTGGACCGCCATGGCGTCCAGACCGGTGGAGACCATGAGCAAAAAGGGCTCCTCGTTGATATAGCCCACGTCGATCAGGCGGGTATGCCTGGCCAGGATGCTGGTGGTGGCGATTATCGGGTTAAGGGAGATGCCGAGGTCCAAAGCCAGCACGTTGACCGTGCCGAAGGGGATGATGCCTACCGGAAGCGGCCTGTCTCCCATCCCCCTCACCACCTCCCTCACCGTGCCGTCACCGCCGAATACGATTACGAAGTCCAGATCCGAGCGGTGGCGGCGCAGGATCCTGGCAGCATGCCCGCAGTAGCGGGTGTAGACAACCCGGTACGATATTCCGTGCCGTTCCAGGAGCTTGAGAACCTGGGGGAGGTGCAGCTTGAGAAAGAAACGCCTCCCCGCTTTGGGATTGACGATAACGATGGTCTTCATTCCCCCTCACCGCGTATCGCTCAGAGACCGGGCTGAAGCGGCCAGCCGTGCTTCCAGCTCCCGACTTCTTTTCCTCTGAATTCTGCGGGCGATCCGCTGGAAGCCCGAAAGACTTCGGTCATAGAAGGCCTTCCAGCCCGCACACAGCCAGCTCAGCCGGCTGGGATCCCCGTCTGTGTAAAGGCGGTGTTTCGGGCAGTCTCCATGGCATAATTCAAGGTAAGGACAGACCTGGCAGCGCTCGTTCCAGAGAGACTTCCGTAGCCCGAAGTCCCGGTAGCGTGGCGAGTCGAGCAGAATCTGCCAGTCCACATCCAGGATGTTTCCGAGTCGAAGCTCCGGGCGTACGAAAAAATCACATGGGTAGATATCGCCGTTGTACTCGACCAGTACGTACTGCCGGCAGTCCCGGCCCATGCTGCACATCACCGGCTCTTGTCCCACCAGACGGGCAAGAATTGCGTCGAAGAGGCGCACCGATACCTTTCCGCCGTCGGACAACCACTGTTCGTAGATTCCTTCCAGGAATGCTCCCCACTGCTCAGGCAGAATCGTAAACGGAAGCGGATCACCCCGTTCGTCGAACTCGACAATCGGGATGTACTGGTGAAAAGACATTCCTTTGCCCACCAGAAAACGATATACCTCACGCGGCTTGTCGACGTTGCCCGCGTGTACGGCCACCAGCACATTGACCTCCACCCGGTGCTTCATGAGCAGCTCGATTCCCCGCAGCACCCGCCGGTAGGACCCGTTTCCCTTCCTATTCCTTCTGTACCTGTCGTGCAGCTCCTGAGGACCATCCAGACTGACTCCCACCAGGAAGCGATAGGCGGAAAAAAAACGGGCCATCTCTTCGGTTATCAGGGTAGCGTTGGTCTGCAGCGCGTTGGCCACCGTCGCGCCGGGACTTCCATGACGGCTCTGCAGTTCCACGACCTGGCGGTAAAACTCTACTCCCATCAGGGTGGGTTCTCCTCCCTGCCAGGCGAAAGAGTAGATGGGCTGCCCGGTCGACAGATAGGAGGAGATCACCCGTTCCAGCGTCTTCTTGGACATGCGGTGGCGGAGGGTTCCCGGATACAGACCCGCCTTGGGCAGGTAGAAGCAATAGCTGCAGGCGAGGTTGCAGTCCGCCGAGACGGGTTTTATTAAAAGAGAGAACTGCCTTATTTTCTGAGCTTCGGCCATGATGCATGAATACTCTTCAACGAACGCATTCCAGGCGGTATTCTCAGCCACTATTTTATAGCAAATGGGCTGCTTCGAACACATTCCAGTTTGACAAAACCCCGGAAAACCATCAATGATGAACGGAACAATGCAGTTTCGCTGTCCATTCTGTGGATTTAACGGCGGAGTGCGCATTCCCGCTCACTTCCCCAAAGGCCGAACGATCCGCATCCGCTGCTCCCGCTGCCGGAAGCCCTTCCCTCTTTCTCTGGGCAGGCTTTTTCCCCAGAAGCAGGCGGAAAGTTATCGGGCGCTGGTACCCGGATCACTGCCTTGCCGGGGTGAGAGGATCGGCAGGCTGTGGGTGGAATCGACCGGGCCGTCTGCGGATCGCACGCCGCTTATAGTGCTTCCCGCCCACCCCGCCCTGTCCCACGAGGTGATGCACGATCTGATGGATCCCTTTCAGGAGTACCTGCGCATCCTGTACCTCGAGTTCCCGGGATCCGCCAGGAACAGGGATGCAGAAGCAGTCCCCGGATGCGGCTCCTCGATTCTCGATAGCCTGGATGCGCTCAAAAAACGCTTCAACGCCTCGAGATTTCACCTGCTGGCACATCTGGCCTCCTGTCCCCTGGCCCTGAAGGCCGCTGAGGCCCGACCCCAAGCCTTCGCCTCCCTGATCCTGATCGAGCCCGACATGGATCTGGCGGGGCGGATCCGCAATACAGGGCGGAATGCGGATCTGCGCCGCTTCCTGCACGGCTCCTACCGGGAGCGAGAACGGGCAAAGCTGCTGTACGCGATCATCAAGGAGGTATGGGACTGGCGGCTGGAAGAAAATCATGCCCGCGGCCTGGCCAGGATCATGGCGCCGGGCTTCAGACCCCCGGCGCTTCGCCATGATATCCTGCACTGCCGCTACAGGGTGGGCTACCGGAAGCTGAGCCGCCAGCGGATCCCGATGCTCATCTACTACGCCCGGGACGGCGGAGAGACTACGCGGCGGGATGTGCTGTACCTGCAGGCCTCGACTCCCGGAGCCGAAACCGCCGCCCTGGAGAGGGGCGGCGCCTGGGCGCCCTGGTTCGGCGGCACCTGGTTCGCCAACAAGCTGCTTTCGTTCAAACGGAAGGCCGACAGCCGGCAGGGAGCAGTCCGCCGGAGGACCCAGACTCTAAACGGCCAGCCCCTGGGCTGGATGCTCGCCCTGTTCATCCTGCTGGCCGGAGGATTGAGCGCAGGCTCGAGCCTCCTGCGCTGGCAACCCGATTTCATGCAGCGGGTGATTCCTCCCGTGTTGGCCGGGCTGCTGCCCATTCTCTGGTTTCTGATTCCGAAAAAGGTGAATCCCCTCGCCTTCCTTCGCTTTCGGGCTTTTTCGTTGCCAAGCACTCTGCTGCCGCTTCTACTCGGCGCTCTTATTGGCCTGTATTTCCAGGCGCTAACGGCGACCCTGCCCGCCCTTCCTCTCCAGTGGGCCATCCTGCCCGGGCTCGGGTCGGATTTCCTTTACTCCCTTCTCCCCGAAGCCGAGGGACGGCTCTACGAGCTGGCCGCACTCGGCGTGCTCACTCTGTTCGTGTTCGGGGTAGCCGAAAATCTGTGGATCCTGCGGCGCAGCCCGCTGCAAATCCTCGTTCCGACGGTTCTGTTTGCGCTGCTTCCACCGGCTTTTCCGGACGTGCTGTGGCGGCTACCCGCCGGGTTCATTGCTGCGGTGCTGTTCGCCGCCAGCCTGAGCATCTACTCGGTCTTGTTTTTGCTGGCTGGCTTTGCCGCGGTTTCTCAGCTCGCCGTACCTCTCGAACTGCTGCCCGTCTCCTGGCCGGGCTATCAGGGCGCGGCCGTTACGATTGCCGTGCTGGCTTTGGCCCTGCTGATTACGGTGCTGGCCGTGACCAAGGCCAAAGAGGTATCTGCGGAGGAGCTGTATCTCAGGCGTTCGATCAACAGGGAGGGACGGCTCCTACGTTGGGCGACTGGACCAGGCATCGTTATTGTGGTGTTCTCCCTGATCGGCGCCGCTGCTTTGGCATTCGGCTTCCTCGCCGCTTGATGAGCGGCATATAATATCCGGCAGGGGGTGCGAGCCATGTCCTCGTCGAACCTCGACCTGGTTCTTCTTCCCGATCACCTGACCATCTGCCAGCTGGGCAGCGCAGAGCCCGTTCCCGACTGGGCTTTGTCGGCGAGCTTTTACGCCGTGGTGCGGACAGAGGAGGAGCTTACCATTGTGTGTCCGGACGGCCATCCGCCGCCCGGGACAAAGGCGAACCGGAACTGGAGGGCTTTGAAGGTAAAAGGACCGCTGGCGCTGGACCAAACCGGGGTCCTGGCTCAGTTGACCGCACCGCTGGCCGAGGCGGGAATCCCGGTTTTTTGCATCTCGACCTACGCAACCGATTATCTGCTCATAAAAGACGAACACGTGCCCCAGGCTATTCGCGTTCTCGGTGCACGGCACACGATTCATACCTGAGCAACCGGGATGCCTTTACCCTCGACGCCGAGAAGAGTATAGTATAGCGAGGTAGCACGCCGGAACGGCCAATCGAGCTCGGATCTGAGCGGAGGAGAAAGTGATGCTGTTCTTTTCCCCGAAACTCATGCAGGTACTCCATGTTCTTTTCGTACTCGGCGCGCTGTATTTCTTCCTGCTGGCCAGCACCAACATTCTCTGGCTGCGGCTGAGCTCCAGGAAACCGAGGCGCAAGAAAGGCGCCCTGGTCTCGGTTCTCATCCCCGCCCGCAACGAGGAACAAAACATCGGCCGCTGCCTCGATTCCCTGCTCAATCAGAGCTACCTCAACTACGAGATCATCGTTCTCGACGACCGTTCTACCGACCGCACCTGGGAGATCGTATCCGGCTACGCAGCCCGTCATCCCGGACTGATCCGCGCGGTCCAGGGAAAAAAGCTGCCCCAGAGCGGGTGGCACGGAAAGCCGCACGCCATGCAGCAGTTGGGAGAGCAGGCCAGGGGCGAGTACCTGATATTCACGGACGCGGACACGGTGCACTCCCAGGACAGCATCTCCTGGGCCGTGACCAATATCGAGTGGCACCGGGTCGATTTCCTGTCCGGCTACGTTGCCCAGCAGATCCGCTCCCTCGGCGAGGCTCTCATCGTACCCGCCATGTACATCATGACCGCAATCATCATGCCGATCTGGCTGATCGCAGCGACCAGGACGCCACTGTTTTCCTTCGCCATCGGCCAACTGGTCGTGTTCCGCAGGCAAGCCTTCCGGGCCGTCAGGGGCTATTCCCGCGTTTCCGGTCAGATCAGCGACGATATCTCCATCGCCAGGGAGATCAAGAAAGCCGGAATGCGCACGATTTTCCTCGACATCCAGAAGCACGTTAGCTGCCGCATGTACACGAGCTACTGGAGCGCCTTCAACGGGCTGGGAAAGAACGTCACGGATTTCCTGAACCGGAAACTGGTCTCCATGGTTTCCGCCTCCCTGGCGATCCTGTTCCTGTTTGTCCTTCCCTATGCACTGCTTCCCCTGTATATCCTCGAGGGCAACCCGTCGACCCAGCTAACCGCGATCAGCGTGGTGCTGTTCCAGCTTACCTGGTGCTCGGTGGTCTACGACCGGGGCCTCAAGTGGTACGTTCCGTTCCTGTACCCGCTGATGTTCCTGCACGTACTGGTCATGATGTGGAGAGGATACGGACAGCTTGCCTGGGGCGCGGGGGTGGTCTGGAAGGGCCGCACCGTGAAATAGGGTCCGGGGGGAGGGAGAGCAGCCGGGGTCAGGGCGCCGCTTAGCGGAACACTCTCACGCTCAAGGCCAGGATGTTCCGCGTCTCGTTGGGGCGGTCGGGCTCACCCGAATTGTTGGGCTCCCAGAGAGTATAAACAAAGCTGTAGGAGGCGCCGAGGGTCACCGGCGCCCGGGCCAGCCTGTACTCCCCGCTCAGGGTAACGATGTGGCTGAAGTCGTAGAGCCCGTCGTGCAGGAAGTCCTTGTCCGCCTGGTTGGCGGCCGGCGTATAGTAGCCGTCGATTCTCCCCAGAATGGCCGGGGTTCCCGGGTCCTTGTTCGGATTGTCGCCGTGGCGGATCAGGCGGTACTCCAGCCCGGCGGCCAGGCGGGGCAGGGGCAGGCTGGCCAGCTTGACCAGGAACTCGTCGGAGTTCGGCGGAATCGGGTAGGCCAGGTTCTCCCCGTCCTGAGTGTAGGAGGTGTCGACCCCCAGGTAATGGTCCGCATACCAGGTGGGGAAGTGGGCGTAGGTGAAGGGCTCGATCTTGGTGTACTGGAACACGAACTCGGTGAGGGGAAGCCGGGGAACGGGGACCTTCAGCCCGGCCTGGAAGGCGAACATGTTGCGGGGCCTGGTGAACAGCTCCCGGAAGCCGGTGATCTCCATCTCGTCGGCGTAGAAGGAGAAATACAGGCGGCCGAAAGGAGGAAAGGTCACGGCCAGATCCACGCCCACGCCCATGTTGTCCAGGTTCTCGGCCAGCACGTTCTGATAGATCAGGGAGAAGATCAGGGGCGAGAGATAGCCCGGCTCGAAGCGCCTGGCTCCGACCATGGTGCTGGAAGCGGAGAGGTACAGCCAGGGCAGGGGGAACAGCTCCAGGCGCTGCAGGGTGAAGAGCTTCTGGTAGGTGAGTTCGTCCTCTGCGGGGAAATTGTCCCAGGGGTCCTTCCTGGACCTCGCCTCCTCCGCCCAGCTGGAAAGCCAGCCGGAGACGTGGCTCAGGGCCAGCCAGGGAGCCAGCCGGGCCTGCACCTCGGCGCCGATGAACGGACGGGCCGTGCCCCCCAGGGTCAGGGAGCCTTCGGCGATCCCCCACTCCCGGCGCAGCCGGGCCGCCCGCAGAACCAGGTCGCCTTCCAGGAAATAGGCGGTCAGGTCCATGCCCAGGTCGTAGCTTATCGTGGGGTAGTCCAGGGTGCCGTCGCTGTAGCGGTCCTCTCCGAAAAAGATGTGAAAGGCGTCCCACTCCTTGGT
>CAYMEK010000036.1:34575-42905 GCA_964389305.1 uncultured Spirochaetaceae bacterium
GCCGCTCGCCGGCTGAAAACAGCGACCGGTTCTCCCACATCTCTTGGAGGATACGGACCACCTGGCTGCGGGAATAGGGCCGGACCGCCGAAAGCCGGCTTACTGCCCCCTTCAGCTCGCCCAGCTCGATGAGCCGGTACACCGGGTCGCGGATGTCCACGGACAGGTGAGTCTGGGCCCCCGCCGCCAGAGCGGTAAACAGAATAAAGACGATCGCTGCCAGCACATTCTTCCGGTTCATGGCTCCCCATCATCCCGGAAGCAGGAGTACCTGTCAATACACCGCAGGCAGGTAGACCCGAAGCCCCCAATGTGGTATCAGTTTGGTCATGACTTTTTCGGCTATCGTTATGGTCGTGGCCGGTCTTCTGCCCTCCTTCCCTTCCGCCCCACAGTCAGACGCAGTTCGACAGATCTGGATGCAGTACGAGCTGCTCAGGGACGAGGCGTACAACCACGGCCAGTTCTCCCGCATCGAAACGCTCTACCGGCAGGCCTGCACCGCCGTGCTCAACGCAGATATCAAAGAGTGCGCGCGAAAGTATTGGCTCAGCCGGGTGGAATATATGATGGGCCGCGTCTGCCAGTCCCGGGAAGACCTGCAGGAGGCGGCCCGCCACTACGAAGAAGGCCTCGAGCTCAGCGAAGCCTCCATGCGCGACGGAGAGTTCAGCGAGGGCTGGCGGATGATGAGCGAGAACCTGGGACAGCTTTGCGTGGTGAAGTGGAAGCTCTCGAAAAGCCTCGGCTTTCTAATCGCCCACGGCCCGAAGGTCAAGGACTACGCCGCCCGCGCCGCCGAGCTGGACCCTCGGAACGCCGCCGCCCTGATCATCCTGGCGGCGGGGAAGATCTACCCGCCCGTGATTTTCGGGGGCAATCCCAGGAAGGGCATCGAGATGATGAACAACATCCTGCTGCTCGGCAGCGCGGAGAAAGACGACCTGTTCAACATCTACTCGGGAATCGCATTGGCCCACGGCAAGCTGAACAACAAGCAGGAGGCTGTGTTCTGGTTCCAAAGATCCCTGGAGCTGTACCCCAACAACCGCTACATCCGAGAAGAATATCAAAAAATCCTGGACTGACCCGGCCGTAGCGGTTTCCCGATTCACGGAGACAGACAGCCCGCTTGCGGCGTGCACGGCCGTCCTCACTCTTGCCAAAGCGCAAGGCTGAGCTATCATAAAAAGACAGGATGCAGCTAAAACACACCACGATACCGCTTCGTTTCCTGGATCAACTTCCCGAGGGCATCAAGTTCATCCACAAGCAGGACAAAGAGTTCCTGGTAGTGGAAGAGCTGACCTGCCCCAACAACCACAGTCTGATGGCCCCCAGCGTGTGCATCCACGGCGAGCCGTCGGTGATGATGAAGGTCAGGCTCGGGGGAATCGAAGGGCTGCTTTTCGTCGACGCCTTCTGGGGAAGCCATGCCAAGCTGTTCAGCTTCATCCCCCGTCTTTCCGAGGACCATCCGCTGGTGGAGGCCTTCTGCCCCACCTGCGGCGTGAGCCTGCTGACCGAAGAAGCCTGCTCGCTGCCGGAATGCGAGTGCCAAAAGAGCATTCTCTTCCACCTGCCCGGGGCAAAGAACCGGATCCTGGTCTGCGCCAGGCTGGGCTGCCCGGGACACCTGATGGATATCTCGGATCTTCCTCACCGCCTGTCCGAGTCGGTGTCCGAGATCAACTACTTCGGCGCCGCCGTGGACGATTTCTTCGAAGGCATTTGATGCTCTGGCGATGTCTGAAAACCATGGGACCATCGAGCCCGAGGAGTGCAAGGGCTGCCGGCTGTGCGTAGCCGCCTGTCCCCGAAACTGCCTGATCATCGGCTCGGATCTCAATCAGCTCGGCTATCAGTACGCCCGCTTCGAGAAGCAGGAGTGCACCGCCTGCGGCTTCTGTTACTACATCTGCCCGGAGCCCGGAGCCATTACCGTGCATAAAGGAGAGAGGGGAGAGGAGTGAAGGCAAACCGGCGGTTGGTCAAGGGAAACGAAGCCATCATCTACGGGGCTCTTTTGGGCGGAGCCACCCATTTCTTCGGCTACCCCATCACCCCGGCCAGCGAAATCGCCCACGCTGCGGCCCTCTACTTCCAGATGGCGGGCGGGAGCTTCCTGCAGGCCGAATCGGAGGTGGCTTCGATCAACATGCTCTATGGGGCCGCCGCCGCGGGAGCGCGGGTGATGACCGCCTCCTCCGGACCCGGTATCTCGCTGATGGCCGAGGGGCTGTCGTACGTAGCCGGGGCCGAGCTTCCCTGCGTGGTGGTGGACATCCAGCGGGCCGGGCCCGGCCTGGGGAACATCTGGCCCGAGCAAAGCGACTACAGCGCCGTAGTCAAGGGAGGAGGCCATGGGAACTACAAGAACCTGGTTCTCGCTCCCAACTCGGTCCAGGAAATGTGCGATTTCGCCTGGCGGGCCTTCGAGCTGGCCGATCGTTACCGGATCACGGTGTTCATTCTCTCCGATGCCTACATCGGGCAGATGATGGAGCCGGTCAGGCTGCCGCAGGAGGTGAACAAGGGCGAGCGCAAACCCTGGGCCCTGTACGCCGATCGGGAGAGCCGCCATAACCTGATCACCTCGATCTTCATGAATACGGCGGCCATGGGAGAGCACAACGTTAAGCTTCAGGCGAAATACGAACGCGTGGAAGAGGAGGCCGTAGAGTTCGAGGAGATAAATACCGAGGAGGCGGACGTAATTCTCCTCGCCTTCGGGATCTGCTCGCGGATCTGCCTGAGTGCGGTCAATACGCTGCGCAGCCGGGGGGTGGCGGGGGGGCTGTTCCGGCCCAAGACCCTGTTTCCCTTCCCCCGGACACGGCTCGGGCAGCTCGCCGGGCGGACGAAACTCATGATCGCGGTGGAGCTGAACAACGGCCAGATGGCCGAGGACGCAGCGCTGGCCGTCGGAGGCCGGATCCCGGTGCTGCGTTACAACTGGTACGGCGGGAACGTTCCCACCGCAGCCGAGCTGGTGGAGCGCGTGGAGGGAGACCTCCGTGGTTAAGCACGCTAAGCCGGCCGCCTTTTACGACACCTTCGAGCGCAAGGGACCCGGCCAGAAAGTGACCCACTACTGCCCCGGCTGCGGTCACGGAACGGCCCACAAGCTGATCGCCGAGCTGATCAGCGAGCTGGGAGTCCAGGACCGGACCATCGTCTGCTCTCCGGTAGGCGGCTCCGTGTTCGCCTACTACTATTTCGACACCGGCAACATCCAGTGCTCTCACGGCCGGGCGCCGGCGGTGGCCACCGGGATACGGCGCACCCTCAAGGATGCGGTGATCGTTCTCTACCAGGGCGACGGGGACCTGGCCGGCATCGGGACGGCGGGGATCCTTCACGCCGCCAACCGGGGCGAGAACCTCTCGGTGTTCTTCATCAACAATGCCATTTACGGAATGACCGGCGGGCAGATGGCCCCTACCACGCTGCTCAAGCAGAAGACCACCACCACGCCCAAAGGGCGCTGCCTGGCCAACGAAGGCGTTCCCATCGTGATGGCCGAGGTGCTGGATGCGCTCAAGACCCCCGTGTTCATCGAGAGGGTCTCCCTGGCCGATGCGCCCCGGATCCTCAGGGCCCGCCGGTCCTTCAAAAAAGCCCTGTTCAATCAGATCGAGAAGCGGGGCTTCTCCTTCGTCGAAGTGCTCTCACCCTGTCCCGTGAACTGGAAGATGAGCCCCCTGGAGGCGCGCACCTGGCTGATCGAGAACCTGGAGCCCGTGTTTCCCGTGCGCAACTTCCGAGATCTGGAGCGTCCGCCCGTAGAGGCCGCCGAGGAGAAGCCGCAAGCGGCGGCGCAGATAAACGACCGCGACCTGCTGAAGCTGATCGCCACGGAGAAAGAACCGGAGCTGGCGGTTCGCCGGGAGCAGGTGGAGGAGCAGCTGGTGAAAATCGCCGGTTTCGGCGGTCAGGGGGTGATGTCCGCCGGCATCCTTCTGGCTAACTGCGCTACCCATGAGGGGCTGAACGCGACCTGGCTGCCCTCCTACGGACCTGAGATGCGGGGAGGAACGGCAAATGCGGGCGTGGTCATCTCCGGGCAGCCGATCGGCTCACCCGTGGTAGACTTCCCCAATGTCCTGATCGCCATGAACGGCCCCTCCCTGGACTCTTTCGAAGACACGGTGGCCCCGGGCGGGTTAATCGTCGTGAACTCCTCGCTGGTCGGCAGGAAGGTCAAGCGACGGGATCTGGAGGTGGTGTACGTTCCGGCCACCGACGTTGCCAAGGAGCTCGGGTTTACCGCGGCGGCCAATATCGTTGCTCTGACCGTGTATCTTCAGAAGTCCGGTATAATCGGCGTGCAGACCCTCAAACAGATCATCCCGCTGTCCATTAAACGAAAGCAGTATGTGGAGGTAAACCTGAAGGCGGTGGAAGCGGCCCTGCGCTTCGCAGGCGAAAAGCCCCAGGGTTAACCGGACCGCCGCCGCGAACCTCCCCGTACCGCTTTTCTAAAAGCTCAGCTTGCAGCGGGCGTAGACGGCCGGCTCGGTCAGGTCTATGGGGGAGCCCAGGTCGAACTCGCCGTTGTACTCGCTGCCCGCAGGACCCCAGAACAGCATCGCGCCCAGGCCTACCTCGAGATTGCCGTACGGCTCGCCACCAATCTCTGGAATCACCGCCAGGCTGCCGTCGTTCATGTTCACCAGCCCTGCAGCGCTCACCTTGAAGTAGTCGAGAAAGCCCCGCTCCAGGTTGAAGAGCAGGTAATCTTCGGCCAAAACGACCTGTTCGCCCTGTAGCAGTCCCATAACATCGTAGGCGCTTTTCCGCCGCTCGCCGGGACCATAATGATAGTACTCGAGCCGGGTATCGACCTCCAGCACCGGGATGACGTAGTCGAAGCCCAGGCTGGCTTCGATCAGATCGGACAGGGTCTCACCCGTACAGTCGAACCGCCTGGCCTCCGCGTCCCAGGGCAGGCGCAGCGCCGCCTCCGCGTACACGCCGAAGTCCCATACGGCGCCGACCAGGTCCGCCCCCAGGAAATGATGACGGTTGATCCCTCCGGATGTATAGGCGACCTCTTTGATCAGGCTGGCCGACAGGTCGAAGGAGCCCACGATGCCCTGGACCTTGAGACCAAAGGGCAGGTTTTCCCACTCGCCGTCACTCTGAAAAGCGAGGCGCTTGTGGCTCTTGTCCTGGAAGGCCGCATAGCCCTGCAGCGAAAGCCTTCCCTCCAGGAAGGACACACTGGGGGCCACGGCCAGCGTCCCCGGGGTCTCCTCGCTCACGATCTCCAGGAAGGCCGCGGAGGCCGCCCGCGAAGTGGGGTTGGAGAAGTATCCGGTTCCCCAGGCCAGGGGCAGCTTGCCGAACTGCAGGTCGAAGCGTCCCAGGCTGACCGAGCCCCACAGGTGGTCTACGGAGACGCTCTGAATGAAATCCTCGGTCGGATAATCGGCCTGGGTCTCGGTCTCGACTGTGGCGGGACCGTCCAGAAGAGCGAATCCGTAGCTCTGGTACAGGACATAGGGGTTCCGGTTGCCGACGCGGGCATCGTAGGCCAGCTCGGCGTGGAAGCGCAACGAGCTCTCTGGGTTCCAGTCCCCCTTCAGCCGCCCGTACAGGACATTCCCGTACTCCGAGCCGCTCACCCGCCAATCCTCGCTTTCCAGGTTGACGTTGAACAGGTTTACGAGGTAGCCGTAGAGGCTGAAACGCTCCTCGTAAAAGCCTTCCTGGGCCGGGAGGGAAACGGACAGCCCGGCCAGGCAGAGCGCAGCCATCCAGAACTTCGTCGATTTCGCTCTCATGGTCTACCTCCTCACCCGGAAGCAGGGCTCCGGGAGCCTTACCTGTAAAACCGTGTCGGGTTGAAGTACTTGTCGTCGATCGGAACGTCGTGCTCCACGGCATGGGTGATGACCACAGTCATGCTGTTCTTGTCCCAGTTCCTCATCACCAGGCGGGTCGGGACCTCCCGCCCGCCCATTACCTTGACCTCGCTCATCTCCAGGTCCTTGTAGTGGCCCTCCTCCTCGGTGTAGTACTCGGTCTTGCTAGTCAGATAATTCGCCTTGTCGACGCTGATCAGAATCCGGGAGTAGACCGAATCTTCCTCTTTAGGATTCCCTTGGAGCACCCAGCGAGCGTAGTCGCTGCTCACGATCCGGAACTCGTACTTCTCCTCCCAGTTGCCGGTGCTGAGATCCTCGTAGCTGAAGTCTCCTCCGACGCCGCGAACCGATTCCTTCTTGCTCTTGCCGGCGATTTTCCGCACCCGCCCGGTGGAGGAAAAGTACACCCACTGATCTCCTCCGAGACTGAGGATACTCAAGCCTTTGATCGCCCGAGGTTCGATGAACTGCATGTAGGAGTCCTCCTCACCCCTGCCGTAGCTGATCACCTTGAACTCGCGGACATTGCCGGGATCATCGGCATCGGGATACACCAGCATGCTCAGTTCCGCCTTGCTCGTCTCGCTGCTGTACCGCCGCTCGGCCTCGCGAATGATGCGCAGGGCCTGCTCATCTGCGAAGGCCGATGACAGCACGGCGAGAAGCAGCACGGCTGTGACCGAAATCACCCCAACTCTCGTACTCATGATACTCTCCTCTCTTTTCTTTCGATGTTCCTGTCCCTCTTCACGGTTTCTCCCGGGCCGTCGAAGCGCAACAGCGCGGGTGAAACGACCAGCGCCGCGGCCAGGCAGGCGGCCAGGCCGATGAACAGGATGCTTCCCATGGACGAGACCGAGCCGAAAGATCCGATCAATCCGAGGGACCCAAACCCGATCATCGTTGTACTGGCCGACAGAAATACTCCCTTGCCGGTATAGCGATACACCGTACCGATATCCCTCTCCACCTTGTAGCGGTGGGCCAGGTGAATGCCGAAATCGACGCCCATGCCGATGACCAGGGGGATCACCGCAATATTGATCGGATTGAGCGACAGTCCGAGCAGAGGATAGATCCCAAGCATCCAGATCATTCCTACTACAAGCGGCACAACGGCGGACAGGGTATAGCGGAAGCTGCGAAAGCTCACGGCCACAAAGACCAGAATCGCCAGGAAGATCAATAGGGCGGCTCGCTTCGAGGCCGAATCGATCTCCTCCATCCAGGCGATGCCGAACTGGGTGCTTCCGGTGATGCGCGGGGAGATCTTATCCAGGGCGGCATTGAAGCGGATCATGCTGTCCATGTCGTGGAACAGGCCGGACTTGGGATAGGCCATCACCAGAGTCTTGTCGCCGGATTCGTCGAGAAGACCCCGTGTGATCGAGGCGGGAAGATCCTCCAGGGTGATTTTCCTGTCAACCCGGGACATCGCGGCGACAATCCGATCCATCTCCCGGGCAAACTCGGCATCCAGGACGCTCAAACGCCCGGCGTACAGCGCGGGATCGGATTCGATGAGGCGGATCAGCTTCTGAAAGACTTCCTCCCCGGGCTTTCCCACCTCGGCGCCGAAGATCTCCCGGATCATGCGGTTGCGCTTTTTCAAAACCTTGTTTCCATCCCCCAGTCCGGCCACGGAAAGATCTCCAATCTCGATCACGTTCCACTCCAGCCGCTGCACCTCGTAGGCGAAGGCTTCGAGGTCCTCCGGCGAGTAGTCCATCGGCTCATACCTGGAGGGCATGCTGCGAATCCCGGCGATCTCGGCCAGGCGCGCCTCCTGCTCCCGGTCCGAGGGGACCAGGGAAGCGAGGGAGCGCACCTCCGCCACCATCGATTCCTCCTCCAGAGCCTCGGTCAACTGCCGGGCCTCTTCAAGATTTTCGGCTACCACCATCGAGGGGAAGGGAGTGATATCGTATTTCGCCATAACCTTCTGGTACTGGAGAACAGAGGGCATCCCTTCAGGTTCGAGCTTCATCCAATCCGTCTCCAGGCGATTCAGGTACAAGGCGGACAGCAGAAGCCCGGCCGTGGCTACGAGGGCCGCGGCCAGGGTGGCCCGGTGCCTTCGATGGGCAAACCGGCCCAGACCGGCCAGGAAATCGTAGTCGATGTTCGGGATATGCGAACGGGAGACATCCTTCTTTCCAAACCAGTACAGCAGGGCGGGGAGGAGGAACAGCATGGCCAGCAGACAGGTCAGAATCCCACTGCCCATGACCAATCCGAATTGGCTGAAGGCCCTGGAACCGGTGCCGCAGAGAACGAAAAATGCTACCGCCGTGGTGGCGGCGGCCAGGACGATGCCCATTCCCGCCTTGGTGAAGGTATGGCGCAGAGCCTGCGCGGGGTTAAAGCCGTCGGCGCGGAAGGTGGTGAAATTGGCCACCATCTGGATGCCGTAATCCACGCCCAGGCCGATCAGCAGCACGCTCATGATGCTGGTCA
>CAYMEK010000037.1:0-42755 GCA_964389305.1 uncultured Spirochaetaceae bacterium
TTCTTAAGGACCACCGCCAGGTGTTTACCCATAATATTCCTATGCGTTGAATGTACCTCCCGCGGCTAGCCGCGTCAACCCCGCAAATAGAATATGCCCTCCTCCTGGCGCACTGTGCTGCGCATCTCGGGAATAGGTATCCACTGGAGAACGATCGACAGGCTGTTTGTCCACTCGTACCTGCTGGTATCTTCGCTGAGCACAGGGCTGCCTTCGTAGGTCAGGCTCAAGTCCCAATCGTGGAGATGATGCACCGCCGTCACCGAGATACTGCCCAGGTTGAAGTTGGATTCATACCTGTCCTCCAGGTTGAAGATGTTGAAGGATTTCAACAGGTCGGCCAGCGGATTCACCCAGGGCTGGCCCAGCTTTTTGGCCAGCCCCGGAAAGTACAGGAAGGTCCGATTGTTGTACGAGTGGGAGGTAAAGGACAGCTCCAGGAACTCGTGCACGTAAAGAGCTATGGTAAATGAGAAATCCAGGCTGCTCTTGGTAAACTCCTCTATATTCATAGACCAGGAAGTGTCCAGGGATGTTTGCAGGCGCAGGCGGTTTTTCCAGAAATATCTCTTCTCCCCGGTCTGCTTATAGCCCAGGGTAACGTAGGACGGCAGGAACTGTTCATGAGTGCTGGCGTCCTGCCATTCTCCGCTAACGAGCTCCTTCGGCCTCATCATCTCGGCGCTGAACGACCCGTAGAATCCCCATAGGCTCAGCGAGGTGAGGCTCCGGTCGAGGTAACCGGGATCCAGATTGAAGCGAAGCTCCTCCTCCAGCCGGATATTCTCGCTGAGATCGAGCGTTTCTTTCAGAATCAGGGGCTGGGGGTCCCAGGTGCCGCCCGGCTCCTGCTTGAACACCGAGTTGACGGTAGTGGTGAGCAGCCAGATCCTCAAGCTCAGGTCACCGGCGAGATTGACCTCTCTGGGAGGCACCTGGGCGGACAGGGAAAAGGAGCTTTCCTTGCGCCACATCAGCCACTTCAGGGCCGCCTCTGCCGAGTGCAGGCTCACCGTCTGCTCGTCCCACTGAAACGCCTCGCCGGTGTACACCGGGTCAGCCAGGGTGGACAGTGTCTCATTGCGGAGGTAGCGGTAGAAGGTCCAGCCCAGATCGTAGGACAGCACCGAGTTGCCGAAAACCGGATTTCCGGCGAAGGGAAAGTAGTCCACGCCCAGCACGGATTTGAGGCCCATCTGGGTGTAGCGCTGGTCTGCGAGAACCAGGCTGTCCCACGCGCTTCCGGCAGGAAATTCCTGCCGGAAGCGCGTGCGGTACTTGCCCGTATAGATTAAATCTCCGTCTATACGGAGCATGTTCTCCATGATCCCTAGTGTACCCTCCAGGCTGGAGCTGCCGGTACTCTCCAAACTGGTGTACTTCAGATCGTAGGCTACGTCGGCCGGTTTCAGCCAGTCGCTAGAATCGAAGCTCTGCTCCACGATCATGTTGGGCAGCATTTTGTAGTTCAGGGTAAAGCTCAGCGGGGTCTTGGCCAGAGCCGCCGGTTCGTCGGCCTGCCTCAGCGGGGGACGAAGATCGAGCTGCTGCGTAGTAGAAGGCAGCGTGCCTCGGGAAGCCTCACCCCCTTTGCCCGGTTCCCGGGCCATTGGCGCAGCCTCCTCCAGGTCGGCGGGAGGACGGAGCTGACTTTGCGAATCGGTGGGAGTCATGGTCGCCTCCTGCGACTTTGCTGGCTTGCGTACCGGCGGCCGGGTTATATTAAGCAGTTCGCCGCTCATTTCAAACGAGGCGTTGGGAACTTTGAAGCTTACCGGGTAGTAGAACAGCCGTCCCGGGTCGTAATCTCCAACCGAATTATTGTCTTTACTGTTCCAGAGCAATGTGGCTTTGATAAACTTGACAGACAGCTTCTTCACCAAGGGTGTGTCGAGGAAACCCGAGAAATCGGCTGTGCCGTCCAGCTCCCAGGTCAGGTTCCTCTTCTCTTGCTCTTCCGTCGTATCCGATTCCGTCGAATCGATCCCCAGCAGCCTGGTCAGCCCGGTTTCTTCGGCCCGGTTGAAGAAATCGCTAGTGAAGTAGGGGTCCGAATAGTATTCGAAGGTACCAGCCAACCGATAGCCGCCGCTGCCGACGTTCCAGCCGGCATCCAGACCGAAACGCAGCGGCAGCGGCAGCCCGAACAGGTAGGATTCGTTCCACTCGGAGTGATACTCCTCATCCTCTTCGATCCATTGAGTATAGGCCAGGGAGCCCGAGACCGGGTAAAGCGTGCGGCTAACTCCCAGGCCGAAGCGGAAATCCACTTTGGGAGGGAAGTTCCCCTGGATTCCGGCGAAACCCCCCAGACGGGAATAAAAATCGAGCATGACCTTTAGGAACTTGTTCTCTTCCGAGGGACTCTTCTTTACCCCCGTATCACGCAGGAACAGCCCGCGGATCTCCCTTTCGTACTCGACCGTGCTTTCCTCCGTGGCCGCCAGGAAGGACAGCGCGCTGGCGGTACGTTTCTTCTGTCCGATCAGGTAGGTAGTAGTCTGGACAAAGTTCCCTTCCCGGTCCCGATAGCCTATGGCTGGATGGAAGAAGAACTCCTCCCCTGGGTGAAAGAAAAAAGGGAGATAGAGAACGGGCACGCGTCCCACGTAGAGAACGGCATGCAGGATGGCCCACTCGTTGGGGGCCAGAATCCAGATCTTGCGGGCCCGGATATGGTAATGAGGGCTTTCGGTCTGGTCGCAAGAGGTGATCCGGCCCCTGTCCATGACTACGGTGTTGTTCTCCAACCGCGAGATCGACTCTCCGAAAAAGCGGAAACGGATCGGCTGTCCGCCCACGGTCCGCTCCGCTTCCATCTCCCCACCGAAGAAGACGCCCTCCCAACTCTTCACATTGAAGGTCAACCGCTCGCCATGGAATACTTCTTCCTCCTCCCCTTTGATCAGGGTGTACTCGATTCCGCCCTCGGCAGTGAGGATGTTCTCAGTCTGGTTGAGCAGTATCCGATGGGCCCGAATGCGGTGAGTGGCCTCTTCTTCCTGCAGCTCAACCAGCACATCCCCCAGCAGGAGCACGTAGTCCTCGTCGATCTCCTCGACCGTGAAGTATTGGGTCTCTTTGGCCGACTTGATCTCCAGAAGCCGTTTCTTGCCCCCCTCTACTGGCGGGGCGGCCCCTGGGATCTGGTAGTAGGCGTACAACCTCTGTTGCAGCACCTGGCGGGTACCGGCATCCTCCAGGCCCAGTTCGCGGCACCAGGCGGCCAGCTCGTAGTAGCTTGCCGTCTCGATATCCTCGGCCAATGTCTCACGGATCAGGTCTGCAGCGGCGGTCGTTTCCTCTTCCGGTCCCTGCTCCTGGGCGGCGGCCGCCTCCGGTTCCTGGGCCAGGCCTGGTAAAGCGCTCATCAGCAGAAACAGCCCCGGTAAAACAAGCAAGTCCCGGTTCACGCGTGTATCGTCTCCAGCACACCTTTCAGGTACTGGCCGGTAAAGGAATGGGGGCAGCGAACTATGTCTTCCGGAGTTCCGGTTACAACAACCTCTCCTCCCTTCTCGCCGCCCTCCGGACCAAGGTCGATCACGTGGTCGGCCTGCTTGATCACGTCGAGGTTGTGCTCTATCAGCACAACCGTGTTGCCTTTATCCACCAGTCGGTCCAGCACCTCGAGCAGCTTCTTTACGTCGGCGAAATGCAGACCGGTGGTGGGCTCGTCGAGTATATAGAAGGTGCGACCGGTGCTGCGCCTGGAAAGCTCCAGAGAAAGCTTGACTCGCTGCGCTTCGCCTCCGGACAGGGTGACGGCCGATTGTCCGAGCTGGACGTAGCCCAGGCCGACCTCCCTGAGCACCCGCAGCTTGCGCTCGATCACGGGAATCCTTCTAAAAAACTCGTAAGCCTCGTCGACTGTCATCTCGAGCACTTCGTCGATATTCCTGCCTTTGTACAGTATCTCCAGAGTTTCTCGATTGAATCGCTTGCCTCTGCACACATCACAGGTGACGTATACGTCGGGAAGAAAGTGCATCTCGATCTTGATGGTGCCGGCGCCCCGGCAGTTCTCGCATCGCCCGCTCTTGACGTTGAATGAGAAACGTCCCGGCTTATAGCCCATAGCTTTGGACTCCGGCAGGGAAGCGAATAGCTGCCTTATAGGAGTAAATACGCCGACATAGGTTGCCGGATTGGACCGGGGCGTTCTGCCGATGGGGCTCTGATCGATATTTATTACCTTGTCGATCTCCTCGACCCCCTCGATGGCTTCGTACTTGCCCTCGGGCAGATGAGCCCGGTTTACCCTGTTGGCCAGAACGGGATAGAGAAGATCGGTAAGCAGGCTCGACTTTCCCGATCCGGAGACCCCGGTGATTACGGTTAGCACACCCAGAGGGAAATGAACGGCGATTCCTTTCAGGTTGTGCTCGGCGGCTCCCCGGATAGTGATCGCTTTGCCGTTGCCCGCCCGCCGGACGGTTCGACCCTCGATCGCCAGTCTTCCTGAAAGGAACTTTCCGGTCAGGGATTGCTCATGGTTCAGGATGTCTTCATACGTCCCGGCGAATACGACCCGACCGCCGCCTGCCCCCGCCCCGGGACCGAGATCCACGATGTAGTCCGCCGTGCGCAGGGTCTGCTCGTCGTGCTCTACCACGATCAAGGTGTTTCCCTGGTCACGCAGGCGCAGAAGCGTGTCGAGAAGCCGGCGGTTGTCCCTTTGGTGCAGCCCGATTGTCGGCTCGTCCAGGATGTACAGCACGCCTACCAGGGAGGAGCCGATCTGGGTGGCCAGCCTTATGCGCTGCGCTTCCCCTCCTGAAAGCGTGGAAGCCCGCCGTTCAATGGTCAGGTAATCCAGCCCCACGTCCATCATGAAGCCCAGACGCGCCTTGATCTCTTTGAGTACCTGCCGGGCTATGAGCTCCTGGGTGCTGGTCAGCTTCAAAGTGCCGAGATACTCATAAGCGATTTTGACGCTCAAGGTAGAAAGCTCGTAAATATTTTTTTCGCCTACCGTGACGGCCAGGCTCTCCGGCCGCAGGCGCCTGCCTTCGCAGGCGGGGCAGCGTCCCTGGCTCATAAAGCCTTCTAGCCACTCTTTCACCCCATCCGAAGAGGTTTCCAGATAGCGTCTTCTCAGCTCATTCATGACTCCTCTGAAGCTCGAGGTGTATTCCCAACGCCCTTCGCGCTCCGGGTTCACGTACTGGAAACGGATCTGCTCCTTGCTGCCGTACAGCAGTTTGTCCAGGATCTCCTTGGGGAGCTTTTCCAGCGGAGTATCGAGATCGAAGCCGTAGTGGCGGGCCAGGGAGCTGAAAATACTGCGGTGCCAGTTGGCCTTGGGATTATGGGTGGCAATAGCGCCCTCGTTGATCGACAGGCTCGTATCGGGAATAACAAGCTGCGGATCGAACTCCAGGGTCACGCCCAGACCGGAGCACTCCGGGCAGGCCCCGAAAGGGCTGTTAAAGGAGAAAAGCCGCGGCTGCAGCTCGGGAATGCTGATTCCGTGCTCGGGGCAGGCCAGGGCTTGCGAGAACAGCTCTTCGCGCACTGCCCCGCCTTCCCTGATCACAGCAACGAGCTGCCCGGAGCCTACTTCGAGGGCCGTTTCCACCGAATCGCCGAGCCGCCGAGCGATTCCGGCTTTTACCACCAGCCGGTCTACCACGATTTCCAGATTGTGTTTTCGCTTTTTGTCCAGGCTGATCGGCTCGTCGAGAGAGCGCACCTCGCCGTCCACCCGCAAGCGTACAAATCCGGCCCTCCGAGCATCCGCCAGAATTTTCTGGTGCTCGCCCTTTCGGCCCCGAACCACCGGAGCCAGCAGCACCAGACGGGTCTCCTCGGGTAGACCTGCGAGGGCGTCAACGATCTGGTCGACCGACTGCTCCCTTATCTCCCGGCCGCACTGCGGGCAGTGGGGCGTGCCTATGCGGGCGTACAGCAGGCGCAGGTAGTCGTAAATCTCCGTGACCGTGCCTACGGTGGAACGCGGGTTGCGGGGAGTGCTTTTCTGCTCGATGGAAATGGCCGGAGACAACCCTTCAATATAGTCCACGTCCGGCTTGTCCAGGCGGCCGAGGAACTGGCGGGCATAGGCTGACAGGGACTCAACGTAGCGACGCTGGCCCTCGGCGAAGATCGTGTCGAAAGCCAGGGAGGACTTGCCCGAACCGCTGATTCCGGAGATCACTATGAAGTTGTCTCTGGGCAGCTCCAGATCTATATTCTTGAGGTTGTGAACCCGCGCTCCTCTAATGACGATGCTCTTCACGCGCCCCTTCCGACCCTTACTCGCTGGGAGATTCCGTTAGAACCTTCTCGGCCGGGGGGACGAACTCGATGCGTCTGCGTCGCGGGCGCAGGGCAGCCAGGTGGGAAACCAGAGGGATCAGGATCATGCAGGCCCCCGAGACGACCAGGATCTCCCATCGGGTCAGAATCTTAACTAAGAGCAGGGGATTCATATCACAACCGCAATAGACCTTGGTTTTCCAAACATTTATAATACTGGCCACCAGGTCTTATGACAAGAGTGATTGTCGATCGTAACGCTGGACTCTGTGCAGGGGTACGCCGGGCGATGCGGGGCGCCCGCAGGCTTCTCGGACACCGCGCTTCCGGCGGACTGAATGTGGCCGGCAGCCCGAATGCGGCACGGGCGGCCGTTGCAGCGAAGTCTTCACAGCCGCCTGCCGGTCGCGACGGGAGGGTAGCCCCGACCCGAATTATTTCTTACGGACCGCTGGTACACAACCGGGAGATCACCGACTCCCTGCAGAGGGAGGGTCTGGAGATCGCCGAGACCCTGGGGGAAATAAATAAGGGCGACACGATAGTCGTCCGCAGCCACGGAGTACCGCCGGCGGAGGAAAAACAGCTCCGCTCGCTGGCGGACGGTTACGGGGATTTCACCTGTCCGCGGGTGAAGCGAGTACACGAGCTGATCCGGGAAAAACGCAACCGGGGGTATCGAATAGTGATCGTGGGCAACCTCGAACACCCCGAAGTCCGGGGTCACCTGGGGTACGCAGGAGACAGCGGCATCGTGGTCTCGAGCCCGTCTGATGCCGCCCGGGTCGACGGGAAGCATAAGGCCGCCGTCTTCGCTCAGACCACCATTACACCCCGTGCTTTCGAAGAGGTAGTCCGTGCTCTTGGAAAGCGGGTTCCAGAGTTGAGCGTGCACCGGACCCTCTGTCCGTTCGTTCTCAAGCGGCAGCGCTGGGTCGAGGAGCACGCCGTCAAGGCGGACGCGGTGCTGATCATCGGCGACGCCAACTCGAGCAACACCCGTCGGCTCTACGAGATCGCCCGCAGTGCCGGGCCGGCTTTCCTGGCTACCGGCGCTTCGGACCTCGACATCGAGAAAATGCTCGTTTTCGGCACCGTGGCGGTAAGCGCCGGCGCCTCGACTCCCGACAGCACGGTCGAACGGGTGTTGGACAGGTTACGCCGCTGCGGCGCCGAGATAGAATACGGCTAGAAACCTTTCACAGCCGGACCACTGTCCGGCCAAACCCTCCCTGCTCCGGGGCGGAGAAGTGGTAGTCCTTGACCTGGGGGGAGTGTTTTAGAAAATCGTGAATTCCCCGCTGCAGTACCCCCTCCCCCAGACCGTGCACGATGCTGAACTCGGTGAGCCCGCTCACCAGGGCCCGGTCAATCTGCTGCTCCAGTCTGGCCAGGGCCTCTTCCAACCTCATTCCCCTGACATCGAGCTGGTAGGCGGCGGGAGCGCTTTGGACCTCCTCTCGGATTGACAGGACCGGCTCTTCGGGGACGGAGTGCGCCGGGATCAGCTCTTCCGCCGGAAAGGTGCCCCTCAGCGTTTCCGTGGCCACCAGCCAGCGCTCACCCTTCTGTTTCCTCACCAGCTTACCCCGCTTACCTGTCCCCCGGATAATAACCTCCATCCCCTGTTCGAGTGCCAGTTCCGGGCTGCGGTACAGCGCCCCGCGCTCTCCTTCCAGGGCCTGCTCCCTCCGCGCGATCCCTTCGGCGAGCTCCCGCAAGAACTCCCTGGCCTGCCTGCGCTCTTCCTCATCCCCGAGGTTGCGCAGGCCCCGAACCAGCTGCTCGTAGCGCTGGCGGCTTTCTTTCAGGAAACGTCTCAGCTCGGCGACTCCCTGTTCACGAAGCTCGAGTTCCTTCTGGCGCAGTCTCAGCTCTTTCAAGTCGGTCTGACGGGTTTTTTCCCGCAGCTCGCTCTCACGGCTGCGCTGCTGCTGCTCGGCGGCGAGCAGCCTGCGCTGCTTCTCCGAGAGGCTGGCGACCAGCTCGGCGGTGTCCCCGCGTTCTTCTTTCAGGTATTGGCCTGCGGTACTCAGGATTTGCTCGGGAATGCCGCCGCGCCGGGCGACTTCCAGGGCGTGGCTTTCGCCCGGAATCCCGATGATGATGCGGAATGTCGGGCGCAGTTCCTCCACGTCGAACTCCATGGCCGCGTTCTCCACCCCCCGCCGAGAATAGCCGTAGTTCTTGAGGATGCCGTGATGCGTGGTGGCCAGGCAGAGAGACCCGGTCTCGATGAAATGGTCCAGCAAAGCCATGGCAATGGCTACTCCCTCCTCCGGGTCCGTTCCGGCCCCCAATTCGTCGAACAGCACCAGAGAGCGGGAACTGGAGTGGCGGATGATGCGGGCGATGTTCACAATGTGAGCCGAAAACGTGGAGAGGGATTGCTCTATTGACTGCTCGTCCCCTATATCGGCCAGGATATTGTCGAAGACACTGAGGGAGGAGTCCTCTCGGGCCGGTATCTCCATCCCGAACTGGTTCATGGCGGCCAGCAGCCCCACTGTCTTGAGGGTGACCGTCTTTCCTCCCGTGTTAGGCCCGGTAACGATCAGCACCCGGTAGTCTCCGCCCAGAAGAACGGTAATGGGCACACAGCTTTTACCGAGCAGCGGATGCCTGGCATCGAAGAGGCAGAGCCTGTTTTCCTGCCCCTGGGCGGACACCTCCTGGGCGGGGGCCGAGCGGTGCTGGATGGCGTACAGCGCACGAGCGTACAGTGTATCGAGTCGGGCCACGCCTTGGATCAGCGACTGGATCTCTTCGGAGTGTCTGGTTACTTTGGCGCCGAGCTCCCGCAGTATTCGATGAACCTCCCGGCGAAAGCGATTTTCCTCTTCGGTTATAGTATTGTTTTTCTCCACCATCTCCGCCGGCTCGAGATAGAGCGTGGAGCCGCTGGTGGATACGTCGTGAATGATGCCGGGTATGCGGCCCTTGAAGTTGCTCTTGATCGGCAGGACCGTGCGTCCGTTTTTCTCGGCGGGAAGATCGGCCTGCCATAGTGACCGGTAGGCGGGATTGCCCAGGTAGGACTTGGCCAGGGCTTGGGTTTCTCTCTGCAGGGCTCGAATTCTATCGCGGATCTCCCGCAGAACGGGAATCTGGCTCACTCGCAAGGACCCGTCTTTGTCGATGACCGAGAAAATCTCCCTGGACAGCTCTTTCAGCTCGTGAAGCTCCGAAGCCGGTTCGATGAGCAGCGGCTCTCCCGAATCGCGGAGGTGTTTGCGCAGCCTGCGCGCGGAAATGATAAAGCGGCCCAGGTAAAACAGCTCCTCGACCTCGAACTGGATCCCTCTCTTGAACAACTTCCGTTCCAGCGCGCTCACGTCGGGAAAATCGAGGGTGGGGAACGCCCGGCCGGATTCCAGCAAACGGCGAAAGGAGACCGCGAGCTGTTTTCGCCGCTCGACTTCGTCTGGGTCCGTAGAGATTACCTGCCGGTCGAGCTCCCGCCTTCCCGCTTCACTCAGGCAGCGTTCCTTCAGGGCCTCGACAATGAGAGGAAAATCCAGCAGATCAAGTGTATGGGCATCCATGGAATGCGCGGGTGAATGCTTCGACATCGTCGTGAATCCTGAGATAACTCTCGTACCGGTCGGGATGTATCCTTCCGGCCTCCACCGCCCGGCGCACAGCACAGTCCGGCTCGTCGAGGTGGCGGCAGCTCGGGTAGGCACATCCTTTGGCGTAGCTTAAGAACTCGGGGAAGTAGAATGCCAGCTCCCGAGGCTCGATGCCGGCTATCTCGAACTCCCTGATGCCGGGCGTATCGATAATGGAGCAGCCTGCATGGGTCCTGATCAGGCGGGCAAAACTGGTGGTGTGGCTGCCGCGGTCATATTTGGAGGAGATATCGCCCACGGGCAGGTCCAACTCCGTGAACATGCTGTTGAGCAGACTCGACTTCCCCACCCCGGATTGGCCGAAAAACACGGCTGTCCGGCCGCCGAGTGCCTGCTTCAGCTCTCCGGTTCCGCTGCCGTTGAGGGCCGAGCTGACTATGACTCTGTAGCCGATGCTCCGGTAATTGTCGATCCGTTCGCTGATTTCCCGATTCATGGCCAGGTCGCTCTTATTGACCACGATAAGCGGCTCCAGCTCTCCGTGCTCGGCGCTGACCAGGACCCGGTCGATGAAGCGGGGGCGGAAAGGAGGAGACTGCACCGAGCCGACGCAGACCAGAAGCTCGGCGTTGGCCGCGATTGCCTGTACCGCCTGGCGCTTCTTGTTCCAGCGCACGAGCGAGCTGTGCCGCTCGCGACGCTCGACGATCCAGCCGACATCTTCGGAAATGGGATCGGGATGCAGGGAAACCAGATCGCCGACGGCGATAGGATTGTACACGGTTTGCTTTGTCTTGAGCACCTTGCCCTTGATCCGGCATTGGAGCTGCCGGCCCTGTACCTCCACAGTGTAAATGTTGTTTATTCCATGCAGCACCTGGCCGATCAAAGGCTCCGAGTTCATGTAGTTCCTTTTTCCAGAAACCCGCAGAAGCGCAAGTCGAAAGTCCGGGCGAACAGGCGGTAGCGTTCCACATCCGCCCGCCCTCCATGAAGGTACAGCTCCGCCGGGAATACGGGGCCGGCCCGGCGATCCGCCTCGCCGCTCTCGCGGCCGCGGCCTGTACGGTCCGCGTCCTTCCGGCACTCTACACCGCTTTTATCCGGCCGCTGCTGCTCCAGTAGAGACACGATCCGGTTAGTCACCCCTTCCCTGGAATCGACCAGCATCGTGCCCTGGGGAAGGACCGAACGGAACTCGCGCTCCAGAAGAACGAAATGGGTGCAGCCCAGAACCACGACCTGTACGGCATCCGCCTGCAGAGCTTTAAGCTCTTCGGCCACCAGGGCGCGTTTTTCCCTGTCACCAACCTCAAAGTAGCCGTATTCGGCCAGCTCCACCAGACGGGCCACGGCCACCCTGATCACCTCACGCCCCGGTGCGAAATCCTGAATGAGCCTGTCGAGATAGGCTCCGGAGGCCGTTTGCCGGGTTGCTACGACCGCTATCCTTCCCTCCCGCAGGCACCCGGCGGCCGGTTTGACCGCAGGAACAACTCCCACAAAGGGAGCCGAGAAGCGCTCCCTCAACGCTTCCAAGGCCACCACCGAGGCCGTGTTGCAGGCTATCACGATCAGGGCTGGATCGAAGCGCGCAACCGCCAGCGAAACGCTCTCTATCACCAGGGTGCGCAGGAGCTCGGCCGGTTTCTCGCCGAAGGGGAAGTATTTCCTGTCTGCCAGGTAGATGAGCCGCCTGCCAGGTAAACGCTGCCTGGCCGCAGCCAGGTAGGGCAGCCCGCCGGCGCCGGAATCGTAGAACAACAGCGGTCTGTCAGCCATTCCCGAACAGATTTTTGAAATCCTCTTTCGCCTTCTTCTGCTCTGTGGGCGAAACAGCTCCGCCTTCCGCTCTGAACTGGAAGTAATCGCAGAAATTACTTCTATCCTTGTCGGCCACTGGTTCGGGAATGGTTTCCAGACAATCCCAGTGAGCACCCACGCTGTAAAAGCGGCAGTTGCGGCAGATCTTCAAATCCTTGCCGCAGGAGGGGCATACGGTAGAGCGGAAGATCGGCATTGTCTCGTCTATTGCGGCGCCGCATAGGGAACAAGTACGACTCATAAGCAATAGTACACGTAAATGGCGAGCTCATGCAACGCTCCCGCTGCCCGCCGCCGGCCCTCGGCACATCAAAGGGTTGTGTAGAAAACTGTATTTGGATTAAGCTGGACTGCATGTTTTCGTTCAAAACCTGCCGCGAGCCGGATTGCCCAAATCTGGCCGCCTACAACAGCGATGTCTGCCTGATGCACATGGAAGATCCCGCTGCGTACACGGCGGAAATCCGGAACCTGCTTTCTGCAGCGGATACCATAGCCGACCTGAATCTCTCTTTAATCGAGCTGGCGGATATGGATTTAAGCGGCAAGAGCATCAATCACTGCGCGCTTTCCCGGGCCAAACTGACGAACATCAACTTCGACGGGGCAAGTATCAGGTTCGTGTTTCTCGATTTCGCTGTTCTGATCGGCTGCAGCTTTAGAAAGAGCCGTCTGCTGTCAGCGGTTTTTGCCGGCGCGGAAATCGCCGATTCCGACTTCACGGGCTCGGATATTGCTCGCTGCAACTTCTGCGGTGTCCGCTGCCGGAAAACCCTCTTCGACGAGTCAGACCTGTACGCCAGCCGTTTCATCGGTTCACGGCTGGAAGAGCTCGGATTCCGGGACTGCAATCTCAAGCAGGTCCGTTTCGAGCATGCCGGGCTATCGAAGGTCGATTTTCGCTCTTCCAACACGGAAGACGCGTTTTTTGAGGAGCAAGCCCGGCAGCCGTGAGGTTTTTCAGCTACTACTCCATATTCCATTTCTCCAACTCCTACCTGCTCGGTCCCGACGGGCCCGGTGATGCAGTGCTCATCGATCCAGGAGTGTTCGACGAAGGGCTGTTGAGACTGGTTGAGGACAACAAGCTTTATATTCGCTATGTTCTGATTACCCACATCCACCATGGGCACGTGAACGGACTTAGAACGGTACGTAAGATATATGAGACGAGCATCTTCTGTTTCGATCCTGAGCGTCTGGAGTTGCCGGCTTCCCGGCTGAGTGAAGGAAGCCCCTTAGAATGCGGGGAGTTTTCTTTCAAGGTCCTGGAGACCCCCGGTCACTCCAATGACTCGCTGTGCTTTCTGATCGACCGCCTGCTGTTCACCGGAGACACGCTGTCAGCCTGCTCGATCGGACGAACCGAGACAGGATACGAGCGTGCCCTACTGATCTCCTCGATTCGTAAGAAAATTCTGAGTTTGGAGCAGGACCTGTTCATTTTCCCCGGGCACGGACCACCCACCCGGTTGGAGATTGAAAAAAAATTCAATCCCTATCTGTCACCGGGTTGAAGATAGAAACGAACGGAAGCGCTCCGGCAAGGGCGCCCTGAAGGTCCGAGGCTGCTGTTCTCCGGGAAGTCTCAGGCGCAGACGCTGTGCGTGAAGCATCAGGGTGCGATCCGGTCCTCCCCGTCGCTTCCATCCGTATACCCTATCTCCGACGATCGGGCAGCCGAGATAGGCCATGTGCACCCGTAGCTGGTGGGTCCTGCCTGTTCTGGGCTGCAGGGAAACCAGGCTGAAGCCGTTGAACGCCCTGAGCTGCCGGTATACCGTGACGCTGCGCCTGCCGCCTGATGTACCCGGAGGCAGCACGGCGAAGCGCTGGCGATGATATGGGTCTCTGCCTATCCGGGTGTCGATCCGGCCCTCGGCAGCCGGGATTCGGCCGTCGATCACGGCCAGGTACCTCTTGTCGACCAGACGATTGCGGAACTGGGCGGCCAGGAACTCCTGGGCATCCGGGTTTTTGGCCGTGATGATGACACCGGAGGTATCCTTATCCAGCCGGTGAACGATCCCGGGCCTGGTTTCACCTTCCGAAAACCGCCGTCCGATCCCTGTGCAGTATCCCAGGATTGCATTCACCAGTGTACCGGACCGGTTCCCCGAGGCCGGGTGCACCACCATACCCTGGGGTTTGTTGACCACCAGAACATTGGCATCCTCGAAGAGGATGTCCAGGGCGATCTGTTCCGGTTCCACCGCCGGTCCCGCAGCCGCTGTGAAAGTAATCTCCAGATTGTCTCCGGAGCGCAGGTGCCTGCTTAATTTCGCTTCCTTGCCATTGACCCGCAGCGATAGAATCCGCCGTTTGAGCTGGCTGCGGGTGAAAAGATGAGCCTGCCCGGCGAGGTAGGAATCGATACGGACAGCCTCATGTGTTTCAGCGCCGACCTGTATATTGACGGTTCTGACTTCCGGAGCTATCTTCCGTATCTCGTCCTCTTCCTTCAAGGCTCGCTCTCTACCTCCCGACTTTTGCTCCGCCCACCCCCACTTGCCCCACGGCTGCCCGCCCTGTTCGCCTTGATCTTACCCACGGTGTAGTCTGCAATCGCGATAAGCAGGGACGCCGACAGTGCACCTATGAATACTCCCAGATTTTCATTCCTGGAATACGGCTCGGCACCCGGAGCACGAAAGGGCCAGGGGGCATAGGCTCTGTCCCAGTCATGGTCGGCGTAGCGATAGAAATCGTATACTTCCAGAGACAGGAAAAGAGTCAGCGGTAAGGTTCCGAGCATGATTATTTCGGCCCGCCTCAAGTCCCTCAGGAAAGGCGAGAACTCCTGCTTATCGTATTCTTCGGGAACCTGCTCTTGTTCCTGGCAGAAAAGCGGAAACGCAGCAGCCGCAAGGAGGATCAAAGCAAACGGAAGCGCTCTGCTCATCGTTGCCTACCTGAGGCGAGGGCCGAACAGGGCCGTGCCCAATCGAACCAGGGTCGCTCCCTCTTCAATGGCGATCTCGAAATCGCCGGACATCCCCATGGACAGGACATCCAGATCGAGCTGAGGATAATGCTCCTGCAGGCGCTCGTACAGCTCGCGGAGTTCTGCGAAGGCCCGTCGTATCCGGTCTCGATCTTCTGTGAACGGGCCTATGGTCATCAATCCGCGGATAGTGAGCTGCTCCAGCTCCAGAACCTCCTCGAGGGTTTGTCTTAGCTTTTCTTCGTCCCTGAATCCGAATTTGCTGTCCTCACCTGAGGTGTTTACTTCCAGTAGAACGTCCATCCGGGTTCCTGCCTCCGCGCACTGTCCATCCAACGCCCGAGCCGTCTCCGGCTTGTCGATGGACTGAACGCAACGGAAAAGGCGGGCGGCGATTTTCGCCTTGTTGCGCTGGAGGTGTCCGATCAGGTGAAGCTCGACGGGACCAAGGGCTTCCTCCGGAGGTTCGTTAGCAGAAACAGATAGCACCAGCGGCTCGTATTTGGCCTGGGCCTCTTGAACCCGGTTTTCTCCGAACAGATCCAATCCGGCCTGGCGGGCTATCCGGATCTGGTCGGCCGGGAAGCTTTTGGTCACAGCCATCAACCGTACATCTGCCGGATCGCGGCCGCTGCGCCGGGCGGCCCCGGCGATGTGCTGCCGGACTTCTTTCAAGTTATCGCGAAGCTCGGCGAGGTTTACGCTCATTCTTTACCAGCCTAGCTCGGTTACCGGCGGATAGGCCCTGCGGACCGCCAGGGTCAGGGGAATGCCTCCGGCCACCCCGGCCAGGTTCTGCAGCAGGTTGCCCGGCAGCTCTACCAGGGCGGCGGCCAAACCGACCATCAGGCTGCCGGCCAGCAGGTAACCCCCGCACATAACCGCAGTGCCGGCGGCCGCTCCTGCCAGCCAGTACCAGTTGAAACCACCTCCTTGCTCCCGCCGGGCAATGCCGGCTACCAGTCCGGCCACCAGCCCCTGGAGCCCGTGGACGAACAGGGAGATCGGAGCCCATTGGGAATAACCGGAAATGATGTCCGCCAGGGCCGTGCCCAGCCCGCCTGCGATGAGAGCGCTGACCGGCCCGAAGGTAAAGGCAGTAAAATAGATGGCAACATCTCCGAGGTTGAGGTATCCCCTGGTGGGGGCGATGGGAATCCGCACCATGTAAGTGAATACCGCCGTCACCGCTGTGAGAATCGCCAGGGAGGCGATGCGGAACGCCGGGCTGGCTGGAATACGCTTTCGCTTTTGATCGTTCATGGCATTGAAGTATAAAATAAATCCCGGCTTAGGGGAATAACAGCAGGCTGGCCAGCCAGCTTCCCGCCAGTGCGGCCGTAACCAGGGCGTTGCGCAGCAGGGGCGGCCCGTAGGGCAGACGGTGAAGCGACGTACGCGGATTTTTCCGGCCTACCCCCCGGGATTCGAGAGTCATGGCCAGGGTCGGGATGCGGCGGATCGATAGAATCAACACCGAGGTCAGGGTCGGTATACCGCCGGCCAGGCGCCTTCGCAGGCCGCAGCCGGCTCGCCTGCGCTGCTCAGGGCGGGCGCTCTCGACAGTTCGCCCTGTAGTCTGCGATCGCCGGGCGCCTTCACCGGCCGAACGCAGCAGGTGGGCTTGCTGCACCTGATCGTACAGGGTGCCGAAATAAGGGATATACTCCAGGGCGATGCTTATTACCATGGCCAAGTTAAACGGCAGGCCGAACCAACGAAAGGCCAGAACGAGAGAATCGGGATCGGTGCTGCGCAGAAACAAGAAGAAGATCAGTGAAATACCTGTGAACCGCACCACCAAACGGGCCGCTTCGGCCAGCCCGCCAAGAGAAACCAGAGTGAAACCCCGGACGGCCAAAAGCGCGGGACCCTGGCGGTAGAAGGGTGGAGTCAGCACAAGTACCAGAATCAGGATGGGCAGAATCAGGCGGATCGGCTGCAGCGTGTCCTTCAGACCCAGAAATACGACGGACAATATCGAGACGACAGCCAGATATAGACAGAGTTGGGAGATCCGCATGGGGAGGAAGAAGGTAAGCACCAGCAGCGGCAGTAGGGCGATCTTGCCTCGCGGGTCGTAGCGGTGAAGTGCGCTGCTGCCGGGCTTGTAGAAACTTCCGGTCATACCAGCCGTCCCTCACTCAGATACAGCACCCGGTCGGCTAATGCGTCGGCCAGGCGCTGATCGTGAGTTATAAACAACAAAGAGCAGTCGGGCTTCTGAAAGATCCGGACCATCTCGGCGAAATCAATGACCCCGAGCCCGGAGTCTCCCTCGTCAATGATCACCAGCGGGCGATCGAGCAGGTAGTAGACCGCCGCCTGCAGTCTTTTACGGGCCCCGTAGCTCATCAGCGACGGGGGCGTTTCGGTATCCGGAAGATGAAACAGGCCGGCGGCCCGTTCGACCCGCCGTTTGATCTCCTCGGCATCCAGGGCCATTTGCCTCAATCCGAGGGACAGCTCCTCGAATATAGTTGGCAGAAATATCTGCAGGTCCGGATCCTGAAACAAGTACCCGGTAAAGCGATGCAGGACGGCCCGGTCAGCCGGTCCCAACTCTTTTCCCTCTCGAATCCTGATCGATCCTCGCCGGGGTGAGAGCAAGCCGCACAGTATTCGGGCCAGGGTGGATTTGCCCGAGCCGTTGCCTCCCACCAGGGCCGCGGTCCGGCCGGGATACAGGCGCAGCTCCTCGACCGCCAGCCTGAACGGCCGGCCTTCCCCCTGTCCACCGGTTTCGTAATGAAACTCTATATCCGTGGCTTCAAGAATGGGCTCGACTCCGTGCGGCTCGGTTTCCTGAGACGGTTTTTTCAGCTTTTCCTCGGGCAGCACGAATCCCTTTTCCACGAGCAGCTCGTGAAAACCGCGGCTTCCCGGCTTCTGCCTGATTTTGTTTATTCCGACGTCTTCCAGGAGAAAAATGTCACTAACCCGATTGCGGAACAGATCGTGCCATTTGGCGGAGAGGATCAGGGCGGTACGGTTGCGCCGTCCGAGCAGAGCCATCAGCTTATCCTTCGTGTCGGCGTCCAGCTCCTCCAGGGTCTCGTCCAGAAGCCACAACCGCGGATCCACGGCCAGAATACAGGCGATAAGCAGCTTCTTTTTCTCACCGCCGGAGAGAGTGTGGGGATTTCGCCTGCGATACGCTTCAAGGCCCAATTCGGCCAGTGCGTTCCGGATCCGTTTTTCGATATCCTCCCGGGATACGGCCAGAGATTCCAGGGCGAAGGCGACCTCGGAGTCGCAACGAGAGAGGAATAGCTGTTCCCCTGGGTTTTGAAAAACCAACCCGACCTCCTCCAGCAGCTCGTAAGGCCGCTGGTGCAGCAGTTCCAGTGCTCCCAGCAGGATCCGCCCCTCAAGCTCTCCGCCTGAAAAACGCGGAACCAGTCCGGCCAGTATTCTGCACAACGTGGTCTTGCCGAAGTCCGGCTTAGCAAGCAGCAGGCCTGTACAGCCTCGTGGAAGCTCTAGATTCAGATCAGAAAATAACGATCGGGTAGCCAATCCCGGGTACTCGGGATAGCGAAATGAAAGATTCAGGATGCTGAGAAGCGGGGTGCCGGTACTCACGGATCATCCTTATACGGAATTTGGAAATTTCTTGACTATTTTCGTAACCTTTTATTATATTTTTATTGACAATTTCCTCCTTAGTTTTTGAGCCCGTGGCTAAAAGGACCCCCCTCCTAATGCTGCGGGCTTCTTTTTGTCGCAGCATATCCACCAGGGCGTTTTTTCAGGCTATACGGTCCTGACTGCCTACAGATTTATTCAGGGAGTACTCGATGATCCCCTCTGCACCCAGCTCGATCAGTCTGGGAATGATTTCCCGCACTACGGCTTCCGCAACCATCGATTCTACAGCGAACCAGTTTATCTTGTACAGCTTGGATATCGTCGGCGCTGTAATGCAGGGCAGTATCTTCACCACCGCATCCAGCCTGTCCTCCGGAACGTTCATCTTGAGACCCACCAGATTTTCCGCATTCAAGGCGCCTCGCAGCAACAGAGCAATCTGCCGGATCTTCTGCCGCTTCCAGGGATCGTGCAGGCTCTTGGGGTTGGCGATGAGCTTGGTGTTGCTCTCTAAAAGCGTATGAATTATCTTCAATCCGTGCGCCCGGATCGTGGAGCCCGTCTCGGTTACCTCCACGATAGCGTCCACCAGTCCTTCTACTGCCTTTGCCTCGGTGGCGCCCCAGGAGAACTCTACTTCAACCGGGATGTTCCTCTCGGCGAAGTAGCGCCTGGTGAAGTTCACCAGCTCGGTGGAGATCCTCTTCCCCGAGCAATCCTTGAGAGCTTTTATCTTCGAATCCACGGGAACGGCCAGGACCCAGCTCGCCTTCTTCGCGGTCGCCTTGGAGTAAACCAGATCCGCGACCATCTCCACTGCCGATTCGTTTTCCAGAACCCAGTCCAATCCGGTCAATCCTACATCCAGCACCCCGCTTTCCACGTAACGAGCCATCTCCTGAGCGCGCACCAACGCACAGCTTATCTCCTGATCGTCGATCGACGGAAAGTAATTCCTGGAGGATATGTTTATACGCCAACCTGCCTTGTTGAACAGCTCGATCGTAGCCTGCTCCAGGCTGCCCTTGGGGATTCCCAGCTTCAGTCGCTTCCTGTCCATCTCACCTGTCTCCGTACTTCATTTTCGGATCGAATATTTTCTCGCCGTCGATCACCGCCTCCCGGCCGCGAATCACGGTGAAAAAACAGCTCCGGTAGCCGGTATGGCAAGCTGCGCCTCCAAGCTGATGGACTTTGAGCAATACGCAATCGCTGTCGCAATCGATGCGTATCTCCTTGATCTCCTGGGTATTGCCGCTGCTTTCCCCCTTCTTCCAGAGGGTTTTTCTGGAGCGGGACCAGTAATGGGCTGTCCCGGTTTGAAGTGTCTTTTCCCAAGCCTCGCGGTTCATAAAGGCCAGCATCAGCACCTCTCCGCTTTTGAAATCCTGGGCTATCGCGGGCACTAGCCCGCTCATTTTGTCGAAATCCGGCTCGATCATAGTATTCCGCCCTCCGGGTGCTTATTTTTTTTCACGGTTCCTAAGGATTTAGAACAGAGGAGATAAGGAACAACTCAAGAAGCAGCAACTCGAGCCCCACTCTCCTACTTATTTATTCGATACTGTACTTTCTGCGTCTCGGGTTTTGCCTCATACAAGAACGTGAGCAGCACGATGATGTTGTGCTCCATCACGACCAGCGATTGCTCGAAATCGTTGATCGTCGGCTTGTATACTTCAATCCAGTTGTTTACGTCTCGCTGGACAGTCTGGTAATCCCCCTGAAAAATTTTCACCATGAGCCGCTCCGCAGGTCATCTTACTGCCCGTTACAGTATCAGGGTATCCTGCCTTGCGTCAACCGGCAGCGCCTGATGCGCCCCGGTGGAAGCGATCTTGATAAAGAACGTAAAAGCACGGAAAATAGCGAATATGAACGAGACAGCCTGGATTCTTTCAGAAAACGATTTGCTGTTTGTAATACGCACGCTCATGCCGGGTTATCGGGAGCAGGGACGGATGATCAAAATACTTCAAGAAGATGCAGATATCCTGGAGGGAATGTTGGCCGATGATAAGCTGTTTCGAATTCTCGTTGACGATCCGCAATCCCTGGTCCGGGTCTCTCCGCAACTTTTTTTTACCGTGCTGCTGAATCAGGTCAAATTCGAGTTGAAGGAACGGTCCTATACGGTCGAGACCGGTTTCGGAAGTCCAGCCCTGGTGTTCGACAGCGGCAAGGTCGTTCGATTTCTCGAAAACAGGCGCATGCGAAACTACCTGGCAGATATGTTGGCCTCGTTTGTGCGCATTAACAGCTTTACGATCCCGGTGCGGATTCGCAAGGGAATATGGAGGAAGTACCGTTTCAGTGATTTCGACATCGACAGCCTTATCCGCTACAGCGAGATCCTGGCGGAAGAACAACGTTTTCCTTCCTACAAAAGAATCGCTGATATCTGCCTGTTTACCCGCGGTGTGTTTCCCGATTTCTTGGAAGGCAGAACCGTCGGCGCGCCGCGGGATAAACAATCCGCGTCCCGGCTTGCAGGCAAGGACAAAGAGGAGCTGGAGAAATACGGGACTCGTTTCTACAGGGCTGCCGCCGAGTACGCAGAGCTCATGGAGCGGTATCGATCGAGCCCCTTAGAGCAGGAGCGACTACAGGGGACCGTACAGGTGTTACAGTATCTCTCCGAGCATTTCGTCCTGGCAGTGAAACCACTGTCCATCATGGCCAGCCGTTATCTCGAGCCATTCAAGGAGGAGCTGTTTCTGCAGTGACGGGCAGCGATAACAGAGTATTCCAATGGTGTAAGGAGGAGCACCGGATATGACAGCAGAGGACCGTTCCAAGCTGCAGTCGCTTATCGGCGAGCTGAACAGCTTGAAGTCCCGCCAGCCGGAGGAGTCCAAGTTCAAGGACTGGAAGGAGAAGGTGGAAAAGAAGCTGGAAGAAGCGTTCGGGAAGGGCTCGGAACAGCTCGCCCGCTTCCGGAGAATACGCTTCTTCAGTTTCAGCCGTTCCGGCAGAAACAAGGAGGCATCCCTTTCGGAGACCGAGCGGCGTGAATACCTGCAGGGACTGGACGAAGCGGGGAGAACCCTGCGGCGCTACCTATGAGCGGGTAGTATGTCACCGTCACTGTCGGCTCAGAGGTACAAGACCGCTGTCCGCAGCGCGTTGCAGGTAAACGCGAGATAGCTCCCATCGAGTGCCGGCTGGCTTCTGGTGTGCTAAAATGAGGAGGGCCCCCAGGTAAAGGAGGTGGAAACCCCGGGGGCCCTGTTGTTTGTGTTATCTTTTTAAAACAACATACAGGAAAAAAAGTTACAGGTTTAAGTAAATTTATTTAAAAAATTGTATAAATTCCCATTTTTGACCTGAAGCACGTGATATGATTACGTTAGAAGCGGAAGCTGCCCTCGTTATGAGTGCACTGACGGTTTGCAGTTATGGAACGATCGCTTGAAGGGTACGGTGACAGAGTCTTGCAGAGGATGCTGGACCGGGAGATCGTCCTGCAGGAGGAGATGAACGAGCAGGATCTTCTATATTCCGGACTCAAGGACATCGATATGGTGCTGGAGCTGATATCGGTGAAGCTGGCGATCTCCAACCATCTGCTGGATCGTTTCGATCCCGGCAGGCCTGCTTCCGAAAGCGAGAGGCATTCGCCGTCCGAGGTCATTCGAGAGAAGGCGGCTGAGGCAGTGAGGTTGCTGGAAGAGCTGCGCGGACTGAATATCTCCGAAGATCAGAAAGATCAGATCAGTGAGGCACCGGGTTATGGGGAGATGCGGGAGCAACTGCAGGAGTTCATACTCAAAGGCGGCGGCGGGTTTCTCGAATCCAGGGTCGAGGATGAACGCAAGCTCAAGACGCTGGCCCGGGCGATCCTCGAGTCGGTTCGCAAGTTCATTTCTCCCGACGACCGCTACCAGCAGGCATTCAAGACCGAAAATCTTCCGCCGCTGCTCCGCCGTCTGGTGAACTTCTTCCTCCCGGTGCTGGCTCGAGAATGGCAAAAGGACCCGCCTTACGGGATTGAGGAGGGAGGAGAACAACTGCTGTCGGCCGGACGCATGAAGATGCCTCTGTCCCAAGCCATCCACTACCTGGAAAACGAAGTTCTACCCGGGCTGCATCAACAGCTCGAAGAACAGCCGGGAAATCGGGAGCTGCAGGGCCGTGTAGCCCTGGTGAGGGACAAACTGCGGGAGTATAAAAGCATAACCCTTCGGCCGCGCGCCACGCCGATCAATCTGGAAAAGGGATTTTACACGGATTGGATCAGCCAATACACGGCCGAGGGGGAGCTGCTGGTTACCGTATCGCTACCCGTAACCTTCCGATCCGAAACCAATCTGGACAGGATGAGGGAGCTGGTGCAAACGGAGCTGATCCGCAGACTGGCGGGTAAAGGCATCTGCTCGGCCCTGGACGAGGACTACCGGTTTCGCAAGAGCCTGAACAGCGGGCGCCGAGGCAGTTCACGCCTGCCGAGCTTCAAGCTCGATATCCGCAAAGGGTTCCAGGAGCTGAAGAAGCTCTACCCCGCCTTGAGGCGCCTGGAGGATCGAAGAGAGTTCGCCAGGCTGGTCGATATGGTCGAGAGGAGCGGAAAACGAACGGCCCTGAGGGCGATAGAAGGAATCATTCAGGGCGAAGAGCGGAACCCGATTCAGCTCCCGTAACCGCCAAGCTCAGAGACGGCCGTGCGCTACGACGGCGCGATGCTCCGCGTCGGCCGGACGATTATGCTCGGCCGAAATATTGCAATGTTGGCGCAGGTGTTGTATCAAAGTAGGAGGCGAAAGCAAGGGAGCGAATGAGCGTCACCATCTACGAGGTCGAAAACAAGAAAGATCTGGCGAGATTCATTAAATTTCCCTTCGCCTTATACAAGAAGAACAGATACTGGGTCCCTCCTCTCCTCCTCGACGAGTGGAACACGCTGCAAAAGGAAAAGAACCCGGCTTTTAAACACTGCAGAGTCAAGCTCTACCTGGCTGAGCAAAACGGAAGGCTTGCGGGCCGCGTCGCCGGCATCATCAACGATAAGTTCATAGATAAATGGAAGGAGAGGTATTGCAGGTTCGGCTGGTTCGATTTCATCGATGATCGGGAGGTCTCCGCGGCCCTTCTGCAGGCGGTGGAGAGTTGGGCCAGGGAGGAAGGGATGAGTGCCGTGCACGGTCCCCTGGGTTTTACCGACCTGGACAGGGAGGGAATGCTGGTGGAAGGGTTCGAGGAGCTTGGCACGATGTCCTCTCTGTATAATCACCCTTACTATCCCCAGCACCTGGAATCTCTCGGTTACCACAAGGACGTGGACTGGGTGGAGTTTGAAATCAAGGCGCCCGAACAGATACCCGAAAAAGCGCTTCGCCTGCAGACCCTGGTACTCCAGAGAAGCAAATTAAAGATCGTGCGAGGGCGAAAAAAGCTTTTTCTCAGCTACGCAAAAGGTATGTTCGAGCTGGTGAATGAGGCGTATAACGACCTCTACGGGTACGTCCCCCTGACCGAAGAGCAGGTCGCAACCTACGTCAAGCAGTATTTTGGATTTTTAAATGTAGACTACATAAAGATCGTCACCGACGAAAACGATGCGATCGTGGCCTGCGGCCTGGCCATGCCCTCGCTGTCCCGCGCCCTTCAACGGTCGCGAGGACGGCTGCTGCCCTTTGGATTCATTCACCTGTTGTGGGCGTTGAAGTTTTCCAAATATATCGACTTCCTGCTGGTGGCGATCAGACCGGACTACCAGGCCCGCGGCCTCACCGCCATCCTTATGACCGAGATCACCAGGAACGCCATCGCGAATGGCATTCGCAGCGCAGAAACGAATCCAGAGCTGGAGTTCAACACCCAGGTACAGGCGATCTGGAAACACTACGACGCCCGGCAGCATAAGCGCAGGCGCTGCTACATCAAGACCTTGGCTTAGACCTTCAGACCAGAGCAAACCACATCAGGCCAACGCCTAGCGATAAAAAAGCTTCTTCGCCCTGGCGGACAGCTCGTATATCCTGTTCAGGATATCCGTAGCGATCTTCTGGTAATTTATGGTGGCCTGATCTTCATTGAAATAGGAATCTAGGTATATCGGCCTGCCAACGATGAATCCGTAGTTGCTGCGGAAGCGGGGGAAATAGGAGTCGACCGTGTAGCTCCTGCCTTGATACCTGTACCGTACCTCTTTCATGACGATGTTCTTTTCGTCTATCCATACACCGACAGGCACAACAGCCGCCCGGCCGCAGACGGCCAGCCGCGCCGCCCCCCGGCGGGCCCTCACCCTTTTGCCCGGAGCGGTGCGTTCCCCTTGGGGCGCAATAAGGACCGAATGACCCTTCGAAAGTACGAACATGGCGTCTTCTATCGTCTGCAGTGACTTCTCACTCCTGTACAGGACGATCTGATTGCTCAGGCGGAAAATGATCCGCGGTACCAGGAAGGACCAAACCTGTTCTTCCACGAGAGTGTGGATGGTTGCGCCTTTCATAAAGGAAAGGATAGGAAAAGCATCCCATACGGTGGGATGGTTGACCGCGATTACTTTCGGACCATCTGGAAGTACGCAGTGTACGCGATGTCGTATCTTCAGGAAAAAACGTAAAAAAAATCTTAGAAAAAACTTGAATATGTAGCTAAAAACAGACGGATAAAGGATCATTTGCTGCTCGCGGAGGAACGAATCAGACCCAGAAGCGCGGGCAACACGATTAAGGTGCTGACACAGGTAGCCGACAGGGTAAACACCACCAGCATTCCGAAGTATATGATCGGACGGAAGCTAGCCAGTGTCAATACGAGCAAGCCGCCCACGATGGATACCGTGGTCAGGAGAATGGGCCTACCGGTGGCCAACAAGGTCTCGGCGACATCGTTGCTCTGTCGGTAGTGGATGATGAAATGGATGGCATCATCCACGCCGACCCCTATGGCGACCGCCGATACCATGATCGTTGTCATATCCAGGGGTATTCTGAACGCAGCCATAAAAACGAAATTGAGCATAACACCGGTTACCAGGGGTACAATTGCAAGCAATCCGCAGGCCAGCGAACGGAAGGCCAAGGTAGTGATACCCAGGACAAAAAGCACAGACAGAAACATAGACTTGCTCAGATTCCTGCGCAGAAGGTTGGAAAGAGATAGGTACTGGAGGCTTTGGCCCCAGATCTCGGTCCGAACTCCCGCCGGCAGAGAACCCCCAATTACCGTATTCATTCGCGCCAACAGCTCTCGAAGCCCCTGCTCGTCGATGAATTTCTGCGTCTTGCTGTTGTAGATCCGGAAGGACAGGGTAAGTTGAGAGAAGTCCTCACTATATAGATTGGGAAACCCGCCGATCTTCATGAACCTAGACAGGAGAATAATCGGCGCACGCGATTCAGGTATTTTGTCTTGAGCGTTCATCACCCGGTTCATGAAACGCAAGAAAGCGGGGAAAGAGATGGAATGGGAGATATCAGGTAAAGAGCGGAGGGCAAGCTCCAGTTCGGACACCTCCCGTAGGATTTCCGGCTGCAGGAAGTAGCCCTGCTCTCCGCCAGGTGCGGTAAGGGTGAGATGTATCTCGTCGAACCCACCAAGACGGCTGGTTAGAAAATACATGTCCTTTACGACCTTCGCGCGCCGGGGGAAGTACCCGATCGTATCAGTGTTAGTGTTGAGCCGGGTCAGGGAGAAACCGAAGGCTAACGCCAGGACAACCAGGCCGGCCAGAACGGGCACCCGCCACTTGCTGGTCAGAGCACCTAAGCCCGCCATGATCCGGGAGGAAAAACCGGAACGCACCCTGAGTACCTGTCGTCTCGCCGGAGGCTTCAATCGACTCAGTACGGCCGGAAAGAAAAACAGCGACAGCAGGGCGCAGGATACGATGCCGAAGCTGGCCGACAGGGCAAATTCCCTGGTCTGTCTGATACTGGTGACCAGAAGGCTCAAGAATCCCACAACCGTAGTGGCCGCAGCCATCAGTATCGTCCTGTTGATTCTCTCCACTACATCGATTACCCAATACCTCGACATTCGCCCCGTTTGGGTACTGCGGTAGTACTGGTTGAGGATATGGATGCTGTACGAGCTGCCCAGCGTTAAAACCAGAGGCGGTGCGATGATGCTCACGATGGTCAGCCTGAATCCGAGCAGCGACATAAAACCCAGACTCCAGGTCGTTCCCAGAATGACTACCAGAAACGGCAGCAGCACACCCCTGAGCGAGTGAAATCCCAGAAAATAAAATGCCAGGATTACCAGCGCGGCGAACAGAAACAACCTGCTCAGGTCACGCGAGAGATACGTGCCCGTTTTCTCTACAAAAGGGATCGAGCCGCTCACGTAGTACTTGTAATAACCTTCCAGGTCGCCGGCGATCTCATCGATCGAGCGCATGAGAGCGGAAAAATCGGTAATCTGACCGGCGGGGAAAAAAGCGTTTAAGACCGTGCCGTCCTCGGATAGGACGAGATTTTGAGTGTAGGGAGTTTCCGTGAGCCTTCGTTTAAATACAGCCAGCTCCTCAGAGGTCTGCGGAGCCCCGCGACCGGGGGCTATCGGAACCACGGTTAGCCGGGTCGATTTTCTCTCGAAGGTCATCAGGTTGAAAGGTGTGATCCCCTCTTCGATCTCAGGCAGTTCCTCAAGTCTGCGGTAGACGTCATTGAGTACGTGCAGCTTGTCAATCGTAAAAGGATTCTCGCTTTCCACGGCCAGTACGAGGAACTCTCCGGTAATCCCCTGTGCCTTATATCGCTCCCTTAGCCGCACGATTTCCGCGCTCTCGGGAAGCAAGCTGGCCACATCGGGATCCACTCGAAGATGAGAGGCATAGTAACCGAAAAACGCTGTCAGCACGGCCGTCATTACGAGAACGAACAGTGAATGCCTGCAGGTAAACTCGAGCAGGCGTCGAATCAAGGCTGTCACAGCGGATTACAAATTAGCGGCTCTGATTTCGGCTGTCAAGGAGGCTCCCGCGGTCAGAGGCTCCCACCGTGTAGGATTATTCATCGACTTAATATATTATCTTGACCTGGTCTGTGAGTTACCTTATTGTTTAATCATTATACATAAAGGAGGTGCCACGATGGGAAAAAAGTGGTACGCGTTATTGCCAGGGTTACTCGTGCTGGCTCTGGCTTTGATCACCTGCGCGCCATCGGCGAAAGAAGGTGAGGCCGCAGAAGAGGCCGGCGCCATGGCCGCCGGACGGCTCCAGCTTATCAAGGATCGAGGAACGATCATCGTCGGCTGCAACGCCGAGCTGCCTGGCTTCGGCTACCTCAATCCCAGCGGCGAGTTCGAAGGCTTCGATGTGGACTTCGGCAGGGCCCTCGCCGCCGCGATTTTTGGTGATGCCTCCAAGATCGAGTTCCGCCCGCTGACCGCGGCCGAGCGGCTGCCGGCTCTGCAGACCGGCGAGATCGACGTCCTGCTACGAAATACGACCTGGACTCTTACCCGGGATTCCGCCAACGAAGTGGATTGGGCTGCGGTGACCTTCTACGACGGCCAGGGCATGATGGTGCGAAAGAACACGGGGTGGAAAACCTTGGAAGACATGGAAGGAGCCACCGTGGCTTCCACCACGGGTACGACCACGGAGATGAACCTGGCCGACGCCTTCCGATCCAGGGGCATCGACTACACTCCCCTGCTGTTTGAAAGCACCCAGGACACCAACACCGCCTACGAGCAGGGTCGCGCCGACGCCGAGACCTCCGACAAATCGCAGCTGGCCGCCCTGCGTTCGGCTATGGCCAATCCGGATGAGCACGTCATCCTCGACGTCACCATGTCCAAAGAGCCGCTGGGTCCGCTAACCGCCCACGGCGACAACCAGTGGAACGACGCCGTGCGCTGGGTGGTCTGGGGCATGATGCAGGCCGAGGAATCCGGGGTCAGTTCCAAAAACCTCGACCAGATGATGAACAGCGGCGATCCGACCATCCGGCGCCTGCTGGGTATCGAGGGCGAGATGGGCGCCTCCCTCGGACTGCCCAACGACTTCATGGTCAATGTGATCAGGCAGGTGGGCAATTACGCCGAGGTTTACGAGCGGCACCTGGGCCCGCAGGGCATCAACATCCCGCGCGGACCCAACCGCCTGTGGAAGGACGGCGGACTGCTCTACCCGATGGCCTGGCGCTAGGAGCTCATCCCCGGTCCAAAGGGACGCATGAGATCGGAAACAGCCCGGTATGTCCCTTTCGAGGAGCGTATCGGGCTGTCTTTTTTGACAGGAGTGAGTGGTGGAAAGAACCGGAAACCAAACACCGAAGAGCGCGGTCCCTTTCTGGAGGGATATACGGGTGCTCAGGGTTTTCGCCCAGGCTGTCTTTCTGATGGTGGTGGTTGCCGTGATCCTGTGGGCGATTTCGAATTACAGAGCCCGGGGATTGATCTTCAGCTACAGCTTTCTTGATGAGGAGGCCAGCTTCGATCTGGCCGAGGGTCTGGAGTTCAGCCCTACCGATACCTATGCCCGGGCTTTCCTGGTCGGTGTAGTGAATACACTACGGGTAGCGGCCGCGGGTATCGTGCTCGCCACGCTGTTGGGACTGATTGCCGGTATTGCCCGTTTGTCCCAGAACTGGATGGTCAGCAAGATCGCCACCGTCTATGTGGAGATAATCCGCAACACGCCCCTGCTGGTACAGCTTTTTTTCATCTACTTTGCGGTGATCCTGAATATGCCCAAAATGTCAGAAGCCATCAGCCTGCCGGGGCCGGTATTGGTCAGCAACCGCGGTATTGCGATACCGTGGCCGCGAATCGCCGATTCATTCCGAATCTGGTGGACGTTTCTGCTGCTGGCAGCGGCGGCCGCGGCCGCGCTGTTGGTCTTGAGGCGCCGACACTTGCAGCGAACGGGCCGTCCTGGTATCAACATGTTCTGGGTGTTTGCAGCCTTGATCGGCATCCCGGCTCTCGGCTGGATTGTGATTGCGGGCAGCCCGCTTCAGCTAGACCTCCCGAAGATTGTGACCAAAAGCGGCGGCATTCTCAGGGTGGAGGGAGGAGTCATCCTGTCCTCGGAGTTTACTGCGCTGCTGATCGGCCTGGTGGTCTACACCGGAGCCTATATCGCCGAGGTGGTCCGTGCCGGTATTCAATCGGTGCCCAAGGGGCAGACCGAAGCCGCCAGGGCTCAAGGATTCACCAACGGCCAAATCATGCGTCTGATCATTCTTCCCCAATCTCTGAGGGTCATCGTTCCACCCCTGATCAACCAGTATCTGAACCTCACCAAGAACTCCAGCCTGGCCATAGCCATCGGCTTTCTCGATTTGTATGCCGTCAGCCAGACCATGCTAAACCAGTCCGGACGGGTGGTGGAAGTTTTTTTTATGATCATGGGAAGCTACCTGGCGATCAGCCTGACAATCTCCTTGATCATGAATATCGTCAATAAGCGCATCCAGATCGTGGAGCGATGAGTATGAGCGTGCAGTCTGAAGTACAGCGGCCTCCCCGGGTGGAAGTGGGTTTTCTGGGGTGGTTGAAGAAAAATCTGTTCAGCACCTGGTACAACGCCCTGCTCACCCTCGCCTCCCTGGCTTTCATTTTCTTCGCCGGCCGGGCGATCCTGATCTGGGCCGTACGGGATGCCCGGTGGGAGGTGGTCACGACCAACCTGAAGGTGTTCATGATCGGCCGCTATCCGGCTGCCGAGGCCTGGCGGGTGCTGGTAAGCCTGGGCGTGGTTGCGCTGCTGGCGGCGCTAACCTGGATATTCCGAAAAGCCAAGGGCGCTCCGATACGACGCTGGCTGATTCTGGGCTGGCTGCTCTCTTTCCCCCTGGTCGGAATCCTGCTTCGGGGTTTCTCCCCACAAAGTTCGTTTTTGCCAAGAGTATCCTCGGAGATTTGGAGCGGGCTGCTGCTGACCCTGGTATTGGCCGTGGTAGGCATCGTAGCCTCTTTCCCCCTGGGCGTCCTCCTGGCCCTGGGCCGCCGCAGCAAGCTGCCGGTCATCAGAGTCCTTTCCACAGTGTACATAGAGACGATCCGCGGAGTACCCCTGATCAGTGTGCTCTTCATGAGCCAGCTCATGCTGCCCCTTTTTCTGCCGCCGCAGATCCGGCTCGGCACGGTGATGCGGGCGCTTACCGGAATAACCCTGTTCAGTGCCGCTTATACCGCCGAAAATATTCGCGGGGGACTGGCAGCCGTGCCTTTGGGACAGTACGAAGCGGCCGGGGCGGTGGGATTGAACAAGGTCTTGATGACGATACTGATCGTGCTCCCCCAGGCCCTGAGGGCGGTGATTCCCGCCATCGTGGGACAGTTCATCAGCCTGTTCAAGGATACCACCCTGGTGGTAATCGTCGGTCTTCTGGAGCTTCTGGGGATTGCCAAGGCGGTGACAGGGCAGAGGCAATTCATAGGGCTGCACATGGAAGCCTATTCTTTCGTCGCCCTCCTGTTCTTCGTCTGCTGCTTCCTGATGTCCCGCGGCAGCCGGCGTCTGGAGCGGTCTTTGGGTGTAGGAGAGCGTTGAGCCTATGAAAGACATTATAATCTGCCGGGACGTACACAAGTGGTTCGGAAACTTTCACGTTCTGCGAGGGGTGGACCTGACGGTTAGCAAAGGCGAGGTGGTGGTGATCTGCGGCCCGTCGGGAAGCGGCAAGTCGACGTTTATACGAACGATCAACCGCCTGGAAGAGCATCAGCACGGCAGCATCAACGTAGACGGCATCGAGCTGACCAATGATTTACGCAACATCCACGCGGTGCAGCGTGAGATCGGGATGGTTTTTCAGCAGTTCAACCTGTTTCCTCATCTGAAGGTCATCGACAACATCACCCTGGCTCCCATCTGGGTGAGGCGGTGGCCCAAGGATAAAGCGGTCAAGGTGGCCGAGGAGCTGTTGCAGCGGGTAGGTATCCCGGAGCAGGCCGACAAGTACCCAGGCCAGCTTTCCGGGGGGCAGCAGCAGAGGGTGGCGATCGCCCGCGCCCTGGCCATGCAGCCCAAGATCATGCTGTTCGATGAGCCCACCTCCGCCCTGGACCCGGAGATGATCAAGGAAGTGCTGGACGTGATGGTGGAACTGGCTAAAAGCGGAATGACGATGATCGTGATCACCCACGAGATGGGTTTCGCCAAGGAAGTCGCCAACCGCATCTTCTTTTTCGACGAGGGGAACATCGTCGAGTTCAATACACCGCAGGAGTTTTTCCGCAATCCGCGGGAAGAGCGTACCAAGCGCTTCCTGAGCCAGATCCTGACCCACTAGGCGTCCTGCGGAAGCGTCTAAGTGTGGGATGCCCCCCGGGCTTGCCAATGGGTAGAAGCGGGCTCGAACCTCCGCTGGTAATACAGCCGTTCTATATTCGACGGTGCATGTGGCATGCCTTTGCCACTTCCACTAGCCGGCCGACGGCAACGCCAGCATATGCACTTCCCCGGTCCATCCAACGAGACCCGTGGTGGACTTGATCAGATAGCAGCCGGATGTCTGATCGTACAACAAGATCGAGCATGTGCTGCCTTTTCGCAGATTGGCCACGATGTCTCTGCAGGCTGTGGTGCGAAAGATTGGGATGCTTTGATCCACTGTCGCTTCCACTCCCACATAGTAAAAAGCTTGGGGTACGAACACCATGGTTCTGGTTTTTGGATCGAGAACGTATTTATCCGTTTTCAGCCAGAAGGAGACCCACTCACTGACCAGGACGATACCGTATCCGGAGAATGACGGCGATTGACCTTCAAGCGCCCACATCAGTTTTATGAACGAGCCTGAATACCAAAGGATGTTATGGGTGAAATCCATGCACGAGTCAACACCCGAATATTGGAGGATTTTTACTTCCTGATACCTGTCCGTTTTATCTATATCGATGATATCCAATCGATATTTGGCCTCATCACAGAGAGAACCAGGATTCGGAAGCTTTCCGGTTATCGACACGATATTGATCTCCAAAGCATATTCGCCTTCGGAGTCTATGGACAGGTGAATCGCGTCTTTTTTCCCATCTCCGTCCAAGTCCGCAGATGCATCGAAAGTGATGTTTTCCGAATGAATCGGTAAAGCACAGAAAAGGCAGAATGAGCAGAAGCATACGATATTTCTTATATTCATCAACAAACCTCCTTTTTCTGATGAATTATACAACTTCGTGCCGCGCACTCGCTACAGCGAAAAAGAATGCCGCCCCTGCACCACTTCCTAACCGCCTGCAGTGCAGCAGATCGGCGGAGAATATTCGCGGAGTTCGAGCTTATCATCGAGGGCATCGCCCAGCTCACGCTCCTGGTCGATGGAACCGGTCTGATTCAGCCCAGCGGGGAATTTCTATCTTCTCGAGTCCTGCACGGGTAGGGGTTCAATCCCTTTCGTGAAAAATGCTTAACGTATATCCTATAGCTGTAGGGGTGCAGTCAATTATCGATCGATTGCTGTGCAGAGGAGTTCACCATGTTTGCACGAATAAGGAAATTCCTTGCATCGCCGGTCTTTGAAGACGAAGAGAAGACGCGTATCGCCGGCTTACTCAACATAATCTTGCTGGCCAACGCCGTGATCGCCTTTTTGTTCACCGTGATACTCATCACATCTGACTATATGATCCTTCCGATCATCGGTGCAGCGTGCGTCCTGCTGGAATTGATCCTGTGGTTTATGATGCGGCGCGGACACGTTCGATTAGCCAGCATTTTGTTCACGGTCATCATCCTGGTAAGCGTTACCATCGCGGTCTACTTCAGTGGCAACGCACAAGCCTCCATTGCCTTCGGCTACATTACATGTATTGTCGCCGCCGGTATACTCATCGGCGGCTGGGCTGCCTTTATCTTTACCATATCCAGCTTGATGATCCTGCTGGGACTGTCCCTTGCCGAAGCGGCCGGTTTACTTCCACCTGGCAGGGAGCTGAATAGCGTGGAGTTCTTCACCGGGATCGCTGCGATCTTCAGCATCGCTGCCGTTCTTGTCGGTCTGGCCTCCCGCAGCATCACCGGGTCACTGGCACGCGCCCGGCAAGTGCAGTATGAAATCCGCAAACTCAACGAGGAACTGGAACAACGTGTTACCGAGCGCACGATACAGTTGGAAGACGCGGTCAAGGAATTGGAGACGTTCAGCTATTCGATTTCGCACGATTTGGGCGCCCCCCTGCGTGCCATTGATGGCTTCACGCGCATACTCATCGAAGACTATGGATCCTCTCTGGATGCCGAGGGGCGTCGGGTTTGCGCCGTCTTGTGTGATGAGACGCGGCAAATGAAGGAATTGATCGACGGTTTGTTGGCCTTCTCACGGTTCGGCCGCGCTCAGATGCAGATTGCTCTAATCGATATGGAAGCGCTAGTCAACTCGGTATTCGACGAATTAACCACCCCTGAAACACGCGGGTACATTGATTTATGCGTGGGCCCCTTGCCGCCGGCTATGGGCGACCGGATGCTCATTCACCAGGTATGGCAAAATCTGGTTGCCAACGCCATCATGTTCTCGTCCAAACGGGAGCGGGCGATCATTGAAATTGACGGGCACCAGAGCGACAATGAAATTATCTACTATGTACACGACAACGGTGTCGGTTTTGACATGAAATACGCCGACAAGCTATTCGATGTATTTGAACGTCTGCACAGTGAGAGAGAGTTCAAAGGCACAGGTATCGGCCTGGCTATCGTCCAGCGGATCGTCAAACGCCATGGCGGGCGTGTATGGGCGGAAGGCAAGGTGGATGGAGGGGCAACGTTTTACTTTACCCTTTCACGAAAGAGGATGGATGAAGAGTGAATTCATCTCTCATATCGTTTCCATGATTTATCCTGGAGATCGAAAACTCATTAGTGCAATACAAGTCGTCTCTGTCAATGCCCTCATCGCGAGCCCATCAAGTCGCGGTTAACCAGCCCCAGTTCGCGAAAAGGACATCCGGGATTCGCGGCGACCGAATAGAGCATCAGACCACATCCGATTAGCCATGATGAACAAACAACTCCGAACGCGATTTTACTACCAGTAGAATATTCTGCTATTGGACGGTCTCTTAACGGATGATCGCCGGGCTCGACTGCAGCGATGTAGACGAGAGGAGCAATCGGGATAACGCAGAAGAAAACCGGCGCCCAGAGCGTCAGCGATCGTTTAGATCGGCGGGCTTGCTTTTCATACTTAGCTAGGGCTTCGAATGTCTCATCTGACAGCCCGGGCTCTTCCTGCAGCATCCGAATTAGTGGCAAATAGCTGCAAAAGAGCGGGTCCGTGTAGTCTTCGCCCTGGTAGGAAAGAGTGTGGCGATCGTAGGAGAAGGTTATGGGAAGGCTACGGATGGGTTGCGGCCAGACCATGATGTCCAGAAGCTCTCTCACCAGGCGCCTGCCATCCTGTGCGTAGTCATGTGAGACCGTCATCCGCGCCTTTAAAAACCAGCCACTATGCTGGTAGACTTCTACGGTTGATATGAGCACCTGTTTCTCCGCACGTAAATACTCGGTGTACCTGAACTCCTGGGCGTAACCGCGGATCTCTAGTGCGCTCTCTACGCTCATGCGGGGTTCAGCGTGCAGCGACTGCGGATCCAAAACTGAGTAAATATGGTTGACAGCGTATGTAAACTCGTCTTCGAGGGAGTGAAGTGCGGGATAGACGTAGAGCGTGATCTCCAGAGGAATGGTGGCATGCGAATACTCCATACCGACAACCCTACGTAATTGCTTATAGTCATCGTATGACGGTACGCCGAAATCTATACGTGATTTGGTAATATCATCGAACGTCATCGGGCATTGAGTCAGCTCTTGGTGGAAAGGAAAGAGCACAGAGGAAGGCAGATGCCGAAATCCGTTGGACTCCTGAACCAATTCAATCGACTGGGCTCCCGAAATATACGAAGCCCAAATCAGGACGGCGAATATAAAAAAGAACTGTTTCATAATATCCCCCAAACGTCATTTCTATCGCTTCTGAACTGATTATTTTCCACTTTTTTTCCAGACTATATCTATCTTTTCACGATAGATCCACGAGAATGTATCCCGTAATCGGTGTAGAGCTGCCTCCAACACAAGGCTATTACTTCCCCGCATCTCATTCCTATAGCCGCTACTATCAGAAAGCACCTATGATCATCTATGTCTTTGCAAGATCGCAAACTCTCAACCGGAGCTCGTCTTTGTCTTGCCCTCTCTCAGCTTTTTATTGCCTCCCGTTCTGCATCGGTTTTGTTAGTCTTTCCAGTCGAAGCCCACTCTTTAGTAACAGGCAGGCAATAATATAGGTATGTTTTCATTGACTTTCTAAGCATAGATTTTGGCCTGTTCACCCCAAACATCCCCGATAACGTCTACGGTGAATTTCATAGACCCTCCCGGAACCTGCTCCTTCTTCGCTATTGAAGTGCACCTATTTCTCGCTTACCCAGCGGTCTGCTTCCAATCTTGACTTGAATACTTCTACGTTGGAGATCTGTGCGTAGATTTCGGCATAACTCTGATACATTCTCACAACTCCATAGGAAGCGTTCATTGGAGACACGATTGCGCTTTTTCCGCCTTCTCGTGAATGAGCAATCCCTTTAACGTAGTTCGCCAGCGATCTGATCTCTTCTCCTTTGAGACTTGATAAATCAGCCTCGGTAGAATCCCAGATGATATTTCGTGAAGTCGTACCGTCATAAAAGGACTTAATCGTCTTCATGATCTCGTCTACTGATATTTTTCCTTTACAGGTGAAAACGGTCAGGTTTTTTTGAACATCAACCGTTACGCGTATCAAGGGCTGCTCCGGCAATCCAATTATTATACTTTATGCGTATAAAAATAAGGAAGCCCCTGGATCCAGGGGATCCGAGTTGAAAATTTATTCCTCATCCGATTATAAGGGTACTCAGCAGAACCTGCTCAAATCTCTGCCTCTCCTGTGGAAGTCCAAAAAAAACTGGATCGAGTCTAGAATAGACACTGACAAATTACGCTTCGGTGTAGCTTGACTCGACATCAGTGCGAGATAGTCAGATAGTTGCTGACCTCGGCGCATCCTTTCGATTTCACAGACAGGTACGTATAAAGAAACCAGGGGACGATAACCAAGATTAGCCACGTGACGAAGGCAATGGTGATCTTGATTATTAGTGACAGTTTTAGGAAATAATCCCAACAGCGTTGAAAAAAGTCTGGGAGAGCATCACAATTGGTCACTACAGCGTAGGCAGCAAACGCCACTACGAACGCAAACCACAGGTAGCGACCCACCCTTTTCATAGCAACACATTCAAATCCATACCAATTATCGTACTTCGATCTGGAAAACCACAAGGGCAAATTAAGACAAAAACTCTAGGCCTAAGATAAGCGGTAAGAATATTACAACCGTGTTAAGACCGGTTCAGAAAACCGAGGCCGGAAAAGATAGGATGATTCTTACTCATCCGAAGAGTAGTTCCAGCCCATTTCATATATACCATAGAAATTTACTCCATCGATAAATATTCCTGAAGTAGTCTCTACGGATATTGCTTCACTTGTTGCGCCTACTTCCAAATCATATCCAGTCGTAGGTGCCCAACTGGTAATTTCATCATATTCAATATCAGCATCAGTATTAGCACCCAAAGCATCATCATCAAAATCATCCACATACCATTTCACCTTACAATCTTGGAGATATTCGGATCCACTATTATACAGCTGAAAAGTTATTTGTACATTGGTCCCTCCATCTATAGGTGTATAAGACGGATTAACTACTCTTAATGCTAAGTCAGGGTTCAATTTACAGCTCGATATAAGTAATACGATTCCTAAAAGAAATGCAATAATACCAATATATTTACCGTTCATATATTTACCTCCTCGACATAATTGTTTTCATATCAATTATAGTGTCATCTATAAAAAATTCCGGTATTTTTCGCGTTGTTTTGGGGTTCGAGAACGGCGATGTGTCAAAAACGTATGCTGTTACTTTTGATGCTTGGAGCTGTCAGACAACCACCGCAGCAGTTGGATGCGCTGGGCTTTCAGAGCGTCTAGTATAGCGTCCTCTCTCTCCCTAAGAGGTACTGTAAATTTCTTTGAAATTGTACCACCGGAACTTTTGAGAACATCCATAGGGACAAGTGTACACCTTTTAGGCGTATTGTTAAGTCTTTTTGAGTAAAAATGCGTGCAATCGCACAACTTTTAAGGTATACCAAGGTCAGTGGCAGGGGACATGGAGGTCACCGCTGGGTATTATCGAGAGAATCATACTCATTCGCAAATACAGAAATCTCTCCCGGGCGGAAGTCGGTAGCTGGTTTAACATGTCCGATCGAGCGTGGGGTAAAGTTGAGAGAGGCGAAACACGGTCCCTCAATTTCAACAATCTCCAGCTCTTCCTCGAACGCACTCAGATAGATGCCCGGTGGCTTTTCAGCCAGATCGACGTACCAATTGAGGAAGCTGATCTTAGACTGAGAGGCCCGGAGAGATCGCTCACTCAGCAGATGATCGATGAGATCCAGGAGCTGCGCAAACGTACCCGACCCCTGAAGGAACTGGATCCTTTGGCCGAGCGGGTGGTAAATGATACCTCACTGCGGCGGATCGTGGAGCTCTTGATCCGGCGCCGCAGCTCATTCGAGCGAATCCAGGGATATCTTGAAGGGCTTGAAGAAGGGAGTCGAGAAACCGGGGAAGACTTACCGGTAAAAAAAGAGAAGGCGGAATGATCTGACGTGGAGATACTACTCCACCCCCCATAGTTGCCGCAATTTCAAAATCATCTCCACAAATAGAATCAGGGATTTCCCTACTAGATTTTACGAAAATCCCGATGGATATCGATCTGAAAGCCGGCAAAAATATACCGAGATGGGATTCTTGAAACCGGAGATTCCAGAAAAACTCACCCATCGATTCATCATCCAGAATGCCGATTACTCCCTGGAATCCCACTCAAAGAACTGGAGGATCTGGGCTTGGCGGCAGGTCGTTCTGTTGAAAGTATCCGGTGTCTGGGATCCCAGCCAATATCCGCATCACTTCAGCGATTTCTGGGACATCTTTTGCGCGCGAAAACGGTACTGGGAACGAGTATATTTCATCGTCGATGCAAACAATATGGCCATTCAGTCAGAGGCATTCCGGAACTATGTGAAAACGAATTGGCTACATTGGGCTGAGAGGAAGGATTTCTATCCCTGCATCGTGGAGAACAAAGCAATGAAACGCGCCATCTGGACGGCAATCTACAAACTCCTTGGAATTGAAAACAAGATCCGTCTATTTAAGAATCACGATCAAGCTCTGACCTGGATGAGATCCGTAGTACTGACAGAAGGTCTAATGAATAAGAAGTGGGATGGGGACTAAGCGGGACAGGGTGAAGTTCTTTTCCGACCACAATAGAGCCTTCGAGTATATGGCTGACTCCCCGCTCTCCCGGCTCCGCGAGGGCAAGAATAGCATCACCGAATTCTGATGGCATTTTGAGATGACTGAGAAAATAGGCGAATTTCTGGTTCAGATCGATGTTATGAAACCTTACCAGGTAGATGACATTCTTCGTGCCCAGAAAGCCGGCGATAACCGGCTCTTCGGCGAGATTGCAATTGAGTTCGGGTATATCAACGACGAGGCCTTGAAGAAGTACGTGGAGGCGAAGGAGTTGATAGAAAAAGGACTAATATGACAGAGCAAGAAAGCGACTGCGAGTATCGGAAGACTTGCCATTTCTACAATATGAAGAATATGACTCCAGCCAACAAAAGACTCAAGGAGATCTATTGTATCGAATGGCCGAAGAAATGTGCCATATACGAGGCCAAAGCGACAGGGAAGCCGGTTTCCATTACCCTATGGCCGACGGGGAAGCTGAGGATGTGAATAGATGAGGCGAAGTAGTAGTGGCGGGAGAGCAGCCCGGGCGTCTAAGCCCGATGACGTGAGCGATCACTTCCCGGTGTGGGGCCGGTTCTACACGGGGAGGGATACGGAGTGAGGGAATTAGTGAAAGGAGGTATGAGATGAAAAAAGGCAGCCGACGAAGAGGGTTTTCTGCTTTTATACTGAAGTATCTTGGCATTATCATACCATCCGTAATTGCAGCGATTTCATTGACGTTTAATGTCTTTCAGTACTTCGACAGTAAAAATTCCCAAGCTGAACTCAACGATTTACGCGCAAAAGAGCTGAGAAGGCTTTACCGAGCTGACATATCGACTTTTTACATAGAAACCGGATTAGAGAGTCTACAAATGGTCGATAGAAAATCTGGAATCCTCAATGCATGTTCTCTTTTGGTGAAGAAAATTGAGAAGAATCTAAGAACAGGTATACATTATTCTTTAGTTGGTACACCAGCAATCTGGGACTTGGAAGAGTACGTTGGAAGAGACATCAGAGATCACTCTCTAAAATTTTTAGTAGTTCATAATACAGGCCAAAGCAAGGTAACAGACGTTAAGATCAGATTAAAGGTGAATGAAGAAATATCGACAGTAACAATTGGTGAATTAGAGATCAATCGCGGAGTATTAATTCTAATACAGCACTTCAATCCTGAACTAAGTAAAGACTTTAGTCCAGTATGGGATCCTATTGATATAGCTTATATTGATACTTTCTTGGGTCTCTATCTAGTTGAAGAGATTCGTGATCAACTACCTTGGCCTATTTATCTGTATAACAAATCATCGGAGGAACCGCTGGTTCAATCAGATCGGACGGAAGGCATTATAACAACTACGAGAAACACAGACTAAAAGTGACAATAATCGGTAATATCATCAGAATTTCATTTTCGGACGATGGCGATCGGAGAATAGATATTCTTGAAATATATGCTAAAGAATAGATCGATCATTATAAGAAAGTGCACACCATGACCCCCACCCTCCTCCCTGGCCTCCTGTGGGTCGAGACGCGGATCCGCCAGCTCTCCAAGGAGCTGGGCCGGCTTCATCAACGCTGTGGATAATGCAATGCCCTGGAAAGAGGTTGTTCCACCACCGCAAAAAGAGATCGACGAGTTCGTAACCCTCTTCAAAAAGAAGGCACGTTTCCTGGTTGATGAAAGCCTTGGACCTGAAGTAGCAAACATGATTAAGAATCAAGGTTGGAATGTCAAATACGTTGATGAGATCGGCTTAAAAGGACACGACGACCACGACGTGTTCTCTTTTGCTTGGCGGGACGATCGCATCCTGCTCACTCACGATAGAGATTTCCTAGACGATAGAGCATTCCCGTTGTATCGTAATCCTGGCGTCATCGTCCTTCCGGGCGGAGCTGGTGATGAGCAAGCACTGACCAACGCCATGATGTTCGTCTTCACCATGGTTGCGCCATTCCGCGAGGTCCATCGAAAGGTAAAGGTCGCGGTTGATTCCGATGGAAACTGGACAACAATCGGCAGGAATCCTGAAACGGGTGCGATAGATAGAAGAAAAATGCGCATCCGGAAGAATGGTCCACTCGAGGAATGGCAGGATGAGTGAGCGCTTTAACGTGAAACCGACCTGGCGGGTAGTTCTGAGTCGTAGAGGCCGCAGCCGAAGGAACTGCTGGGGGTGGAGGGGGATCCGGAGGTGTAGAGGACGGTGAAGGAAAGGATAAAGAAAATGTGGGCTACGCACCCTTGAAAAAGCGGAGAGCAGAAATATGCAATTGCTATATGACCACTATACACCATATTTCACACGTATTGCGGTGGATGCACTCAAAGAAGAATTGATATTGAAGAGAGATATTTCACTACTATCGCCTAGTAAAGTTAAGGACTTCTATAAAAAATCAGCTGAGTTGCATCATCAATGGGTATCCTGCTATTTTACATGTCTCGTTTTCTCTGCCTTTGCATTGGAATCATTCATAAATGGATACGGTGTACGCCGTCTATCACAGACTTTCTTTGAAAAATACTTGGAAAAAGCCTCTATAGAGAGCAAATGGATGCTAATCCCAAAGCTAGTTTCTGGACAATCAATCTCCAATACAAAGGGATATACACTTCTTAAAAAACTTATAAAAGCCAGAAATAGACTTGCGCATGATAAACCCAAATACAAGCGATCACTTGATAAAGAAAATGTCGAAACGATAATCCAGTTCTTTAAAGGTGGTGAAGACATCTCGAAACAGATTAGTGCCTACGAATCCATTGAAGCAATAATAGAATTGGACAAGAGATTAATAGAAATTGATGATGAAGCAGCGGTTTTTCGACTAGCTGATCTGTATCTATCTCATTCTTGGGAAGAAATCAACGAAAAACTTAAGGATAACAATCACTGATTGAAAGGGCAGATCCGGAGGTGCAGCGGCGGGTGGGAGAGGATGAGGGTGGGGCTGAAGCAGTGAAGGAATTATGTAATGAGTGAGAAGATCGGCGAGTTTCTGGTCCGGATCGGCGTGATGAAGCCCTACCAGGTGGAGTAAGTGCTTCGAGTTCAGAAAGCCGGCGATGAACGCTTGTTTGGGGAGATTGCGATCGAATTCGGGTAGATCAACGACGACGTGCTCAAGCGGTACCTGGAGGACAGGGATATACTTTCGGAGTGATTTGGCGAAAGGAGAAATAGGCTATGAGTTGTTCAGATATAATTCAGGTGGTTATCGCCTCTGTTCTCACTGCAGGCGTGCTCGTGGCGGTTTTGCTGCCGATCTGCCAGGAATGTAAGAGGCGAAGGCAGAGACTGTCGAGAGTGAAGAGAAATGTGTCCTTGTATCTCGATGTCCTCCACCTCAAACTAGTGAAAGCGATCGCTGATTTGCGTAACGGTAGGAAGCCCTATTCAAGCGATTCTAGCTTTGAACAGGACAACAATATAAACTACTGGGCTATTGAAAAGCAGTATCTAGACGCGGATGTCCTGGCCAAGGGCGAACTTGAAACACTGATGAAGTTTGTAAGGTCGTTTAAAACATCGAAGAACATGGAAGAGGAACCCGAATATGAAACCTTCCTCAATCAGGTGAAGGACAATGAACTGCGTCAGATCTTCCGAGAGGGGAAGGATCTGCAGCAGGAGACTCGCCGATTATTAGGTGAGTCTATGGATAGGTCATGACCCCTGACCTCCTCCCCGGCCTCCTCTGGGTTGAAACGCGGATCCGCCAGCTCTCGGCCGAGCTGGGCCGGCCGGTGGACTGCCTGGAGTGGCCGCGGCCGAAGGAGCTGCTGGAGGTGGAGGGGGATCGGAAGGTGGGGAGGCGGGTGTAATAGCGGATCGGCGAATATCTGACAATCATCTTAATAAATTCCCAAGGAGGAGATTATGGACGACACAGAATGGGCCCAAGCGGTCGACACCATGAAACCTTACATCTTTAAAGTTTTAACTCCTTACGGTCGCGGTACTGGATTTCAGCTTTCGATTTCAGAGGAAACCGGACTGTGTGGTATCGCCACTGCTCTTCATGTGGTTGAGCATGCGGACGACTGGGAAGAACCGATTAAGATAGAGCATTTTTCGTCCTCAAAATCAATATTACTTAAAGCAACCGACCGAGCAATAGCGATTCATACCGGAATGGATCTTGCATTCATAATATTTCGAAATCAGGATTTTCCCCTACAACAAGTTAGTATCCCTCTGATCTGAACTGCCCCGTATTTACCGGAGACACAAAATCATGAGAGGATTGTGTCATG
>CAYMEK010000038.1:0-41374 GCA_964389305.1 uncultured Spirochaetaceae bacterium
AGAGGAAAACATGGCCAAAAACCGGCGGGTCGAAATCATCATCCTGGAAGACTGAGTCAGCCCTGGCTCCCTCACTCCGTGGTCGGGTCCGACAGACGAGGAGGAATGCCTGTGCCTCTCACGGCGGAGCGATCCACGGGTTCCGGTTCCTGTTCAGCCATTCGTTTCTGCTCGTATTCCTCGAGCCTGCGGGAGATCTCTTCGAGCTTTTTCTGAAGGCGCTTTATCTGGCGTTCCAGGCGCCGTTTTTCCGCCGCCAGCTGCTCCAGCGGATCGGCGGGGCGGGGCTTGGCCGGGGGCAGGTACTCTCGCCTCACCATGTCAGGGCTCTTCTCGCCCAGCAGGGCTCTCTCGGCCTCCTTCCGAAGCTCCGGATCCGCTATCCGGGTCAGGGTCTTCATGTTTTCGTATCCGAGCCGGGGATCGATGTCGAGGAGCCTGGTCTTGATGATCGTGTTGGCTCCCGTCCTGGGGATGCACAGTACCCGGTCCAGGTAGTCGGTGAAGCTGGTGTGATGCTTCTCGCAGAGCTTCTGGGCCCGAATCAGCAGCCCTCCCAGCTCTTTCATCAGCTCCCCGTTCACCGAGAGGACCCTCTCCCGGATTTGCCGGGTTAGCTCTTCGAACTCCTCGATGACAGAAAAGGGATTGCGGTAGATGCCGAGACGCTCGGCCTCGTAGAGAAGCTCGTGGAACAGGCTCCAGAACTCTCCCGTATGCGTGCGGGTGGAGACGGGTACCGGCGAGCTGGTGAACTGCAGGTGGTGGGCGTACTCGTGGATCGCCGTGTACATCAGCTCGTTGTCGCTCAAGAAGTTCTTGTTGTGCAGCACGATCTCCCGGGTCTCCGACTTGTACAGGCCGTTCACCTTGCGGCTTTTCTTTCCGGACAATACGACCTCGAAGTACTCGTCCGTCTCGCGGATCTGCAGGAGCTTTTCCTTGATCTGGTCGGTATTCACGGGCGCACCTCTCTCACCGTCACTGTTCGAAAACTCACTATGGCACAATCGGTCGGCTTTGGGTAGGGCGGAGCAGATCCGACAGCGGTAGAACAGCAAAGGTGAATGGCGGCCATCCGAAAAATAAAAAAGTGATTGCTTTTCTAAGTGTCTATCCTTTAATATAAAACGGATACTATCATAGGGACGTACCCGGATGCTGGACCCTTCTCTGAGCAATGAGCTGGTCGAGATCATTGCCTCCGGATTTCGCACCAACGAGATCAATGAGCTGGGCCGGCTAATACTACCCTGTTTCGATTCCAACACCATTTCAGGTGTCGGACAGCATGTCTCCCTCTCTCCAAGAAAGGCCGCCAGGTTGCTCGTTACCGAGAGCGGCCGGCAGAGAAAGATAAAGGAGCTGGTCAAGCTGGTGGTAGAGCTGGACGGCGGGATTATTCTGGGCCGGCAGGTACGCATCGATGAGCTGGAAACGTTCCTGAGTAAGCTCACCAGGGCGGGCTGGTTATATGATTTCAAACAGAGAAAGTTGATTTCCGCCAGCGAGAACCTGCAAGAGCTGCCGAACTGGGGCTGCCTCAAGGACGGCAAGCTCTATGACATCACGATTCTGAGTGTCGACATTGTGGGTAATTCCGGACTCGTTAAACGATACGGCATCAGGCGCATGGAGAAGCTGTACTACAAGCTGTGGGCGTTTCTAAGAAGAAAGCTGGAAAACCACGAAGGCCGGATATGGTCCTGGGCCGGAGACGGGGGCATCATGGCTTTTACTTTTTCCGGTCATGTGCAGAAAGCCGTACACTGTGCTCTCGAGATCCAGTGTACTATGCCGGTATTCAATCTGAGCGTTTCCGAGCTGGTTTCCGAGCCGATATCCCTGCGATTGGCCATGGATACGGGAAAGGTCAAGTTCTATGCCGACACGGGAAGGATCGTATCGGAGGTGATCAACTATGCCGCCCATCTGGAAAAAAAATGTGCCAGGGCGGGAACAGTGGCAATCTCGCGACCTGTTTGGGCAGGCCTTACCGCTTCCAGCCAGTCCCTGTTCCGCTTCACCGATGTCTTCGAGGATCGTGATTATTTCCGCGTACCGGCGAGACTCGATCAGTTGCCTGCGGCGGATGAGGTGGCCGATGGGATGGAGCTGCGTGCCTGAGCACGGCATAGATTAAGGACCGAGCTTCGCCGCGATCTTTCGAAGTTGTGCTGCAAACCGTGCGTGGGCTTTCCTGAATAGCTCCAGCGTTTCTCCAAGATCCTGTTGAACAATCTCCACCCGTTTGGGGTCCAGCTCACTCTGATAGACGTTCCTGAATACGTGCCGGAATGCCCGTAGTTCGTCGATTTTCCTGGCCAGTGTTCGAGTGAGCAGCGCGGGCCTCACTCCTTCGATTTCCAAAGTCATATGTTCGACCAGATCTTTATGCCATGAGAGTGGATCGAGAGAGTTTTCGAAGTCCTTCGAGATTCGAATGAAGTAGTTCTCCAGCAAGTTGTATATGTTGTGAATCGTATAACCCAAAGACGCCCAGTCCAGCTCTTCATCGCTTCCTTGCCGGACACGGTTCCAGGCTCTCAGGTTCTTCTTCTGGAGCTCTTCGAGCATTTTCAGGTCAGCGTTGAGCGCAGCCACCAGACGAAGTATATCGCTACTTTTTCTTTTCATAGAGGATTTTGCCGTACTTTTGAATTGAATCTCTGATGTGCTCCGGTGTTCGATCGAGATCCACAACGTCTACCCGAAAAGGGCTTTTCAAGCCGCAAGCCACAAGTTGCAGAAACCTATCGGATCTGACTGCAAGATCGATATCAAAGGACAGAGAAAAAACCCGTTCTTCAGCGAGCGAGCCGAATAACACCACTCGTTCCAGATCAGGATCGATTTCGAGAAACAGCCTCACCAGCCTGTCGACCTCCTGATGAGCCTGGTACACCCGTTCCCGTATCTTTTGCTCCTCCTTCCGGTTTTGCTTCCTTATGCGTTCGGCGATCACGGCAAGCTTGTCTTTGCGTTTTCTTGAGCCCATAACACTGCTTCTGAAAATCCGCTGCCCGGGCGTTTCCTTGAAAGAATACGGAAGTATCATATACCTTTGTTGTCTGCTGCTCAACTGCTCTGAGTTTTCGATGCAGAATCGATTTAAAAGGATTTGTCCAAGATCGAGCAGAGGGCCGTACTCTGATTGTTGCCTAATCCCCCCATTCTCTCCTATTATGAGCGAAGCGAAGATACATGGAGCGAGGATAAGCTGAACGAGAACCAGTGCAGCGAGGATGCGTGAAGCGAAGTCAACGCGAGAATGAGCGCAGCGAATATGAATGCAAATAGTCCCGATGGCGGGAAGAGGTGTGTGAGATGATCGATGTCGACAGCGCGGCATTTCGAAGCATGTTCAGGGAGTACGACCTGCGGGGGCGGGTTAGCGATGAGGAGCTGAACGTCGAGTCGGTGCGCCGGATAGCCCACGCCTTCGGTATTTTCCTCAAGCGGCGCAAGATCGATACGGCCGTAGCGGGCTACGACAACCGCAAGACCTCATTGAATTTCAAGAACGCCGCGGTTACGGGTCTGCTTTCCGCCGGCTGCAACGTGCTGGACATCGGGCTCACCCTGAGCCCGGTGCTGTATTTCGCCCAGCACCACTTCCAGTGTCCCGGAGGGCTCATGGTCACGGCTAGCCACAATCCCGACGACTGGAGCGGAATGAAGCTCAGCGACGGCCTGTCCAGGACCCTGGGACCGGCGCAGATGAAGGAGCTGTACGAGCTGGTGGCTTCCAGGGAAAAGGCCAGCGGTAACGGGAAGTACGAGGCCCGCAACGTACGGCCGGCTTATATCGAGAGGGTCTCCGACGGGGTGAAGCTGGATCGCCCGCTGAAAGTAGTCATGGAATGCGGGAACGGCGGAGCCGGGCTTTTCGCCTACGAGATACTGCAGAAGATCGGCTGCCTTACTTTCCAGCTCTACTGCGATCCGGACACCACCTATCCGCATTACTTTCCCAATCCTTCCAACCTCAAGGCCCGCCGGCGCCTGCGGGAGATGGTAACACACCCCTACATTCAGGCCGACATCGGCCTGGGCTTCGACGGCGACGGCGACCGGATCGGCGTGCAGGACGGGCAGGGCAAGGATGTCTGGAGCGATGTGGTTTTGATCTTTCTGGCCCGCCAGATGCTTACCCATAAGCCGGGCGCCCAGATCGTGTTCGACGTGAAGTGTTCTCAGGCTTTAATCGAGGAGATCGAAGCCAACGGCGGTAAGCCGGTGATGTGGAAGACCGGCCATTCCCACATCAAGGCCAAGCTGCATGAGCTGGACGCGGAGCTGGCCGGAGAGCGCAGCGGCCACATCTTTTACAATCACGGATACTACGGCTTCGACGACGCCCTGTACGCGGCGGTGCGGCTGCTGGAGTATCTGGCCGGCCAGAAGAAAAACTTTTCCGAGCTGCTGGACACGGTGCCCAAGTACGTCACCTCCCCGGAGATAGCCGCCCACTGCCCGGATGAGGTCAAGTATCGGGTCGTAGAGGAACTGGTGGCGGAGTTCAAGAAGGAATACGGGGACAAGGTCATCGACATCAACGGGGCGCGCGTGGTGTTCGACGATGGCTGGGGCCTGGTGCGGGCTTCCTCGAACCTTCCCGAGCTGGTAATCATTTTCGAGGCCAGGACGGAGCAGCGGCTGCGTCAGATCCGCGAGCTTTTTCGCAAAAAGATTCTCGCCCACCCCGAGGTCGACTCTGAATGGCAGAACGACATCTACGCCTGATCTCTCCATTCGAGGAGCTCGAGGTGTAATATGAACAGCTTCGGCCGCTATTTCCGGGTCACCACCCTCGGCGAGTCGCACGGAAGGGCCATCGGCGCGGTGATCGATGGTTGCCCGCCGGGATTGGATCTCAAGGAGGAAGAGATACAGGCCGAGCTGGACCTGCGCAAGCCAGGCCAGAGCGAGCTGACCACCTCGCGCAGGGAGCCGGACCGGGTCGAGATCCTGTCAGGGGTGTTCGAAGGAAAGACGCTCGGTACACCGATCGCCCTGGTTATATTCAATCGGGACATGCGTCCCTCCGATTATTCCACGCTCGCGAACATCTATCGCCCCGGCCATGCCGACTATACCTACCAGATGAAATTCGGTCGCAGGGACTACCGGGGGGGCGGCCGTTCTTCAGGTCGGGAGACCGCCGCCCGCGTAGCCGCCGGGGCGGTTGCCCGGAAGCTCCTGGCAGGAAAGGGGATACAGGTACTGGCCTTTGCCCGCGCGATCGGAGGGGTGCGGCTGTCGGAGGGGGAGCTAGCGCGGCTTTTCGCTGACGAGGGCGACGCCGTCCCGTCTGCGCCAGCAACGGCCTCCCCGGCCGACGGGAGCCCGCCCGCCGAGGAGGCCGCAATACCGGTGAAGCCGCCCGTTGGCCTCGACCGCATCCGCAGGGCCGTCTACTCCTCCAGGGTGCGCTGCCCTGATCCCGAGACGGCCCGAGGCATGGAAAAAGCTATCGCCGCAGCAGCCGAAGAGCAGGATTCGGTGGGCGGCGTGGTTGAGGCCCGAGCCTTCGGGGTACCGGCGGGATTGGGTAATCCGGTGTTCGGGAAGATCGAAGCCCGAATCGGGCAGGCGGTGCTCTCCATCGGTGCGGTCAAGGGGATCGAGTTCGGCCAAGGCTTCGAGCTGGCTTCCTTGAGGGGCAGTCAGGCCAACGATCCCTTCAAGACTGACCTTGCCGGTAGAGTGGTGCCCGCCGCCAATCGGGCGGGAGGCATGGCCGGGGGCATCAGCACGGGGCTGCCGATCGTGTGCCGGGCAGCGGTGAAGCCTACCTCTTCGATCGGCAGGTCCCAGAACACGGTGGACGCCCAGGGCAGGCCCGTCGAGTTGGTGGTTGATGGCAGGCACGATCCCTGCATTGTCATCCGGCTCGTGCCGGTTGTGGAGCACATGATCAACCTGGTTCTGATCGACCTCCTGCTGGCGCAGCGAGCTATTGTCGGCTGGTAGGCGGCCGGCTGGCAGGTCGGAGGTCTCGAAACCGAAAAATGGTGACACGACTGCCGTGCGCAGGCATTATATTTGTAGGTAGCGTGCCTGCGGGCACAATAAAAAAATAAAGCCTACAGGAGCTTACAACAGGAGCGCATCATGGGAGATATCATACCGCGCAACCAACTCGTCAAGCAGGGTTTCCAGGGTGTAGCCGGGATCGTGGGGGGCGTCGGGCTGCTGATCCTGAAAGCGATTTCTTCGGCCGGATTCGTTCCCGGGCTGATCGCCGGCGGCATCGTCTCGGTGGCCGGCCTGGTTATCGCTTCCTCGAAGGAAGACCGCACGGCCGGTATGGTCGCGCTTGGCGCAGGGGCGGCCACGATTCTGGCGTCGATCCCCGTGATCGGAGGAGTGGTCGGCTGGATGATGCCGGTGGCCGGAATCGGCCTGATCATAGCCGGGGGGATATCCCTGTTCAGGTTCTGGCGGAACCTGCGCCGGCGCAGCCGGTAACCGGCCGCCGGGACGACCTCCGCAGCCTGCGATGGACAGGCCGGCAGCCCGACGACCGTAGCCTGACGTGCAGGGGCCGCCGACCGCGGCGATCTCGAACCCCGAAGCGAATCCGAACGCCCTTGACCAATACGGGCGCGTGGCTTAGCCTTCGCTCATGCTTTTTCTTACCCTCCCGGTTTCCGGAGTGGAGATCTGGATCCCGGGAATCGTTCTTGCAGGGTTACTGATCGGATTTCTCATAGGCTTGTTCGGCGTTGGGGGAGGTTTTCTGCTTACTCCCGCGCTCAAGGTTATATTCGGGATTCCTTACGCCCTTGCCGTAGGCAGCAGCCTGGCCCAGGTCTTTGTCAACAGCACTGTCGCCTCCTTCAGGCACTGGCGCAACGGTAAGATAGACATAAAGCTGGGATTGCTGCTGGCCGCCGGGGCCACAGCCGGGACCGAGGCAGGAGTATGGCTTCTGCTGCTCTTGAAACAAGGCGGCACAGTGGTGATCAACGGCCGTTCCTTTGCACTGCTGGATCTGGTCTTGAGTCTGCTCTTTATAGTCCTTCTGGTCGCTATGGCGATCATCGTTGTCCTGGAAACCAGCCGCAAATCCCTCCTCCAGGAGGTCGACACCGCGGTATCGCGCTGGCTGCGGGCAGTCCGGTTCAAGCCGCTGCTCAGCTTTCCGCGCAGCCGGCTCGTTTCCTATAGCTCCTGGATTCCGCTGATACTCAGCATCTTCGCCGGCGTTCTGACCGGACTGATGGGAGTGGGCGGTGGGTTCGTTCAATTCCCCCTCCTTATCTACGTAATCGGCGTGCCGACGCACGTCGCGGTGGGTACCAGCGCATTCCAGGTACTCATAGCCAGCGGCTACGGCGCGACCCGCCACGCGCTTCTTGGCGACGTGGATTTCCTCCTGGTGGTTCTACTCTCCGCCGGCTCCTTCGCCGGCGTCCAGTTGGGCGTGAAGGCGTCGCAGGTGCTCGGCGGCCGCAGCATCCGGCGCTATTTCGCCCTGGTTTTAGCTGCCGGTGTGGGTCTCGTTGTCTGGGATTTGATCCGGCAAATCCTTTTTTAGTACAATTGGTATTATGACCGAGCCCGGAAGCCCGCCAAAAACCTACTGGCTGGAAACATACGGCTGCCAGATGAACAAAGCCGAGTCGGGATTCCTCGAATACGAGCTGCATAAGAGGGGCTGGCGCTCCGCCGCATGTCCGGATCAGGCACGGGTAGTGGTGCTGAACACCTGTTCGGTACGCAAGACCGCGGAGGACCGGATCTGGGGCCGCCTGGGGTTCTACAAGGCGGAGAAACGGCGACATCCTTTCCGCCTCGTTTTTATGGGCTGCATGAGCGAGCGGCTGAAGGGACAGATCCTGGAGCAGGCTCCCCATATAGACATCCTGGTAGGCAACTTCCAGAAGCACAGGCTGCCGGAGCTGCTCGAAGAGGATATCTGCAACTCAGCGCAGGACATGCCTGAGAGGGGCGGGCCGCATCAGGAGGTTCATCTGATCGAGGCGGGGGAGTACCGCTTCGCCGAGCGCCATGCCCTTTCGGGGTTCCGGGCGTTTCTGCCGATCATGCACGGATGCAACAACTTCTGCACCTACTGCATCGTGCCCTATGTGCGGGGCCCGGAGGTATCACGGGACCCGGACAGTATCCTGGCCGAAATGCGCAAGCTCCAGCAGGCGGAAGGAGTGCGGGAGATCACCCTTCTGGGGCAGAACGTCAACTCCTATCGCTACCGGGAAGACGGCGGCCGGATCGTCACCTTTCCCACGCTGCTTCACCGCGTCCTGGCGGTGCTGCAGCCGCGTACCTGGCTGCGCTTTCTCACCTCTCATCCCAAAGACGTGAGCCCGGAGCTGATCGAGTTGATAGCGGCCGCCCCGGCTCTATGCCGGCACATTCACCTGCCCGTTCAGCACGGATCGGATCGCATTCTGGCGGCCATGGGGCGGAAATACACCCGCAGTCAATACCTCGACCTGGTGGAAAGGATCCGGAATTTTATACCCGAGGTATCGTTAACGACCGATATATTAATAGGGTTCCCGGGGGAAAGCAAGGAGGACTACCGGCGGACCCTGGAGCTGATGGAGGAAGTCCGGTTCGACGATGCGTTTACCTACCGCTACAATCCGCGTGAGGGTACCAGGGCTTTCGAGCTGGGGGACGATGTGCCCGATGAGGTCAAAAAGAAGCGCCTCGGCGAGGTGATCGAGCTTCAGAGGAACATCACTCGCGAGCGTAGAAGCCGGCGAGTGGGAGACACCGTGGATGTACTGGTGGAGTCGGTCTCCAAAAAGAGCCCGAAGGAGCTCCTGGGTAGAACCGAGAGTGACCTGATGGTCGTATTTCCGGGATCGATAGAGCGAGTCGGTTCCTTCTGTCGGGTGGAGCTGTTGCGGCTGCAGGGAGCTACATTTCGAGGCCGCGAGGTAGAGTGAAAGCAATTCAAAACTGTTGATGATGAGGGAGTCTAAGGCACGAGGGTGTAGAAGGCTGTGTCGGGCGCAGGTACCCCGGTGGGCGCAGGCACCCCGGTGGGCGGCCGTTCTTCTGGCTTTTTATCTCTCCTGCGCCGGAGCCATTTTCGGCCAGCAGTCCGGCGGCAACTTGGCCGATTCCGGCGCCCCGCCCGAGCTGCTTCAAGAAGCCAGGAAGCTGGCGAACGCGGCTAAGCTCGCGGAAGCAGGAGCAGCTTACCGGAAGTGGCTGGATGAAAACCCGGCCAGCCCCGACTACGCTTCTGTTTTGATCGAGGCGGCCGACGCCAGACTATCCGCCGACCAGGCCCTCGATCTGCTGCGCCTGTATTCCTCCCGGGTGCAGGACCCGGTGCAGCGGGAAATGTGCCGTAGGTACCAGGTCGATCTTCTCGAGCTGCTCGGGCGAACCGAGCAGGCTTTGAGCCTGTTACGCTCGTTTCCCGAGAAGCCACACTGGCTTTACCGACAGGCCCAGCTTCTATATCAGCAGGGATTGCACGAAGAGGCGCAGTCGCTGCTGCAGAGGGCCCTCACACTTTTAGGGGTAGGGGAGGCGAGCGCTGCCGGCGTCCAGCAAGAAGAAGCTCGAGAATCCGATACAGGACAAGAGGACGTCGGGGGCGGGCAGCGCGAGCAGGAAGCTCGGATCTACGCTCTCCTGGCACGAACCTATGCCGCGGACGGCAGGAGCAGCGAAGCCGAATCCCTCTTCCGTCTGTTGAAAAAGAATTACGCCTCGACTTCCGTGGCGCCCGCCGTGCTGCTTGCCTACCACGAGTTTCTACGCGACGCGGGGAGGGAAGGGGAGGCCGATGAGCTGCTCAGGGAGCTTGAGGCCAGGTTTCCCAATTCACCGGAATATTCCCTGGCTTCGGGCCAGGCTGCGGGTGCAGGCATTTCCTATGCTCCCTCGCCTGTGCGCCTGTTGCCTGTCGATCCCGCCCAATCACAGCAGTCACAGCCGGCGCAGCCCTCTCCGGCCGTACAACCGCAGGACAGGCCGGGGAACAGCACCACGGACGAACAGGAGGTCGTGCAGCAGGAAGGGCCGCAAGAGGAAGTGCGGGGACCCGCACCGAAAATCGTTTTGGTGCAAACGGGCTCCTTTTGCGATCCGGAAAACGCCCACTACATGGTCCGGGACTTGAAAGAGCGAGGCTTCGATGCCAGGATCGTTGAGAAGGAGATTGGCGGGACCCTCTATTACCGCGTGGTGATCGGATCGCCTCAAAGCGTGGAAAACGCCCAGCTCATGTTGCTTCGTCTGAAGGAGGCAACCTTCGAAGGAGTGCTCCTGTTTCCCGAATAGCGGCCGTCGTACCGTTTTCGGCCGGCCTCAAGCTACTGCGGCTCCGCTTCGCCCTCGGTTTCCTCTTCCTCGAGGTTCTCGAGTTGCTCGAAGACCATCCGGGTCTCCGAGGCGGGCTGAACTCCGTTGACGCTCATCCGGCCGGGCACCAGAGTCAGATTGCGGTACAGATACTCACCCTCTCTGTTCTCTGCATAGTCCATGATGTAGGTAGCGGACCGGGTGGGCAGCCCGTTTTCGTCTATGCCCTGCAGGTACAGCACGTCCTGGTCCAGGTGAATGATGGTGAATCCTCCTGAAAATCCGCTGCTGTCTTCGATCCAGGTGAAATGGGGGGGGTCGAAAATGATCTCGATTCCCTGGCCGCTCTTATACAGGCCTTCCAGCACCAGGGACGAAACCTCGATGCGGGCGTGTTCTTTCTCTAACAGGTCCTGCTGCAGCTCCTCGGTGAGCTTGATATAGCGGCCGGAGGTTCTATCCCACTGCTCTGTCCCCCAGATGGACACATCGATGCTCTTGAGCGAGACCACGTCGATGCCGAAGTTTTTCGAGATCGACTCGATGGACTCGTTGGTCCCGAACGCCAGCATGCGGTTGGACATGCTGCGGTACGAGCCCTGCCACACGTAGACCTCCTGAACCTGTCCGTTGTAGAGGCTGATCCTGCGCTGGTCGGGAAGGAACAGCAGGATCTCCTGTCTGCCTTCGGCATCGGCCAGGTACCAGGGCCCGGCCAGGAAGCGCTCGAAGGCCTCCACCGAAAGATCGGAGAACAACTCCTTGAGCTGCTTCTCCTCCACCACGGCTCCCGGCATCTTCTCCACATTGGTCAGTACGTAGCGGCCCTGCTGGTACTGCCAGTGATAGGTGCGCTTGATGCGGTCGAGCAGGTTATCCGATTCTCTGTCCTGGCCGAACGAATAGATGACGAAGCTGGGCCCGTTTTTCTGCCCTAGACGGTAGCCCTCGGACCTCTCGATCTCGGCGATCTCTATGCTCCCGTCAGACACGATGCGCAGGATCTCGGTAAAGTACAGCCCGAGCCCGGTGGGCGAGGGGGTCTTGCGGAACAGGTCCAGCGTCAGCTCTCCCTGGTTGTTCATTCCCCGGCACACGATCTCCAGATTATGGTCCCCTACCACGTCTTTGAGAGTGATCTCCAGAAGTCTCAGGTTGGTGGCGTTGGTCAGGCTCTCCCAGGTACGTGAATAACCGGCACGGACCGGGTCATAATCGATCACGGCTACCGTAAGCGGCCCTTGGGGGTCATTCTTCTGGCGTACAACCAGGATCTGCTCGTCGTTGGCATCCAGGTCTAGATTGGTGTTGAGCACCTGGATGAGTTTCTCATCCTCATCCAGGGGGACCTTAGGGGTCGACTCCAGGGCTTCGATATCTACATCAGCCGGGCCGGTGTCTGCCGGGCTGTCTTTGTCGTACACTTCCGGCACGAGTTTCCTGGCGCCTTCATCGACTGTCCTGCCTTCCTCGATCAGATCGCAGCCTGAGAGCAACAGGAATACCGCGGCCAGGATGGCTCCGGCGAAGGCAGAGCGGGTGCCCAGTATTGCGGCTGCCGGACTGTATGGGTTATTGCTCATGGTCGTCTTCACGATTGAAATAATCCCCCAGCAGTTCCAGGATTTCCACTTTCGTCACTTCGAAGCTGCGCTTGCACTTGAAGCCGGCGGCGGTCTTGTGTCCCCCTCCGCCCAGGCTCTGGGCTATGGCGGCTACGTCGATATCACCTTTGGAACGCAGCGAGCAGCGTCTGACTCCCTCCAGGTCCTCCTTGAAAAATACGCTGACCCGGATGTCGGCGCTGCGCAGAGGTATATTGATGAGCTGATCAGCCTCTTCGTAGGCTGCCTCGGACTTGAGGATCAGATCCCTGTCCATCGTCTGTACGGCCACCTTCCCGCCGTAGTGCAGCTCGAGGGTGCCCAGCACCTTGGACATCAGCACCAGAGAAGAGATGGAGTTGCTCTCGTAGACTTCGACGTAGGTACGGTTGGGATCGACGCCCAGGCCGACCAGATCGTGGGCGATCCGAAAGGTCAGGGCGGTGGTCTTGGGATAAACGAAGGAGCCGGTGTCGTAGACGATCCCCATGAACAATGATTGGGCCATGGGCAGGTCGATCTCCACGTTCAGATCCCGGAACAGCAGGTATAGAATCTCGCAGGTGGAGGAGGCGCTCTGCTCTATGTGGTTCTGCGAAAGCTGTATTGTCTCGCTGTCGTGATGGTCGATGATAAAATATTCCCTGACCCGGGGGAGAATCAGGGTGGCTATCTGGCCGATGTTCTTGATATCGTTCACATCCAAGATAAACAGTACGTAATCCTCGAGATCTTCTGGAATCTGATCCTTGCGGGCGAGGACCTCGAATTCCCCGTGCGGGTCGACAAAGGCGAACTTTCTTGGGGCCGGATCGGCATTGAGGATGCGGGCGGTCTTCCCCAACTTGCGAAGAGCAACCAGCATGGCGTACTCACTTCCCAGAGCATCGCCGTCCGGGGTTTCGTGGGAGGTAATGATGAACTTATCGTTTTTCTCGATGAATTCGATGATCGCTTGATTCTGCATGCACCTGAGTCCTTCCGGGGCAAGCTTGGCGGCTGGCGCGTTACTCTGCTTCCCGCTCGTCCGTGTTCAGCACGCTGTCGCCCTTCTTCAGCTCTTTCAGGGACCGGAGGGTCTGGGATGAGACTCCAGTGCCCACCAGACAGCCCGGACCGATTCTATAGCCTTTGGGGATTTCGCTGTTCACCCCGAGTACGGTAATGCCTCCCTGTATCTGGTTCGGATAGTCGAAGCTCCGGGCAAAGGACTGCTTCACGCCGATGGTGGCATTTTCTCCAATATTGGAAACTCCTTTGCCGTTATCGCCGAAATACGGGAGAACCAAGGCTTTGTATACCTCCGCTTTGGCTCCGATCCGATTCGAATTCATTATGATCGAGTTGTAGACTACCGCGTTCTTGTGCACCACAACGTTCGGGAACAGGAAGCTTCCCTCGACATAACCCTCGACCCGGGAACCCGGGGCAAGGAGTGAGTATCTCACTTCGGCGCCTTTGTCGATGAGGATGTCCTCATCGGCGTTGCGGCCGTTTCCCAGGCGGCGAAAGCGTTCGGCCGTCTCCGGGTGTTCCGGGTGGGCGGCCAGCCAGATGTTCTCCGTGTATAGCTGCATCAGGCTGTTCTGGAAAAAGATCTTCCCGGGAATGCTCTGCATGGCGTCGAAGGACGCATGGAGAGCCTGCGAAAACAGGGCGGCTAGACAGCGGTCAGCGGAGTCGCGCCGGCAGTAGCTGTCAAGAGTATCGATCAGAGCCTGCCTGCGTCCGATATACAGATCCGCCGCGGCATTGTTCAGGGATATCTTGAGGATGTCCACGCTAAGGTTCTCGATCTGGATCGACAGTGCCTCTGTATCCAGGGTGCAGACCAGAGAGACGGGGCAGAGAAGGATTTTTTCAACCGGATCGTTGCGCAGCAGCTCGATAAAGTCCGGGATCCCTTTTTCCAGGAACACCAGCTTCTGCCGTTCGTCCTTCTCTCGGGAGCCAATGAAGGAAGGCAGACTGCGGAAGCGGCTCTCGGCTACCAGCGTATAGCTGTCGCTTGAGAGGGCATTGTAGTTGATGGCGGCAAAATCCAGGAAGCAGTAGTTGCCCCAAAATGGAAAGGAGGCGCTTGGTATATCGCGACCGAATCCGGGAAGGTTTAACGGAAAACCCCCTTCGACCAGATAGATGCCACACGAATCCATATCAATAAAGCTCCGGAGGGTGCCGGTGGATCAGCTCCCCGAATCCAGGCGTACCGGGATGTCCTTTTTCTTGTCCAGATCGAGGCGTACCTGGAAGTCAAAGTCCAGGATATTGACAGGCGCATCGTGGAGTTTCGGGAAATGCTCGGATTTGAGCACGCTCATGCGCACGCCTTTCTGAATGGCCTGGAGTCGGGCTATGCTGTTGGGAGTACGTTTCGGCTCCACCTGGAGCTGGTCTTCGGACAGCACGAGGTACAGCGGTTTGCCTTCCACGATCCTGTACACCTGCTCGACCTTGCCCTTCTGCGGCTTCGCCGTCCCCGTGACCAGTCGGAAGCGATACTTCGCCTTTTTCAAGCGCGAGGTCAGGAGCACGACTAGAACGATCAAGGCGGCAAGGAGCACGACCCCGGCCAGAATCCACAGCCAGTAGTTCTCTACAAACGAATTGACGTGGTAGCTGACTTCCATGATCACCGGCAGAAAGTGTACCTCGCTCGCGAATACGAAGCGGATCGTGCCTGTATGGTCCCCGCCAGCCGGAGGCGAGGGAATGCGAACCGGAATGTCTATCCGGGTTGTGGATTCCGGTTCGATGGTCGAGGATATCGGAGCGCTCAGGATGTTCTGCTCCATGCCGTCAGGAAGGCTCAAGCGTACGCCGCTGATGGCCACGGTCTTCTCTTCCGTGTACCCCTTGCTCTCGACGCTCAGCCTGATGGTGCTTCTGCCCCGCTCGTCCACCGGGCTCATGGTAACCTCGCCGCTTATCTCCAGGGCGGCCAGGAACTCCCTCGACTTCTCCGCCAGCTCTTCGGCAGTCGGCTGTTCGGAAGTCCCTACGTAGGTCCCGGCCAGCTCTTCGGCCAGCTCTTCCGCCTGCTCGTGGGTTCCGATGCCCAGGATCTGCACCTTCCAGCCCTTTTTCTGGATAACCTTGGTATTCTCCAGGAAGGCGTGATTGAAGCTGCCGTCCGGCGAATAGTACTTGCTTTCCGGGGGCGCCTCCTGAATGCCGTCGGTGATCAGGAGCAAAAACTTCTTACGATCCGGATGTCCGTAGCGCTGTACCTGTTCGCCCAGGACATCCAGAGCATTGCCTATATCCGTATAGACGCCGTCGGCCAGCAGGCTGCCGATTATCTGTTTGGCGCGCTCCTTGTCCCGAGGTCCGGAGATGGTCAAGGACACCGGTACCTGCGTCTGCCCGTAGAAGGCCACGACCAGGAAAAAATCCCCCTCGATGAGCAAATCGTCGATGATATAGTCGTTTACGTATTCTTTTACAGCTTCTATCTTGTTGTTCTCCGCCATAGATTTGGACTTGTCCAGGGCAATGATTACGTCGATCGGTTCTTCCCTCTCGTCCGCCACTACCTGGAAAGGAAAAAGAAGGGCCCAAACAAACAAAATAAGGAAAAAAAGGCGCATTTTCATCGGAAAGCTCCTCGTAATAGGTCTATATTTAGCATGCACCAATTTTTTTTTTTTTGGAAGTGAAAAAAAATTTTTGTGCTTTACATTTTGAAATAGCTGTGAATAATTTATGTTAAGACCTCAATACGAAGGAGAAAAGCTATGGCGAGTATAGATTTGCCCAAAAGTCCGAATGTTTTCCATCCGGAAAAGCCAAGCGCCGTGGGGTCCCGTAACTCCCTGGCTCAGGAGTTCCGCGATCAACAGGCCGAGGTGGATCTGCTCCTCACCGAAGAAGTCGACAAGGTCATGAACCACATACAAGCCAAACTGCCCCCTCAGGTCCTGGAGAGGCTGGATGTTATGGGTGGTTTGAAAGAAAAGGTTTACAACTACTACAACCAGAACTACCAGAATATGTTCAACCGCTATACGGTCACCACGGAAGACGAGATGGTGAAAAAGGTCAGAGACTTCATCGACAAGGAAGAGATGAAGACCCTGGCCCGCTATACGCCCAAAGAAATAGCCCAGCTTCTGGACCAGATCGGCGGAATGGACAAGTTCAACACCGGCGAAATAGAGAAATCCATCGTCAACATGTACGGGCACCTGCACGGACACATCCAGAGAGGCGTGAACGACCTGGAAAACCTGACCAACAGCCTGCTGCGCCAGAAGACCGATGTCGGGGCTTTCATCCGCGGTCAGAACGCCTATTCGATCGTGAAGTGCTCTTTCAAGGACTCCAACTACAAGCCAAAAACCGTTTCCGATGTCAAGCTCTCGGTGAACATTCTGGATTCCGAGCTGATCAGTCCCATCTTCCACTACCAGGTTACGGTCGAGTACCTGATCAAGGACATGCTTTCCAAGCACATCCTCGACCTGATCGATCGGGAGATCGAGAAGCTCAAGGAACAGATCATCGACGAGGGCCGGGAAGAGCTGTCCGACGGGGAAATCCTCTTCGAGAAGATGAAGAGGGTGGAAAAGTATACCTCCGATGACAAGGACGATCCCAAGTCCAAGCGCTACACCTTCTTTGCCAAGAATCTGATGGACCGCATCGAGGGATTGCGCGCCGAGATCGACCCCGAGGAATACGACCCGGTCAATATCCGGGAAAACCTCAAGAAGATCATGGATCTGGAAAACATCCGCAACCGCGGCTTCAACACTGCGATCAACTCGATCACCTCGATCCTGGACACCTCGAAGATGGGCTACCAGTATATCGAGAACCTCAAGAACGCCCGTGAGCTGGTCATCCGTGAGTACGAGGACACCGATGCGGCCCGCCTGCCGGACGAGCGCTATCAGATCAAGTTGAAGTACTACGACCAGGCTCAGCTGCTCGAGGAGCGCAAGGCTTACGACGTGCAGATGAAGAGCTTCGAGGTCGAGGTCCAACACCTGTGGGATGTTCTGGACATGGTCTACGAAGACTCCAAGTTCATGAAGGGAATCGTGGACTTCAAGGACCTGGCCAAGAGGAAGCGCAACAAGATCAAGAGAAAGATTAAGGCCCTCACCGGCGATCCCTTGTACGAGGACATCGAAAAGACCTGGGATGAGGTAACCTTTGTCGTTCCCAACGACACCGAAGTGGAACGCATGAACCGTACCTACCTGCCCGAAAAGGACAAGGTCAAGAGACGGATCATCATGATGCGGGACAAGCTCCAGAAGGTGTACGAATACAAGTATCCGATCCAGAGGAGGGTTGCCGAAGAGCGGTTGAACTACCTGGAATCGGGGTTCAACAATTTCGATTACTTGATCAACCCGTATCACATCCAGCCGGGGCTGATCATGGACGTGGACATCACCTCGATCAAGAAGAAGAAGGCCACGCTGGACGGCATGGCCAACGTGCTGAACGAGTTCCTGTTCGGCGTGTCCAAGGGATTTGCCGACGCGGCCTTCGCTGCCTTCTCCAGACGTCGCTCCACAGTCCGCGAGGACATTGCCATGTCCTTTGCCGGTCCTTCAGCCGGTGAAGCAGGTGAGGAGTTCGTGGACATGATCCGCACCGGCGAGACTGCAGCCTCCCAGGTAAGAGAGACCCCGCCCGGCGTGGTCGATGTCACGCCACGAGCTTCGACTGGACGCGGCCGAGGACGCAGCACCGGTAGACGCAGCACTGGTGGACGCGGCCGGGGACGCAGCACTGGTGGACGCAGCACCGGCCGTGGACGCGGACGCTCCCGAGGACGGGGTTCTTCAGGGCTGAGAGAGATATAATACAGGCAATGCTAACAAGCGGTGATCCTCTGCCCGTAAAGGCGGGGGATCACCATTTTATTTTCGTCCCCTGGCAGCTTACAAACGGGGGAAAGCGCATCTAGCCGTAGGACAAAGAGGACTCGCGGACGCTAATGCGTATCGCCAGGCCTTAAAACGAGGGGTAAGTGATGGCAGAAGCTGTATATGAATATGTGGGGCTCAGTACCAGGGAAGGGTTCAACCGCTCCCTGAGGCATTTTCAAGTCGTCAATGATATCCTGCCCGATTTCGAAAGCAGGACGAACCTGGCAGACCTGCTCAACGGCTTCCTCGACGAAAAAAGCATCGAGTCGAATCAGATCGGACCGATTCTAAACGCCTTGCTGGTGAGTCACCCCAAGTACAACTATGCATCCCGATCGTACAACCTCAACCGCAACATCGAGGACTTCGAGCCGATTGTTGCCGGGGTCCGAACCTGGAACGCTGTCGATCTGGTGCTTGCCTATTACCATCCCGACCTGGGGCTGACTGTAATCAATCCTAAGAACGGGCAGCACTGGGAGAGCGTCCAGAGCCTGCGTAAGAACGAGCTGCTGACGATCTACTGCGGGACCCTTTCCGATAAGGCGCCCGAACGGCTGTACCAGACGGCGATCAACAGCCTGATCGCCCTGCTGGAGGGAGAGAAGGTCAAAACGCCTGCCGCTCTCAGCCAGGGGAAATTCAAATGGAAGGCGGCTCCCCGACCGGCGGCTCGCCGGGCGGTCAGAGCCCCCAAGAAGAGGGGCAAGCCGGCTGCCAAGCCCAGGCCGGCTCCCAAGGCTGCGGCTGAGCCGCAAGCGGCGCCGCGCGCAGTAGCGGCGCCTCCCACGGCCAAACGCCGTATGACTCCCATGTATTCGATCCCTGTGTCCAACGAGCTTTTTCACAACGGCAACGTAGAAGCCTGGAAGAAAATCATACAGAGCTACAATGGGAAATATCCGGACCTGGAAGTATTTATCTTCTACGAGGGCGAGCGTATTCATGACATCAACACCCTGTTCAAATGGGGCAAGGTCAAGCATGGGTCCACGATTATGATCGCCATTGCCGGGGAGGACATCAAGGATGTGGCCAAGCTGCAGCGATACTTGAAGCAGGGCGCCAGTCCAGCTTTCGAGGCGTTCTTGAAATTTCCGGTGAATACCGTGCTGAACCTGTTCTGACGGCAAGGGGTAGCGAGATGAAGAGAAACGTATATTTTTTCAGTGAGAAAGAGTTCGTCAACAAGGAAGATGTGCTCAACAAGATCGGTATCCGAGGCCGGCGGGCCATGGAGCTGGCGGAGCTCAAGCTTCCGATTTTGCCAGGGTTCGTGATCGACTGTGAAGCGGCTTCGGATCTCTCCCCTGTGGCCTTAAAGAGCCACCTGCAGGGCTTCGTCAAAAAGCTCGAAGCTGGCACGGGTAAGCGTTTCGATGACCCGGACAACCCCATGCTGGTAAAAATAGTAATCAGCCCCAGCCTGGTGATCACCCAATATCCGACTCTGCATAACTTCGGACTGACCGACAACACCCTGCCCGGGTTCATGAAGTTCGTTGGCGAAAATTTCGGGCATCACGAGGTCCAGTTCCTCTGCAAGGGAATGCTGGAGATCGAAGCTCGCATCGCGGAGCTCAAGAACGACGAGAAGCTGGCTCAGCAGATTCGCAAAGCCGCGAGTCGGCTGGACAAGCAGCTTTCCGGCAAGTTGACGGCCAGGGAGCGGGAAGCCAGCGTAAAAGAGATCCAGCCTCTGCTGCCCGACGGCTTTTTCTCGGGCGACGCCTACGACCAGTTGGAGATAGCCCTGAAGCGCATCAGCTACATGCTCAGCGTGGACGAGATGAACAACAAGGATACCGCTCTGCTCATCCAGCCTATGGTCTATGGCAACTACGGTAAGGACTCGGCTAGCGGAAATTTCTACACTCGAAACATAGTAACCGGCCAGAAGAAGCTGCAGGGCGAGTTTTACCAGAGCGCTTTCGACGACATAGGTGCTGTCGGAAGCGACATCAACAGTATCGAAAAAAAATACCTTTCCCAACTCGAAAAGATAGCCGGTACGGTGGAGGACCATTTCAAGGAAATCCGCTCGATACGCTTCACTATAGAGAATAAGAAATTATGGTTGATCGACCAGCGGGCGGTCATGATCAAGTCCACCCAGTCTGTGCTCAAGACGCTGCTCGACCTGTACAACCGCAAGGTTGTGGATGACAGGTACGTAGTCACCGCAGTCAAACCACAGCAGCTCAACGAGATCCTGCACCCGATAATCAATCCTGATTCGGTGGCCTCCATGAAAGCCATCGAGGGAGGGATAGCCGGGGCGCCGGGCGCCTCCATCGGACGGGTGTTCTTCACCACCGAGGCGCTGATTAACGCGTATAAAGAAGCCCAGCTCAAAGGAGAAGACACCCGCCTGATCCTCTGCATGCCCGCCACCTTCGCGGAGGACGTAAAGGCGATCGAGGTGGCCACGGGCGTGCTGTCCAGTGAAGGGGGTTACTCGGCCCATGCCTCGGTTGTAGCCCGGCAGTACGGCAAGGTCTCCGTAGTCATGCCGGAGCTGGAAATCCGGGGCAAGAAGGCCACCCTCGGAGATGTCACGATCTCAGAGGGGGATTATCTCACTCTCAACGTACCCTATTACGGGGATTCGAATATCTATCTGGGTACGGCCGAGCTGATCGAGCCGAACCCGGCGGAATCCGGCCTGCTTGAGTTCAACGAGCTGGTTAAGAAACACCTCGACATCCAGAAATTCCACGTTCGAGCCAACGCCGATTCTCCCAGGGACTCGGCTCTGGCCAAGAGTTTCGGGGCGGCGGGCATCGGGCTGTGTCGTACCGAGCATATGTTCTTCGCGGAAAAAAGGATCAACATCTTCCGAGAGATGATCCTTTCCAATACCCTGGAGGAGCGAAAAACTGCGCTGGACAAGCTGCAGGGCTTTCAAAAGACCGATTTCTACAAGATCTTCAAGACCATGAGCCCCTTCGAAGTGACCGTACGCCTGCTGGATGCGCCTCTGCACGAGTTCCTTCCCCATAATGATACGGAGATGAGTAAATTTGTCTCCTATCTGGGAGCTAGCCAGAAGGGGAAACCGATTTCGGAGCGGGAAATACGCGCCCGCTGTGAAGCACTGGGGGAGTTCAACCCGATGCTGGGACACCGGGGCTGTCGTATTGCCGTTTCTTATCCCGAAATCTACGAGATGCAGGTGCGGGCGCTCTTCGAGGCAGTCTATACCCTTCAGAAGGAAGGCATTCCCGTTCATCCGGAGATCATGATACCTATCATCATGAACGAGAGCGAGCTCAAGCTGCTGATCTACGGTAAAAAGATAGAAGGAGGATCGATACGCGGCCTTGTGGACGTAGAACAGGAAGTGCGCGAAGCGATGAAGGCAAAAAAGGTGGAATACAGGATCGGCACCATGATCGAGCTGCCCGTGGCCGCTCTCGGAGCCGGCGATATAGCCCGCTACGCTCAGTTCTTTTCCTTCGGTACCAACGATCTTACCCAGACCACGCTGGGACTGTCCCGCGACGACTTCAACTCCTTCATGCCGGATTACACGCAATTCGATGTTCTGGATGGAAATCCCTTCCAGGTTCTCAATACCTACGTTAAGGAGCTGATCGAGCTAGCAGTCCGCAGGGGACGGTTGACTCGACCCGATCTGGTAACCGGGCTGTGCGGTGAGCACGGTGCGGTCCCGGAGAACATCCGCTTCTGCATGCAGACGGGGCTGAACTATGTTTCCTGTTCCTCGTTCTCTGTGCCCATCGCCGCGCTGACCATCGCCCAGCTCAACATCGAGCAGGCGGCGGGCGGTTGAGGAGCTCCTAGACGTGTAATGGCCCGGCGGCGCACGGCTCCTTATTCCTGAGATCCGGTAGGCTGAAACGCGGCCGCTCGCCGGATTCTACGAAGCTTAGCCGCCCACGTCCTGCCAAATCGTAAATTTCTGCAGGCCCCTGCCGATCAGTTTGCCCGCCTTGACTGCGTCGGCCTTCGGGACCCCTGCCTCTCCGCTCAGGGTCTTTTGAAAGAAGCTCTCGATGGACTCGATAACGTCTGGCTGATTGTAGAAGATCAGGGCAAAGTTTATTCCCGTAGGCTTGAGAATGGTGAACGAGTTGTAGGTCAGTACCGGTTCCCGGCTCACCATAATGCGGGTCTGGTTTCTGGCCACTACGGTTTCGACTTCCCGGAAACGGTGAGGAATCTGGAATTGGGTGTCGCGGGTATACGGCTCCATGTGCTTCTGGTTGTAGTTGGGCGGCTCTGCCAGTACGAACAACTTGTTTCCGTCCGCCTGGAAGGTGAGCCCTTCGTCGGTGGGATAGATGGCCTTTACGCTGTTGTAGGCCACCACTTCGTACTTGGAGTAAGCTGAAGTATCCTGAAAGAAAGACGAAATGATATATCCTCCCTCGGTGGGAAGCTTCTCCGCCGCATAAGCTTGGAAAAGATCGAGTGCTTTGGCAGCCATGACCTGGTATCCTCCTTCGGCGCTGGTCTCTGATATCTAGCAACGGACAAAAAGGCCGTTTTGTCAACCTTCTTTACGAGTTCTGCGGCGCGACTTTTTTCAACTCCTCGGCACGCTTGAGAAAACGCTCTGCGAACTGGTTGTTGCCCATCCGGCGGTACAAGGTGCCCAGGCTTTTATGGGCTCTCCAATCGTTGGGAGACACAGATAGGAGGTTGCGAAAGGCCTTGGCAGCCTTTTCCAGCTCCATTTCCTGCATATACAAACCGCCCAATCGCAGCAAAATCCAGGGGTCCTCCTTGAACAGCTTCAGCGCTTTTTCCAGAAGCAAAATGACGGTATTCCGGCTCCCTGTTTTTTCGAGGCAGAATACCAGGGGGCGCAGCAGCTCCGGGGATTTCGGGGTTTCCAGCAGCAGCTCTCGATACAGAAGGATCGCCTCGGCGTATTTCCCCGTTTCCCGGTACCCATGGGCCAGCATCTTTCGGAAACGCCGGTTTTTCGGCTCGTAAGGCAGTATCTTTTCGATTTCCTCGCAGGCCCTGGTCAGGCTGCCTCGATCGTAGAGAAAGTTGGCGAAGTCCTTGCGGATACCGAGACTGCCGGGATAGTGACGCAGACACTCGGAGTACGCTTTCTGAAGATTGTTTTTCTGGTCCAGCTTGAGGTAAACCTCAATGAGCTTGAGCAGTGCCCGCTCGTGGTTTTCGATCCGGCTCAGGGTACGGCGAAACCATCCTTCTGCCAGCTCGGGCAGGTCCGCCCGCAGGTATTCCTGACCCAGAGTATGCATCAGGTGCGGGTCCGGACCCGAGCGGCGAATTTGTTCCTGCAGCACCGGAATAGTCTGTTCGAACGAGACGTTGAGGAATGGCAGGCTCAAGGCCTGGTAGTACAGGGCGAACTCGTCCTCTGGGTGAGACTTGAGGATCCGATCGAGCAGCACCTTCAGCTCTTTATACTCTTCTCGCTCCCAAAGTACGGCGGCCAGGCCGTAGTTGAACTCCAACCTGTCCCGCTTTTGTTCCAGGGCTCTGAGGTAATGGTTCTTGGCTTTCGCCAGCTCGCCAAGCTTGCTGAAGCATTCCGCCATGATGGCGTGCATGTCTGCGTCGTGATATGAGCGCCTCAACACCCGCCTGGCGCACTCCAAGGCTTCACGGTGGCGCTGGTTCTGGAAAAGAACCACGGTCATCAACCGCAAGAGCCCCTGGGCGTCCTGTACCGAGATGGATTCCCCGCCCAGCAGGTCCATCGCCCTGGCCATTTCCTGGTAGGCAGCAGGATTGTTGCCCATCTGTAGATGGATCACCGCTTTCTGGAGGTACAGCACCGGGTCCTGAGGCGCAAGATGCGAGGCTTCATGGAAATGAAACAGGGAGTGGTTCGGCTCGCGCAGCTCACGGTAGATGCTGGCCAGGAACACGTGTGTTACCAGGCTGTCGGGACGGTGCTTGCGGATGAAAAGAAGGGTATCTCGGGCTTCTTCGTACTGGTGGCGGTAGAAAAGCCGTATCCCGTAGGTGAGCAGGGCATTGAGGTAACCCGTGAAGATATTGGTGTTGTCCGGCTCCAGGTGCAGGGCGCGTTCGAACACGGCGATCGCGGTTTTTGGCCTGCCGAGTTTCAACAGAGTCAATCCGAGAAGGCCCAGAGCGGGGATGAAGCCGCTTTCCAGGTCGGTCGATTTTCTCAGGTGTCCCAGGGCGTGGCCGAACAGCCCGAGGGCGAAATAAGCGCGGCCGATGAAGAAATGTCCTTCGGAAGAGGCGGGGTGTATTTTTAGGAAGAACTGCAGCGTCTGTACTGCCCGGTTGAACTCTGCGGTGGCATGGTAAGCTCTGCCCAAATATAAAAGCGCTTCGGGGAACTGGTCGCTACGTACGAGGAGCTCCTTGAGCAGTTCGATCGCCTGCCGGTAGTCCCGATTTCGCCCCGCCTCCAGGGCCTTATCGAAGAGCTCTTTGAGATAACTGTCCTTCATCAACCTTCCGGGAAGCTCCGCCTTTCGCCGGCCTTGAGGCCGGTTTACAAAATAGAGGATATCATATAACTATTAGCATATGATAGAGGCGGTGGCCAGGATTGTCTTTTCCCAAGTAGCCAAGGTCGAAAAGCAAACCGCCATCCTGCGTATTGTTTACATCCTCTGTCTCTTCGGACTGTTCGTTGTTTTCGGTGGCCCTGTGGCGGCCGTGAACCTCGAGCATCTGCTCGCACTGATCGGTGTTGTCCTTCTGGTAGGTTATTCGATCTTTGTTTTGGTCCTGGTTGCCAGGGACTCGTTTCATCACCGGTTCGGTCACCTGTCTGCCGCACTGGATGCTGTCGGGGCGGGGATTTATTTTGGCCTGTTTCTCTCCCTGCCGCACGATTTTCCACACAGGGCGATAACCGTGCTCGCCGAGATCTACTTCTTCGTGCCCCTCGTCGCCTCGATGGTCAAGATCAAACCTTCCCACGCCGCCTCCGCATCGTTTTTCACCTTCAGTGCTTCCGGGCTGGTCATTCTGATCTTCTTTCTTATTACTGACAGCGGCTCCTCCATCGGATACCCTTTATTTTTGCCGGCCGTGCTGCTGCTGGCCGGCGTACCGATCTGGTTCGCCGCCCGTTCCGTGGAGCGTGTGTTCAATGAAAATGTGGCTACCGAGGAGCTGCTGCGCTCCTCCCGCCGCTTGCGGATGGCCATGGAAATCGTGCAAGTTTCGATCATGAATCTCAGCGACTTTGTAAACAACCTGGAAAGGATATCAAACAACCTGCAGCAAGGGGCTCATAATCAAGCCAAGAGCGTCGAACAGATCGCCTCCGCGGCCGACAATCTCAAGGCCGCCATGGGGCGTATCACCGAGTCGACCAACCGCTCCGCCAATTCGCTCAAGCTAACCCTTGATGTCTCCACTCAGGGCAACCAGACCATGCGCAGGATGATCAACGAGATCGCCGACATCCATCAGGTGGCCGACCAGATGGACGCCTCTCTCGATCTGATCAACGAAATCGCCGATCAGACAAACCTTCTAGCCTTGAACGCGGCGATCGAGGCGTCGCGCGTGGGGGACGAGACCACAGGCTTCTCCGTTGTGGCCGGAGAGATTCGCAGCCTGGCGGAGCGCTCGGCTGAAACCGCCGGAGAGATAAGCCGTCTGGTGAAGAAGATGGAGAAGGTAATAGAGGTGGGCGGAGAGTCGTCCCGCAATGCAGGGCAGATCTTCGACCGCATCACCGGGGACCTTGGCCAATATGCCGATTTCGTAAGCAGTTTGAATGCCGCCGCGCTGGAGCAGCTCGCGGCGAACCGGGCGGTGAGCGATTCCCTGGAAAGGATACATGAGGTAACCGTGGAGAACAGCAAGGCTGCGGATAGGGTACGCGAGGTGATCGGCGAGCTGAAGAAAGAAGTCACCAAGCTCAAGGCCCTGGTGGACGGGAAGTTGGTAGAGATCCCTCTGCTCGGCAGATCAAAGCAGGCCCGCGGCTGATAAAAGGCGAAAAGACCATGAAGCTGGTAGTTATCGGAGCTCAGTTAGGTGACGAAGGGAAAGGGAAGATCGTCGACTTCCTGGCCGGGGGTGCTGACATCGTGCTACGCTATTCCGGAGGGGCGAATGCCGGCCATACGGTCGTCATCGGGAAAAAAACATTCAAGCTCCACCTGATTCCCTCCGGGGTGCTTACACCGGAAAAACAGGCCGTACTCGGAATAGGTATGGTCGTGGATCCCGAGACGCTGTTCCAAGAGCTCGCCGCGCTGGACAGGGAGGGGATAGACTGGAAGGGCAGGGTGCATCTGTCCGACCGGGCCCACCTGGTCCTTCCCGACTACAAGGAGCTGGATCGTAAAAAGGACCAGGAGCGTCGGGTGCCGGTGGGAACCACGGGGAGGGGCATCGGTATCACCTACGCGCTGAAGGCCTATCGGGAAGGAATCAGGGTGACCGATATCTTTGACCCGCAGGTCTGGGAAACGCTCGACAGGGAGAAAAGGAGCTTTCTGGAACCCTATCGGGAAAAGATACGGGAGCTGGTCGTCGATGTATCCGACTACCTGTTCGAGCATGGAGACAAGAACGTTCTCTTCGAGGGCGCCCAGGGCTCCCTTCTCGATCTTGACTTCGGTACCTACCCATTCGTGTCTTCCGGTATCTCCGCTGCGGCCGGGGCGGCGGTCGGGGGTGGGATCGGGCCTCAGAGTCTCGATAGGGTCGTCGGCGTGTTCAAGGCCTACGCTACCCGGGTGGGAAACGGCCCCTTTCCTTCCGAGTTCACGCGAAAGCGGGACGGGAACCTCGGCGAGACAATCAGGGAGATCGGCCGGGAGTACGGGGTTACCACCGGCAGACCCCGCCGCTGCGGATACCTCGACCTGGTCAGCCTGCGCTATGCCTGCCGCTGCAATTCCATCGACAGTCTATGTCTGACCAAGCTCGACGTATACGACGGTATGCAAGAGATCAAAGTCTGTACAGCGTACCGTCGCGAGGACGGACAGAGCACTCAATTTCCCGCTTCGATCGATCTGCTAAACAGAAGCGAACCCGTGCTGAAGAGCTTCCCTGGCTGGAGGAATACAGTGAAAGGCTGCCGCAGCTTTGAACAGCTTCCCGAGCATGCCAGGCAGTACATCCGCTTCATCGAAGAGTACGTTGCCACACCTGTAGACATCATTTCGGTGGGCGCCGACCGCAGCGAGACCATTGTTCGCAGGAATCCGTGGACACCATCCTGATCCTGGATTTCGGAAGTCAAACCACCCAGCTAATCGGCCGGCGTATCCGCGATTTGGGAGTGTACTGCGAGATCGTTCCGGGCGATGCTCCCCTGGACGGGCTGGTCACCGAGGAGGTGCGGGGACTGATCCTCTCCGGCTCCCCCTTCTCGGTCTATGAGCCGGGCTCGCCCAAACCTGACCCGCTTGTCTATTCCCTCGATATTCCCGTGCTGGGGATCTGCTACGGGATACAGCGCCTGATCTATGATCGCGGCGGAGAGGTCGCTGCGCTTCCGAGAAAGGAGTACGGTCGCACGTCGGTTCGCATCAGCGAGTCGTGCACCCTGTTTGACGGTCTACCGGACGGCTTTGTTTCCTGGATGAGTCATGGAGATACGATCCGCAAGTTGGCCGACGGCTTCCGGACTGCCGCGCGTACCGAATATGATTTGCCCGCGGTGATCGTGCATGAAAGCAAGCAAATCTACGGTCTGCAGTTCCATCCCGAGGTTACTCACAGCGAGAACGGGGAAAGGATCCTCGAGAACTTCGCCGTCAATATCTGCCGGGCCCGCAGGCAGTGGGACGTGGAAAGCTACCTGCGTGCTGTCAGCGGCGAGCTGGCCCGGAAGGTCGGCAACAAGCCGGTGCTGCTGCTGATCTCAGGAGGCGTAGATTCTACGGTCGCAGCCGCGCTGCTGCTGTCGACCCTGTCGCCGGACCAGGTATACCTCATGTATATAGATACTGGCCTCATGCGCAAAAACGAAACCGAGGAAGTCCAGGAACGCCTGGGGGACCTGGGAGCCGGAAACCTGCACATTGTAGACGCTTCCGAGCGCTTTTTCTCCGCCTTGAGCGGTCTCACGGACCCGGAGCGCAAACGTGCCGCGATCGGAGACCTGTTCATCCAGGTACAGGAACAGGAGATAGCCAGGCTGGGAGTGGAAGGTTCTTTTCTAGCCCAGGGGACGCTGTACACCGATATGATCGAGTCCGGAAAGGGAGTAGGGAAGAGGGCGGACGTGATCAAGTCTCATCACAACGTACGCTCGCCCCTGGTGGAAAGAAAGCGGGAGCAGGGGCTGCTCCTCGAACCGCTGTGTTTCCTGTACAAGGACGAGGTGCGGCGCCTGGGCGAGAGGCTGGGGCTGGCCAGAGACACGGTATGGCGTCATCCCTTTCCGGGGCCGGGATTGGCCGTGCGCATCCTTGGCGAAGTCACCCGTGAAAAGGTGGCCGTTTTACAGCAGGCGGACTTCATCTACCTCAACGAGCTTAGAGCTAGGGGCTTGTATGACCGGATCTGGCAGGCGTTTTCGGTGTTGCTGCCGGTCCGTTCGGTGGGAGTGGCAGGCGATCTCCGGCGATACGGGTTCGTTCTGGCCCTGAGGGCCGTAGTTTCCAGGGACGGTATGACCGCCGATGTGTATCCTTTTACCTCTACCGACCTCTTGGAGATCTCTGCCCGCATCACCAACTCCATCCCGGAGATCGGCCGGGTGGTCTATGATGTCTCCAGCAAGCCGCCGGCCACCATCGAATGGGAATAAAAGTTTTTCAAAAAACGGCTTTACGTAGCCGATAATCATTTTGATGGATGACAAAACGGAGCTTCCCGCGGATCTGCCCGTATCGGAGATGGTCGGCTGGATCGCCAGGACCTACAATATGAGCAAGGCTGACCTGTCGCGGATGTTCCAGACCACCCAGTCGACGATCCACTACTGGCTGAAGACGAACCGCATCTCGTATAGGAACCTCAAGAAAGTACGGGCCAGCTACTACTACCTGCACAGCACCACGGATCCCCACAGTGGAGAGCGCAAGTGCGAAGACTGCCGACAATGGCGACCGATCGCTCAGTTTCGAGACGGCAAAGCGATTTGCCGCAGCTGCGAAAACAGGAAAACCCTCAAACACTACTGGGAAAACCGGGACCAGGAGTTGAAGCGCCGTAAGGCCAAGAACTGGTACAACAGCAGAGTCACCTATACCGGCCGTTTAGCCGGGATGGACACCCGGCCGGAACCCCACTGAGCGGGATGAAGAGCGCAATCCTCAACCGGAACGGGCTGTGCTGGTCCTGATGACGAAGGTCAGGCCGGAGCCCGGCGGGGAGGTTGCCTCGATGTTCCAGCCGTGGGCGTCGAGAATTGAGCGTACGGTGGAAAGTCCAAGCCCGGAACCCGATTCACGCCGAGAGTTCGTACCCCGGTAGAACGGTTCGAAAATCCTTTCCAGCTCCTCCTCGGTAACTCCGAATCCGCTGTCTGCAAAGATGATGAGCGCCTCGCCGTTTTTCTCCCTGGCGATAAGCCGTATGCTGTCCCCCTCCCTCGTATAGCGCAAGGCGTTGTGGAAGAGATTGTCCAGAGCCCGGGCGAGAAGTCCCTCGTCTCCCGGCAGCTCCATCTCTTCCGGCAGTTCGATTCTGGACTCGAACCGCCTGCGGAAAACCGGGGCATCGGCTGCGAATGCCCTCGCCAGTCCGGAGAGGAAACGGTGGAGATTGATCGGGTTATGCTTGAACTGCCACTGACCGGTGGACATTTTCACGTAATCGATCAGCTCATTGATGCGCGCTTCCAGCACCCCGGACTTATCGCTTATGATCTTTACGTATGCTTTCAGCACGCTGGGATCTTCGGCCATACCGTCCTGGACCGCCTCGAGGTAGCCCTTAATCGATGTCAGGGGCGTTTTCAGGTCGTGGGAGACAGCCATCAGAAATCGGGAGCGCCTGGCGTATTCCTCTTTGAGGGCCCGGCGCATTGATTCGAAAGACCGGGTCAGGTCCGCCAGCTCGTCTTTGCCCTTGGGTTCCAGCTCGAAATCCAGATCGCCGTCCGCCACCCGGGCCGTTGCCTTGTCCAGATTCCCGATACCGCGTCTCAGGGAACGGGTCACAATCAGAATCAGGATCGTCGCAACCACGACCAGGGCGCTTAAATACACCAGCGGGCCCTCGAGGTGAAGGGCGAGCTTGGCGGCGGAGTCCGGGAACCGCGGCTCTCGCTGGATCACGGCGCCCACCGTCCTATTGTCAATTACCACCGGGGTAATCATGCCGCGGAATCTGTTTTCCGCCATGATGCTTTCGTAGATTCTTTCGGCCCCAGGCTGCTCACCGACATCAAATCCGGGAACGGTGGATAAGACAATGCGGCCGTCGTTGTCGACCACGATAAGCTCTTCACCCTCGGGAAGCTCCTTGAGGGCGGCCCGCGGATCCCCGGCGCGCCAGGCTTCGGGGAGCTGCTCGTCGATCCATCTCATCATTACCAGGAAGCGGTTGGCGGGCGGGTGTCCACTGGCGCGCGTGTTCACCCCGCGTAAATAGAAAATGAAGGCGGAAAACAAGATTGGCAGTACTGCAACCGCCGGCACCAGTATTAACAGCTTGAATCTGAAGCTCATTGCCCCTGTTCCAGTGCCGCGGGATTGAAACGGTAGCCGGCCCCGCGGATGGTTTCGATGTACCTCGGCCGGGTTGGGTCGCTCTCGATTTTCTTTCGGATGCGCTGTACATGCACCGATACGGTGGTGATATCGCCGTACTGCTGACCCCAGATTGTTGCATAAATTTGCTCCGGCGTCATAGCCACTCCCGAATTGGAGACCAGGAGCTTGAGAAGCTCGAATTCCATTGCGGGCAGCGGGACACGCTCACCGGCTTTCTCCAGGATGTGACCGGGAATGTCCAGCGTGAACGGACCGAAGCACGCCAGTTCTTTCGACTTTACTGTGGGTAGCTCTTGGCGAGAGCGGCGCAGGAGGGCGCGTACTCTTGCGGCCAGCACCTTGGGGGAGAAGGGCTTAGTGACGAACTCATCGGCGCCGATACCCAGACCGAGTACCAGATCCTCGTCCTCGTCCCGGGCCGAGACGATCAATACCGGTACATCGTTGTCCCTGCGCAGTTGCTGGAGGAATTCGAATCCATCCATTCCCGGCAGGTTGATGTCCAGTACCAGCAGATTGAAGGCGGCTTGTTCGAGGCATGCCAGGGCCTGCTCGGCGGTATTCGCCAGCCGGGTCTCCAGCCCTTCTTTTCTCAGATACAAAGCGATGAGCTCGGCGATTTCCCGCTCATCTTCCACAACCAGTACTCGTGCTCGCAGAAGACCGCTCCTTTCACGGTTTGCCCGAAATGCGCACCCGGATATAGGCTCCTGTCTTCCTCATTATACTTTTCTTGTTTTCACGATGAAAGATCTTTCAGCCGATAACCCGGGCGCTCGCTCAAAGCGCTCGAATCTCCCGAGCATCCTGAACAGCGAAAAGCTTGATCCCTTCCTCCTCGAAACGCTCCTTCACCTCGGCCACAGCCCGGGCGATCAGATCCGCTTCCTCTTCACTGCAGTATATTATAAGCAGGAAATTTTCTTCCGGCCAGATATGGTCGCCGAACCGGGGATCCGAGTTTCCGACTCCCTGCACGGACGGGATCCTGGTATAGAAACTTCCCACCCCTTTTCTTTGCAGGGCCTCGAAGATATCCTCTTCCACGGAATGATTGGCAATGATCTCCAGTCGCATCGCTACGCTCCTTGCTTCCTTCTTTTTTCGTTGAACAGGGAATAGATCACCGGCACTAGGAACAGGGTGATCAGGGCGCTGGCTGCCAGGCCGCCGATCACCGTCACCCCGATGGGCCGCACCTGCTCCGAACCCTCTCCCGAGAAGAAGGCCATCGGCACCATGGCCAGGATCGTTGTCAGAGAGGTCATCAGGATTGGCCGCAGCCGGTTGCCGCCGGCTTCGATGCAGGCCTCCCGCACGCTCAAGCCCCGCGCCCTCATCAGGTTGGTATAGTCCACCAGCACGATGCCGTTGTTGACCACGATGCCCACCAGCACGACGATACCGATCCCGCTGATGATGCTGAAAGGTTCCCCGGTCCCCATATACATCAGGATTACCCCGATGAACATCAGGGGAATGGTAAAAAGGACGACTAGGGGGTCCTTGAACGACTGAAACTGCGCGGCCATGACGCCGAAGACCAGGATCACGGCCATGGCAGCGATAATGGCCAGCTCCATCCCGGTCTCGCCCAGCTCCGACATGGAGCCCGCGTACTCGATCGCCAGCTCGTCGTCCTGAACGATATTGGTATCGACCAGCGACCTCAACTGAGCTTCAACCTGGTTGGCCTTGCTCCCCGGCAACATGGTACCGGTCACATGAACAACGCGTTTCTCGTTCTCATGGCTGATGTCCACCGGGCCGATGGTCTTTTCCAGGCGGGCGAAGCTGGCCAGGGCCACGCGCTGTCCGGAGCCGGTTACGATGAAGATGCGCTCCAGATCCGGCAGACCGCTGCGGTCGGCCTCCGCCAGGATCACCAGCACCTCGTATTCATCGCCGCCGGAGCGATAAACCGTGGAAGTGGTCCCGGACATGGCCGCCTCGATCTCGGTGTTGATCGCGCTCATGGACACCCCCAGGTCGAAGGCCTTCTGGCGATCCACAACAACCTCCAGCTGCGGCTGGCCTGTGTCGATGCTGACCTCCACCCCCGTAACTGCTGTCAGGTTTTCTTTGATGAGCCGCTCGATCTGCCCGGAAGTATCGATGGCCCGGTCTAGATCGTCGCTGAACACGGCGACATCGACATCTGAGGAGCCGCCCATCATACCTTGGAAGCTCGTGAAGGAGAAGGTTGCATCGGGGAAATCCCTCTCGTGTTTTCTCAGCTTGCTTTGGGCGCTCCAGTAGTTGTCCCCCTCCCCGGTAAGGGTGATCGTGATACTGCCCTTGTTTCCGCTTGAGCCGCCGAACCACCCCCGCTCACCCGCGGTGGTGATGAGATTCTCATACCCGGCGATCTCCTCCCGAACCAGAACCTCCAGCCGGTTCATCACCGTCTCGGTCTTCTCCAGTGCGGTTCCTGGAGGCAGCCCGACTTCAAGCTGCAGGGTGTCGTCGCTCGATGCGGGCATGAACTGGAATCCGACCTTCGGAATCAGGCTGAGCGCGCCGAGGAGCAGCGCCAGGACCAGGAGGACCATGATCCAGCGGAAGCGCAGCACGAAGCGTAAGGCGCTGCGATAGAGCGCCTGCAGGACCCGCACCGATCCACCCAGGAACCAGTCGATGCCGCGCAGCACGCGGCTGCGAACCGGCCGCTGGCGGCTGGTGTAGACCGGCAGCGCATAGCTGGCCAGCACGGGAACCAGCGTGACCGCCACAGCCAGAGAGGCCAGCAGGGCGATCACCACGGTGAAGGAGAGGTCTTTTATTATCTGACCGACCATGTCCAGCCGGTTCTGGAAGATGACTAGAGGGAGGAACACGCAAACCGTGGTCAGGGTGGAGGCGGTGATGGCGGTCATCATCTCCTGGCTTCCCAGCACCGCAGCGGTGCTAAGCTTGGCGCCTTTCTCCCGGTAGTGATAGATGTTCTCCAGGATCACGATGGAGTTGTCCACCACCATGCCAAGCGCCAGGATGACTCCGGTCAGCGACACCATATTGAAGCTGATATCCATGAAATACATGCCGATCACGGTGGTCAGGATGGCCACCGGGATGGCCAGCGCCACGATCAGGGTGCTTCTCAACCGCCGCAGGAACAGGAGCAGCACCAGGACGGCGAAACCGACTCCGTACAGAGCCGAGGAAACGACTTGGCCCATCGAACCGCGTACCATGGTGGTGGTGTCCATGACGGCCTCCAGCTCGACTCCCTTGGGCAGCTGGCGGGTGATCTCCTTTAGCTGGTCGCGCACCCGGTCGGCTACCTCGATGGAGTTGCTTTCGCTTTCCTTCTGGACCATGATGTAGATCCCCGGCTCGCCGTTGACGTAGACGATGCTGCTGGCCTCCTCGTAGCCCAGTTGGACGTCGGCCATGTCGCGCAGGAGAATGGCCTCGCCTGCCCGGTAAGCGATAACGGTGTTCTCGATATCCTCCAGGCTTTCGAAGCTACCCGAGGCGGTCACCACGTAACTGCGGCTGCCCTGGGTAACATCTCCGCCGCTGCCTTTAACGTTCTGTTTGGCCAGGGCAGCGGCCGCCTCGGCCAGGGAAATGCCATAGGCTTCCAGCCGGTCCTGTGGTAGCTCCACCCGGACTATCTGCTCGCGGCCTCCCTGGACGCCGGTGCTGGCCACTCCTTCGATCCGCTCAAGCCTGGCCTGGATGGTGTCGACGGCCAGGACGTACAGCTCCTCAGGGCTGCGGTCGCCCCGTACGGCCAGAAGCAGAATCGGAATGGAGGAGGCGGCGAACTTGAAGATAGTGGGACTGCCCGCCTCGGCGGGCAGTCTGTCCTTTATCAGCTCCAGGCTGTCCCGCACATCGTTGGTGGCTTCGGCCATATCCGTTCCGTAGGTGAACGACAACGTGATCAGGCTCGAACCTTTGGAGGATGTGGAGGTAATCTCTTCCACATTGGAGACGTTGGCCATGGCGCTTTCCAACAGGCGCGTCAGGTTCTCTTCCACCGTCTCCGGAGCGACCTCGCCGTATCTGGTGCTGACCATCATGACCGGCATCTCGATTTCGGGAAATTGGTCGACCGGAAGCAGAGTGACCATGTAGATGCCCAGACCGATCACCAGGGCGAAGACAACCAGCCAGGTCACTGGACGGGCGACTACACGTTTCGCCAGGCTCATGGAGTGTCTCCTTCCTGTCGGCCGCCGACGACTCGGACCTGAACCCCGTCGGAGAGCAGGCTCTGACCGCTCTCGACCACCTCCTGGCCCGCCGTGATCCCTCCGGCGATCTCCACCATACTTCTATCCGAAATCCCCACGCTCACCGTACGTTCAACGGCGCGATTCTGATCCACCACGAAAACGACCGTCCTTCCGTCCCGCGCCACTACACAATCGGCCGGCACTACGATCACCCCATCCTTACGTTCGGTGATCAGCACCGCGGAGGCGTACATGCCGGCCTTGATACGGCTGTCGGACCCGTCGAGGGCCAGGGTCGCTTTCATGGTTCGGGAAATCGAATCGACCACGGGGCTCAGCTCCACGATGCGACCCGGGAACTGTTGCCCGGGCCAGGCGGCAAAGGAGAACCGTGCCGGAGTACCGACGCGGACCTGCCCGACGAATCGTTCGGGAATGCGCGTCTCGATCTTCAGGGCGTCGAGCCGCCCGATGGTGGCCACCACCGTGGTGCTTGAGATCGTATCGCCTACCCGCACCGGCAGAGCGGTTACAGTTCCGGAAATCGGGGCTTCGACCGGGCTCTCGGCGTACTCTCTGCCCGGTTTGGAGGGATCGACCCTGGCGATGACCTGGCCCTTGTGCACAGCCATGCCCACGTCGACCAGGACGGCGCTCACTTTGCCGGCTATATCGGCGAAAGCGTTCACGCTGTCCTTGGCCACCACCTCCCCGCCGATTTTCAGCGTCTTGTTGATGGAGCCGAGGACGACCGGCGTCGTGGTTACCGGAACCAGGTTCTCTTTTACCGCGTCGAAGCCCGGCGGCGGAGCGCCGCCCGGTCCTCCTGCTTCACTTTTGCTCGGGCTCTGCTCCTCTGGGGGGCGACCGGGGCCGCAGCCGGCAGCAGTCGCCAGCACGACAGTCAGGACGGCGATGCGTATGTATTTTCTTCTTTGCTCAATCACGGTTTTCCTCCAGCTCAGTCAAAGTCTTTCCAAGAGCGTACTCCAGGTCGATCAGACCGGAGAGATAGTTGTATTTCTCGTTCAGAAGGTTGAGTTTCGCATTCTGCAGATTGTCGGCGGCATTCTGCACCTCCAACAGCTCTTCCGTACCTGCCGCATAAGCTTCTTCGTTCAAGTCGTAAGCCTCTTGGGCCAGGGCCACATTGAGCTCCAGGGCATCCAGGGAGCGAAGGGATTTCTCCAATCGGAGTACGATGGATTCCACCTCGTTGGCCGCCTTCCGGCGGGCTTGCTCGAGGGCCAGGTGTGCTTTCTCGATGCTGTCGTCCAATCCGGCCAGCGCCAGTTGGTTAGAAGAGCCTGGTACGAAGCCGTCCAGGGGTAAGGCAAGCGCCAGCCTGAAGCGTCCACTGTCCGCCCATGAATCGTCGTCGCCCCAGGCGGCTCCAAAGGGATCGTTCAAAGCCGGCGAGAAGGAGACACCGAAGGATAGGGTGGGACGCAGGCTCGAGCGCTCCTGCAGCCGTTTTTGATTCTCCAGGATCTCCAACTGCTTCAGGAGGTTCTGAATGTCCAGCCTGTCGCCGGTGTAACGCCGGGCGAGCGCCTCGGCATCGAAGCTGTGCTTCTCGACTTCAATGGCGCCTTTTGGGGCCAGCTCGTCCTCAGATCCCAGACCCAGAAAAAGCCGGAAATCCATCAGCGAAGTGGCATAGGCGACCCGCTGCTGTTCCAGGGCGGGCTTGAGGTTCTCTGCGCTCACCTGGGTAGAAAGAGCCTCGAGCCGGGGGACGAGCCCGGCCTGATAGTTCTCCAGTGTCTGCTGGTAACGCCGTACCGCCGTGGCCAGCTCCTGTTCGGCCAGCCGGATTCTCTCCTGTGCCAGTATGAGGCCGTAGAAAGCCTTGCGCACGTCCCGCTCCAGTTGTATCTCCGCCGTCTCGTAATCGATGAGGCCGGCCTCGTAGTCCAGGACTGTGGCGTGGATCGAATTGATGGCAGCGGCTGAAAGCGGCAGAACCGCTTCCAAAGAAAAGCCGAGGTTCCACGGGGAGGGCTCGACTCCCATGACTGCGGTTACCTGATTGGAGCGGCTGAGGGAGACTGAGGCTGTGATCTGCGGCAGGAACTCGTTCCAGGCGTTTTTCTTAGCGCGGGCGGCCGCCGCCAGGTCGATCCGTCCGGATTTGAGCGACAGGTTGTTTTCTATGGCTAACCGGATCGCGGAGTCCGCATCCAGGGTAAACGTCTCTGCAGCCGCGGGTAGAAATCCAGCCAGGTAGATGAAAGCCAGCAGCATCGCAGCCGCGAGGAGCGGCATTCTGCGCATGTCGGATCCCTCCGTATTCAGAGTAGATATATCGCGGTCTGCTCGAAATCGAAGGGAGACCGCGACATCTTTTTCCAGTCGAAAATCCTACCGCTACGACAGGAGCTTCGACTGTCACCAACATATCAAGGAAGGGTGTCCGGGAGAATAAACGAGACCTGAACAGAGGCATAATAGTCGATAAACTGCTGCCGGGCGGGGTAGGGTGGTCGAAAGCCAGGCACCGCCGTTGGGAGCGAGTCCGACCGGCCGCCGGCCGGTTGTAACCTCCGTCCGTATTGACAAGCCATCGGAGCCGTGGTAGCTTCTATCGCGAAAACGGTGCTGCCGGGAAGCCGTTGTATGCCCTCCGCCGGCGTTGCAGCGTCTGAACAGGCAGCCTGCTTTTTCCGGGCGGTTAGCTCAGTTGGTAGAGCGTCTGGTTTACACCCAGAAGGTGGTCAGTTCGAGCCTGGCACCGCCCAATAAAATCCTATATAACAGATAATTAGAAAGCGCTTTTTCAGAAAAGCGCTTTTTTTGTGATTTTTCTTTGAAATTAAAACAAATTTGAAACAGAATCTATATCGTGAAATATGAATATGGCCTGTTCAAGCAGAAGCGGAAGAAGGGTGACGTCTGGTATTTCTGGTACTGGGACGGTCCGCGCCGGCGAAACAAATCGACCGGAAAAGAGCTGAAATGGCAGGCCAAGCAAGAAGCAGAGAAGTTCTTAGCGAAGAAGAAAAGCCACAATACAGAGCTGAGGTTGCGTCAATACGCTGATCCGTTCTATGATTGGGACCATTGCCCACATATACGCCGGCTGCTGGACGAGCGGAAAACCATACATCGCCGGTATGCCAGGGCATGTCGAGGATGGCTCAAGAAATATGTCTTCGAGGATCCAATCGCGGCCAAGCCCCTGGCAGAACTTACCCGGGCGGACATCATCGACTTCCGCTCTCGCTTGCTGCAGAAACTTCCGGATAAGATCAATACAGTGAATAAAGTCATGGGCACTTTGAAGACCGTCCTGAAGGAAGCCATGATTCGAGAGGATATCGAGCGGCATCCCACGTTCGGGGTCGGCAACATCAAGGAGAATCGCCAGCGTCCCGGTATATTTACCCTGCCGGAATTTCAGCTCATGTTTCCAACGGAAACCCTGGGCCACTGGAAGAGCCTTCAGGATCACACCTGTTTTTTATTGGCGGCTTCCACCGGAATGCGTCGAGGGGAGATCCTTGCCCTCAGATGGAGGGATCTGGAGCTCGAGGACGGATTCGTCCGGGTGGAACGTGCCTGGAAAGACGTGGCGGAGGAAGGTCTACCCAAGTGGGAAAACCGGCGTTCCGTGCCGTTCCTGCTATTTAAGGATCGAATAATTAGCCGTCTGAAGGAGCTCCGCGAAGCCTCAATCCGAGTCGGTCCGGATGATCTGGTTTTCTGCTACCCGAGCGGCGAGAGGTTGGGCAACACCTGGTGGAAAAATCGCTTTGTAGCAGCTATGAAAAACGCGGAGATCGATAGGGTAGCCCGTCGGCTGTCCCCCCACAGCTTTCGACATAGCCTGAACACTCTTCTGCGGGACGCCGGGAAGGACCCCGCGAAAATCCGCCAGGTCCTCGGGTGGCGCCAGGAGCGGGTGCAGGATGGATACACGCACTTTGATATCGAACACTTCCAGGATCTGCGCCTCGACGGGCCCATCCGATAGAAAAATCGACGAGAACTTTATGCGGGCAAAAGACTCCTAAATATATATATTTTGGGAACAATGTACTTGACAACTTTCAGGGAACGGTGTACATTACAACATGCGGATCATCGCTAAGAAAGCGTTGCGGGAATTCTGGACTCGATACCCGGACGCCGAGGAACCGCTTCTTGCTTGGTATAGAGAAGTGGCAGGTGAGGACTGGGATACTCCAGCTAAGGTGAAGGCGAAGTACCGCAGCGCAAGTATCGTCGGCGATAACCGAGTAGTCTTCAATATCAAGGGTAATGACTACAGGATCGTCGCTAAGATCAATTACCCGTATCGCACGCTCTACGTGCGATTTGTGGGCACTCACGATGCGTATGATGCTATTAATGTGGAGGAGGTATGAGATGGCTGATGTCAAGCCTATTCGGACTGAGGAGGAGTACGAGGCCGCGCTTGCACGAATTGATACGCTCATGGATGCAGAGCTTGATACTGACGAGGGGAAGGAACTGGACGTCTTGGTCGACCTTGTCGAGTTCTACGAGAGCAAACACATGCCCATGGAGTACCCGGATCCAATCGCTGCCATCGAATTTCGTATGGAGCAGGCCGGCCTGTCACCGCGAGATCTTGTGCCTTTTATGGGGAGTCGTGCAAAAGTCTCTGAAGTTCTATCTGGCAAGCGACCTATAACGATGGCTATGGCTCGGGCGCTCCATGAACATCTTGGGATTCCAGCGGAGGTACTGCTTCGCGAGCCGAGCGTGGCGCTTCAGAAACCACTGTCGGACATCGAGTGGAGCCGGTTTCCACTAAAGGAGATGGCGAAACGGGGCTGGATTCGAGATCTGCCAAATTTGAAGGAACATACTGAGTCCTTGATGCGTGATCTCATTGGAAAGGCTGGGGGGCAGGACATCGTAGGCGTGGCGTTATATCGCAAGAATGACTACAAGCGGGCAAATGCCAAGATGGACCTATATGCGCTTGAAGCGTGGTGCTGGCAGGTACTAGCAACCGCGAATGGAGAACTGCCGAAACAGGATTATGAGCGCCACACTGTCACATTGAATTTTATGAGAGAGGTTGCGCAATTGAGTTGGTTTGAAAAGGGGCCCTGGCTCGCAAAGGAGTTTCTATCAAAACATGGGATTCCTCTTGTAGTAGTTCCTCACCTTCCGAAAACATATCTCGACGGGGCAGCGCTCAGGCTTCGAGACGGTCGGCCAGTGATTGGTTTGACTTTGCGGTATGACCGAATCGACAATTTTTGGTTTTGTTTGCTGCACGAACTGGCCCATTTGGGTCGACATATGGATGACGGCGAGAGTGAAGCTTTTGTCGATGATTTGACTCTGCGAAGAATAGAGGGCGGGAGGGTCGATCACAAAGAAGCGCAGGCTGATGAGTGGGCGGAAGAGGCACTCATTCCGAAATCGGTCTGGGAAACCAGTTCAGTTCGGGATCACCCTACGCCGATGGCGGTCATGAGTCTCGCGAACGTTTTGAAGGTTCATCCGGCGATTGTTGCGGGGCGAGTCCGGCACGAGCGACAAAACTATAGACTTCTGTCTCAGTTTGTCGGAACAGGCTCAGTTCGCAAGCAGTTTGAAACAACGGCGGCATGAAGAGCAGGAGGATAGAGGATTGAAAACATCAGCCCCCAGTCTGCCAACCGGGGGCTGATGACATACATTGACGGTTCGTTGAACCGACAGAACCACAGAGTGTGGCTTGAAATGTAAGTTTCCAAGTGTAATTCCACTGGAAATAAAAAGCAAGCACATTTTTGGGTCCTCCACATCTTACTCTTTGGGAGGGGAACTATGAGTTCCACAACTGAAGACGTGGTGGAGGTATTCGTGAAGTGGATCACAACTAAGGATGGAAAGCGTTTATATGCTTCTGACCATAATTTGAAGGCTTTTCGCCTTCTGATCCCAAGCTCGAAGTACCGACCACGCTGAGCAGCAAGGTCCCGGGCTTACTCGGGACCTATCCTCTCCAAAGAGAATCGCTCATGAGGAGGAGAATTACATGAGCAGAAACACAGACAGGTCGGTCTATCCGACGGGCGATGGACAGTGGGCGAACAAGAGAAACACATCAAAGCGCCCCGCGAGCATTCACGAAACACAGAGCGAAGCCGAGGAGGCAGCCCGTGAAATGCTGAAGAACCAAGGCGGCGGCGAGCTGACTACGATGGGCAGAGACGGGAAAATCCGAAGCAAGGACACCATCGCGCCTGGCCACGATCCCTACCCGCCCAAAGACCGGGAACATTGAAAAGAGGGGCCATTATGGCCCCTCTTCCTTCTTGTCCTTAGGTGTTGAATCTTTATGATCTTCATCAGTTTCATTCTCCTCTTTATCGGGTATCCTGGACTTCTTTATGGCTTCCTCCAAAGACTTGAACTTGGCGATTTGTTGGCGATATGGTGCGATTTCACGAAAAACGCATACTCCAGGAAGTGAAGCTCCCGTTGCTCTATTTGGTATATACTCAGACACTATGCCACACAGGATCACTTTGTTATTGTCCTCTTCGCTGTTCTTTTCAATATAAAAAGATGGACCACCACTTACTCCATGTATAGCTACACCATCGACCAAATAAGAATTTGTATTTTCTAGATAGCAACTAATCACTCCAGTAAAGAAGCAGAGATCTTCGGGGGCTAGGGCGGGAAAACCGCACCATCCTGTTTGGATTCCTTGTCGAAGTACCTTCTTTTCTCTGATCTGAACCGCCCCGGTAATGCCGGAGAGTTTTTTATGTGAGTCCAGCAACCAAGGC
>CAYMEK010000039.1:0-40704 GCA_964389305.1 uncultured Spirochaetaceae bacterium
CCCGCTACGGACCTGATGAGGCGAGCAGCTCCAGCAGGCCGCTGCGATTCTCGCCGTAGGCCGGCTGTTCCAAAACAGGGCAGCGAGCCGGCTCCGTTTCCCCTTCCCGCAGCTCGGCGGCGAAGGCCATGCAGGTGGTAAAGCCGCACTTCCCGCAGTTGGTGCGCGGCAGCAGACGATAGAGCTGCATCAGGTTCGGGATGGTCCGTCTGTCGTAGTCGGGCTCGATGTGCTGCCGTTCGCGCCAGGCCTCGTTGGCCAGGGCCACCGCGCGCTCGATCAGCCGCCGGGCTTCCTCGCGGTCCCGCGCCGGCGCCGCCTGGATCTCCCGGGATCGGAACGCGTAGCTGTGGTCTTTATCCTTCCAGATCAGGATCTTCGCACCGTGGTCGTAGTCGGCATTCTTCAGCCGTGCATTCAGATAGGGGAGAACCGCGTCGATGTCTCCGTCCAGAGAAGCTCGCGCGCTCCAGGTGTCGGCGCCCGGAATGCACGGTGGCGGGCAGAGCTCCAGCTCGTAGGCCGAGATCAGTACTGGTGTAGCCCCGCCATCAGAACCGTTTGTATCAACCATAATGTACTCCCGTCACCCCTGGTCCTCGTCCAGCGGCAGAATGGCCGGATGATCCTGGTGCCACTGAACGGCAACCGGCACCTCGTAGACCTCCTCGATGATCCGCTCTGTGATTCCAGACCTGTCTACGGCTGCAAAAATATTACCATTCTTGAGGAATAAAAAGCTATCCGCATACCGGAAGGCCGTGTTCAGGTCGTGCATGGTCATCACGGCGCACATCCGGTGGCCTTTAACGATCCCCCGCAGCAAGCGCAGAATGGCTAGCTGACTTTTCAAGTCCAGGGAACTGGTGGGTTCGTCCAGCAGCATCACCGTAGGCTCCTGGACCATGGCCCGGGCGAGGCGTACCTTCTGGTACTCCCCTCCGCTCATCTCGTCGGTATACCTCAGGGAAAGGTGTTCCAGATCCAGCCTGCTCAACGCCGCCTGAGCTAGCTCGATGTCGTGGCGGGAGACGTTCCAGCCAATGTGGGGTTTTCTTCCGAGGAGCACGGCATCGAAGGCGGTCACCCGCCCGGGCTCGCTCCTCTGTGCAACGTAAGCCACCCTGGCGGCGACTTCCCTCGGGGAAGAATGCGTCAGGTCCCGCTCTTCGATGAGCACCGTACCGGTTGTGGGCTTGAGGATGCGGTTGATGCACCTCAACAGGGTTGTCTTTCCTGCGCCGTTGGGCCCCAGAACGGCGGTGATCTCGTGCATGCGGACCTGGAAGGACACGCCGTTTAAAACCGGAACGCTGTTGTACCTGAAAGACAGCCCGTCGACCTGGAGTATCATTTTCTGTAGCCCTTGATGAGAAGATAGATGAACACCGGAGCCCCCAGGAAAGCCGTCAGTATGGCCACGGGCAGAACATGGGGGGCCAGAATTAGGCGGGCGACCGTATCCGCTGCCAGGAGCAGCAACCCGCCGGCAATGACGGTGCCCGGGATGAGAAAACGGTGATCATCACCCACGAGCCGCCTTACCATGTGAGGGCAGATCAGGCCCACGAATCCGATGACGCCCACAAAGGCGATGATGGTCGCCGTAACCAGCGAAGCAATGACCATGCCGATAAGACGGATGCGTTCTACCGGCACTCCCAAACCCTTGGCCGTCTCGTCCCCCGCGTCGATGGCGTTGTAGTTCCAGCGGTTGAAGATGAAATATACGGCCGATGAGGTCGTAACGATCGAGATCAGCAGCAGCTCCCGCCAGCTCGCCCGGCCCACATCGCCGAAGGTCCAGAACACCATGGCGGCGAGCTGCACGTCGTCGGCGAAGTACTGCAGGAACATGGTCCCGGCGGTGAACAGAGAGCCTAGGGCGACCCCGGCCAGGACCATCACCTCGGGGGAAGCTCTCTTGATCCTGGAGATGGCCAGGATCACTCCCGTGGCCGCCAGGCAGCAGAGAAACGCCGCCAGGGTGGTGAGATAGGGATTGGTCACGGATACCGCGTCGGCCCCGGAGCTGAGCATGGCGCCCGTACCAAGGATCATCACCGAGAAGGCGGCGCCGAAGGCGGCGGCGTTGGAGATTCCCAGCGTAAAGGGAGAGCCCAGAGGATTGCGCAGGATGGACTGCATGGAAACGCCGGCTACGGCCAGCCCCGCCCCCGACACGATGGCGCAGAGGGCCTGGGGCAGCCTGATGTTGAAGATAATGGTCTGCCACTGCCGAGAGCTTGCTCCGGTGAACAGGGTCCTGATGACTTCCTTGAGCGGTATAGGCACGGCTCCCACGGAGATGGAAACAACCAGCAGGAGGAAAAGCAGCACAAAACCGGCCGCATTGAGGGCGGTCTTTCTTCCTATGTATTGGGTGTACTCTGCCGGGATCCGGCCGTTTTCAAGATGCATGGTCAGAAAATGATTCTCTCGAACACCAGGCCCTGGAACGCCTCGTCCAGTTGCCGGAATACCGCTTTTCCCACCAGGAACCTGTAGATCTCATCGGCCTTGGCGGCGGGCTCGATGTCCTCGAACCGGTCCGGGTAGAGGACCTTGCCCACGAAGTAGGCGTCAGCGAGGATGGAGCCGTAGTTCCCCGTATACAAGTTATAGGGCAGCACGCCGTATACCTCACCCTTCCTTACGGCGGTTAGGCCGGTGTAGGCCGGATCGTGCTGCAGTTCGTACAGGGCGCTGGCCTGGGGGTCCGACTGTATCGTGGAAACATCGACGAAGAGCACCTCCGGGTTCCAGGCCACGATTTGCTCCTTGGCCACATCGGCGTGCTCCAGGCTCTTGCCCGGATCGTAGGCCACATTATCGGCATTGACGAACATGAACGGCGGGTAGGTGGGCTCAGTTGATTGGAAGCCGTGGGGCCCCCTGCTGGCAATGCCCCCCACGTAGCAGGATATCTTCCGTTCCTCGGGGATACCGGAAGTTCTGCTGTTGAGGTCCGCAATGGCCTTCTCGAAGAAGGAGATCACCTCTTCGGCCCTCTGCTTCCTGTCCATGATCTCAGCCATGGTGCGAAGCGCGGCGTAGAAGTCCTCTCTATGGATGAGCAGGTCGCCGTACTCGAGGGAGACAACCGGGATACCCGTCTTTTTCTCCAGCTCCAGAGGATCCGTTCCCATGGACGCGTAGGTCTTGAAGATGACCTGGGGTTGGGGATCGAGGGCCACTATGAGCTCAGGGTTGTCGTGCCCTCTGAACTCGCCGAACACCGGCAGATCTGCCAACTGCGGGTTGGCCAGGGCGTACGGCCTGGCCTCGAATGCGGGCCGCCTGCCCTCCATGTCGTCCACCGCGACTGCATGCTCCTGAGCCCGGAGATAGGTGAGCAGCCGCAGGCATCCGGCGCCGGAGCAGATGACGTGCGCCGGAGCCCTGGGCACCGTGACCCGGCGCCCCAATGCGTCCGTAACGGCCAGCAGATCTGCCTGCCGGATCTGTCGACCGGAGGGTTCGGCTTCTGCGGATCCTCCGGCCTGGCCTACAACCGCGCCCAGCAGCACCAGCCAGCCCATCAGGGCGATTTTCCGTACCATTCCTTGCTCCTATTACGGGTATTGTGTTACGAATCTGAAAAACGTAACACATTCTATTATCAATGTCCAGAGCTTCACTGTCAAATTTATCGTTCGCTTCCGGTGATACCTTCCCGACCTCGAGGTGTTACAGAGTTGAGATGAATAGGAAAGCGGTTTATTTCATCGCCGTCTGGCTGATGTGCACCTCCGCCCTTTTCGCCGATCAGGCGCGGTCCTGGTCGGTCCTGCCGGTTCCGATCATGTTCTACGGTCCATCCACCGGTATCGCCGGAGGGGTGATGGGAATCGTCGATTTCGGGCAAAACAGGATTCAGGCGGGTGGATTGTATACCCAGAAGCGGCAGTCCCTCGCATTTGCCGAAGGCCGGTTTTTCTTCCGCGGCGGCGATCTATTGCTCGTAAACCAGCTGGCGTTCAGCTATTTCCCGAGAGTTTTCTACGGCATCGGTCCCCAAGCCGATATGAAAGAGCAATACACACCGAGGGATGCGCACATCGAATCCTTTTTGGGGATACAGGTTGCAGAAAACCTCTATGTCGGTCCCTCTTACCGCCTCCTGTGCTCCGATATCGTGAAAACCGAGGAGGGCGGGTTGCTGGAATACGGCCAGGTGGGAGGCAGTGACGGGACCATCATCTCCGGAGGCGGCGCCCGGCTCATCTGGGACCGGCGCGACCACGAGCTTTTTCCCCGCCGGGGCACCTACCTGACGTGGAAACCGGCCTGTTTCGCACCGAACTGGGGAGCAGGGAGAACTTTGCCCTGTTCGTCGTCGATGCGCGCTGCTACCTGCCCCTGTTTGAGCGACAGGTGTTGGCCTTCCAGTACCTGTTGAAACTGAGCGGCGGAGATGTACCCCTGCAGGCTCTGCCGGATCTCGGCGGTCAGTCTGTGCTCCGGGGATACAAGGACAGACGCTACCTGGATAAGGTTGCCTGCGCCCTGCAGGGCGAATACCGTTTTCCCATCTTCTGGCGTTTCGGGGGCTCCCTGTTCGGCGCTCTGGGACAGGTGGCTTCATCGATGTCCGGTCTTGACATCCAGGACATCAAGCTGGCCGGCGGCGGGGGTTTACGCATCGCAATTGATCAGAAACGCCACATAAATTTTCGAATCGACTACGCTTTCTCTCCGAATGACAGCGGCCTGTACTTCGGCTTCGGAGAAGCTTTCTAGGCTTCGGAGAAGGGCATCTCGCGCAAACTCAGTATTATTCACGTTTCCTCCGAATAGGTATAGCAGGGAGACGCAGCCTATGAAATTCGATCTGCCGCTGGAACAACTGAGGGAGTATCGTCCGCAGCGCAGGGAGCCGGAGGATTTCGATGCCTTTTGGAGATCTTCTCTGAATGAGACGAGCCGCCATCCTCTGGAGCCGAAGTTCGAAAAGGCGGACTACGGCCTGGTCACGGTCGATAGCTTCGATCTGACCTTCGCCGGATTCGGGGGACAGCCCATCAAGGGATGGTTTCTGCTACCGAAGCTGTCCAAAACAGATCCCCTTCCCTGTGTAGTCGAGTTCATCGGCTATGGCGGCGGCCGCGGATTTCCGGTTGATTGGCTGGTGTGGCCCAGCGCCGGCTACGCCTATCTGGTCATGGACACGCGGGGCCAGGGCAGCGGATGGATGCCCGGGGACACGCCCGACCTCAACCCGGGCGGTACCGCTCCCAGCACCGGCGCGTTCCTCACTCAGGGTCTCCCGGATCCGTCGAGCTACTACTACCGGCGCGTTTTCCTGGATGCGGTCAGGGCGGTGGAGGCGGCGGCCAGCCATCCCGCGGTGGACCCGCTGCGCATCGTTGTCACCGGCTCGAGCCAGGGAGGGGGTATCGCGATCGCGGTAGGCGGGCTGTCGGACCGGCCGGCGGCTCTCATGCCCGATGTGCCATTCCTGAGTCACTGCAGGAGAGCACTGGAAATAACGGATGCCCAACCGTACTCCGAGCTTACCAGGTACCTGCACATTCATCGGGACCAGACGGAAGCGGTTTTCCATACCTTGAGCTACTTCGACGGCGTCAACTTTGCGGCGCGGGCGCAAGCCAGAGCGCTGTTCTCCGTGGCGCTGATGGACCTGATCTGCCCGCCCTCCACCGTATTCGCCGCCTACAATCACTACGCGGGGCCCAAGGACATCCGTATCTACGAATACAACAACCACGAGGGCGGACAGAGCTTCCACACCCTGGAGAAGATACGCTATCTCAAGGACCTTTTGGGGTAAAGCCAGGACATACCCTGATTCTGAAAGCCTTGACAGGCGGATGAGCATCAACCACCATTTGCTGTAGTCAGCATATGTTTAGGGTACCTCGGATCGTCAAGGAGTTCGCCTCTTTTTTCTTTCGCTCCGGCTTTCAATGCTACCTGGTCGGCGGTGCAGTACGCGATCTTCTCCTGGGCAGAAGGCTCCAGGATTTCGACATCGCTTCCGACGCCCTGCCCCAGGAAGTCAGTGCGATCTTCCGTCGCGTGATCCCTACCGGCATCAAGCACGGCACAGTCACGGTGCTGTTCAAAGGGACGCGCTTCGAGGTGACCACCTTTCGTATCGACCGGGATTACCGGGACGGCCGCAGACCCGGCTCGGTGATCTTCACGCCGTCGATCGAGGAAGACCTCAAGCGACGGGACTTCACGATCAACGCCATGGCCTACGATCTACGCGAGGGCAAGCTTCTCGATCCTCATCACGGCAGGCGGGATCTGAAGGCGGGCATCGTAAGGGCGATCGGGGACCCGCTAGAGCGTTTCCGGGAGGACGGCCTGCGGCCTATGCGGGCCTGCCGTTTCGCCGCCCAATTCCACTTCCAAATAGAGGAAGGCACCTTCACTGGCATTTCCAGAAGCCTGGACACGGTACAGATGGTGTCGGCCGAACGGATTCGCGATGAGCTGGTCCGTCTGCTGGAATCTGAAACGCCTTCGATCGGGTTCAAGCTGATGGAACGCTGCGGGCTTCTCCGGCTCATCATTCCGGAATTGGCGGCTTGCAAAGGAGTACCCCAGGGGGAGTTGCACCGCTACGACGTGTACGAGCATCTTCTGTACTCCTGCGACGCCGCTCCGCGGGACAATCTGGTTGTCCGGCTGGCGGCCCTGCTTCATGACCTGGGCAAGCCTGAAACCTTGAGCCGGGAGGAGTCCGGGACCATCCACTTCTACCGCCACGAAGAACGCTCCGCCGAGCTGACCGAGAGAATTCTTCGCCGCCTGCGCTTCCCCAACCAGGTGACCACGCGAGTCGCCCACCTGGTAGCCCAGCACATGTTCAACTACGACGAGAAGTGGACCGATGCGGCCGTACGGCGCTTTATTGCCCGGATCGGCGAGCAAAACATCTCCGACATCCTGGCACTGCGCCGGGCGGATCAACTCGCCATAGGCGGCAGGTACTTCGTTTCCGGCTCGCTCATCGCGCTGGAAAAGCGCCTGGAGAAGGTGCTGGCGGAGGACAGGGCGCTGTCGGTGAAAGATCTGGCGGTAAACGGAAACGACATTGTCCGCGAGCTGAACATCTCTCCCGGCCCGCAGGTTGGCATTGTCCTGGATATGCTTCTTGAAAGCGTTCTCGACGACCCCGTGTTAAACGAGCGCGAAACACTGCTCAAGATTGCTCGAAGATACTACGAACAGCGGTTAAAGAGTCAGAGATAGCGGTTTCAGATCGAGTCTCGGGAGCGCCTGCGCCGGCTCTTGCGTTTTTCCGTCAAGGCCTTATAGGCTTTCTCGGCGGCCTGCTGTTCCGCCTCTTTCTTGTTCTTTCCGCTGCCGGGACCGTAAGTCTTTTTATCCACCGTGACCTCGATCCAGAAGGTACGGTTGTGATCGGGACCCTTGCGGTGTACCACCCGGTAGCGAGGGTAGCTCTTGAAGCGTTTCTGTACGTGTTCCTGCAAGAGCGTCTTATAGTCCTTCTTGTGCCGGTCTTCCAGAACCATATCGATCTCGGGGATAAACAGCTCCCGGACGAAGGACCTAGCCGCCTTGAAGCCCGAATCCAGGTAGTAGGCTCCAATGATGGCTTCCATGGCGTCGGCCAAAAGGGCCTTCTTCGATCGACCGCCGGAGTATTCCTCTCCCTTGCCTATCAAGACGAAATTATCCAAACGCAGGCGCCTGCCGATCTCGGCCAGGCTCTCCTCGCTCACCACAAAGGACTTGATCTTGGCCATGTCCCCTTCACTCTTGTCGGGCAAAGAGGTCACCAGGTACTCGCTGACCACCAGGCCTACGACCGAATCACCAAAAAATTCCAGCTTCTCGTTGTTGTCGACGCCGTCGGCCCGTTCGTTGGCATAGGAGCGATGGGAAAAAGCAAGGTTCAAGAGCGGGAGGCTCTTGAACCTTATCTTGGCCTGTTTCTGAAATAGTTGCAGCTCCTTTTTACGTTCCGGGCCCGGAACAGGAGCCGTGAAGGGCAAACCCTTCAGCGATAATGTCACCTTCTTTACGACTATTTTTTGTCCAGTTCTGATTTTATAAACTCGAGTGCATCCCGTACGGTGTTGAACTCATTCGCCTTCTCGTCGGGAATCGTTATGCCCAGCTCTTCCTCGATGGCGTACACCAGCTCGTAGGTATCGAGACTGTCAGCACCAAGATCCTGGCGGAACGAAGAATCGAGCGAGATCTTGGACTCATCGATCTCCAAACGATCGGCGATCAGCTTTTTCATCTTCTCAAAAAGATCATCAGCCATGTTTTTTCCTCCTCATGATTTTTGGGCTCAAGCCAGCTCTTCCGGCTCGAGTATCTGTTTCCCCCTGTAGAATCCGCACTTAGGGCAGACTCTATGGAGCAACACCCGGTTTCCGCAGTTGCTGCATTCTACAATTGTGGGGACATTCAAGCGCATGGTTTGCGCTTTTCGCTTTCGCGAACGGGTCTTGGATATCTTGTGCTTCGGAACTGCCATGAATCTTTACCTGTTTGTGCTTTAAGAAATTGTAAAGTGAGTGAAAAAATAACTCATTGGAGGCTCTCTGTCAACCCTTCGCGCCGCAGGTGCTTCAATGCGCTCCTGCACCTTCCTCACGGCGGGAGCGCCAAATCAGCGGCGTCGTGACTTGACCTTGCGCAGGAGCAATTCTTTGACCACCGGAGGGACCATCTCCGAGAAATCCCCCCCGAACATAGCCACCTCCTTTATTCCCGAGGAACGCAGAACAAAGTACTTTTGATCGGTGGGCATGAACAGGGTTTCTATCTGGGGATTGAGCGCCCGGTTCATCATGGACAGCTCGAACTCGTGATCGAAATCGGACAGGGCCCTGACACCGCGTAGAATCACCTTGGCTTCTATTTTCTCCGCGAAGTCCACGATCAAACCCCGCCAGATGGTAACCTGAACGTTGGGAAAATCGGCAACCATCGAGGTGATCATCTCGAAGCGCTCGTCCGCACTGAACAGATACTTCTTCTGCGGATTGTCGGCAATCACTACCTCGAGCTGGTCAAAAATCGCCGCCGCCCTTTTCATGATATCCAAATGACCGTTGGTCGGCGGGTCGAAAGAACCTGGATAGATGACCTTCACGGCCAGAATTGTAGCCACAAAAGCTGTTAGGGGTCAATAAATCCGAAAGATTTTGACAGTTGAGGACGAAAATAATAGAATGGGACACCGATGAAAATCCTGATTCTTTTCCTCCTCATCGCCGGGCTTCTTGGATCCTGTGCCGCACCCTCACCGCCCGCGCAGGAAAAACCCGATCAGGAAGTCCAGAAGCCGGCAGAGCAGGAACCCGTAACTGCGGAAGGACGGGAAGATTTCGTGGTGAGTGAAGAGGTGTATACCAAGACATTCGACGAGATCGAGGAGTTTATACGCAATCTGAACGATATCATTCGCAACGAGGACTACGAGACCTGGCTGACGTACCTCTCCGACGAGTACGTCGAGCGGACCAGCGACCCGGAGTATCTCGAGCAGCAGTCGCAGAAACCCCTGCTGAAGAAGAACAACATTCATCTAAAAGACCTGAAGGACTATTTCACCTACGTGGTTGTCCCCAGCCGGACACAGGCGAGGCTGGATGAGATCGAATTTATCGATGAAGATCACGTCGAGGCCTTTGCCATGATCAGGGACACGCGGGCTTTGCTCTACCTGCTGGTGCGGGAGAACGACAAGTGGAAAATCGGCGTAAGGTAATATATATTTATTAGTTAGTGGAGAACAGGATGAAGGTAAAAGCAGTATTGGCATTATTGATCGCAGCGAGTCTGGGAACCGGGGCCTTACTGGGGGCCCAGACCAGCGAGCAGGAGCTGACCGTTGAAGAGCTGTATCTCAGAGATATCGAGTTTCAGATCCTGAGCGAGAAAGCGTTCTCCAGCGATCGGGAGCTAAAACTCGACGTCCTGGACGAGATCGAAACGATGATCGACGAGGGCACCGTCGACGATCCCGACAAGGTGGAGTTCGTCCTGGAATATCTGGGCATGGAGGGCACGGCACGCCGAATCCGGGAGTCCAACCGCCTGGTCAACTACTACCCCGAAGTGCGGCGGCGGGCGGCCAACCTGCTCGGACGCTTGGGCGGCAAGCGTGCGAAAGATGCCCTTGTTTCCATCCTGCTCATCGATGACGAACCGATGGTACAGGCTGAATCGGCCTACGCTCTGGGAGTGATCGGAATGAATGAGGCCAATGAGGTGGTGCGGGCTCTCCTGTACAGACTGGAAAACGAGGATCCCCAGATGCCGGACAACAACCTGGCCTACGCCATCTGCCTGTCAATGGAGAAGATCGCCGAAGCGAATAACGGCATCCGGGAGCCCGAAGCCTACCGGGCGCTGGTCAGAATAGCCCAGGGCAACTATATAAAGACCGTGCGGCGGAAGGCTCTGCAGACACTGGATGTTCTGAAGGAGTATCAATAGCAGCGCGGTCCGTGACGGCTTTAGCACCCACCGCCCGGCTTGACGACGAACCGCTTGCTCCTATTTTGGTACCGACTCGGCAGCCAGATCGTTGATCACTTCTTCGAGCCACTGGTTTTCAGCTTCCAGATGTATGATTCCCTTTCGAATGATGGCCTGCAGGTAGAAGTTGATCTCCTCTCGGATCGAGACCAGGGTGCGCTGGAAGTTTTCTTTCTGCATGACGGTTTTTTTCTGCTGTGTTTTGAGATACTCGAGCACCTTCTCTTTCGGGATCTTATCGAAAAACAGGAATTTGAGCGTAAATTCGTCCTTGACCTTGTAGTTCGTCCGCAGCGGCTTGAGAAGCCACTCGTCGAGCTTTCTCTTTCCTTTCGCGGTGATCGAATATATGTTCTTCTCCGCCGCTTTCTTTCCGGGGGCAGTCTTCTTAGTGACCCAGCCTAGCTCGGACAGGCGCCGCAGGGTCGGATAGAGCTGTCCGTAGGAAACGGACCAGACATTGCCGAGAGCGCCTTCAAATTGTTGCTTTATCTCATATCCGTATTTGGGTGTTTCCGCCAACAAGCCGAGGAGAGCGTATTTGAGTGACATAATTATCGCTCCATAATTATCGCACGTATACTATCAAGCATATCCTAATACATCCGGCAACGCAATGGAATGTAGAGGATGGATATAAGGAAAAAGCGGCTGCGTTCCGCAGGGGGGTGCGAATCGCACCCGATCAGTGCGATGAAGGATTCACTGCGGGCTGTCTACGCCATTCCGGAAAAAGGTCGTTTTCTTCGTACTGGATACGCTTGCGAATGAAGAAGCGCAAGGGGCTGGAATGCTGCCTGAATTGAACAATTCCGAAGCTTCCCTTACCCAGGTAGCAGATCTTTTCGTCCTGCTGTACGTTGTGGACTTCCCGCAGTGTCTTGAGGATGCAATCGAAATGGGCGGGATTCCCGGTCTCCTGATGGGTGATTGCCGAGGACAGATCTCGGACAGCCTTCTGGCAGACAGGGCACATGGGGAAATCGACCTGTGGCTGTCCCGATCTCTTGCTGCGAGTACGGCGATGCTTTCTCTTGGGCCGGTTGTAACTGCTCACGACCGCTTCAGTCCTCCCGATGGATGTTTTGGGTCAGATCCTGGGCAATCTTGTTGATGGCCAGGGCAAGATACTTATCATCGTTTATTTTCTTCTTTAGCTCAGCCAGCCGTCGCGGGTCCGTCTTTTTAGCTATTCTAACCATAATCTCACCCCGTTTCAACCAACCGAGTCTAAACCGACCGCCTCGAAAGCGTTCTCGTAGTGGGTGATCTGAGACCCCGGCTCGGATACCAGTATCACGTCGAACCCGACCTGCGCATTCTCGAACTCCGGATGCTTGTGAATGAAGTACTGCGAAGCTTGGCGGATCCTCCTCTGCTTGCGCGGATTGATGGAATACTCCAGGTCCCTTGCCGCCAGAGCCTTCCAGTACTTTACTTCGACGAAGACGACTCTTTCACCCTTTGTAGCTACGATATCGATTTCAGCTCTTGCACTGCGGAAGTTAGTCGCCAACAGCGTGTATCCATGCCGACGCAGGTATTCTGCGGCTTTCCGTTCACCTTCTGCGCCCCGGCTGCGGCTACTCATTATCCTCCCCAAAACTTTTCGGATCTATCGCTTTAACGATGAACAGGTTCTTCTTGCTCAACAGGTCGACCATCTCCGAACCCTCTATTTGAGTTCCGAACTCGTCAATAAGCAGCTCGATCTTCGGGCGCAGGGGTGCATCGGCATGATTCTCGCTTACCCGACCGATGCTCGAGTTGTTGAGTTGGACGATGCTTCCGATCGGGAAGATCCCCATGCTTTCGAGAAATGCTTTCAGGACTTGAGGATCGAAATGTCTGCCGTTGTCGCTCAACACGTTTTTCATGGCCGTGTAACCGATCATGGAGTTCCGGTACGGCCGCTCTCCGACCATGGCTTCGTAGGCATCGGCGACCGTGACAATCCTGGCAAACAGGCTGATATCCTCGCCCTTCAAGCTCCGCGGATACCCTTTTCCATCCCAGCGCTCGTGATGCTGCAAGGCAGCTATAGCGATATCTTCGGGATATTTCATCTCTTTGGAAATAATCTGGTAACCCAGAACAGGATGGGTCCTGATGCTGGTCAGTTCCTCGCCGGTCAACTTGCCCTGTTTCTGTAGAATTTCCCGTTCCACTTTCAGCATTCCCACGTCGTGGAGCAACGCTGCGGTGGATAGCTGAAGCAGTCGGTGAGAAGCCAGGCGCATGGTCAAGCCGATTACGGCGGCAGTGATCATACAGTTGACCGCGCTCACCGACAACCGTTGTTCCACCCACTCCCCCAACAGGATTAGCTGAATCATTTCATCCTTGGCTCGCCGGAGCAGGTCCAACATATCTTTTACCACCGAATCGATGGGCTCATGGTTCAGGTAGGTGCCGTCTACGATATCCTGGAAGATGGCGTCCACCTTCTCTACCGCCGAACGGTAGACCTTCAGATATTTCTCTTCGCGTGGAGGCAGCCAACTGGGAGACTCCTTCAACCGCGCGGCAGCCGCCTCCGCTACCTCGCTGACTTCACTGCCCGCGGTGAATACCTCACCAATATCCCAGCGGCTAAGCCGCTCAATGTCCTTTTCTTTGATCGCCACTCCCGCCGGAACCAGGACGTTATCCCCTTCGATATAAACCGGCTGATCAAACTTCATGCCGGGCCGCAGACTCGCTACCTTTATCGCCTTCATTGTTCTATCATTTCCCACCATCGATCTCCCTTCACTAACGTGCTGACACGCTCCGCACGTAGACCAGGATCTCGGCAACGACCCTGTAGAACTCCTCGGGTATGATGCTTCCCACAGGCAGCTCGATCAGAGCGTCGGCAAGCTCCGGCTCATCCACAATGTGAATGCCATGCTCCATGGCTATTTGGCTGATCCTCCTGGCCAGCGTGCCTTTACCGCTGGCTAGAATAACCGGAGCGGGAAGATCCTCTGTATAGTGTAGCGCTATCGCTTTGTCCATACAATAAAACTACTGCACCGTATCGATAACGCGATAGGACAGCTCCTCCCAGGGCAACGAAAAGCCATCAAAGTCTTGGTCTTCACGTATAGTATCGTCCATTTTAATGCCGAGGTTTTGTAATTTTAGCTGCAGGAGCTGCAGTTCCGCCTTCATCTTCCGCCCACCGCCCTTTGGGCCGAACACGTACAGCTTCCATTCTCCTCCCGCATTTCGCTGCATGAGGAACGACCACTTCATGTCCTCAGCGGTTCTTGCCACCAGGACAAGTCGATCCGGACGGTTCTGCAAAGTGTCGTAACGCAGACGTATGGTGCCGTATATGCGCCCGGAGGGTTTAAACGAGTAGTCGAAGGGTACGAATATCCAGTGGGCTTCATGGCCCTTTAAATGATTGAAGAGCTGCAGATTATTCCCCTCCCCGCTGTCCGGCTGCTCCACCACCGCCTGCAGATCACCGGCCAGGGCATGCTCATCGGGGGGCATTCGCCTCTGCCTGTATCGTTTCCGCCCGCTTCCCGCTTCCCCCTCTCCGTAGCCAAGAACGGCCAGGAGCCGCTCCAGCCCCGGGGAATCGGGTTCGATCTTTTTTTCCAGACAGGCAGCGGCGATACGGGAGAACTTCCTGGCATCGAGTTTCCGCCTGTCCAGAAGATTGCGTACCTGCCTTAGAGTCCTGCTTCGCACCGGCAGGCCGTGGCGCATGAAGCTGGTGAGGACTTGCTCCATGACGGCATCCTGCTGCAGTCCCAGCCGCAGGAGGAGCTCCCTGACGGGGTTGGAGGAGGACTCCGCCAGCTTGAGCACGTATTGGCCGCGCTGCAGCGCGACCTGGGCGCGCAGACGCTGGCCGGGAAGTAGCTTCAGGGTTGAGCGAGCCGGTACGATCCGGCCTTTGATGCCGACCGCCCACTTATCTCCCACCAGGTGCCGTATTACCTTCAGCGAAATAAAATCGCCAGATCGTAACCGAAGCTCGGACCTGGCGCTGATGCTTATATTGGGATCTATCGGCACTAGCATCATCAGTGCTGCATGTACAGCTTATTCCTCTCCCTTTTCCTCGCGGTTCTTCTTCTGAATCAGCTCGGCTACCTTGGCCGATTTTCCCACTCGATCCCGTATATAGTAGAGCTTGGCTCGCCGCACGCGGCCTCGACGGGCAATCTCTATTTTCTGTATCCGAGGCGAGCTGAACGGGAAGGTCCGCTCCACTCCTACCCCGTAGGAGATTTTTCGTAGTGTAAAGGTTTTTCTGATCCCCGATCTCTTCATCGCAATACAGAGCCCCTCGAACGCCTGGATCCGTTCGTTTTTACCTTCGATAATCCTGTAGTACACTCTGATCGTGTCGCCGATGCTGAACTCCGGCAGGTCGGTGCGAATCTGCTCCGCTTCGATAGCTCTCAACTTATCCATCTTTTTCTCCTCTCAACTCCGATTCAATCCAGCATTTCTCCCCGGTTCCCGAGCGGGATCCTGCCGACTCTCTATCATTTCCGGACGAAAGCGCCGCGTCTTCTCTATGCTCTTCTCGAGTCTCCACCGCTCGATCTCGGCATGATTGCCGGACAGCAGAACCTCGGGAACGCTGCGGCCTCTGAACACCGCCGGTCGGGTGTACTGCGGATACTCCAGCAGTCCCCTGCGAAAGCTCTCTTCGAGCAGCGACTGCTCTTTAATCACCCCCTTAAGCAGTCGAATCGTGGCGTCGATGACCACCATAGCGGCCACCTCTCCGCCATTCAGGATGTAGTCACCTATCGATATCTCATCGGTCACGAACAGGTCGATAATCCGCTGGTCGATGCCCTCGTAACGGCCGCAAATCAGGACCACCTCTGGGTCTTCGGAAAGCCCGGCTGCCATCGCCTGGGTCCAGATTCTTCCCGAAGGAGTAAGATAGATCACCCGTGTGCTGCCCCGAACCTCAGCAAGTCCCGATTCTCCCTCACCCGGTTCTCCCGGTTTTAGCTGGTCCACGCCCGGAATCGACTCCAGGGCTGCGGCAAGGGGCTCCGGCTTCAACACCATACCTGCTCCCCCGCCGTAGGTGGCATCGTCGCAGGTCTTGTGCCTGTCCTCTGCGAAATCCCTGATGTCTATCAGATTCAGCTCTACCTGACCTTGATCCTGAGCCCGCGCCAGTATGGACGCCTGCTGATAACCGGCGAAAATCTCAGGGAACAGGGTCAATATATGAAAGATCACGGTAACTGGTACCCGTCGGACAGCTCGATGCTTCGATTCTCTACGTCGACCCGCCCCACGAAATGGTCCGAAAACGGTACGATCAGCGTCTCACCCCAGCTCGCTTCCACTTCCAGATAATCTTCCCGGTTACCTTCACACACGCTCAGCACCCGGCCGATCTCGGTGCCTCTATGGTACACCCGGCACCGGCATAAATCGGCCAGATAGTACTGTCCGTCATCCAGTGCGCTGGCGTCACGCCGCTCGACCCAGATTTCCCGCCCGCGGAACCTATCCGCACTTTCCCGGTTCTCCAGCCCCACCAGCTTTATCAGCAGGTCCAGGCCCCGATCGATCACATGTTCAACCTCGAAAGCTAAAGCTCGATCTCCGTCGACCACGTAGACCCGCCTGAGTCGGGAAAAATGCCCGGTTTCCCCCGACAGGCTCCTGACCTTCAGATACCCTTTAAGTCCATGGCCGGCTTTGATTTTTCCCACGGCGAGCCGTTCGGCCGGCAATTCCGCGCGTCCCTCCATCAATCAAGGATTTCGAGAACTACCCTCTTACCCGATTTGGTCGAAGAAGCGCTCAGGATAGTTCGTATCGCCTTGGCGATCCTGCCGTGCTTTCCGATTACCTTTCCAATGTCCCCATCCGAGACCTTCAACTCGAGGATTGTCGATTTTTCGCCCTCGACCATGTTCACCACCACTCCGCTTGGATCATCCACCAGCGACTTGGCGATGTATTCCACCAGTTCCTTTTCCACGAGTCTCTCCTTTTGGTAATAGTGATCTTCTTTAGCTATTTCATCCGGAAATTGATGTTGTTAAGCAGTTTCCTCACGGTATCGGTGGGCTGGGCGCCCTTGCTCAACCAATCTCGAACTCGCTCCTCCTTCACCTGAATCTGTTTTTCTTCTATTTCGATGGGATGGTAAAATCCGACTTCTTCGATCGTCCTGCCGTCCCTCGGGCTTCGGGAGTCCATCACGACAATCCGGTAGTAGGGCTTGCGTTTGGTCCCGAACCTCTTCAATCTGATCCGCACGCTCAACGTATGCCTCCTTCGCTTCCCTGGTTTATCTTTCCCGCTGTCTTGTCGAACTCAACTCAGCCGGGCTGCTCCGGCTGAGCTGTGACAGGAAGGCCGACTGCGCCTTCTTGTTCCTGCTCATTTTCTTCATCATCAGCCTGGTTTTTTCGAATTTTTTTAAAAACCTGTTGACCTCGTACACCACGGTGCCGCTGCCTCTGGCGATGCGTTTTCTGCGACTCGGTCCGATAATACGGTAGTTCCTGCGTTCCATGGGGGTCATGGACAGGATGATTGCCTCCTCCTGTTTCATTTCCCGGCCGTCGAGCTGGCTCTCGTCCACCGCACCCTTGGCCCCCGGGATCATCTCGATCAGAGACTGCAGGCTGCCCATCTTGCGCACCCGTCTGAACTGCTCCAGGTAATCCTCGAGGGTGAAGGATTGCCGGGCCATCTTGTCCTGCAGCTCTTCGGCTTCCCTTGCATCGATCGCTTGCTGGGCCTTCTCCACCAGGCTCACCACATCCCCCATACCCAGGATGCGCGTGGCAATGCGCTCGGGATGGAAAGGTTCCAGTTCCTCCAGCTTCTCCCCCGTACCGATGAACTTGATCGGTCTGCCGGTGACGCTCTTGATGGACAGGGCGGCGCCTCCCCGGGCATCCGAATCGAACTTGCTCAAGATCACCCCGGTCAGCTCCAGCCGCTCGTCGAACACCTTGGCGATATCCACGGCGCTCTGGCCGGTCATGGCGTCCGCCACCAGAAGAAGTTCGTCCGGACGGGCGGCCTTCTTGAGCGCCTCGATCTCTCTCATCAGCTCCTCATCGATCTGAAGGCGTCCCGAGGTATCCACGATCAGGGTGTCGTACTGCTGCCTGGCGGCGAGCTGCAGGGCAGCGCTCACCACCCTGACCGGATTCTTCTGCTCTTCCCTGTATATACCTACCCCGGCCTGTTCGGCGAGGATTGCAAGCTGCTCCACGGCAGCCGGCCTAACCAGATCGGCGGCTACGAGCAGAGGTTTTCTGCCCGCCTTTTTCAGATGCAGGGCCAGCTTAGCGGCGGTGGTGGTCTTGCCGGAGCCCTGCAGGCCGAGCAGTAGAATAACCGAGCGCGTATCCGGTCCTTTGAGCTTGAGCTCCTGCCAGCTTTCTCCCAGGAGTCCCACGATCTTGTGGTGCACGATCTTTACGAATTGCTGCCCCGGAGAGACCGACCGCAGCACTTTCTCGCCCAGGGCCTCCTCCGTCGTCCTGTTCACGAACCGCCGGACTACGCGCAGATTCACATCCGCCTCCAGAAGCGCCAGCTTGATTTCGCCGATGGCGTCCTGGATATTCTTCTCGGAGATGTGAGCCTTTCCCGAGACCTGGCGAACTATGTCGGATAGTTTGTCCGAAATTCGTTCCAGCATAGGTATAGGAATATATACTGTTATTCCCGGCCCTTGTCAACGACTTCGCCTGATCGGGCATCGAGCGAGCGTCTGCGGTGCCCTCGGGCCGAAGGACTAGACTCCGGATTCGACTCCTGACTTTCCTCCGCCCTTCCCATCGAATCCTTTCCCGGCAGGTTTCACTGCACGAGAAAGAAATGCCGCTCCAGATAACGGTAGCGCTCGCCTGCTCTTGGGGCGTAGCGGCTCTCGGGAAATCGCTCGTATAGAATCCGGTAGTAGTGCCTCGCCCGGCTCAGGTCCCGGGTGGAAGAATCCAGCTCGTACATCTGGGCCAGTAGGTAGTAGGCCTCGTCGAGCCTTCCTCCCGCCGGGTAGCGGCTCAGGTATTCCTGCAGGGTTTTCACAGCCGCCGGATAGTTCCGCTCCTTCATCTGCAGCCCGGCTACCTCCAGCAGCTCGCCCTCTATCCGCACCGACTCAAGGGTTAAAAGGGAAGGCAGGCTTTCGTTGAGCAGCTCGGCATCCTGCAGCGCGATGCTGGAGCGCACCAGGCCCAGAACGGCCCTGTCCCCGTATTCGCCGGTCAAGCCCATGTTCTGCCTGTAATACTTCACGGCCGCCAAATGCTCGCCGGCGGCGGCGTAGCATCTTGCCAGCCGGTCGTTCAAGTATGGATCACCCTCCCGATAGACCTTGAGAAACTCGATCAGCGCCAGCTCGTATTCGCCGCGCTCGAAAAGTCTCTCGGCCTCTGCAACACGGTCCCTGGCTATCGGGCTGACCAGAGTGGAGACGGTCCGCTCATTCAGTGCGGCTGAAAACTGCTCCTCCGGCAGAACCTGCAGGTGCACGATTTCGTTGCGAAGCACGCCCCGGGTGTGGTCCTGAAGCTGAAACACGAGCGCATACTCGCCCAGCTCCTCCGCCCGGAAAGCGAAGGAAGTGTTCTGCCCGGAGCTGTTGCTCGACAGGAAGGCGATCCCTTCCCCGCTTTCCCCTGCCATGCCGAGATACATCCAGCCCCTGCCCTCCAGCTCGACCGCTATCGGGTCGTCCACCCGGGCCAGGAGTTGCCGGTGGCTCTCCTCGACCGGGATAGAGGAAGGCGCAGGCGCTTGCTGAGGCGAAGAGGCGGACGGCTTGGCGGCCGCCGGCCTTGGAGTGTCGGACGGCCTGGCAACTCCCTGGGCGGCCGGGGCGGCCGCCGCGGACTGCCGACGTGGTCGAGGCGGCGGCGCAGGCGGCGGCGATGTTTCGGCCTTCGCCAGTCCGGCGGGGCGGGCCAGCCTCACCATAGCCGGCGGGACGGCAACCGCTCTATCGATCAGCCGGAAGTGAGCATCCTCGAACAGGGGAAGCTCCGCTACCTCCGGCTCGGGCAGGGGCTGATCGCCTCCGGGACCGGGTGAGCGGCCTACTGCGAACTTTACGCCGGTCCGCGGACGGAGCGATACCGACAAAACGTCCACTCCCGGCTCCGGCAGCTTTTTACCAACCGCCAGCGGGGGGCTTTCCGGAAGCGCGGGCCGGCGAAGAGACAGGCTGCAGACGGGTTGGGCGGAAGAGTCGACCGGCGGCGCCGTCTGAACCACCGACTCTGCGCCCTGCGCGGATACTTCCCGAGCGCCGGGCGTGCTCCGGCAGCCTGCCAGGGCCAGAGCGCTTACCCAGACCGCGACAAAGATGAGTCGAGTCAACGCTTTCATATTCGTTCCCCTCCCATGGAACCCCGGTCTCACGGGATCCCTGAAAACAGCTCTTCTATCCTTTTATCGTTTTCCTCGGCTACGATGTCCAGGGCTATGTCCCGCAAAGGGATCCAGAACCTCTTCACCTGCTCTTCACTCCAGCTGATCATTCTCGGGCGAAACAGGTAGGGCGCCGCCGGCCGCTCCTCTTCCGGCTCCGGAAGCAGGAAATCCTGCCGGCCCGGCTCGCCGGCCAGGACTGCGGCCCCTCCGCTTTGCCGGGAAGCCGAGAGGTCGGGCCGCGTAGCGGCAAAATCCTCCAGTATCCGCTCCAGCCCGCCCTCTGCAGCGCTCACCTGAAACGAGTACTCCCCTGAGCCCTGGTTCGTCGGCTGCCGGTTCGGGCGTTCTACTCCGGTTAACAGAATAGCCAGAGTAATCAGAGCGGAGACCAGGAACAGGCCGCCGAAGGCGATGGCCCTCTGCGTCGCGACGGGAAGAAGCCTGAGCCAGTTCCATATTGCCCCGAGGTCAGGCATACGTCTTTTCTTCAATCCTGCTCTCCAGTCGTACAGTGACGATCTTCGATATTCCCGATTCCTCCATGGTCACGCCGAGAAGGGTGTCCGCGCTGGCGATTGTCTTCTTGTTGTGGGTCACGATAATAAACTGGGAGCCGGCGGCAAACTCCTTCAGCACGTGCACAAAACGGCTGATATTCTGATCGTCAAGGGCGGCGTCGATTTCGTCCAGGATGCAGAACGGGGAAGGCTTCACCATGAAGAAGGCGAACAGCAGTGCGATAGCGGTCAGAGACTTTTCTCCGCCGGAAAGAAGGGTTATATTCTCCAGTTTCTTTCCCGGCGGCTGGGCATAAATATCGATCCCCGACTCCAAGACGTTTTCCGGGTCGAGAAGCTTGAGCTCCGCTCTACCCCCGCCGAAGAGCCGGCGAAACATGAGGTGGAAGTTCTTGCGGATCGTGTTGTACGTCTCCAGAAATACCTCGGAAGACTCGCTGCGAATCTCTTCGGTGATCCTCTGCAGGTCCTTCGAAGCCTCGCGCAGATCTTCGAGCTGTCCGGAAAGAAAGCGATAGCGATCGCTGACCTCCCGGAACTCCTCCGGAGCCATCAGGTTGACCTGGCCGAGCTTGCGAAGCTGCTCCTTGCGCCTGCCCAGCTCGGCCCGCAGCTCCCTGACGGGAGAGGCGATCTGTTCGATTCGGGACTCGAAATCAGCAAGCTCCCGCGAATGGGTCTCGCTGAAATTACGGAATAGACTGCGAATCTCAGCCTTTACTTCGGCCAGCTCGATCTGCACCTTTTCCAAATTCCCCTGGGCCCGTTCGAGCTCCTCCAGCTTGTCCTTCAAGTCCTTCTCGGCCGAAACCAGGCTCTGGTTTCGCTTGCCGATCTCCTCTTCGAGCCTGGCCAGCTCGTCCCGGGTATTGCTGTTCTCCTCTTCCAGGTTGTTTTTCTGCTCCCGGAGCTCATCGATCTGCCGGTGGATCTCGCTCAGGCGCTGTCTGGAATCCTCGATCTCCCGGCTGCTCTCTGCGAGCTGCGTCTCCTGCTCGACGACCTGCTCCCGAAGCCGATGGACTTCGTTCTCCAGGCTCGTCCTGCGGGTGTGGGTCTGGGCCCTGTTGACCCGCAGCTCTTCGAGAGTACGGCGGTACTCGCCGATCTTCTCGCTCAGGCTGCGGTTTTCCTGCCTGAGGGCCTCGAGCTTTTCTCTCCTGGCGGTCCTTTCCTCCAGGTTCCCGGTAATGCGGTCGTCCAGCTCGCGCTTGCGAGTGATGATCCCCTCCGGCGCCAGAAACTCCTCGAGGAAGGCCGGGGTGCAGCGCTTGTATTCCTCGAAAAGACCTGTCAGCTCGTCGATCTTACCCAGTGAATCTTCGAGCACCCGGCGCAGGGTCTCCAGCAGCTCTGCCTTCTCGGCAGCGGCCACGCCGGATACAACACTATGATCCTCCAGCAGCCTGGCCCTACCCTCCAGTTGAATCCGCATGAACTGAAGCAGGGAATGGATACGGCTTTCGGTCTTCTGCCGGTCCTGAGCGGAATACCCCAGGCTCTTCAGCTTCTCGTCCAGCTGGGTCACGATGTCGTCGGTCAGGGTGCGAAGGTCGCCTCGAAGGGCCTCCACCTTCTCCTCCAGCTCCGCCGTCTCGCGCCGCAAGCGCTGGATCGAGCTCTCGTTTTCCCGGATCCTGCCTTCGAACTGGAGGATATCCTGTTCGAAGCCCCGGATATTCTTCTCCACGTCGGCTATCAAGGATTCTAGCTCGCCAAGCTCCCGCTGCCTGGCGGCCTCCTCCACCCGGCCCCGATCGAGCTTCCTCTCGACCTGACGGGCTCGTTCCTGCCCCGAGGAGATCTGGCGCTCGATCTCCTCCACGCGCTCCGCCAGCATCCTGATCTGGTTGTCCTTACTGTTTCTGTCCAGGTCTATCTGGTACAGCTTCTTCTGACTTTCGATCAGGCGGGATTCCATGGAGTTGACCTGATCGATACTCTGTTCCATGGTCCGGCGCAGCGAGTCGATCCCCTGCTTGAGGGCAGTTCGTCCCTGGCTGCGCGCGGCCAGCTGCCTTTCGAGATCTTTGCGCCGAGCTTTAAGGCTTTTCAGCCGCAGGAGCTGCAGGTCCAGCTCGGTCTCGAAGAGCTGCTCTTTCAGGCTGCGGAAGACTTCAGTTTTTTCCGCCTGTCCCTTGAGATTCTCATAGCCGCGCTTGACCTCTCCCAGGATTCCTTCCACCTGGCGCATGTTCTCACGGGTCTTCTCCAGCTTGCGTTCCGCCTCCAGGCCTTTCATGCGGTACCTGGTAATACCCGCTGCTTCTTCGAACACGTAGCGCCGGTCCTCGGGCTTGTTGGACAGTATCTGATCGATCTTGCCCTGCTCCATGATCGAATAGGCGGACTTGCCGATTCCGGTGTCGAAGAACAGCTCGCGAATCTCCCGCAGCCGGACCGGCACCTTGTTGATGGAATACTCGCTTTCTCCGGACCTGAAAAGCCGCCTCTTCACGGCGATTTCGGCCGCATCGAGGGGCAGTCTGCTGCTGTTGTTCTCCAGACTGAGAGAGACTTCGGCAACACTCAAGGCTTTGCGGCTTTCGCTCCCGTTGAAAATAATGTCTTCCATCCTGTCCGCCCGCAGCGCCTTGGCGGACTGCTCGCCCAGCACCCATTTGATGGCGTCCACGATGTTGCTCTTACCACAGCCGTTGGGCCCGAGTAATGCGGTTATGCCCTCGGCAAACTCGAGGCGCGTTTTATCGGGGAAGGACTTGAAGCCGAGTATCTCGATTGTCTTTAAATGCACCTACCCTCCCAGTATGTGAAGGTTGTACGTACAGTATCATAGCACTCAATTCGTTTTACAGTCAAGTTTTGTCCCGACACCCGTTTACCGAGGCGGCAGCCCGAGGGTATAATCGAGCCATGCTCGTCTGCGGGATCGATGAAGCCGGGCGCGCTCCCCTGGCCGGGCCGGTGACCGCCGCCGCCGTTGTTCTACCCCCGGAGTTTCCCGTACAGATTCTGAACGACTCCAAGCTGCTGCGGCCGGCGAAACGGATCGAGGCAGCCGGAATCATTAAGCGGCAGGCGGTAGCCTGGGCAATCGGCTGGGCCTGGCCGCTGGAAATCGACCGGCTCAACATACACTTCGCCACCCTCCTGGCCATGAGCCGCGCTTTGGAGGGCGTCTATCCGGTCCCCGAGATGGTGCTGGTAGACGGCCTGTACGTTCCTTCCTGCTCGATGCCGGCCCGGGCTGTAGTAAAGGGTGATCGAAGCGAGGTCGCAATCATGGCCGCTTCCATACTGGCCAAGACAGAGAGAGACTTCTGGATGGTGGATTATGCCGGCATAGAGCCGCGCTACGGCTTCGAGATCCATAAAGGCTACCCCACCCGCCAGCACCGGGAACGGCTTCAGCGCTACGGACCCTGCGCCATCCACCGACGCAGTTTTACTGTTTCTTCTCCCGGATGAAGTCGACGGCCTGGTTGAAGCCCGATAGAAAATTCTCCAGATCTTCCTGGAACACGATAATGGAATGCCGCTCGAAATCACTCTCGCCGTTCTTCTTGCTCTCGACCAGATTCAAGAATACGTCTCCGTGTCGGTTCTCTTTCACGTTGAAAAAATAAGTACGGCGGCCGGCGGCGGCGCGAACGGAAAATATCTCACCCCGCGATCCCATAGACTCCTTCCCTACGCATGTGAGCTCAACCCTTTATAACCGAAACAGCGGCCTTCTGCAACTACTTGATTATCGCAGCCCTATTTTGCTATATTACACCAGCCTGAGTGAAGGCCTTGAAGTCTGCGCCCGTCGTATAATGGCTATTACCTAAGCCTTCCAAGCTTATGATGTGGGTTCGATTCCCATCGGGCGCTCTTTCCAAGCAAACCAACGCCTCGATCGGGTTTTTATTGTTTCGCTGGACGGAAAGCCGCGACGTACTATCGGGACTTGTCCTTCCGGTAGACCTCTAAAAGCTCTTTCTTCAAAGCCGGATTGTTGTCCAGCCGTATCGAATTCGGCTTTCTGCCTTTCTTGTAGACGAGATCGACCACCAGATTCAGGTCTTTGCTCAAGCCGTCGCTGTTCAGGTCTTCCAACCCTGTTTTTTTCCAGTACGAGGAGAGCGCCTGAATATAGAGGTCGATCAGATGCTCCGCGTTGCTCTCGTTTTTTTCATTCGTCCAACTGGAAATGGCCTCACGCAGCTTCGAGGTCAGCCTCTTCCCAACCGTGTCCGTGAACTTATCGTTCAGCAGTGAGTACTTTAGTGAAACTTTCATTTTCCCTTTCCCTAGCTATTGATTTGATATTATCTATGCTTGGCTAAACATACTGACGATCGATACTTTTGGCAAATCGTTATCTTCTATTCGCAGCAGTGCAGCCTAGCTGAGCAGAGAAATCTGCTCCGCGATGCAATCGAGCATCGCCTCCTCCCGGCCCGCTTCGTAGATGAGGTGGAAGGTGCCGTAGCGGTTCCTCAGGTAGCGCACGTAACGATAGGGCAGCAAGGCCTGCTCGGGAACGATCCCGAACGCCGGCAGGTTGAAGGGAAAAGAGGCGTTCTCCAGCACCCGCACCGCGGCGTCCAGCTCAGCGAGCAGCTTTGCGGCCAATCCGGCGATCCGCCGGCGGTTTTTCGCGATCGCCAGAAGATGCTCCTCCAGGCCCCGCACATCGAGGGTCCCTGCGGCCATCTCCTCCCGCATCCGGGTCCTGAAGGGTTTCACCGCAGGAGTGAGGGTCTGCTCCCAGTGCGCCTCCGCCTCGAAATGCTCGAGCCTCTCGGAGATATCGAGTTCCAGGGCCGGCAGGCTGCGGTAGAAATCCCGGTACACTTCGAGCAGCAGCCTGCTGGACAGCCCGACCAGCAGCCCATGCAGCGCATAGCGCCGGTTCCCGGCCGTTCCAGCGGCTTCCCAGAAGTGGGCGACGGTGTGCTCGGCCGATGAGGCCGGACGGGAGCTGAGGAGCCCCTGCATGGCGAACCCCGAGGCCAGGATCGCGTCGGCCAGGGAGCGCACCGTGTCGTCTTCCCCGCTCCTGCCCCGCTCCAACGCCTGAATCGCCCGGCGGGTCGAATCCAGAGCGAGCGCGGCGGCCTCGGGGCAAAGGTATTCACCGGTGATCACAGAGGACAGGTGCCAGTCCAGGTAGGCGAGATACTTTCCCAGCAGGTCGCCGAAGCCGGCCAGAGACAGCTCTTCCGGGGCCCGTTCCAATACGGACAGATCGGCGATAATGACCTCGGAGGGCCGGGCCGGCTCGCTTCGGTGGCCGTTTTTCAGCTTGAGCGCCGAGGTTCCGGAGCTGTAGGCATCCACAGAGGCGGCCGTAGCCACACACCAGTTCGGGGCATCGAGCCCCTGAGAGACCTTCTTGCCGATGTCACTGATCGTTCCCCCGCCCACCGCAATAATCAAGTCCGGGCGAAATTCACCCGCCTCCTTTACGAGCGCCGCGATGAGGTCGGGGTCTGTCCGCGGCCTGGGCTGCGCGGGAAGCACGAGCTCACCGAGAACGAAACGGGCCAGAAGCTGTTTACAGGCGCCGGCAGCCGCCCTTTCGGTATTCTCGTCGCTCAGGATCCAGATGCGAGGGCTGGAGTCGCACAGCTCGCGGACCAGCTCCGGCAACTGCTCCAGGACCCCTTTTTCGAGCAGCACTCGCTTGACTCCAAGACGATGCTCACGGCCGCAGGGGCAGTCATACGAACCGCCGGTGGAAAACTTGTCCAGGTACGCTTGGAAGAAATATTTTTGCTGCTGCATCGCCGGACAGCTATTCCCAGGTCCTCAGATCAAAGCGCAGAGGCCGGAATCAGCCGCTTGGCCGAAACCAGCGCCTGCTCCACCGAAGCGGCTATGTTGCGGGCATCGAGACCGTAGAGAGAGAGCAGCTCCCCTCGGGTCCCGTGGGGAATGAAACGGTTGGGAAGCCCAAGGTGCAGAAAGGGGATCGCGACCCCCCTCTGCTTCAGGGCCGCAGCCATCTGTTCTCCTACACCCCCCCTGATACAGCCCTCCTCGCAGAAACAAACCAGGCGGTAGCGGTAGAATAGAGACAGAAGATACTCGATGTCCAGCGGCTCGATAAAACGAAGATTATAAACGTCCGTTTCTATCTTGATACCCTCCAGCAGCCCCGCCGCCCGGAGGGTTTCCTGGAGCAATCCCCCAAGGGCCACGATCAGGACCTCGCCCTTTTTCCGTCGCACCATGACTCCCCTCCCCTCCAGAAGCGGCTGGGCGCAGGCCGGAAGCCTCGGGGAACAGGAGGCCTTGGGATAGCGGATCATCACCGGAGCGTTCCTGCTCAGGGCGTATCGCAGCATGAGCTCCATCTCCTGGTCGGTACTCGGCGCCAGCAGGGTCAAACCCGGTACGCTGCGAAACAGGGCTATATCAAAGGTTCCCTGGTGAGTCTCGCCGTCCGCGCCAACCAGGCCGGCCCTGTCCACGGCCAGGACCACGGGCAGCCCCGGCAGGGCGACGTCGTGGATTACCTGGTCTACGGCGCGCTGCAGGAAGGTCGAGTATATGGCCAGCACGGGCTTGAGTCCGGCCCGGGCCAAGCCGGAGGCGAAGGTCACGGCGTGCTGCTCGGCGATCCCGACGTCGAAAAAACGGTCGGGAAACATGGTCTGGAACAGCCGCATGCCGGTGCCATTGGCCATGGCCGCCGTAATGGCCACGATCCGCTCGTCCTCCCGGGCCAGGGAGGTGATTATCCCGGAAAACGCCTCAGTGAAGGTAGGGGTGTCTTTGGTCTCCACCTTCCCGTCCACGATGGAAAACGGGGATACTCCGTGGTAGAGAGTCGGATCGCCCTCGGCCGGCAGGTATCCCTTGCCCTTGACCGTGCAGACATGGACAACCGCGGGTTTGTCCAGTTTCCTTACACTGGTGAGGATTCGAACCAGTAGCCGAATGTTGTGCCCGTCGATCGGTCCGAAATAATCGAATCCCAGGTCCGCAAACAGGCTCTCCCGCAGAAACAGGACCTTGAATCCCTTCTTCAGACGGTAGATGTATCGGATCAGGTCCCGGCCGATCAAGGGAATCTGCTCCACAGCCCTGTCGAAGCGCTTGCGGAATACCTGATACAGGTGCGTTGCGGCCAGACGGCTCAGGTAGTAGGAAATCGCGCCTACATTGTCGCCGATGGATTTCTTGTTGTCATTGAGGACAATGATCAGGTCCTTACCCATTCCGGCCGCCTGGTTCAAAGCCTCCAGGGCGATGCCGCCGGTGAGCGCCCCGTCTCCGATGACCGCAACTACCTTGCCCGGGACTCCGGTAAGCTTCTGCCCGGTCAGTATACCCAGGGCCGCCGAGATCGAGGTGGAGGCGTGCCCGGTCTCGACGGCGTCGTGGGGGCTTTCCTCCCGCTTGGGGAAACCGCTCATGCCTCCCAGCCGGCGTAGTGTCTGAAAGCGATTTTTCCTGCCGGTTACAAGCTTGTGGGCGTAGCACTGATGCCCCACGTCCCAAATAATCTTGTCGCGGGGCGAGCGAAACACCCTATGCAAAGCAAGAGTCAGCTCGACGACGCCCAGGTTAGAGGCCAGGTGGCCGCCATTGCTGCTCACCACCCGCATGATCAGCTTTCTGATCTCCTGGGCCAGACGCTCCAGCTCCGCAAAGGTCAGCCGTCGCAGCTGCTCGGGACAGTTGATCGTGTCGAGAAGCGGCCTCGACTTCATGATTACCTAAAACAATACGTCCACCAGACGATTGATGTAGATAAGGAAAAGCTCCATCTTTTTCCGGTCGGAAAGCTGATAGGTTGCTCTCTCCTGAGTGACGGGGGCCTGGGGCGCGGCCGTCGCAGCAGCCCCGGCCGCGGGCTGCGGACCCGGCGCCGGCGGCACAGCTCCTTCGGCTGCCGGTGCGGCCTGTATTTGCTGGATCACTCTTTCGATATCCGCAGCCGTGAGCGTCGCCGCGGCCGGCTCGAGGAAGGTGCGGAAGCTGAGCCGAGCGTCCGCGAGCTGGGAAAACGACACCGCCCGCTGGGATCCCAGAACGCCGGGATCTATCCAGCCGCTTACGGTCAGCAACTCCTCCTTGTTCTCCAGGCTGAGGCCGCGGGAGCCCTGAACCAGCGCTTTGCCGGCTTCGTCTATCTGGGTGACCCTGGCCGCGATTTCGGTCTGAAGAGCATACTCCTGGCTGCCCCGCGTGGACAGAGTTCCTCCGGTTCGAGCAGCAGGAAGGAAGGAAAACAGGTTACCGAACTCTCCCCCCGTGAACTCAAAGGTGATGCTCTTGCTATCGTTCGTAGAAGCGGCAAAGGACAGGGTGGAGGAGGCGTCGATTCGTACGAGAACGATATCGCCCTCCTGCATCGCCGTCCTGGCCGTAAGGTAGCCTTCGAAAGCCGGAGCCCAGAGGCTTTCACAGAAAGCCCCCGCAACCGTTGTCATGGTGAGAACTACAAAAGCAAATAATAAACCGTATCGAAATGCCTTCATTATTCGCGCTCCTACGATAATTATCTGTAGGATGCTGCCATGGATGAACTATTTCTTCTTGTGCCGGTTCTTTCTCAGCTTTTTCTTGCGTTTGTGCGTAGCGATCTTATGTCGTTTTCGCTTTTTACCACAAGGCACAGATTCCGCTCCCCTTTCTCTTCCGGTATATCCAGTATCTACGATAGCCCTGAAAGCAAGAAATTCAAGCAGCCGTCTGGAGCCACAGGCTGCATTGATGGGTCCCGGTAAATATAGCGACGTTCATCCGCCCGGACAACCCTCAAACGACGAGCCGGGATGTTCCAATTATGCCGGCAGGCGGACGGTCAGTCAAGAGCCTTGCCGGTCCGGCAGATGCGTCGATATGAACTCCTCCATCAGCGAATCGAGTCGCCCGGTTCCCTCAGGATCTTCCCACCGAACTTCGGGCAGAGACTTGAAGAAGGTGATCTGCCGTTTGGCGTAACGCCTGGAGTGCATTTTGATCATCTCCTTGACCTGGCAGATAGTGAGGCAGCCGCTTCGCATCTCGAAGAACTCCCGATAACCGATGCCCCGCATTCCAGGGTCTTCGTAGCCGTAGCCCATGCGCAGCAGCTTCCGCACCTCTTCGACCAGGCCGGCGGCGAACATCCGTTCCACCCGCTCGTTGATGCGCTCATAGAGTTGGCTGCGTTCCCTGATCAACCCGATCAGCAAAAACCTGTAGCTCCGGCGGGGCACGACCGGTCGGGTGAACGAGGACAGAGGCCTGCCGCTGCTCCGGAATACTTCCAGGGCCCGGATGATCCGGTAGCTGTCCCGTTCGTGCAGAGCGGCACGGGTAACCGGATCGACGCGCTCGAGCTCCTGAAGCAAAGGCTGGAGCCCGTGGATCTGAAGCTGCCGCCGCAGCGACTTACGGATGCGCAGGTCGCCCGGCGGAGAATCGGGCAACCCATTGATGAAGCTGCGCAGGTAGTAGGCCGCACCTCCGCAGAGCAGGGGCAGCCTGCCCCGGCCGAGAATCTCTCCGGTCAGCCGCTCCGCTCTGCGCACGAACTCCCCGGCATTGAACTGCTGATCCGGCTCCACGATATCAATGAGGTGATGAGGTATTCGTTCCAGGAGTTGTCCGGAAGGCTTGGCGGTACCGATGTCAAGATGACAATACACCTGCATCGAGTCGGCATTGATGACTTCCACCGGACAGGTTCGGGAGAACAGTCGCTTTATAAAAGCGGTCTTGCCGACCGCGGTAGGACCGAATACGACGATCGCAGGCTGCTGGCGGATCAACGTTCCAGCCGATAGCGGACCTTTTCCGTGAGTATTTGTTTCACCGCAGTGGAGACCACCTTGCCTTTATTCGCCTCCAGCTCCTCATCTCCGGCCAGATGGATCTGAGTAGCCCGCTTGATCATGGCGCTGGTCAGTACGTAGACGTTCTCGTCGTATTTTATCAGCATATCTAAAGGTATTATCACCCTGACTCCCCCGGCTGTCACGTATTACTGGATGTTTTTTGGTTGTGCAGCAAAGATATAATTAAATACGAAAAAGATCAAGCCGGCGGATGGCTGAGGGCTTCGACAATCCTCCCGACCACGTAATGCTGGTCTCCCTGCTCGGTGTCCACCACCAACTCCGCGAATCCGTAGTCGTCGATATCGATGCCGTACAGCTTGAGATAGCGTTTGCGGTCGCGGGTATCTCTGGCCTGTATATCAGGCAACGTCCGGCGCCAGCTCGATCCCTCGCGCCGGGCGATGCGCTTGGCCCGCACCTCGGCGGAGGCCTGCAGGTAGACCTTCAGATCGGCCCCTTCCAGCAGCCAGATCGCCAGCCGCGAGGCAAGCACGCAGCTACCCTGTGAGGCCAGCTCGACCTGCCTGCGGTCGAGGTGGCGATCGTACTGGCTGTCCTGCTCGGCCAGGCGGCACAGCTCCTCGAAAGACAACCCTCGTTCCCTGGCCATGTCGTGAAAGGTGTAGTTGATCAAGCTGATACCCAGCTTCTCGGCCAACAGCCGGGAAACCGTGGTGTTCCCGCAACCGCTTTTGCCCGAAACGGCTATTCTTATCTCACTCGACATTACGCAGCTGTTCCCTGATCTTCTCGACCGAGTCTTTGAGGACTACTACGGAGCTGTCAACTTCCGCCAGCAGGTTCTTAGACCCGATGGTGTTGAACTCCCGGTTCAGCTCCTGGCAGAGGAAGTCAAGTTTCTTGCCCAGGGCGCCCTCTTCGTCGAGAATCTGCTTGAAGCTCGCCAGGTGCGATCTGATGCGAACGATCTCTTCATGAATATCGGACTTGCTGAGCACTGCGGCCGTCTCGGCTAGGACCCTGCTCTCCTCCACCCCGTTTCCCAGCAGCTCTTCGAAACGAGTCCGCAGGGCGTGCTTGATCTTTTCCTCCAGGCGAGGCGCCTGGGCTTCCACTCCGGCGATTTCGCGACGGATCTGCTCCAGCAGCGCCTCGATGTCTCCACGCGTGGCCTGTCCTTCCTTCTGCCGCAGCCGCTCGAAATCTTCAAATACGGCCTCCAGCAACGGTAGGAAGTCCCGCCAATACTCCTCCATATCGAGGAATTGGCCGGGTTTCAGGATACCTTCGATTCTCAACAGGTGGGAAAGCCGAATCTTCTCCCTAACGCCGGCCGCGCCGGCCAGCTTCCTGAGCGCCTCGGCGCAGGCGCGCACGTAGCTCTCGTCGATATCGATGGCGGAAACCCGGCCCACCTCTGTGGATCTTACGTTCAGCTCCACCCTCCCCCTCAGGATCCGGGCCGAGAGGAATTCGCGGATTCGCTGCTCCAGCGGCGCGAGCTGGGTGGGCAGGTAGATGACGATATCCAGGAAGCGGTTGTTGTAGGACTTCAAGGTAACGGCGATGCGACGCTTCTCGTCCTGTTGTTCTCGGTAGCCGAAGCCGGTCATGCTCTTCATGGCTCGCCCTTTCCCAACCTGGCCAGCAGCTCCCTGCCGATTTTCCAGTTGTCTCCGGCTCCCATAGTCATAAAAACATCACCCCTCTTCAAGATACCCAGCAGGAAGTCCAGCGACTCATCGCTGCGCCTGAAATAATGTACCTGGGGGTGGTATTTTTTGACCTCAGCGAACAGGGTGCCTCCGTTCACCTTTCCGCGGTTTTTCTCCCTGGCCGAAGCGTATACGTCATGCAGCACGAGCAGATCGGCGTCGCCGAAGCACCGCGCGAACTCCGACAGCAGAGCCCTGGTCCGCGAGTAGGTGTGGGGCATGAAATCCACTACGATTCTCCGGCCCGGGTAGAAACTCTTCAATCCCGCCAGGGTGGCGGCGATTTCGGTGGGGTGGTGCCCGTAGTCGTCCAGGAACAGCACGCCGGCTGCCCGGCCTACAGTCTCGCTGCGGCGCCGGCTGCCCCGGAAGCTCTCGAGGGCCGCCTGCATTCGGGGCCATTCGCTCTCCAGAGCCCTGCCCTCCTGCCTCAAGATTTGCAGGCAGAGCGCGACAGCGGCGGCGGCATTGAAAGCCGAATGCGCCCCCGGTATCTTGAGGACAATCTCCCCCGGTTGTCCGAGAAGCCGGAAGCGGGTCTCGCCTGCGGCCGTGAGGATATGAACGATCCGGTAGGGGCCTTCCGCCGTCCGGCCGAAGGGCAGCAGCTCGATGTCTTTTCTCTCCCGCCCCACCCGTTCGGACACCTCCCGGCTGCCGCTGTCATCGTGGTTGAATATGAGCTGGCCTTGGGCCGGAAGGCGCAGGCAGTAATCCACGAAAGCGCCCAGGACATCTTCGAGGTCCTTGAAGTAGTCCAGATGATCCGCCTCCACGCCGGTAAGGATTACCCGCCTGGGATGGAAATACAGAAAGTGCCGCCGGTACTCGCAAGTCTCAGCGACAAAGTAGCGATCCCCAAGGATCATGGTCGAACGATTGCCGAAGCTTTCCACCTCGGAGCCCGCCAGCACCGTAGCCGGAACCCCACAGGCCGAAAGGAGCGTTCCGGCCAGCGCCGCGGTGGTCGTCTTGCCGTGGGTCCCGGCCACTCCGCTCGAATCGCTGTCCTCCGACAGCAGACCCAAGACCTGCGGATAGGAAAGGATGGGGATACCCCGCGCCGCCGCCTCGATCAGCTCGGGATGCTTCAGCCGGTCATAAGCGGCGGAGTGAACAACCAGCCGCACTCCGGGCCCTATATTCTCGCGGTCGAAGGATTCGGAGTAGGGAATGCCGAGACGCTGCAGCAGCTCGTCCGTGTAGAAACGTTCGGCCACATCGGAGCCGCTGATCACGGCTCCCCTGCTGACCAGGATTTCCGCCAGCGCCACCATACCTGTGCCCTTGATGCCCGTCAGATGGATCTTGTATCCTGAAAGCGTCGCCGGCAGCCGGGGTAGATTCATCCCCAGCAACTATATCCGAAGGCTCCTTCCGATGCAATCAGGCGCTCGAAGGTAAAGAGCGGAGCTCCTATATCGAAATCGAAGCTCTTCTGCGGCCGATCTCTAGCCGGCGAGGCGGGAGGCGTATTCTGATTCTTGGCGCCCATATGTCCACGGCCGGAGGGATCGACAAGGCCCTCGAGCGGGGCAGTCTGCTGGGATGCCGGGCCGTGCAGATCTTCACGCGCAGCCAGCTACGCTGGTCTTCCCCGGAGCTGCACCCCGCGCATATCGCAAGGTTCCGCGAACTCAAAGGCGCCTTCGATGCCGTGTTCGCCCACTCCTCTTACCTTATCAACCTGGCTTCAGCGGACCCTACTGTGTTCATTCGATCCGTGAATGCATTGGCAGATGAGCTTCGCCGCTGCCGGACTCTAGGCTTGAGCCTGCTGGTGATGCATCCTGGACATCACCTGGGAAGGGGGGCTTGCTTCGGGATCGAGCGCCTCATCCAAGGCATAGGCGAAGCGTATCAGCTGGCCGGGACTCCCGAGCCGCGGCTCGCCTTGGAAACCACCTCCGGCTGCGGCTCCTCCCTCGGCGGCCGTTTCGAACAGCTTGCGGAGCTGCTCGAGGCGGCCCGGGCGCAGAGCCTGCCGGTCGGGATTTGTTTTGACACCTGTCACGTGTTCGCCGCCGGCTACGAGCTGCGCAGCAGCGCGGGCTACCGGCAGACCTGGGAGCGCTTCGACCGTCTGATCGGACTTCGCCATCTGCTGGCCGTGCATCTCAACGATTCTGCTGGAGGGCTCGGCTCGGGCAGGGACCGCCACCGGCACATTGGAGAAGGCCAGATCGGCCTGGAAGGGTTCCGTCTGCTGGTGCGGGACCCACGTCTGGAGAGGCTCCCGGCCGTACTGGAGACCCCCAAGGGGAAGGGGCTGACCCAAGATGCCGAGAATCTGGCCCGCCTGCGGTCACTGGAACGAGAACGGACAAGCAATTATAATTTCCCGTAGTTATTCACGGTGACCTTTAACGAAAAAAGCCGGAGGCGGGAATCTGCTCTGCCAACGGCAGCCACGATCAAGGACGTAGCTCAGGCCTCGGGATTCGGAGTGGGAACCGTTTCGCGCGTTCTCAATGGAAGTCCCAACGTCAGAGAGGCAACCAGAGAAAAAATACTGCGGGTGGCCAAGCGGCTGCGTTACAAACCCAACAAGCTGGCTAAAATGCTGGTAACCGGCCGCCATTCCCAATCCGTGATCGGCATTATCTTACCGCTCATCACCCACCGCTTTTCTCTAGAGATTATGGGCGGCATCTATTCCAAGCTCAATGAATCGGGCTACAGCCTGCTGATATTCAACCTGGGCGCTGTCCGGGAAGTGATGTTCGAGCACATCCGCTACTCCCATTTCTCCGGACTGCTGGCTCTGAAAGATCCGCTGAAAGAGGAAGAAAAGACCATACTACGCGAGCAACACAGTCAGTTTATCTACCTGGATTATCACGAGGAAGGGGAGAACTCGATCTTCTTCGATAATCGAAAGGGAGGAGGATTGGCCGCCTGCTATCTTCTGGAACGCAATTGCCGGAACATCGTTTTCGTCGGCGACCAGGCCCAGTCACAGCAGCGGTATGAACGACTCAAGGGTTTTACGGACAATCTTGCTTCCCACGGCGTGTCTCCGCAGGATGAAAAATACATACAAGTCGACGAGCGGGAATCCTACCGCGTGGTCATGGAGCTCATCCGCAAGGGTGAGACCGATGGCGTGTTTTTCTATTCCGACGACCTGGCAGTAGGCGGATTGAGGGCCAAACGGGAGGCCGGGAGCGGGATACGGATCATCGGCTATGACGATATCGAGGCGGCCGGGTATCTGGGTCTATCCACGGTACGGCAGGACGCCTACAGACTGGGAAGGCTTGGCGCGGGCAAGCTCACGGAGCTCCTGGAGGCGAGCTACAATGAAAACAAAGAAACGATCTCCGTGTGCCTCGAGCCCGAGCTGATCGACCGCGACAGCTGACCTGTAAGAGAAAGGCACCGCCTGCCTCCATGGTCCCTCCACGGACAACTGCCTCATTCAAACTCTTACCAAAAGGAACGGTTGACAGATGAGCCGTATTTCCCTACATTACAAGGAGAAGTGGAAACGTTTCCACATATTTACCCCGCGATTTACTGCGGGCTCTAACTCCTAGCACTATGACCCCTTCGGATAAACAACGAGCGTTTCTGGAATCCAAGAGTCCCCATGTTATGATGATCACCAACCACGGGATCCATCAGTGGACAGTCGAGCCCGGATTGCAGGACACAGGAGGGCAGAACGTATTCGTCAATCAGCTCTCCAAGGCACTGGCCGAAGAGGGTTTCCGGATTACCATCGTAAACCGAGGCGGATACCCGCACCCCAGGACGGGGAGCTGGCAAAAGGGCATTTCCTACCGTGACGAGCGTCAGCGCATCTTTTACCTGGAAGACGACCGCAACGAGTTTGTGCGCAAGGAGGACATGCACGAACAGATCCCCCGGCTGGTGGAGTCTCTCCGGCGCTGGGTTGACTCAGAAACGATTTCCATCGACCTGCTCGTATCTCACTACTGGGACGGCGCCCAAATCGCCGCGCTTTTCAACACAAATCGCCGGAAGAAGATAAAGCACATCTGGGTCCCCCACTCACTGGGAATCCTGAAGAAGAGAAACGTGGCGCCGGAGCAGTGGAAAGAGTTACGGATCGAGGAGCGCATCGCCGTAGAGAAAGAGCTGATTAGTGAGCTGGATGGAATCGCGGCAACCTCCTCGCTGATACGCAAATCGTTGATCACAGACTATGGATACTCGGGACCCGATCTTTTCCTGCCACCCTGTATAGAAACCAAACGGTATCACCCCAGGTCGCCCGCACCATCGGCCGCCGTCTGGTCGTTCTTGAGTGAGCATTCTGCTTTAAGCCCTCAGGAGATACAAAGCTCAGCGATAATAACCGAGATCAGCCGCACGGATGCCACAAAAGGAAAAGATGTGCTCATCCGCGCCTTCGCCGAAGCACACCGGCGATTTCCTCAAAGCCTGCTGGTGGTATCCATCGACGAAAGCCGCCGGCAGCTTTTCGACGCTCTGGACCGCCAGATCTGCAGCTCGCAAGCAGCGCGGCATATCATCGTGGTGGGCTCGATCTGGGAACTCCTTCCCGAGCTGTACGCAGTAACGGACATCTACTGCACCCCGGCCCGGCAGGAAAGTTTCGGCATGTCCGCCCAAGAGGCTGCGGCTACGGCGGTACCGGTGGTGGCCAGCGACAGGGTACCCTTTGTGGAAGAATACCTCCTGGGCTCGCAGATTACAGAGATCGACTGCGGCAGCGGATCGTCGCGGATGCCGCGGCGGGGAAGCGGGGCGATTCAGGTTCCCGTAGACGACGTGGCGGGATTTGCCTGCGCTCTCCAGCTGCTGCTTGCGGACCGGGGCCTGCGAGAGCAAATGGGCAAGAACGCTTACCGGGCCACGGTGCCGTACTTCACCTGGGAACGGATGCTGAATCGCTTCCTGCAAGAGATAGACGTTCGGCCGGTGCGTCCGTAACGGAGAAGACCATGGAACAGCTCGGCTTGCTCATCTTCGAAGAAACCCCGGAAAGGGCGGCCGAGCGAATCAGGAACGGGCTGGCGGAGGAGGACGGATATAAATGATTGGCGACAAATTGATCATAGAAAAGCACCACACGGATCGAGCTTCCGATCTCTGTGAGGTGATCGCCGCCCGCCTGTCCGCTACGGACGGAAAACGTCTGGCTATTTCTATCGCCGGGGAGTCCGGATGCGGAAAATCCGAACTGGCCAGCGAATTGGCCCGCCTTCTGGCGGCACGGGGCATCAAAACAGGCATCCTGCAGCAGGACGACTATTTCGTGTTTCCGCCCAAGACCAACCATGAAATGAGGCGCAGAAATCCCGAGCAGGTGTCCCCTTACGAGGTCAAGCTGGATTTCCTCGACTCGAATCTTCGCTCATTCAAACGAGGCGAAAGCCCGATCTACAAGCCCCTGGTTATTTTGCAGGAGGATCGTATCACCACGGAGGAGATGGAAGTAGGAGGACTCGCCGTGATGATCGCCGAGGGCACCTACACTTCCCTGCTGAGGTTCGCGGATCTGCACGTTTTCATTGCCCGTGACTACCGGGAGACGCTGAAGGAGCGCAAACGACGCGCGCGTGACCAGTTCGAACCGTTCGTGGAGGAGATCCTGGAGAAGGAGCATCGCCTGATTTCTCCCCACAGCAGTCTCGCCCACGTATTGATACCCGCCGATTTCTCCCGCATCGAGACTCACGATATATAGAAAACAGGGGAAATTCGAAAACCGAAGGGCCGGTTACACAATAAGTCCTATTTGTGGAAACGATTCCAACTCAAGCCCAAGCTGGGTGGGTGAGAAAGCAGCCGCCGGCATTATCTAAGTCGGTGGCGGCGGGCGCGCACAGAGCCCGCCACTCACCACGGTTCACTTCCAGAACTTGGGGATCAGAACCGTAAAACCGATGTAGCCCTGCCAGGAAGGGAAGAGTTCAATACGCGGCACGAAGCCGATCGTCGGCGCGACCTCCAAGAAAATTTCCAGCACATTGTTGATCAGGAAAGCCTGCAACCCTACCGGGATCCTCAAGCCGAAATCGACGGGATCGTCCCGATCGAAATAGATCTGGGTGTAGACGCCTGCACTCAGGAACAGGTGCAGGAAATCGATGAGCTGAAAGCCGCTGACAATCCTGTAGTCGGCGCTCAAGAACAGCCAGCCATTGTCGGCGAAATCGTAGCCGATCTTGAAATCAAATGGAGCGGGGCGGATGATGATCACGGCCAGGGGTTCGCCGAACTCGAGTCCCAGTCTAAGGCTCCCCTTACCCTTACCTGCAGCCGAAACCGATGTCGTTGCCAGGCATACAAGAGCCAAACAGACCAGGACTACTTTCACTGTACGTTTCACTGTATCCTCCTCAGTTGTCCTGCAGCCTTCTACCTAGGCTGACAAAGTAGCAAATCTTATCCGGTTCGAATCGAATTGTCAAAGTCCAGCGGTACGACCCCACCGGGGGTCACGGCGGGCCGGCACTGAGCGTCGAAGAAAAAAGCCGGGAAAAACCACACCCGCTAATCCCGGCCTACATCTCCTAGGGGAGTCGAACCCCTGTTGCCGGGATGAAAACCCGGTGTCCTAACCACTAGACGAAGGAGACGTGTGCATGCCCTGACGGCTTGACCGCTCGAATGCATGCACGTTTTTCGAGGGGAATTTAAAGTTTTTTCCATGGGCTGTCAACTAGGGGCCGGTGACGCCTGGCACCCCGGAGACAGGAAAGCTCCCTCCGTAGGGAACGGCGAATCTGACGTGGAGATACGACTCCAGCCCTCATAGCTGCCGCAATTTCAAAATCGTTTCCGCCAATAGAATCAGGGATTTCCCAACTAGAATTTACGAAAAACCTGATGGATATCGTTCTAAAAGCCGGCAAGAATATACCAATATGGGATTCTTGAAATCAGAGATCCCAGAAAAACTCACCCATCAATTCATCATCCAAAACGCCGATTATTCCCTGGAATCCCAGTCGAAGAACTGGAGGATCTGGGTCTGGCGCCAGGTCATTCTGTTGAAAGTATCCGGCGTCTGGAATCCCGACCTTTATCCGTATCACTTCAGTGATTTCTGGGACATCTTCTGTGAGCGCAAACGGTACTGGGACCGGGTCTATTTCATAGTCGATGCAAACAATATGCCCATTCAGTCGGAGGAATTCCGGAATTATATGAAGACAAATTGGGTACACCTGATCGAGCGGGAAGACTTTTGTCTTTGCATCGTGGAAAACAAGGCGATGAAACGCACCATTTGGTCTTCGATATATAAACTGCTCGGCATACAAACGAAGATCCGTTTATTTAAAAACAACGATCAAGCCCTAACCTGGCTGAGATCCGTACTGCTCGCAGAACAACTACCGACTACGGAGTGAGAGAGTGAAAGATAAAGAATCAATGCCGAAAAAACTGACTCTCGAATGGACTAAAACACATTCTCACATCCGTCTTGTGGGAGATGATCTCAGGTGGAGCATCCTGGCATGGCGCAATATCATTTTCTTGAAGATCAGCAAGAACTGGACACCGGATGAAATGAATGGCTACGTCGATCGGCTTTCGGAGCTCCCCGAAATCCTGACGAAGCAGTGGGACAGGATTTTCTTCGTATTCGATTTGAGCCGTATGAAGTTTAGGAAAAGAGATGCGTTTCGCTATCTACGCTTCAATTGGCTCAAATTTCTCGATCGTGAAGAAATCAAAGTCTGCATAGTTGAGGAAAGTAAGATACGGCGATTGATGTGGCAATTTCTCTACAAACTCATCGGGAAGCTGGACAAGATCAAACTTTTTACCGATTGCGATGATGCCTTTGATTGGGTGCGAGAGGAGATAATCGGCCAAAAAAGCTTACAAGCAAAATGGAACATTGATGACTGAAGCAGAAAAACTCCGCGAGGGCAAGAACAGGATCACCGACTACATCCAGAAAGAACGCCCCGACTATGCCCCCCGGATCCACGCCCTGGAGTGGCGGCAGACCGCGGAGGACCGAAGGGCGATCGAGAGAGTGGGGGATATTTCAGAAATGGAGGAAACAATGGAAAACAATATCGAACAGGCTAAATCGGATGTTGCGGAATTTATGCATACTGAAGCAAAGAAGCAAAGAATACAACTGTCTGATATACGGTGGTGGAGCGACTACCCTATTATTCACTGGGATGTCGAAGTGAAGGCTTCCAATGGACGAACTGCGTATCAGAAGTTCTCTCCGAAACAATTAATGGGTTTTCAGAAAGACAATCGCTTGAAAGGGCAGGTACACGCGAAGGTAACGAGTATAATCGTTCATCTTCAGTAGTGCTGCCAACTCACGTCGGCGAAATAGTGATGGATTTTCAACATGACTGAGAAGATAGGCGAGTTTCTGGTCCGGATCGGCGTGATGAAACCCTACCAGGTGGAGGAAGTGCTTCGAGCTCAGAAAGACGGCGATGACCGGTTGTTCGGGGAGATTGCGATCGAATTCGGATACATCAACAATGACGCGATCAAGAAGTACGTGGAGGCTAAGTAGGTCTGGGAAAAAGAGCTTTGATATGAAAGAGCAAGAAAGCGACTGCGCATATCGAAGTACTTGCCATTTTTACAACATCAATTACATGACACCACAGAATCTGAGGCTCCGGGAAATCTACTGTATCGAATGGCCACAGAAATGTGCGATTCACCAGGTAAAGGCAATGGGGAAACCGGCTTACATAACCCTTTGGCCGACGGGGACTCTGAGGATATGAATGGATGAGGCGAAGCAGTAGTGGTGGGGCGGCGGCCCGAATGTCTAAGCCTGACGATGTGGAAATGGCAAGTAGTTTTGAACACTTTCCGGTGTGAGCCAGGTTCTACACGGGCAGGGAT
>CAYMEK010000040.1:0-4896 GCA_964389305.1 uncultured Spirochaetaceae bacterium
CCCACCTACCGCTGGTACCGGGAGGGCCAGGAGTACCGCGAGCTGTTCCGCTTCAGCCAGGCAGGACAGAAGGAATGTTGTACCCCTAAGGCCTGAATGAACACAAGGTTCGAATGGTGAAGGTGTTCGCCGGGATGTCAATATCAAGTTCTGCCTCGAGATAGAGGATAATCGATTTCTCCTCTTCCCCGCTTTTTTGCCGGAAGCTTTGTTAACCGGGTATCAGAGATTTCGCTGTTTGTACATGGTTTTGTTGAGTTCTTTAGCTGCTGTTCGCTGACTTGACCGTATCGCAAACGCTACTCTACAATTCTGAGCGTGCCGGCCTGATCCCATTAAGGAGCGATCTTGTGTTTCGTGTTCACCTTTCACTCGTGATCTTTCTGATTCTTTCGATTCAGCTCCTTCACGCCGGTGGAGAGGCGGAGGACACAATATTGAATCGCCCTATTCGGCGGGAGTTGGAGCGCTACACTGACTCTGGTTATTTCAAACGGTTGGGTGTTGGTGTCAATTTTCCATATGCAGTTACAGAGGAGAAAGGGGAGCTGTTCGATGGAACCAGGTATTTATACACCACCGGATCTGCTTAGGCGGAGGAACGGATGAGCTTGTACGGGAAGCTGATCGATTTAGGCAGGCGGCCCTCTGGTTTGCTGGGCAGAGCAATTGGAAATCTAATGAATCTGGGCCACCGGGAAGCCTATGACTGGGGACTGGCGCATATAACGGTTGATTCCAGTTCAACGGTTCTGGATGTTGGTTGTGGTGGAGGCGCTGCTGTAGCAATCTTGGAAGCAAAAGCATCGGAAGGCTGGGTGCATGGGATCGATCACTCCGTGGATATGGTGAACCTTTCAAAAAAGGTGAACAAGCGGTTCATTCTAGAAGGCCGTGTTACGATTAGTCCCGGATCGGTATCCTGCTTGCCGTATTCGGATAGCACGTTCGACATCACTACGGCTTTCGAGTGTCTGGAGTTCTGGCCTAATCTGAGGCAGGATTTGAAGGAAGTCAGGAGGGTTCTGAAACCGGGTGGCGTTCTGTTGGTGGTGAACCGGCACAGCACGGCGGAGAAAAAAGAAAGCAAATGGACAGAGGTGCTGCAGATTCATACTTCCGACGGCTATCGAAAACGACTAGACGAGGCAGGTTATGTCGAGATCTCAATTGATGATCGCTCGAAAGAAGGTTGGATTGCGGTAGTAGCAAGAAAACCAGGGAGCAGGCGGGGGCACAGTCATTAGGATATATTTCACTATTTAGTTCGCGAGCGGCGCTACTCAATTCTATGTTAGCCAGCCGGAGAAGGATTGGGCTATTCCTTTCGATGAGAAATCGCAAGCACCGGTATGAAAGGAGATTGATGCAATGAACACTTTGCTTAAAGACAACAACACGCTGAGTCTCACCTTGCTGAAAAGGCTCGCACGCTACCGCCCATTCTGTGTAAATGGGCTTCAACCAATTTTTGTTTTGTTCACGAGTGTGTTTCTGATTCTAGCAAACATGACAGGGTGCAATCCTCAGGCTGAAAATCTCGAAAGCGTCGAATATGCACCGCTGCGCGGGGATGACTGGCCTGTGTCGACGCCTGCAGAGCAGGGGCTGGATCCAAAGCTTGTAGCCAAGCTGTATCTCGACGCGGCCAAACTGCAGACGCTTTTTGGCCTGCTCGTTGTCAAGAACGGCTATCTGATCGCTGAAAAGTACTTCAATGAAGGCTCGATTGAGCAGTTGTCCGGACGGCAATCGGCCACGAAAAGCTTCACCTCGGCGTTAGTAGGAATTGCCCTGGATCAAGGCTATTTATCGAGCGTGGATCAGAAGATGATCGAGTTCTTTCCGGAGTTTGCCGGTCAGATTAATGATCCGCGGAAGGAGCAGATCACGATCCGGGACCTACTGCAAATGCGCGGAGGATATCCCGATGAAGAACGCACTCCTCCCTATTTCGAAATTCTCTATTTCTCTGGCAACTGGCACCACGTGCCCCATATCGTTGATTTCCCTCTCATCAGCGATCCGGGAGCTGAGTTCAACTACAGCAATCTGACGTCTCATCTCCTGGGAGTCATCGTGGCACGAGTGTGCGGTACAGATCTCAAGTCATATGCCCAGGCGAATCTGTTCACTCCGATTGAGGCGGAGGTGGGCAACTGGACCACCGACGCCGACGGTTACAACTGGGGCCACTCAGAAATCTACGTTACGGCTCGTGATATGGCCAAATTCGGCTTGCTGTATCTCAACGATGGTGTATACGAGGGCAAGCGCGTCATCTCTGCCGATTGGGTCAGGGATTCGCTGAACAGATACTCGGAGAATATCAAGGTGGGTGAGTGGTTAACCAGCAGATATGGTTACTTCCGCGACCTCGGGTACGGCTACCAGTGGTGGTCCGGCAGGGCGGGCAAGCATCATTTCAACTATGCGGCGGGGCATGGCGGGAACTACATTGTATTGCTGCATGAGTTGGACATGATCATTGTCACTACCGCGGATCCTTTGCACGATCTATGGGAGGGTGATCCATGGAAATACGAAGGGGCGATCAACAACGTAGTGGGTAGGTTCATAAAATCATTGCCGAGAAAATGACTAACAGGCCGGCATGACGTGACGATGAAGGACTAGGAAGCTGGACAGTGATGCAACTCGGTGGAAACGAGCATTGACGTCCCCACTACCTGGCAAGAGGCTGCAGCGCAAATCGCCGCGCTGCCAGCTTCCGTCGGACTGCGAAGACTATCCTCCTGGACGTGGATCCCGGGGTACGGCGGAAATCACTCGAAGCGCGCCGTGCCTATCGACGGGATCGCTTTCGAGTCTACTTCCGGGGGTGTGAGCAGCAAAGCTTCCCTCTACAAAACCTGGGTTTTCACGGCATGGTGCCCTCCTTCGTCTCAGCCTCGATCCGGACGGACGGGAGCTGCGACGCGGCTGATGGTGAGAAGGATGAGGATGATAAAACCATGGGAGGTGCCGTGAGACTGTCCGTCGCCAGCCGAGAACCACCCCGAGTGGGGCAAGAGATGATTTGTCGTCTGCCATGGTTTTTAGTAGGTTGAAAGCAGGAATCAGAATCAGTCGGTCCGTCGTTAACGGGTTATAGAATATTACCCTGACAGGAGGTTAATTATGGGAGATCTGATGCGTCGAGGACCCGACCGGCTTTTTCGTGATCTGTGGGATGATTTCACGGATTGGTTCGACTGGGCACCCATGCGCTGGCGGCGGGGTTGGGCCCCGGCGGTAGATGTCAAGGAGACAGACAAGGCCTACATCCTCGAGGCCGACCTTCCGGGCCTGACCGAGAAAGACGTGGACGTGCGGGTGGAAGGGAATACTCTCACGCTTTCCAGCTACAAGGCGGAGGAACGGAAAGAGGAGCATGAGGGATATCTCCGCAGAGAGCGCTACTCGAGGAGCTTCCAGCGAAGCTTCCGCCTGCCCGAAGACGTCGATAAAAACAGGATCGATGCCAGGTTCCAGAAGGGTGTTCTCACCTTGACCATGCCGCGAACCGGCGAGAAGAGGAAGGGCGGCCGGAGCATCGAGGTGAAGTCCGGATAAGGCGTTCGAAGTAGTCTGTACGCTCAACGGATCGACCGGCCGAATGAGAGGAGAAGCCCGTCATGGATCTACCTTTAGAGCTGACCTTTCGTGGAGTAGAAAAAACGGAGGGCCTTGAAACGTTGATCCGGCAAAAGTCGGATAAGCTGGAAAGAATCTGCGACCACATCAGCAGTTGTCGGATCGCCGTGGAAAAGCCCCATTCACACCAGGCGAGCGGTAATCCCTATCGAGTGCGGATCGATCTGACCGTCCCGCCCGGACATGAGCTGTTTGCCCAGCGGGGACCCATGGAAGGAAACGTGCAGGAACAGCTGTCTCACGTAATCCGTGAGACCTTCGACGCCATGGAGAGACAGCTCAAAGAGCTGGTGGAGAAACAGCGCGGGGAGACAAAGAAGCACCCCGAGTAGATAGACTCCGGCCCCCAGCCGGCCGGCTAGCCTGCCGCCGGCTCCGACTATCTCAGGAAGCCGGCTCAGTTCTTGTACTCCAGCACGTTGTAGTGGCTCATGAGGTTTTTCTCATAAGCTGGGGTGATCGGTTCGCCCATCTGGTAGGACGGGCTTTCCTCGAGGGCCGCTTTAGGTAGATCCACGAAGAGTTTTTTAAGGTACCGGTCGAGGTCTTTGATCCACAGGGTCGAGAGGAGTACTTTTTTCTTGCCGGCCGCAAGCGTCCCGATATCGACCACCAGGTACCGGATGGCGAAGGTCTCCGGAGTCCAGAGAAAATCGCCGATAGTGCCTGCCGTCCCCTGGGGGGTTACCAGGTCGTATTGCTGTACGTCCGAGGCGCTCAGCAGGTGCGATTCACCGCCGCCGTTCGTGTCGGACTTGTGTTGCTTCGATCTCAGCCAGGTGCCGAATTCCCTGGGAGTTTGTTTCTCTCCCCAGAGGCTGTCACCTTCCCAGTAGTCGGGAATGAAAAAATACTCGTTGTAGGTTTCTTCCTGCTCTCGGGTTATAGGCTTTGCCGTATCGACGGCGGGAACGGCCTCGATCTCCTCGTCGTACAGACGAAGCAAGATTCGATGTTGCGGCCAGCGGATGTCATCGATTATGAGGGGTGATATCAGCACGCTTTTGCCGGAAATCCTGTGATCGAGCAGAAGATAGCGAATCACCCACCGGAGGTTGTCGAAGTAGGCGTCCTGGATGGTTCCGGCTTCACCGTCGCGGTCCACAACCGTCAGGCCCTTCAGTGCACTGAAGCTGCGAAACGATCTGATTCTCATACATTTAAAGTCTACGGTGTTGCTCGATTCAGAAGAATAACCTATTGCAGTTATTTCCCCTCAAATTTATGTTTAGCCGGAAT
>CAYMEK010000040.1:4996-28006 GCA_964389305.1 uncultured Spirochaetaceae bacterium
TTTCTTCGAGCAGCTCCTCGAACTGCTTCTCGTCTAGGATCTGCACATCCTGCTTTCTGGCCTCCTCCAGCTTGCTTCCCGGTCCTTCCCCCACCACCAGATAGTCGGTGTTGCCGCTCACGCTGGAGGCGGCCCGTCCGCCCAGGGCCTGCACCTTTTGTTCGGCTTCCTTGCGGGAGTAGCCGTGCAGCTGCCCGGTGAACACGAAGGTCAGTCCTTCCAGGGCCAGGCTGCGTCGTTCCTCCATCTTCCGGGGCCGCACGCCCGCCTCTTTCAGCTGATCCAGGATCTTGCGGTTTTCCTCATCCTGGAAGAAGTTGTACAGGCTCTCGGCGATCTCCGGGCCGATCTCCTGGACCTGTTCCAATTCTTCCTGCCCGGCGTTTTTCAGCTTCTCCAGGCTGCCGAAGTGGAGGGCCAGCACCTGGGCCACGTGCTCCCCCACGTGGCGGATTCCCAGGGCGTAGAGAAAGCGGTCCAGGAGCGGCTCTTTTGTCCCCTGGATGGCCCGGTACAGCTTGGCCGCCGATTTCTCGGCGAATCCCTCCAGGCTCTGCAGCTCCTGCTCTTTGAGCTTGTACAGGTCGGGCAACTGCCGGACCAGTCCCTTTTCCACGAGCTGTTTGACGTTCTTCTCCCCCAGGGTCTCTATGTCCAGGGCGTCACGGGAGGCGTAATGGATGATCCTGCCGATCCTTTGGGCCGGACATGTCAGCCCTGCCGGGCAGAGTACGTAGGCTCCCTCCCGGACTACGGAGCTGCCGCAGGATGGGCACCTGGAGGGCATGGAAAACCTCTTGCCCCTTTTTTGCCCGGGCTCCTTGATCCGCTCGGCCACCTCGGGGATCACGTCTCCGGCCCGGAAGATCCGCACCGTATCTCCCGGACGTACGTCCTTGCGTTTCACCTCCTCTTCGTTGTGCAGGGTGGCCCGGCTGACCGTGACGCCTCCCACCTGCACGGGATCGAGCAGGGCCACCGGGGTGAGCATGCCCGTGCGTCCCACCTGCACGGCGATGTCCCGCAACGTGGTGACCTCCTTTTTCGGCGGGAATTTCCAGGCGAAGGCCCAGCGGGGGCTGCGCTGGCGGGTGCCCAGCTTCTCCCGCGCAGCCCGGTCGTCGAGCTTGATCACCATTCCGTCGATCTCGTAGGGAAGATTCTCCCGCTTGCGCAGAAGCTCCTCCCGGTACCTTTCGATCTCCTCGTGCCTCGAGGAGCGGCGGTTCAAGGGATTCGTCTGGAAGCCCCAGCGGGAAAACAGCGCCAGAACTTCCCAGTGTGAATTGGGAAGCTCCCCATCCTCACTGTCAACGACGTCGTAGCAGAAGATCTCCAGCGGCTTGCCCGCGACCTTTCGCGAATCGAGCTGGCGCATGATTCCGGCGGCGGCATTGCGGGGATTGGCGAAGGGCTCCTGTCCGTTCTCCACCCTGGTGCGGTTCAGCTCCTGGAAGCCCTGCTTCGACATCAGCACTTCTCCACGCACAGCCAGGGAGACGGGCGCCGATTCCTGAAGCCTGAGGGGCAGGGTCGGGATGGTCTTCAGATTCTCGGAAATGTCCTCTCCGGTGCGCCCGTCTCCCCGGGTGGAGCCGTAGCTGAAGCGACCGTTCTCGTATACCAGTTCTACGGAAAAGCCGTCCAACTTGGGCTCGAGCACCCAGGGCGTTTCTTTCTCATTCGTTTTTTCCCTCAAGGTGCGCATGAAATCTTCGAGCTTGGCTTTCTCCTCGCTGGAATCCAGGCTGAGCAGGGCACGGCGGTGTTCGACCTTCTTCAGCTCATCCACGGGGGGAGCCCCCACCCTGCGGGTGGGCGAGTCGGGCGCCTGCAGGGCCGGGAAGGCCTCCTCCAGCTCCTGGAGGCGGTGGAACAACGTGTCGTAGCTTTCGTCCGATATCTCGGGATGATTTTTGATGTAGTACAGGTAGTTGTGATACTCCAGGGCCTCCCGGAGCTGCTCGGCTTCTTTGCGGGCCTGATCTTGGCGCAAAGACTCAACCTTCTCGAATCGTGTCTTTGGATCGTGCTTGAAAGGGTTCTTTTCCGCCACTATCTTAGTCCTTGTCGTAGCCCCCGGTGGTTTCTCGAGCGAGAGTTCTTATCTGCCGCTCAGCTGCGCTTCAGGAGTTTCTTCAATTCTGCCCAGGAGCGTATGTTCAAGACGTCCTCGGCTGCGAGCCATCCCCGTCTGGCCTGGGCTACTCCCAAGCGCATGTGGTCCAGCCCGCTCATCGAGTGGGCGTCCGTTGAGATCGGGATCTTAAGGCCTATTTCCTTGGCCATTTTGCAATGCACATCGTTCAGATCGAGCCGCTGGGGGTCGGCGTTGATCTCCAGAAAGCAGCCCCGCTGCCTGGCGGCGTGCATAACGCGCTCCAGGTCGACCTCGTAGGGATCCCGCGAGCCGATTAACCTGCCGGTCGGATGAGCCAGGATGTTGAAGTGGGGATTGTCCATGGCCCGGATTATTCGCTCGGTCTGCTTCTTCTCGGAGAGGTTGGTGTTGTAGTGCACCGCACAAATCACCAGGTCCAGCTCCGCCAGGATCTCGTCCTCCAGATCCAGGGACCCGTCTTCCAGGATGTCCACCTCGCAGGACTTGAGGATCCGGATCCCTTTGATTCGTTCATTGAGCTTCTCGATCTCCTCGATCTGCTTGCTCAGCCTTTTGGCGTCCAGTCCCCCGGCCATGGTGACCCGTTTGGAATGGTCGGTGATGGCCAGGTACTCGTAACCCCTGTCCTTGGCGGCCTGGGCCATCTCCTCGATGCTGAACTTGCCGTCGCTGGCCGTAGTGTGCATCTGCAGGTCTCCCCGGATATCCTCGACCGTGACCAGCTCGGGAAGGTTGCCCTTCCGGGCCGCTTCGATCTCGCCACGATTTTCCCGCAGCTCCGGCTCTATGTAGGGAAGCCCCACCTGCTCGAACACTTCCTCCTCGGTTTTTCCGGCCACCCGCCTGTTTCCCTTGAACACCCCATACTCATTGATCTTGAGCTTCTTCTTCTGGGCTATCTGGCGGACTGCCACGTTGTGGGCTTTGGAGCCGGTGAAGTAGTGCATGGCGGCGCCGTAGCTTTCGTCCGCCAGCACCCGCAGATCCACCTGGATGCCGGAGCGCAGGCTTACCGAAGAGCGGGTGTCTCCTTTGGAGATCACCCGGTCCACTTCCTCGTAGGAAGTGAAGCGGTCCATGACCGGGCCGCCGTGCTCGCAGGTCACCAGGATATCCAGGTCACCCACGGTTTCTTTTCTTCTGCGGTAGCTGCCGGCCACCGTGATCTTGTCGATGGACTCGAGCTGGCCTAGATACTTCACCAGGGGCTCCGCGTACTCCTCCATCTCGGGCCACAGAAAGCGCCGCTCCTGCTTGCCCTCCTTGACTTTCTGTACGTCCCGGAGGATGCTCTGCTCGGTCTTGCTGCCGAAACCCGGAACCTCCCGCACCTTTCCCGCCTCGGCCGCCTTCTCCAGATCCTCTACGGTGTTCACTCCCAGCTCCTCGTGGAGCTGTTTCACTCGCTTCGGCCCCAAAGAGCCTATTTTCATTAGATCCCGCAGCTCGGGGGAGGTTCTTTTTCGAAGCTCTTGGAGCTGTTCGAGGGTGCCCGTGTCCACGATTTCTTCGATTTTGCCGGCCAGGTCTTTGCCTATTCCCGGCAGCTCGCTCAGCTCCTCCCCCTTTTCCACCATGTCCGCCACGTTCCCTGACAGGTCGGACACGGTTCGAGAGGCGTTGCGATAGGAGCGGATGCGGAACTGGTTTTCTCCTTCGATCTCGAGAAGGTCGGCTATTTCATTGAAGATCTCGGCGACATCCCTGTTGTGGACCGCCATGTGCTTATTTTATCTCCTTTTCCATTTCGTAGATACTGTGGATCACATCGAGCACGCTGTCCGGATCGAGGGACATGGAGTCGATCCCCGCCCGAACCAACGCCGCAGCCTCCTATCCGCTCATCCTTCCGGCGATGCGGCGGGCTTCCCGGATCATCTGGGAGCTGTATCCCCACTCGTTGTCGTACCAGGCCATCACCTTGACCAGGTCCCCGTCCACCACCCGGGTCATATTCAGGTCCACGATGGAAGCACGGGGATCGCAGATGATGTCGGAGGACACGATCTGCTCCTCGGTGACTCCGAGGATGCCCCGGTAGCGCTCGCTGTCCGCTTCCTCCCTAAATATGCTGTTGATCTCCTCCACCGAGGTCCGTTTCTCCGTGAGGAAGGTAAGGTCGGATATCGAACCTACCGTTACAGGCACCCGGACCGCCACTCCGTCGAACTTGCCCTCGAAGCGGGGAAGCGCCCTGGTGGTAGCCACCGCCGCCCCGGTGGTGGTGGGAACGATGTTGGCCGCAGCGGCCCGTCCTCTGCGAAGCTTGCCGCTGGGGCCGTCCACGACACCTTGAGTCGAGGTGTAAGCGTGGATGGTGGTCATCAGGGCTTTCCTGACGCCGATTCTGCGGCCCATCACCTCGAATACGGGCGTGACCGAGTTGGTCGTACAGCTTGCACAGGAGATGACCGGGGGGCCTCCATCCCGGGGATCGTTCACCCCGTGGACGACCGTGACCACCTCCGGGCTCTTGGCCGGGGCCGAAAGGATCACGTGGCGGGCCCCGGCCTGAAGGTGCTTGCGCAGGTCATCGATTTTTCGGAATAGACCCGTGCACTCCAGAACGATGTCGATGTCCAGGTCTGCCCAGGGGAGCTGGACCGGATCCTTGATGCCGAGCACGGGATAGCTGATCTCGTCGATGATCAGGCTCGAATCCCCCGCCTCGACCCGGTGCTGCGATTTGCCATGTACGGTGTCGTATTTAACCAGATAGGCCAGGTTTTCCGGCGGGATCAAGTCATTGATCGCCGTCAGCTCCAACTCCGGTGTGTCGAGAATGATGTTCAGGGCGGCTCTTCCGATCCGTCCCAAGCCGTTGATTGCTACTTTCGCCATAACTATTCTCCCTTTCTCTTGTTTTGTTGACTGCTGGAGGCGAACCCGCCGAGCCGCCCAGCCAGCGCCTTTTTAATTGCCTGGATCCTCTGCTGGCCGAAACCCTTGACCTCGTTCAGCCGTCCGTCGTGGGCGGCCAGTTCCAGCTCTTCGAGGCTCCGGACATCGAGCTGCTCCAAGATGCGGTGCGCCAGTTTCGCGCTGATACCCGGAAGCTGACAAAACAGATGCGCCGGATCCCTACCTGTCGGCGGGGCGTCTCCAATCATCTAACTTCCCTTTAGCGAAGTTTCCGCCCCCTCCCGATTAGTCTGCACTACTTACTGTCTACTATCTCACCGTGGTTCTGAGAAATAGCCTGTTTTGGTTAAAAGCCCGGGTATTTAGGGCTAAGCGCTGCGGCCTAACCTCAATTCTTGGAATAAATAACTGCTTCGGTTTATGTACGATCGAGCAGGTAGTAGCTAATTATGGAAGAGAACAAACACAGTACATGACTCACAAGGAGGATAAACGATGAAACGAAGATGTTTCCTGTCACTGATATCGGCCGTCTTGCTGCTGGTTTCCCTCGGCGCCTGCACCGCGGCATCCCTGGGAAACAAGGAAGAGCAGGAACAGGGCGCAGGGCAGATGCAGCCCGAAGCCTCCGGCCAACCGGCCCAACAGTCTTCGCTCCCGGCACAGCTAGAACAGGCCCCGCCTACCCTGGCGGACATGCAGAACGCTTTCCGGCAGGTCGCGGAGGTCGTGACTCCGGTGGTGGTACAGATCAATGTGGTGCAGATGGTGGAGCAGCAAGTTCCCCAGTTCACCAATCCCTTCGAGTTCTTCTTCGGGCCGCAGGAGCAGCAGCCGCGGGAGTTCCGCCAGCAGGGGCTGGGCTCCGGGGTTATCGTGCGGCAGAACGGGAACACGGTGTACGTGCTGACCAACAATCACGTGGTAGGGCAGGCCGATGAGATCAGCATCGTGCTCTTTGATCAGAGTACATTTAAAGGAAAACTGGTGGGTAATGATCCCCGCATGGATCTGGCCCTGGTTACCTTTCAAACCAGACGCAATCTCTCCACCGCCGTAATAGGCGATTCGGATGCGGTGGAGGTCGGCGATTGGGTCTTGGCGGTCGGGAACCCGCTGGGCCTGGAGTCCACCGTAACCGCCGGGATCGTCAGCGCCGTCGGTCGGACCGAAGGTCCCGCCAGCAATATCAGTGATTATATACAAACCGATGCGGCCATCAACCCGGGCAACTCGGGTGGCGCCCTGGTAAATATCCGGGGAGAGGTGATCGGCATCAACACCTGGATCGCCTCCACCACCGGCACCTATATCGGATTCGGCTTCGCCATTCCGAGCAATAACGCCGGCAGGGCGATCGACGACTTGATCAAAGAAGGAAGGGTCACTTACGGCTGGCTGGGCGTGAGTATACGGGATCCCCTGCCGGCCACAGTGGAGGATCTCGGTCTTAGCGGCGTTTCAGGAGGCCTGGTGGCCAGCATCTACCTCGGCTCCCCGGCGGACAAGGCCGGGATCCAGCCGGGCGACTATATCACCAGCGTCGGCGGCACCAAGGTGGAAAACACCCGCGATTTGACCCGGCTGGTTGGCGATCTGAAAGCAGGGCAGAGGGTGGAGTTCGAGCTGATCCGTCTCGGCAGCGAGCGTACAGTGACTGCAAGGATCAGCGAACGGCTTTCCGAGGAGGAGCTGTCCAACCAGGTAAAGAACATCTGGCCTGGCATGGTGGTGATCGACAGCGAGGACGCGCCGCAGCTTCAGATCGACGAGGGCAGGGTCGTTGTAGCGGTCGCCTATCAGGGTACTCCGGGGGGGGTAGCCGGCTTTCGCCAGGGAGACGTCATCCGGGCGATCAATGACGAGCAGATCGGTGACATGAAGGACTACTACGAAGCCCTCAATCGGGAGGGAGCGCAAACTCTCCGGTTCCGTATTTTCCGCCAGGGCAGAGAAATCACGATCGGAATGACAAAATGAGAAGAGCGTTGGATAGGGGGGATCTGCGGCGAACCGTAGATCCCCGATCTCTGGGACTGAAGAGCACCCGGAGCCTCGATCCCTTGAAGGGAATCATTGGACAGAAGCGGGCCGTGGACGCTCTTCGCTTCGGTCTGCAGATCGAGCGGGTCGGATACAACATCTACGTGGCCGGACCGCCGGGAATCGGAAAGATGACCTCGGTCCAGTCCTTCCTGGAGGAGATGGCGGCCAGGCGTGACACTCCCCCGGATTGGTGCTATGTCTACAATTTTTCCGACCCCTATAAACCGAAATCCCTTCGTTTGGCCCCGGGCATGGGACTGGAGCTCAAGCGGGACATGGAACATCTGGTAAGCCGGGTGGAGCAGGATCTGAGGAGGTCCTTCGAGAGCGACGAGTACAGCAACAGGCGGCAGCAGAAGCTCGGCGATCTGCAGAAACGGCGGGAGCAGGTCCTCCAGGAGGTGCAGCAGCAAGCCCAGGCGGAGGGTTTCAGTATGCAGCTTACGCCGATGGGCATCGTTCTCGTACCGCTGCGGGACGGCAAACCCGTAACCGATGAGCAGTTCAATGATCTTCCCGAAAAAGAGCAGGAGGAGATACGCCGCCACCGCCAAAAGTTGATGGAAGAAATTCAGTCGGCCATGAAGCAGCTGCGTCGTTTGGAAAAGCAGGGCAATCAAGAGCTGAAGCGGCTCGACGAGCGGGTCGTGCTGAACATGCTCGGGGGACTGATCGACGATCTCAAAGAAAAGTACGAAGAGTACGAGCAGGTAAACGAGTACCTGGGCGAAGCTCAGGCCGATATCCTGGAGAATATCGACACGTTGAAGATCAACCTCGACGAAAAAACCGAAAGCCCGGCAGCCCTCGAGGGCAAACGGCAGCTCCAGTCGATGCAGGAGCAGGCGTTTCGCAGATACCAGGTAAACGTGGTGGTAAACAACCGCAGCCAAAAAGGGGCTCCGGTAGTTGTAGAGCTCAACCCCACCTACGCCAATCTGATCGGCCGTATCGAGAAGGAGATGAGTCTCGGAGCGCTGACTACGGATTTTACCCTGATCAAGGCGGGGGCCCTGCTGCAGGCTCTGGGCGGCTTTCTGGTTCTACCGGCCGAGGACGTGCTGAAGAATGCTTTTAGCTGGGAGGCCCTGAAGCGGGCCCTGCGCAGCGAGGAAGTCCAGATAGAAGAACCGGGACAGCAGTTCGGTTTCATGAGCATCAAGAGCCTGCGTCCTCAGCCGGTTCCGCTGGAGCTGAAGGTGGTGCTGGTCGGGAGACCCATGATCTATCACCTGCTCCATGCTCTTGACGGCGATTTCCCCGAGCTGTTCAAGGTGAAGGCGGATTTCGCCATCCGCATGAGCGGAGACCAGGAAAACCGCGACAATCTGCTGCGCTTTATCTGCACGTTCTGCGAAAAAGAGAAGCTCCGACATGTGGATGCCGGTGGAGTGTCCAAGCTGATCGAGCAGGCCCACCGGCTGGCCGAGCACAAGGAGCACCTGTCCTCCAACTTCGGTTCCCTGGCCGATCTCATCCGTGAATCCGATTACTGGGCGGCGCGGGACAGGGCCGAGCTGATTGGAGTGGAGCACGTGCGCAAGGCGCTGCGCCAAAAGGTCTATCGCTCGGACCTGCTTCAGGAGCGGATCAAGGAGTTGATCGGCCAGGGGATGATCCTCATCGATACGGAGGGGGCGGTCCCGGGACAGGTGAACGGGTTGTCCGTTATGGATCTCGGCGATTACCGGTTCGGGCGTCCCAGCAGGATCACCGCTACGGTAACTCCCGGCAGGCGCGGAATCGTGGATATCGAAAGGCAGGCGCGACTGGGCGGTCCGCTGCACAGCAAGGGGATATTGATCTTGAGCGGCTACCTTTCAGGAACCTACGCTACTTCACTTCCTCTGAGCGTTTCGGCCCGGGTCGTGTTCGAGCAGAGTTACGAAGGAGTGGAGGGAGACAGCGCCTCCTCGGCCGAGCTGTATGCGATCCTCTCAGCCCTGGCCGACGTCCCGTTGAAACAGCAGATCGCCGTTACCGGATCGGTGAACCAGCGCGGCGTGATACAGGCGGTGGGAGGAATCAACGAGAAAATCGAAGGATTCTTCGATGTGTGTATGGCAGGCGGATTGTCCGGGCAGCAGGGGGTGATCATCCCGCAGAGCAACGTGCAGAACCTGATGCTACGCGAAGACGTGGTGGAAGCCTGCTCGGAGGGCAAGTTTCATGTTTGGCCGGTGGCGACGGTCGCCGAAGGAATCGAAACCCTCACCGGCTGGCAGGCCGGTGTTCGGAACGGGCAGGGAAGGTATCCGGCGGACAGCCTGAACGGACGGGTCCAGGAGCGTCTGGAGCTTTACGCCCGGTCGCTGAAAGAGTTCCACGCCTATAATGGGGAAGAAACCTGAAGAGCGCCGGGCTCCTTCGAGCTTAACCTTTCTCCAAGCGGATGAGCTTGTCCAGCCCCAGATACGCCAGGGCGCCGTACACTTCCTTGCCGCATCCGACTACACGCAGGTTTTTCCCATCCCGGCGAAGTTTCTCGTGCAGCTTCAGGATTGCACTGATTGTGAAGACGTTGATCCATTTCAAGGAGGAAATGTCCAGCACGATCTCACGACATCCGTTTCTGTCGATACTCGCCAGATTCTCCTCCAACAACCATCGATGATGGAAGTCCAGACATTTTTTTAGGGTAAGCGCATTCTGATTGGCTGCCGGCTTCGTAGCGGTGTTAGCTGCGGCTACAACTACGTCACCGCTAGGTACTTTTTTCATTCCGATCGTCAGGATAATCCCTCAATGGTCGAGTTCGGCAATATCCAACCACGGTGGAGATAGAAAGAACCCCGGCGGGATGGTTGCCGGGGTTCCGGAAACCGTGATTTCCATGCCGGTACCGTACTGCCTAGCGCAGGTAGCCGATCAAGATGACCGCGGCGAAAACGACCAGCAGGATGATGAAAAAAAAGTCCACCGCCACGACCACCGGGGACGGAACCTCCGGTTTCAAGTCGATCTCGTCCCTCCTGGGCCTGTTTCTCGGAATGGCGGGGTAGGCGGCTGCCAGCAGCAGGGCCAGGATCAGAGCGACTATCAGGGGCGAAATCCAATACACCCCCAACAGAGGGGGCCCGACGGGAGCGATCCAGATGCTCGCGGTCCACGCTCCGAGAAACACGAGCAGGAAGAACAGCAACACATTGGACCAGGGGCCCCGGCGTCGAAAGCCCAGTGTGAATACCAGGGTCAGCAGAACGCCTATTCCCAGGGCCAGTAAAACATCCCAGATAAACATCATGAATTTTCCCCCCTCACCGGCTGCGGGCTGAAGCTCTGCAGGCCCTGGTGGTCTTTCAAATATGCCCGTACCTCCTGCAGGGTCGGTTCGGCGAGAATTACCGAATCCACCAGGATCTCCTTCCGGCTGTCTATCGGGAGCTTACCCTTCATCATTTCGCTCAGCACCTGATAGGCTTTCTCTACCTGGCCGGTGATCGAGTATCCGGCTTCCACCTTCCAGGGGCTCTCCGGTTCCAGGAGACGGTTCATGGCCTTCACGGTTCCCCCGACGCTGGCCACAAGCTCGGTTTCAATGCTGCCCCGGCCGCTCTGCAGGAGAGCGAGCACGATGCCCTCGGTTCGCAGGTCGCTGGTACCAAAGAACACATTGGCCTCCGGATGTCGATACAATTCCGCAAGAACGATCTCCTGAACGTTCATGACCGAACCGTTGTCGTCAGGAAGGTCTATCACCTCGGGATCTGGAATGACATTGCCGAAACCGCTTATGAATCCTTCTTCGAGCAGGCGGCTTCTCTCGACAGCGCGGGTATTGGCAATCACGATGTGAGCGGTCTGTTCCGGAAAACGTTTTCGAAATACCCGGGCTGTCTCCACTCCCAGGGCTCTGCCGGTGTCCAGGGCGTCGTCGCTGACGAAGGGAGCCCGCAGTTCGGGGTATGTTTTGATCCCTCTCACCACAACCGGTATGCCGGCCCGATGAGCGGCGTCGATGGATTGAGAAACACTTATGGGCTGCTGCAGGGAGAGGACGATGCCGTCGACCTTCGCATTGATCAGAGAATCTACTGCCGTGTTGATTTGGTTCGAACGGGAGCCTCCCTCCACTTCCCGCAAACCGAAGCCTTCTTGACGGGCGATTTCGGTAATGCTGCGCTGCACCGCCTGGTCGAGGCTTTGGTAGTATATGCCTTCGAAATAGTAGCCGGCGGAAAGATCTGTATAGACGGCGCCGATGACTGCTTTGCCGGTCTCCGGCTCGACCTCCTGCTGCGGGTAGGCGAACAGGCCGGAGGCGGCCAGCACTCCCGCCAGAACCACCAGGGCAGTCATGTTTCTCATCGAAGCAGCGCTAGCCGGTTGGAATGCTCTCATTTCCTGATACCTCCTCGAATTCTGGAGATTCGCTCTTTATTTGCTTCGTTTTAAAAAGTACGGCGGATTGAGCGGCGGTCCCTATACTCTGTTCCGTGTATTTTGCAGGTTTTTCCGGGTTAGACCCTATCCTTGCTGCCAATGCTGTCTCCAGCGGTTCGATCAGCGCGTGCTATTGATCGAACGGAAATTGTCGGTATATTGGTAGAGAGGGGGAGAGAAATGAAGCTCAGGCCAAGGTTAAAGCCGGCCGTGGTGATTCCGGCATTCATTTTGTTCGTTCCCTCCCCGCTCCCATGGGCCGGCGGCGCTCAGGAGAGCAGCGCCGGCGCCCGAGGAGCGTACGTCGCCGAGCAGGGAAGGATCATACCGCCGGAGGAGATCGATATAGGCTCCTATGTCGCCTCTATCGACTACGATTACCCGGATCCAGCCGGAGAGTTCGGCGTCAGCCTGTACAGCGGGCACCGGCAGGTTTCCATGGCAGGACAGGAGGAGATCGTTCAGATCGGCATCCAGGGCAAGCGAACGCGCTTCGAGGATCTCCCGACGCTGAACCTGGCCTTTGTATTCGACGGCAGCGGCTCCATGAGCGAGGAGCACAAGATTGAGTGGGCCAAGGAGGCCTTCGAGCTGCTGCTTCACCGTCTGCGGCGGCAGGACATCCTTTCGGTCGTGGCTTTCTCAGAGACTGCGAATCTCCTGCTTCCGGCTACCCGCGTGGAGGAGATAACCGGGCGGAAGGGCCTGCTCGACAGAGTACGTGCGGTCACGGCGCAAGGCGCCTCCAGCCTGGAAGCCGGCCTCGGCGCCGGTTACGAGCAGGTGCTCGCCGGATATCGCCCCGAGTGCGTCAACCGGGTCGTCTTCGTCTCCGACGGTCTCGGAAGCCTGGAGAAGGCCGCTGAAGTCGTTCAGGCTTATCGAAACAGGGGTGTTTCCCTGTCCACGATCAGCGTGGGGATGAACTGCGATCTGGACACTATGCGCCAACTCGCCAAACAGGGCGCCGGCAGCTCCCGGTTCATCTCCAACCGGGAAAAAATGCAGGAGATCTTCAGCACGGATCTCGACCGCATGATCGTGCCGATTGCCTACGATCTCGACCTGGAGCTGGAGTTGGTCCGCGGCACGGAGCTGCTGGGCACCTGGGGATACGAGCACCGGGTGTCAGGAAACATGGCTCACTATTCGCTGCCGGCGCTGCATCATCGCGACTACGAGACGATCCTGGTCCTGGTCCGTTTGCCGGGAAGCCGGGTGCCGGGCCGTAAGGAGATCGCCCGGCTCAGGCTCACCTATGCCGACAGGACGGGAGCCCTTCATGCTATGGGGCCCTACCTTCTGTCGGTGGACTACAGCGGCGCGTCGATCGCAACCGGAGGCATCTCCGATCCGACCGTGCTGAAAGCTGGCACCATGCTCCACACGGCTCAAGGGCTGAAAACGATCGGTCTTCTATACTACTCCAGCCAGGAAGCGGCCAAGGGGCTTCCTCGGCTAAACAGCTCTTCCTGGCACAATGTCGATGTTCCCCAGGACAGCCAGGTCAAGGCGGTCCTCAGTTCGGAGAGGGAAGAGGTTTCGGGGGCGGTCCGGGCGAATAAACTGCGTTGTCTGGACCTGGCCGAAGCGATCCATAAGGAGATCCTCAACACCCGTCTGCGTCTGGGCGAGGAGTCTTTCTCCGAGGAGCTCGGTATCGTTAGAAAGTACATCGAGATGATCGGAGGCGAGCTCGGTTTGGCCGGACCGGTGATCGCGAGGCTGTTGGCCGACGAGGAGATCCAGGGCAGTGAGACTGCCGGTGGAACTCGGAAAAGGCTGGAAGAGCTGGCGGAAGAGCTCGCCCTCGCGCTGGAAGGACGGGCGGGAGGGAGCATTGCTTTCTTCGGCTTTACTTCCGGAGGCGCAGAAGCTGCCTTGCTCCAAAACACGGTGGACCGCATCACCCGTGCCCGGTTGGCGAAGCTGGCCGGCTTCGGAATCATCGGGGAGCCGGCCATTGAGGAGGCTCTGGCAGAATTGGAGGTTTCGCCCCGAGAGCTGCTGGACAACACCGTAGCCTTGAAGGCCGGAATCGGGCTCCAGGCGGACGTTGTTCTGGTCGGCCGAATCGTGGAGATGCCCGATTCGACCGTCGTATTCGGGAAGCTGCTGGATTGCGCCTCCGGCGCCGTACTTTCAGTCGCCCAGGTGATACTGGCCGCAGAGGATTGAAGGCCGGCGGTTCGTGAGGAATCTAAGGGAAATATCTGATAGTCCGAAACACGATTTCGGTCGGCACATCGTAGCACTCTATCGCATTGTCGGTCTCCACCGTCTTGCGCTCGATCCAGTTGCCGTTCTCGTCATAAACGTACAGGTGCTTCCAGCTGCTCGTCAGGGAGCCGTCCGGATTGTATGAAGCGCTCTCGACCAGATCCCCCAGCTCGTTGTAGCTGGACGACTCCCGCGATTGCTGCCGGCCGTCGAGGTCGAAGCGGATCTCCTCGAGAAGCCTGCCCGCCGCGTCGTACTCGTAAATAACACGAAAGCCTCGATCTACACCCCTTCCCGAGACACGCTCGAGGATCTTGTTGCCCCTGCCGTTGTAGATTGTTTCGGTCATCCTGAAGACCCGGCCCCGGCTGTCGTAGGAAGTCTCCATGGTGGTACGGCCGCTTCCGTCGTAGCGATACTCCCAGCGGAAGGAGAAGGCCTCCAGTCTATGGCGATACTCCTTCAGCAGGACATTGCCGCCCGAGTCGTAGCTGTAGATCCAGGTATGGTCGAGCACGCCCTCAAGATCGAACCAGTCTACCGTCTCGATCAGTCTATCCGCCGTTGAATAAGTATACCGCCGCTTCGAGACAGGCAACCCGCGGTTTCGGCTGTGGTCGACCTCGATAAGCCTGGCCTTCGGATCGTAGAGGAATGTGTAGGTCTCCGGCGAGGCGGATTGGTTGTCCGAGTAGCGGGCCTGTTCCAGCCGACCCTTAGCGTCGTAGCCGTATGTCCATTTCCGAACAGCCTCTCCCGAGCCCTTGCGCATTTCGGTTATTCGGCCACGCCCATCGAAGCGCGTAGTTTCATCTCCCCCCCAGCGGGGAGAGTGACTGATCAAGACTCCTCCGTCTATCAGGCTGCGCTCCCAGCGTTGGATGATCAGCCCTTTGCCGTCGTAGTGGATCTCCGAAAGCTTTTCTCCGGACGCATCGAAACGCCGCAGGATTTTGCTGCTGATCGAGCCGTCGCTGTCGTAGCGAATCTGCGAGGTGACCGCCCCGTCCGGGCCGCACGACATTTCCCAGGACGATACCAGCCCTCCGGGGCCGTAGTCCTCGCGGGCTGTCAACGTGCCGTCCCGGTCGTAACTGTACGTGCTCCGAGCCCCGGACCCTCCGTAGGAGCGCTCCTCGGTCTTGTAGCCGGCTTCGTTGAAATCGACTCTCTTCGTGAGCACAGGGATTTGATGCATCCAATCACCGCTTCGTTCCTCGTAGCCCGCCATTCTTTCTACCACGCTCCTTACCCGGCCCCTCAGTCCCATTTGAGCCACGTCGGTCTGCCCCGCCTGCGGATGGAGCTGGGTGGCGAGAGCGGTGAGGAGCAGCAAAGCACTGGCTGCGCCGCGGGTGCCCGTCATCCAAGCCCTCCTAGGTCAACAACCTGGTGAGGTCTGCATCTTTGGGCAGTATAACCTGGGCAACAGACTCCACCTCTCCGGTCTCGACATTGATAACGCGCCCGAAAATAACCACTGTGGCCTCCATCTCGATGACAGATCCGGTTACGATGTAGTTCGCCGCCAGGAACCTGCCGACCTCGATGGCCTGTTCGGTGTCCATCAAGTCCGAGAGGGCGAGCTCCTGCTCGGCCAGCAGCGAATCCAGCCTGGCCCTTTCAACCAGCCTCAGCGTGTCTATCCTGCCGATTTCCATTACAGCCATTTCGTTCAGAAGATCGATCAATGCCGAGGGACGGTTGGCCCCGGTGGTGAACCCCGATATGGCGACCACCGCCTGTTTTTTGAACCTCAGATCGATAGTCATTTCCCGGAACAGGTTGGACAGGTGGTCCTGCAGCGGCCGCTGCCGGACCTCGGGCGTAATCTCTGTGTCGTTTTGCACGGTTGCCACCCTGGGCTGCTCCCACTGCAGCTCCCGGCCTATGATATCGATGTATTGCGACAAGATCTCGATCTCGTCGTCAAAACCCTCGTTGTCGAGTCTCAGTCGCGCGTTCCCTATCTCCTTCTTCATGGCCACCGTGATATCCATCGCCCGCTGCATCTTGGAGGCCACGGATTCTTCGAGACTTTCGATCTCGGGGCTGCTTAGATCTTCATAGGAGGCGCCGCGGTCGCTTTTCCTCCAAAGCTCGTCGCGATCCAGGTTGATTTGTTCCATCTCCTCCTTGCAGGAATAGTAAAGCTCGCCGACCGTTGCCAGGCTCTTGGCGAAGCGCATCATCGTGCCCGATTGAAGGACCAGGCCGCTGGAGAATCCCGCCACCGGCTGTTCCATGTCTACGAACTCGACGGTCAATACATGAGGGCCCGAGCGGCGCCGGGCTCCCTCCAGGTCTTCGTAGTCTATGGTGAAGCGAGCCAGCTCCCCGGCGCCGGCTGAGGCCTGGGGTAAAACACGCAGGCGTACCAGAATCGTCTCGTAGTCGCGGTGGTGAAGGGTATCCTGGGCGTAGTGAATCTTGTTGCCGGCAATCCGGTTCCGGTAACCCCAGGTCTCCAGTATTTCCACCGGCCGGAGGAACTCCAGGGTCATCTCCAGATTGCGGGCCACCGGGACCGCCATGCGGTCCAGTTCGCTGCCGAAGGTCTTTTCCATCTCCTCTCGATCGGAAATGAACCGCGAGCTGCCGCCTCCGCGCCTGGCCAGCTCCATCATCAATTCCAGATCGAAATCCGTGCCTACCCCTATCGTGGAAACGTTTATGCCCATCTCTTTGTACGTTTCGGCCATATCCAGGAGGCCTTTCGACTCGCCAACCCCGTCGGTGAGAAACAGCACTCGATTTGTGTATTCTCTGCGGTAGTTGGCGAGGACCTGCTGGTAGCCGAGCTCCAGACCCGCCACCAGGTTTGTCCCCCCGCCCGGTTGGATGGAGCTCACCCTGCGTTTGAATGAAAGCCGCCGGTCCCGGCTGGTCATCTGGGTCGAAGGGAAGAGGACCCGCGCGCCGTTGTCGAAAGCCACCAGGGAAACGAAATCGATATCCCGCACACGCTCGATGAAAATATCGAAGGCGTCCTTGACCCAGCCTATCTTGTCGGCGGCCCTCATGGATCCGCTCTTGTCGATGACGAAAGCCAGGTTCAAGGGCGGGAGATCCTCGAACTCGAGCTTTTTCCCCTGGATCCCGATCTGGATGACCTCTTCCTGGCCCGAGGTGGATACCTGGTGGTGCCCCGAGTAGAGGGTGACTCCGAGGTCCTCCTCAGGCTCGGGATACCTGTAATCGATATGGGCGATGTAGGAATCGACGTGGACTTCTTGTGCCGGGATGATGATCCCCTGGCCGGCCAGGTACTTGCCGCGCGTGGCGGAGGAAGCAGCTTCCGCTTCTCCCCCGCACCAGGCGAACACGGGGATGAGTAGAAAGAACGGAACCAGGATACGCTGCAACGTTCTCATGATATCCTCCTTTCACTTCTTACTTCCCTCAATGCTGCCAAAAGAAAAAGTACCGCTTGAAGTATACAGCAAATTATACAGCAAAGGAGAGCTTCAGTCAGGTGTCCTTGTCACGATGCGGTCGTTTCCGCTGCGTTTCACGAATCCGTCGCTTTCCATGCGGTTGAGCAGGGGGATGACGTACTTGCGGGAAAGCCGGGTCCGGTTTTTGGTTTCGGCGATGGTCAGGATGTCTCCGGCCTTGAGATCGCCGAGACACGTTTTGACCAGTTCGAGATAACTCTGCTTCTCGTAGTAGATCTCCCCATCCAGGCTGACCGCCACGTCGACCCGTACCAGATTGCGAAGCTCCTTCCTGGCGCCGGCAACCTTGAGCTTGCTCGCCTCCAGCCCCCGGCTTCCCCCTGCGCGCAGTTCCCGAAGAAGCTGACGGCCCATCGGGGACACCGCCGGCGCCTGTCCACCCGCAGGAAAAAGGAGGCCGGCTCGCAGGGCAAGATTTCCCTGCTCCACCATCTGGAGGGATAGGAGACGCAGAAGCTCTTTCGTTACCCCTCGCATCTTGGTGGTCAATTCGTCGATCCGCACCCCTCCCGCGTTGCCGGCCAGCTCCCGGATCCGCTTCTCCAGCCGCTCCCTGTACTCCGTCGATATGAGCCAGCCGCCGAGCTTCGCGGTCCCCTGCCGCAGATCGGCGGCCAGCTCCAGGCCCCGGGCATCCGCCGGGGTGAGCGCTCCCTCCAGGGCGAGCTTCAGCCGGCACAGCTCCTGCGGACCCGCTTCGGCCGGCAAGGTCGACTCGATTTTCGCCAGAAGCAGCCGCTGCTGTCTGGTACTCCTGCCGAGCCACAGAACGCGCCCCCCGCCGATAATGGCGCTGCCCCCCTGCTGGATGAGCACGATCGGCTGATTCCAAAGCAGCGGGACGGCCCGGTCACAGCGGATTCGCACCAGATTGCCCGCGGCAAAACGGGTCAGCCGGGCGATTTGATGGCCTGTGCCCGCAGCGAACTCCACTTCGGTGTCCCTCTTCAAGGACGGAGTCCCGTCCCCTTCAGGAGGACTCTGGAGGCGGACGATAAACTCCGTCACCACCTGGAAAGGGCTCTGCGATCGACTCAAGAGGTCACCCCGGCCGATTCGCCGGGCTTCGATGCCGCTGAGGTTGACCGCCAGCCGGGTAACCGGCTCGGCCCGCTCGCATTCCCTGTAGTAGGACTGAAGGCCGCGAACTCGTACCGGCACGTTCTGGGGAAGTAGCAGCAATTCCTCTCCCCGCTGAATCTCTCCTCCCCCCAGGCTGCCCGTGACCACCACCCCGGTGCCTTTCACCGTGAATACCCTGTCCACGTACAGGTGTGTAAAGATCTTCCTCGGCGGGCCAATCTCCTCAAGTTGCTCCAGGATCAATCCCTTGAGCTCTGCGATGCCCTGCCCGGTGCGGGCGGATACGGCGATCGCGGGCACCCGGGGATAACCCAGGCGCCGGCATTCATCGGCGCTCCGATCTGTGACCTGGCGGACCCGCTGCGGTGTACCGAGATCGGCCTTGGTGATCACCGCGATCAGCCGGGGAACGCCCATCAAACGCAGGACCCGGGTATGATCCGTTGACTGCCGCATCCAGCCATCGTCTACGGCCACGGTCAGCAGGGCCAGATTCAGGGACCAGGCTCCCGCCACCATGTTGCGGATGAAGCGTTCGTGTCCGGGCACATCGATCACTCCCACCGGTTCTCCTTCCGGAGTGAAGAAGTGGGCAAACCCCAGGTCGATGGTCAAGCCGCGGCGTTTTTCTTCGGGCAGCCTGTCCGCATTGATGCCGGTGAGGGCCTCGATGAGCAGCGTCTTTCCATGATCTACATGTCCGGCGGTCCCGATGACGTGCATCTGAGGCTCCTCCTGCGTCTCGCAGCCTTCTTTCAGGAATCCCCGCGCGAAAGCCGCCCGAGGGCCTCTCGAACCGAGGGAAGGTCGTCGGGAAGCAGGGTGGCCAGGTTTAGCTGCACCCTACCCTCCACGATGGTTCCGATAATCGGGGGATCCAGCTCCCGCAAGGCCGCCAGGAGTTCCTGCGGCTTTGCGTCCGTTTCCAGCTCGATCGACAGAGACGGAAACCGTTCGTCCGGGGCGCTTCCCCCGCCGGTGGTCGCGGTAGAATCGACCAGCCTGAGGCCTGATTCGGGCAAACCGGCAAGCAGGGATTCCCCCCTTTTACGAAGCTCTTCCATAGAAAGTCGCAGCAAGGCTTCAACCGGGGTGATCGCACCCGCGTTCAGCCTGGACACCAGGGTTTCTTCCATTAATGAGTAAATTGTTTTCCCTGGCCGGAAGATCCGGTTCAACGGATGCTGCGACAGGATCTGGATCAGATCCTGTCGTCCTACAATCAATCCGGCCTGCGGGCCCCCCAGCACCTTGTCTCCTGAAAAGCTGACGAGGTGGGCTCCGGAGTCCAGGTAATGGGAGACCGACTGCTCGCCGGGGAGACGCTCCGTGGTCGTGCCCGAGCCCTGGTCTACGACCAGGAGCACCTCTTCCGGAAGGCCCGCCGCCAGCTCCCGGACCGAGGGCCGGGAAGCAAAACCCCTGATCCGGAAGTTTGAATTGTGCACGATCAGGACCATGGCTGTATCCGGACTGAAGGCTGCCGTGTAGTCGGCCAGCCGGGTGATGTTGGTGGTGCCGACCTCCACCATTCTTGCCCCGGCGTAGGCCAGGATCTCCGGGATCCGAAAACCTCCGCCGATCTGCACTTGCTCTCCCCTGGATACGATCACCTCCCTGCCACTGGCCAGAGAGGAGAGGATAAGGAACACCGCTGCCGCGTTGTTGTTCACCATCAGGGCGTCCTCTGCTCCCACCAGAAGGCCGAGCAGGTCGGGAACGATCCCGTTCCGCTTTCCCCGTTTACCCGTCTGCAGGTCGAACTCCAGGTTGCAGGAGCGGGTATTCACCGCTTCGGCGGCCTGCCAGGCCGTGGTGGAGATGGGCGTCCGGCCCAGGTTGGTGTGCAGCGCCACGCCCGTGGCGTTGATCAGGCGATGGATCCTCCGTCGTCCCGCGTCGCGGCAGCGTTGGATCGCGGCCTGAAGGATGGCTTCGTTGCCGGGGAAGGCTTCTCCGGCCAGGATTTTTTCCTTGGCCTCTTCCACGGCGCAGGCAGCCAGGCGGGCCACCAGGGCACGGCTGAGCCGGGAAAACCAGGAGCGCAACTGCTCAGTCTGTAGAAGCTTCTCGATCTGGGGTAGCTGGGAGAGGGAGCCTTGGCCGGAATCGCTCATGGTTCAGCGTACAGGTCCTCGGATACGGAAGAGGCAGGAATCGAACCTGCCGTCGCCTGTTCAGACGACCAACGGTTTTGAAGACCGCGGAGACCACCAGATCTCATCAGCTTCCCGGTTCAAAAAAATATATCTTCCCAGCTTATGTTCTGTCAATCTTCTAGAGCTGGCAAGGTGATAGCGCCGGGATCGATTTTTTCTTCGGGGTATGAGTTTTAGTTCAGGCGGGAAAAGGTCTATTCCCCTCCCTGCCCGCCCAATCCAATGCACGGAAGGGAATAGACCGATAATGCTTCAGTAACAGCCCCGTGTCGAGTGCAGACACGCGAGCGGGTTCGCTACTTCGGTTTCCAGACCTTCCAGACTTTTCCGACCAGGTCCGGCCCCGGTTTCAGAACGGGATCGCCGGGATGCCATCCGGAAGGAGTCACCTCCGCGCCTTTTGTTTTTCGCACGTGCTGAAAGGCCTGCACCTGGCGAATCGTCTCGTCCAGATGTCTTCCCACGGGGGGAGTCAAGACCTCCATGGCTTGAACCACCCCGTCTGGATCGATGATAAAACGTCCCCGGATGTCCACTCCTGCATTTTCGTCGTACACCCCGTACACTCTGCCCAGGTGTCCCGCTCCATCGGAGATCATGGCGAAGGGGATCCCGCCTTCCACCATCTTGGACAGCTCTTCTTCGTCCCAGATCTTGTGGGTGAAGGTGCTGTCCACGCTTACCGAGAATACCTCGCAGCCCAGTTTTTTCAGTTCTTCGTATCGATCAGCGACCGCTGATATTTCGGTCGGTCATACGAAGGTGAAGTCGCCCGGATAAAAACAGAGCAGCACCCACTTGCCCAGGTAATCCGAGAGCTTCACGGAGGTGAACTTGCCCTGATGATAGGCCGGCGCCTGGAAATCGGGCGCCTTGCCTCCTACTTTGACCTGAACCATGCTTTCCTCCTTGGGTCGCTTCTCCAGCTGGGAGCTTTGTGGTTTAGAGGATGCACCAACCACGCTTCCCGTCGGCCTCGCACAGCCGATTGCCTCTTCCGCCATTGCCTCCTCCTGTATCTCGTATCCATTATCACGTACGAATAATGGGCCGTCAAGGAGGCCAAAGCCCCTAATAGGCAAAGCGGATACTCAGGGACGTAAGACCCAGATCAACCGATGGATTCGTTTCCCGTGTTCTTTTCTTATGCAGTACCGGTACCAAGAGCCCGACTCCGCTGCCCACTGCCGCGGCCGCAAGCACGTCGGTCGGATAGTGCCGGCCGGCTGCAACACTGAGGATCGCCGTGGTTGCCGCCAGGCCCAGGCTCGTAGCCCAGGTTATCGTCGACAATGCGGACCGGCCATAGATGTCGGTTACCGATTTTGACAGAAACACGGCGGCGGCAAAGGCGCCCGACGTGTGCCCCGAGAAAAACGATTGATAGGCCCCTAGGCCCTGGGCCAGTTCGTGTCTTTGTTCCAGGCTTAAGGAGGTATTGTACAGGTACGGCCGGTTTCTTTTTACGATCGCCTGTACAAGATTGGTGGCACCCTTAGTCAGGAAATACGTTTCCGTATACATGAGTCCCAACAGTGCGATATTCTGCCATCTCCCGGCTTCTTTTATTCTGATAAGCTCGGGCAATACCAGAACAGCTGGAGCGCTAAGTAGTACATAGTTCACGATATCCCTGGCCGTGTCCGCGTGCGGAGACCAAAGACCTGTTGCAAACCGATCAATCCTGTTCACATCTTTGCTGTCCAGTTTTTCGATTTCATCCATAGAGAAAACCGTTATTTTTTCCTCCAGGATGTCAGAAACGCCCTTGAATGCCACTCCGCACGGGATGAGCGCTAAATCAACACCCAGCTTGAAGGCGTAGGGAAAGGCCTGTGTCTGGGCCTCTAAGCCGGATGGAGAAACCGCAGCGTAAAACATGACTGCCCAGGCTGCACAGAGTAGCTTTTGTTTCATTTCGATCTCCTTCGATTTTGATGGAGATCACGATACCACCGGCGGGAAAAGTAAATGCCACTCTTCAGGGTGATTTCTATCCCTACTTGGAGTGATTCCTCAGTTGGGTGACCAGTTCCATCCGGCTGGAAACACCGATTTTGGAAAAGATATTCTTTACATGTGTTTTTACGGTGTTTAGGGAGACATACAGCTCCGTACTTATTTTCTTGTTGCTGTACCCCAGAAATATGAGCTCGATGACTTGCTGTTCTCTTCTCGATATTCCGTATTTTTCCAGCTCGTTCTTTGGAACGGGTTCGAGTTCGGCTTTCCTGTCTGCTATCGACTTCTCAATCCGATTAACATGAACATACGCAAAAACGGAAAATCCAATATACAGCAGAGGGAGCAGCAGGAAAGCATTTTGAACTCCGATAAGTGATCGAAACAAATAGACAATGGCGGCAGATATCACCAAAAACAGGTAAAAAACAGACAGCTTCTGATTTTTATAGATGGATTTTACTTTAAGGACTCCTAGGGAAATGATGTAGAGAAAAAAACAGGCGGCTAAAGTAATTACCAGTATCTCACCAAATTGCTCTATAGGGCCTTCCTGATCGTTTATGACCCTTTCAAAGATTATATCGATAAAAGTAACCGCAAGAAGGTATATAAGAACAAGCTTATTCCTGGCGCCGGCGTTGTTGACCCTGAAATAGTAATGAGTGAAGTAGGCGAAAGGGAATAATAGTATGATTGTTTTTATCAGGTATGC
>CAYMEK010000040.1:28106-39074 GCA_964389305.1 uncultured Spirochaetaceae bacterium
TAGGAGAAAATCCGGTTCCACTACCAGCCCCCGACTGTGCTCGAAGGAGTCGAGATTCATCGCTGTTTTGGGAACCGTACTGAATTGGTCGAGGAAGTAGTGATGGCCGTGCAGTATCTGGCGCACAAAGGACTCCCCGGCGGCGAAGGCTGATGAAAAAAGCGGTGATCTGTGATAAGAAACACGCGTAAGGTTATCATCGATGGTGAAGCTGTACATCTTCGATATGGGTGGAGTCGTCAGTTTGGACGCGGACGTGAGCAAGCAGATCGCCGAACGCCTGGGGTTTGCCAGCGGGAAGCTGTGGGAAATCCTCCATGAGGAGATAACAGGCCTCATGGCTGGTTCGATCACGACCGAGGAGTTCTGGAGGAGATGCTCCTTGAAGAGCGGCCGCCGGGTAGATGAGGATCTGTGGACTCTCTACTTTCATCCGCGGCCCAACCTGATGGTGATCGAAATGATCCGGAAGCTCAAGAACGAAGCCCGCGTTGTGGTCGGTACTAACACGATAGAATCTCATTACCTGGTTCACTCCGAGAATGGCGACTACGATATTTTCGACCGAGTATACGCTTCCCACCGGATGGGGCTCGTGAAACCCGATTTGGCTTTCTACACCTACATCCTCGACCGGGAAGGCTGTTCGGCGGCGGGAACGGTATTTGTCGACGATACCGAGGAGAATGTCGAGGCGGCTCGCACGCTCGGAATCCGCAGCTTTTTATTTACAGGAGCTGAAAAGCTTGGCCGCGATCTGGCCGCCGTGAAGAGGAGGATGAGGAAGGGGCGATCTTCGAAGCAGGACAATCCATAGCCTCCAGAGGGCCGGGGGCGCTCCCGCCGTTGATCCATTTTGCTCTGTATCTAACCTTTTGCTCCGGTCAGAATCCCTTCCCCTATGAAGTAGCGGGAAAAGGCGAAGAAAAGCACGAACATGGGGATTGTGGCCAGCACCGCCACAGCCATGAGCGCGGCCTCGTTGGTGTACTTCTCGTCGAGGAAGCGGATGATATAGAGGGGCAGGGTTTTGAGCCTCTGGCTCTGCACCACGATCAGCGGCCAGATCAGATTGTCCCAGGATTCGCGAAACACGAGGATGGCCAGAGTTACCGCCGTCGGCCGAACGCTGGGGAAGATGATGCTGAAGAAAATGCGCAGCTCCCCAGCTCCGTCGATGCGGGCCGAATCGATGTAGTCGTCCGGCACGGTGAGGACGCTCTGGCGCATCAGAAATACGGCAAAGGCGGTGAGCGTGATGGGAAAGATCAACCCCATGTAGGTATCCTGGATGCGCAGCTTAATGGTCAGCATGAGCAGGGGGATCATGATGGTCTCGAAGGGGATCATCATGGTGGCCAGGATGAGAATAAAGACCACCTGGCGCCCTTTGAAGCGGAACTTGGTCAGACCGTAGCCGGCGGCGGAAGCCATTAGAACGTTCAGGCACATGATGGAGCCGGACATGAAAAGGGAGTTGAAGGTGTTGCGGATGAAGTAGTACTTCTGGTCGTTGCCGGCCACGGCCTGCAGGTAGTTGTAGAAATGCAGCCGCCGCGGGATCCAGCGGAAGGGAAACTCGAAAACATCCAGAGGGTGCTTGACCGAGGAGACGAGCATGAAGACTATGGGCACCAGGATGGCCAGGCCGAACAGCACCAGAATTACCAGGGGAACAACAAGCCGCAGCCTCTTTCTTATCCACCCGGAGCTTGGCTTCAATTCTTTCCCCCGTCACACATACGATACCCGCTCGGAACGGTATATCCGCAGCTGTACGATCGTGAAGATCAGGATGAAGCAGAACAGGCTCACGCTCATGGCCGTAGATCTCCCCAGAGAGTGGTACTGCATGGCCGTGGTATAGATGTTCAGGGATATGACATTGATTGGCTCCCTGGGGGAGCCGGAATAGACGAACACGTACTGGATGGAAAAGGTCCGCACGCATTGGATGAAGGCTACGATGAGTACGAACTCGATGGTCGGCTTCAGCAGCGGAATGGTGATGCGCCAGAACTTCTTCCAGGCGGACGCCCCGTCGATCTCGGCCACCTCGTAAAGGCTGGTGGGTATGCTTACCAGGCCAGCGAAGTAGATGATCACGAAGTAGCCCGCGTACTTCCAGAAGTAGATGATGATCGTGGACAGCCTGGCCATGGTCGGCAGGGCCAGCCACTTGAAATCGACGGGAGAAGGATTGTTGGCCAGGAAATTCAAGAACTGATTGGCCAGGCCGCGGGGGTCGAAGATCAGCAGCCAGATCGTTGCCGAGACCACCCCGGAGACGATCGAGGGGGTGTAGTAGATCATCTTGAACACGTTCTGGACCTTGGGAAACCGTCTCAGACCTACCACCAGTACAGCGATAAGCAGGGAAACGGAAACGAGGGGGATGAAGCAGCCAATGGCGAAGTACAGGGTGGCCTTGATCGAGTTGAGGAAATCCTGACTGGTGAAGATGTAGAGGTAGTTTTGCAGGCCAACGAACTTAGGGGCCTTTAGAGAAAGAATGTCTTTAGCGTGAAAGCTGGCCACGAAGGAGTTGGCCATGGGATAGTAGCTGAACAGGGCGAAGAACAGAACAGCCGGGAGCACAAAGACCCACCCCCAGTACTGTCGACGTTGGATTCCCATTAATCGCTATCCTATTCGATGAAACCGGAAAAAGCCAGTAAAAAGTGTGGGTGCATTCCCGGCCGAACGAGAATGCACCCCGAGTGATTCTTACTGGCGCAGGATGTCGTCTATCTTCTGCTTGCCTTTCTGGGCCGCATCGGCGGGCGCCACCTTGCTGAGCATGACTCCCTCCACCATCTCCCTGAGCACGTCCTGGATCTTGGGTCCGCTGGCATGCACGAAGACGAAGTTGGCCTTGGCCATGTCGGCGATGAAGACGTCGGCGAACTTCTTGTTTTTATAGACCGCGGTTTCCAGCAGCTTCTTGCTCGGGATGATCAGCCCGACCTGATCGAGGAACTCCTCTACGTGGCTGCTGAAGTACATGGTGAGCTTCCAGGCCGCCTTCTGTGAGGAAGCCGGGGAAGAGGCGTTGACCAGGTAATAGTGGCCGTACACGGCGGAGCCGTTGTCATTGACCGCGTTCCGGAATCGAGGATACGGAACTACCGAAACGTCCGGCAGGAACGCCTCGTTTTCCGCCTTGATGCGGTCGTACTGGTAAAGCCCGGAGATGCACATGGCCACCGAGTTGTCGTCCCTGTTGAAGGTCTTGCGGGCGTTGGTATACGTCGGGGAGCCCAGGTTGCGCCCGTTGGGACCCCAGTCGGCCATATACTGCAGAAGCTTGATCCAGGCGGCCGAGTCCACGGCCGCGTTCTTACCGTCTGCCGTTAGAATCGTGCCTCCCAGTTGGTTGGCCATCGGGACCCAGAAGGTCAGGTAGTAGGGGTAGCGGAAGTCGAAGCCGCGGCGCTTAATGACCTCCCCCTCCCGGATGGTCAGCTTTTCGGCCACGGGGACCATCTGCTCCCAGGTCTTGGGATAGTCCCTGGCCGGGTCCAGGCCCACTTCCCTGTAGTACTTGTTGTTGATGTATATACACCAGTTGGTGATCTCCAGGGGCAGGCCGTAGATCTTGCCCTCGTACAGGGCTCCGTTGAAGGTCACCGGCAGGTAATCGTCCTGTAGGGCCTTGTAGCTGGAATAACCGATGGCCTGCAGGTCCACAGGAGCCACCCTCCCACCTTCGATGTACTGCCATTCGTCCTCAGCCTCCATATTGAAGATGTCCGGACCCTTCATGGCCGCAAACGCGGTGAGGACTTTCTCCTGTATCTTGCCGGAAGGGCTCGTTTCTCGCGTTACGGTGACGTTCGGATTCTGACTCTGGAACTCGGCGATCCACTTCTCCTCCAGCGGAGTACGGTTCGGGTCCTCATGGGTCCAGTAGACCAGTTCCACCGGCCCAGCAGCCTCTTGCTGGCCGGTTGCCGAGATGAACGCGGCGGCCGCTGCCAGCAAAATGGTCACAAGGAGCAATGACGAAAGCTTCATAAAGCACCTCCCTGATCGATTCTTTTCACTGCTCATTGTAGTAGATCGGAATTCCGCATACAAGAGAAAGAAGTGGATATCTGCTCGTTTCCACTTTCAGCGATCCGGGTCTGGTCGTTGATGATCAGGGTCACGGAAGCTATGGTTGGCGGGTACCATAGTACCCGTTTGATTGGCAGAAAAGCGTGTTTTGATTTAGTATATGAAGCGGTTGGAAGCACGCCTCTGTAATTCGGTTGGTGCCATCGCACTTGTACTTCCGGGATTTTCAATGGTGAGCGGCCGCCGAACCGTAGATATCATCGATCATCCGGACACCGAAGGCAGGTGGAAATACAAGGAGACTCAGATGAAAATAACCACACTAGTCGAAAATACTGTGTACAGGGCTTCATTGCGTGCCGAGCATGGCGTGGCAATGCTCATTGAAGCAGACGGGCGAAGAATACTGTTCGATACCGGGCAGAGCGGAGAGGTATTGCTCGAAAATTCAAACGCGATGGGAATCGACCTGAGAACAGTCGATGCACTCGTACTCAGTCATGGACACTACGACCATACCGGAGGGATCCGTGCGCTGTCGGCCTTGATTACCTCGGTTGATACGTACGGCCATTCTGATCTCTTTAACAATAAGTGGGCAAAAACCAGGGATACCGAAAGGTACATCGGAATACCGGTAAGCAGACAGGCAATGTCTGCTTGGGGATTCAGGCTTCGGCTATCAAAGGAGCCGGAGCAAGTCTCCGCGTCCGTCAGAACGACAGGTGAAATACCACGTGTAACCGAGTTCGAAACCATAGAGAGTAGGCTCTGCTTAAGGGAAGGGGACGATTTTGTACAAGACCCACTTACCGATGACCTTTCCCTTGTTATTCGCAGTGAGAGAGGATTAATCCTTGTCTTGGGATGTGCACATTCCGGACTGGTGATTATCCTGAAACATGTTCATGAAATGTATGGGGAGGAGAAAATATATCTTGTCATTGGTGGAACACATTTGGTGAACGCGAGTAATGCGAGAATTCAAAAAACTATCGATACCTTGAAAGACTACCACGTTGAAAAGATTGCAGCGTCGCACTGCACAGGTGAGCCGGCGGTTATTAGCTTCCATGAAGCTCTTGGTGATAAGATGATACCAAACCATGTAGGGGATGTGATTGAGATCTAGTAATCGGTTCTGTTCATTGAGTCCATCAAACGAAGAATCGATAGACGGGCCTGTCATCATGCGGGGTGGTTCATACCGGCTGGAGTATGAGAAACTGACAGGGTGAAGAGACCTTCAAGGTCAAGCGAGAAGCTCTCCGATGGCGATTACTAAACCGTTTGATGACCATATAGAACAGTACGAGAAGTGGTTCGAGATAAACAGGTTTGCCTATGAGTCAGAACTCAGGGCCGTGAAGGATCTCTTGCCTCGGAAAAAGAACGGAATGGAAATCGGTGTGGGAAGCGGCAGGTTTGCGGCACCTTTGGGGATTCGACTGGGAGTCGAGCCTTCCGCCAAGATGAGAAAGGCGGCCCAACGAAGAGGGGTCGATGCAATCGATGGTGTGGCGGAGGATCTTCCCTTCGATGATTCACAGTTCGATTTTGCTCTGATGGTGACAACAATATGTTTTCTTGACGATGTGGAAGCGGGGATAAGGGAGGCCTACAGGGTGATCAAGAATGGAGGATGCCTGATCATTGGTTTTGTTGACAAGACAAGCACCCTCGGCCAACTGTATCTTGAACACAAGAATGAGAGCGTTTTCTACGGGCCTGCTACCTTCTATTCGACCGCAGAAGTCGTGGGTTTTCTTGAAAAGGCGGGATTTGGTAGATTTTCTTTTGTCCAGACGATCTTCCGTAGTTTAGCGGATGTCAAGACAATCGAGCCGACCAAGAAGGGTTATGGCTCGGGCTCTTTCGTGGTGGTCAAAGCGGTAAAGTAGTATTCCGGCCTTAGACCAAGCGGATCCCTGATCGATAACCATGAATTGTCGCAGAAGAATATAGTGTCTTTCCAGATTTAACGAAATGAGTATTCTTTCAACCTTTTAAATTGAGAATATTCTCATTATAATATGTCTAGCAGGTATGTTTTGAGAGCATGTGTTCCCAGGCAGTATCCGATGAATAACCTCGGGATACGTATAAAAACCGAAGCATAACCTAGGAAACAGCCGTATTGGATAGCGGCCAGGCAGAGGAGCAAGAGAATGAGAATCGCGATTACAGCAACCGGAGCGGATCTGGATAGCAGCGTCGAGCCGAGGTTTGGCCGCTGCGCGTATTTTGTGATTGTTGACCCGCAGACCATGGTATACGAGTCCATAGAAAATCCGAATATCGCAGCTGAGGGCGGCGCAGGTATTCAGTCGGCGCAATTGATGGCGCAAAAGGGTGTTTATGCCGTTCTGACAGGAAACTGCGGTCCCAATGCCTTTCGTGTTTTTGAAGCGGCGGGCATTCGGGTCATTACTGGGGTGAGCGGTTCGGTTCAAAAGGCTGTAAGTCAGTACAATGCAGGTACCCAGCCAAATGCTGACAACCCAAATGTGCCAAGCCATTTCGAAATGGGAGGGACCATGGGATATTCCCCGGGTTCGGGAGGTGGATCGCGGGCCGCTTTTTTTGGCTATTCGGCAGCAGGCGGTGGAACGGGGCGTGGAAGGGGAGGCGGAGGTCACGGTATGGGACGTGGCGGGATGGGCCGCGGCATGGGCAGGGGCAGAGGAATGAGGGGAGGAATGCAACCGGGCTCTTTTCAAATTGATACGGAAGAGCAACAAAATGGCCCGGAAAACATAGGCGCCCTGAAAGAACAGATTAGAACCATGCAAGAAAGGCTTGCCTCTCTCAAGGAACAAATCCGGGATAAAGAAGGCCGGGGAAAGGAATCTCATCTTATTGCCCGTGTCAAGCCAGAGAAATGCACTGGTTGCAGGATCTGTCAGAAGGTCTGTCCTGTGGGTGCTATTTCGTTTGCCGATTCGGTGGCGTATATAAAAGCCGACGAGTGCACGGGCTGCGGTCGTTGCGCAGAAGCCTGCCCGCAACAGGCCATTGTCTTGGCAGCGGTTTGATTCATTCCAAAGAACGGCGAATACAGAGATAGATAGATAGCTGGGAGCGTGAAGAAATGAAGGTAGCGGTAGCAAGTGGCAAGGGGGGAACTGGAAAGACAACTTTCGCCGTGAATCTGGCCTATTCGCTGACTGCCAAAGGGGAGAAAGTACGGCTGCTGGACTGTGATGTGGAGGAGCCGGATGACCATCTCTTTGTAAAGCCGGAGTTCAGCGACAGTATCCCGGTGAATGTTCAAAAACCTGTACTGATCACTGAAAAATGCACAGGTTGCCGTAGATGTGGCGAAGTGTGCAACTACAATGCGATTGCCGTGATCAACGGACAGGTACTGATCTTCAATGAGCTGTGCCACTCCTGTGGTGTCTGTTCATACGTCTGTCCGGAAGGTGCTTTGCAGGAAGAGCCGTATTCCATCGGCACGGTGCAGACGGCTCTGAACGCGGCAGGGGAACAAACACAGCCACTACCATTTGTTCATGGACTGCTGAACATTGGTGAAGCCCTGGCCCCGGCCGTTGTCCGCGAAGTAAAAAAACATATCGATCCCGAAGCCATCAATATCATCGATGCCTCACCTGGAACTAGCTGTCCGGTGGTTGAGGCAGTGAAAGGCTCTGATGTAGTTGTATTGATTACCGAACCCACACCTTTCGGCTTGAACGACCTTAAATTGGCCGTGGGATTAACTCTGGAAGTAGGCGTTCCCACGGGTATTGTCGTAAATCGCTCGGACGGCAAAGATGAGATCATAAGGGAGTATGCCGAAACCGTCGGTGTTCCCATCGTAGGCAGAGTTCCTTTCAGGCGCGAGTATGCGGAAGCCTACTCCAAAGGAGATATTCTTGCCGCTGCTTTTCCGGAGCTTAGAGAGAACCTTCTGGCGATTTTCCGGGATACCGCCAAGCTGTGCGGTGCTGCGCTTCCAGCCGTTCCTCAAGAGGAGGAACTCTTTATCGAAAACAAGGCATCCTCCCGGCCTGGTAAGGGAAACGCCGGGAAGTGCAGGGAAATTGCGGTCATCAGCGGGAAGGGTGGAACTGGCAAGACCACAGTTGTCTCCTCTTTAGCCCAGCTAGCCAGCAATAAGGTGTTGGCGGATAACGATGTAGACGCTGCGGATCTTCATCTACTGCTCGTCCCTTCTATCTACGAGGCGCACGAGTTCATCGGCGGAAAAACCTACGCTATTGATCCCGCAAAGTGTAGCGGCTGCGGTCGGTGTGCCGAGAATTGTCATTTTGATGCGATTTTTCCGCACGGACCCTCCGATGAACGTGCCGGTAGATCCTACAGAATAGATGAGCTGGCTTGCGAGGGGTGCGGTTTATGCGGTCACGTATGTCCCGAGGAAGCGATCGATTCTCTTGATAATGTTACCGGAAAGTGGTTTGTTTCCGACACCAACTATGGATCCATGGCACATGCTCGATTGGGAATTGCCGAAGAAAACTCAGGCAAACTGGTTACCCAAGTCCGCAGGCGGGCATCGGATTTGGCGCGAGAACTAGGCTGTGACAAGATCCTTTCCGACGGTCCTCCCGGAACCGGCTGCCCAGTGATCGCCTCGGTTTCAGGTGTAGACCTGGTGTTGATCGTGACAGAACCCACGGTTTCAGGCGTCCACGATATGGAGAGGGTGCTTGAACTATCGGTTCATTTTGGCGTTCCTTCCCTGGTGATTATCAACAAGGCGGACCTAAATGTGCAGCAGGCTCAAGAAATCGTTCTTATGGCTGAGCAGGCAGGCTCTTGGGTAATAGGGAGCATACCCTTTGACGACAACGTGAACCAGGCCCTCATGAATGGGAAAACCATTGTAGAACACGGAAGGGGCCCGGCCTTCGAAGCGATCCGCGATCTGTGGAATGCTCTCAAGCAGGTGGCATTCTAGAGGCTTTCTCCGCGAGACTGTCTTCCGCAACGGGACCCCAAACGACCGCCGGATCATGAAAGTTCCAGCAAGCGCCCGGTTTGCACCGGTGTTTCGGGATTGACGCAGCAGTGAGAGAATTCACCTGCCTTGATAGCTAAATAAGAATGAGCTGCGCACGCAGGGTATTCTGATATCCCCTGTTGGGTGCGATCCATCTGGTGCGATTTTCAGCCAAAGGACAGGGTGCGAAAAAATAGGAAAACGAGTCTTGCTCCAAAAAGAATGAGCACCGAGCCGCAAACGAATTGAAACACTCTCAACAATCTGATCGATCGGTACACTCTTTCTGACACCAGGCCCACCAAAGCACCCAGTACGATTGGAGCAGCGGCGGCTCCCGTAGCAAATAGAGCGGCATAAAGCACTCCGGTTATGATACTCTGCTCCGCGATGCAGGCAATATAGGTAAGGATCGCAATATAGGGCGCACAGGGAGCGATCCCTATTAGAAATCCAAATACCCCCATGCTGTGAGCGCTTTTCTCTAATAGACCCGCTCCAATATGTACCTTGAGACCTTTTCCTAAAACGATCAGTGTGCCGACGCTTATCATTAGAAGAGCAATAACGAGGTAGAGCCAGCCGGACTTATGAGGCGGAAAAAATCGGTTTATATAGCGGAAGGCCACAGTTGCCAGCCCGCCGAGGAGGGAAAAGGCCAGAAGCCTGCCCGTAGAGAACAGTACAGCAGCTTTCAGACCTTCTTTCCAGTTTTTTTGGGTTGCCCCTATGTAGGGTAGAAGAATAGGGGCCATATACACGAGGCAGGGCCCCCAGCCCATGACAAAGCCAGCAGCCGTTATTCTTAGAGCATCAGAAAGCATCCGCTATTGTTATTTTTTTCCCCACTCCTGTAAGGATGAAGTCTTCTGCGTACGATTCTTCGAACTGTTTCCTGGCCAGATCCCCGGAACAGTGACAGGGAGCGATCTTTATAACCTCTTGTTTTTGCATCCCCTTAATAATGTTCCTAAGCTGATGAACATTCATCCAACACAAATGGAAACCGCCCAATACCAGATATGCATTGGTAGACAGCATCTCTTTAGCCTTTTGGACGATCTGTACGATTCCAGGATGAGCGCAGCCTGTGATGACAACCAGCCCCTTGGCTGTCTGTATGACAAGGGACTGTTCTTTTATCCAATTTCCAAGCTCTCCGGTAGAATACGCGTTTTTACAGATTTTTACAGTTCTATCGACCTTTACACTCCGGGCACCCGCACCCTCGACTTCACGTTCGACGCCTGGCGGAAAAGATCTTGGCATATAAACGACAACATCCGGGTTTTGTTCTAAGAATTCAGAGAGCCCCCCGATGTGGTCATAATGTATGTGCGATAGAATTACGACGTCAATGGTGCTTGGATCGATCTCAAGCTTTGCCATGTTTCTCAAGAGCACAGCTCCTTCTCCGCCAACATCAAAAAGAATCGTGCGCTCCAAACCTTCCACCAGGCATGAAAATCCCCAGCGCGTCTCCAATCCTTCTCCGTAGGGGTTATTATCGTATACTATCGTCAGCTTGAGATCCGCCGAGATAGTTGGAAAAACGGCGATAAGTGTAATTAGCAGTAAAAAAGCTACTTTGAATAACCTAATCATTTTCTTAACTCAAATATACTCCAATGGGGATTATTTGATAACGGGGTTGACAAATGCTTCTTTTAATGCGATTCTATGTTACTATCAATAGTAACGAACCGATTAAACTATGCTTTTAGAGGAGAGTAAAATGAACAGATCGATGTGGTTTCTTGATCAAAATGAAATGCCAACTCATTGGTATAACGTCCTGCCTGATTTACCCAAGCCGCTGCCACCTGTCCTACATCCAGCTACAGGCAAGCCGGTAACGCCGGACGATTTGGCTCCATTATTCCCCATGGAGCTTATCAAGCAGGAAATGAGTGCTGAGCGGTGGATTGAAATCCCCG
>CAYMEK010000041.1:0-2397 GCA_964389305.1 uncultured Spirochaetaceae bacterium
GCGGAACAATAGGCGATATCGGCCCTCACTGGGTAGGTGACGCATGGCGAAGAAAAGGATACCGGATAAGTTCCTACCGTGGATCGAGGCGCGAAGGCACTTGCACCTTTCCCCGGCCCACATCCAGATGGCCAGAGAGTTGGGGCTGAATCCGAAGAGGTTTAGCAGCCTGGCCAGCACCGGGCGAGAACCCTGGTAATTGCCCTTGCCCGAGTTCATTGAAGAGCTGTGCATCAAGCACTTAAAAAAGAGGCGGTCCAAAATAGTCACCGATTACGGTGGGATGCAACTTCTGGAGATATGTTGGCAGGAACGCTTCTCCTCCCGGATTCTCTCGACAATGTTGCCCTGTACTGGCTTGTTCCACAATACTAATCAGGTTTTCCGAAGGACAAAATAGGAGAAATCCTGATTGATTGAATGGATTGAATAGGTTTTTCTGAATCTGAAATCTACCTTTAAAGTGTGGGAGGTTTATCTAATGAATCCTCAAGAGAAAGAGATGGCCGGAATGCAGCAATTTGACTGGGGGCAGTTCAAGCCTTGGAGAGTGTGGGATCCAATCCCGTGGTGGACACTGGATAGAGGAAAAATCGAGAAGATAATGACCGTTCAGCTCGAAGGAAGAGTTTCTGAAATGAAGAACGAAATTGCGCAGCTAGAAAAAATCATCAAAATCATCGGCGGCTAACAGCTGTTCCTATAATACACTGACATAATCAAGCGTCTACTCTGCGATTACCCGGAGCAAAGATACGTGGCACGGAGAAAAGTCGACGCATTGTTTATAGGCTACGAGGATCAGGAAAATCTCGGTCTTCGCTCGATTATATCCTATCTGAAGACACAGGGCTTTGCTTCGACACTGGTACCGTATATTCAAGAAGATATATCCGCTGTGGTTCGAAACGTTCAAGAATATAACCCACGGCTCGTAGGATTTTCCATTATCTTTCAATATACCATCGGAGGCTTTGCCGAGCTCGCCAAAGCCTTGCGGCAAGCTGGGGTTCGAGCTCATTTTACTGCTGGCGGCCACTTCCCTACCCTCCGTCCCTACGAAGTTATGGAGGAAATTCCTCAGTTGGATTCAGTCGTAAGATTCGAGGGAGAGCTGACGACAGCGGAATTGATCCGTCATTTGGCCAATCCCGAAGTCTGGCCGTCCGTACTGGGGATAGCCTTTCGACGAGGTGGTAGGGTAGTGATAAATAACCCCCGGCCCCTGATTCCAGACCTTGATTCGCTTCCTGCGCCGTATAGAGATAAACCTCGCTTTCTATCCCGAGGCGTCCGCACTGCTTCCCTTCTCGCTAGCCGCGGGTGCCACTATAATTGCTCGTACTGTAGCATTCGCCAGTTTTACGGCGGTGCTCCAGGCAAACTTCGACGAGTGCGATCTCCTCAATCCGTGGTCGCAGAAATGCGAGACCTTCGGCAGAATGACGGCGTGAGATTCTTCATATTTCAAGATGACGATTTTGCGGCGAAGTCGTCTAAACAGCAGCAATGGATAGAAATGTTTCTTCGGGAGTTGGCGCAGTCTGGGCTATCTGAGCATATTGGCTGGAAAATTTCCTGCAGGGTGGACGATGTAGATACAAATCTAATCACTCGTTGCCGCAACCATGGTTTAATAGCAGTCTTTCTGGGAGTCGAGTCCGGTAATCCTGTCGGCTTGAGGACGTGTAACAAGCGAGTAACGGTAGCGGATAATATCGCAGCTATAGAGTCTCTAAAAAAAATCGGCATAACGTTCAACATGGGCTTCATGCTTTTCGATCCTGACAGTACAATTCATACGATACGCGAGAACTGCGGGTTTCTGCGGCGTGTCATTGGCGATGGCAGTTCTCCAGTAAATTTCTGCAAAATGCTCCCTTATTCAGGTACTCCAATTGAGGAACGGCTAAGACAAGAAGGCAGGTTAAAAGGGACCATCAGCCAACCTGATTACGGTTTTCTAGATCCTAGACTTGACTGGTATGCTCTATTTATAGCTATGGCCTTCAGAAATAGGAATTTCGACCCTTTGGGTTTGGTCGAACGTCTCAGCGTCGCCAAGATAGATCAAATTCTCGCCCAAGTGTTCGAGTCAGCAGAGTGGGCGATTGAATACAGCAGTCAATTGCAAGCAATTACGATGAAAGCAAACAACAATGCTTTTAGAGCGCTAGATGCTGCTCTTAGATTTGTCGAGGTTCGAAAGGTAAAAGATCTGATTGCTGATTGATCTTTATTAGGTTTTATTTCTGAGCGTCTGTGGCAGGAAGATATTGCTTTACAGAACGAGTTAGATCAGGTTTTGGCTATCTACAGCCCTAATCTGCTTGAGGGATTCAGAGAGGAATTTCACCGGCGCAGCTGCTCTGCAGGTATCTACAAGCAATACTAATT
>CAYMEK010000041.1:2497-38807 GCA_964389305.1 uncultured Spirochaetaceae bacterium
GAGAGGAATTTCACCGGCGCAGCTGCTCTGCAGGTATCTACAAGCAATACTAATTTCATCGATCCCCCTAAACTGTCAGTATGGCCCAATTTGCCTTTCTTGACAGGCTCTATGTCCAGTTTCCGGGGAGGAGGTCTCCGGTCGTCTATTCAAGACCTCCTAGCGCCACTAGTGCGCCGCTGGTACCTCCTACCGGCTGGTGCTGCTCATCCCTACGATTTACACGGCCCGATGTCGCCTATTGCTCCTCGCCTTTGTGGAAATATATCCTGTTCTAATGAGGGGCTCCAGCACTGCTTCGACTTTCTTCTTTGCGTACTAGAGATCAACTGCTTGTTGCGCATTAAACCGGAACTCAGGGGAGGTCCCACGAGCAAAGGCCAGTTTAACCGCGGTCTCAGCGGTAATAGATGTTCGATGATTGACAATTCTATTAATCATCTTGACATGGCATCCGAGGCGATCCGCCAGCTGCTTATCAGGGTGATGGGCCAAGGCCGGGAAGTCGGAATTGTACACATTTTCTTCGACACACGCACCTTGTTGGGTCGTGAAACCGTTCGGTACACTAAATTTATCTTCATTAAGAAGGGAGGAGCAAACCATGAGACGGCTATTTTCCATGGTAACTGTGCTCTCGGGATCATTGCTGCTCCTGGCGGCGCTGGACGTGGGCGCCATGGGAGGTGCCGAAGCGACCGCACCTTCCGGGGCGCCGGTAACGATCCAGTATGCCTACTGGGGGGATCAGAACGAGGAGATTACGACGACCAACCTCCTCAAGACGTTCATGGCAAAGTACCCCAACATCAAGGTCGAGGGCACTCGTTTCGCAAGGAACACCGAGTTCGCACAGAAGATCACGACCCTCGCGGCGGCCGGGACCCTGCCCGACGTCAGCACCTTCTACGAGCCCAATGTGCTCGAATGGGGGATGGCCGGCAGGTTCGTGGATCTCACGGACTTCTACAAGAAGGGGCCCCCGAAGCTGGATCAGATCAAGTTCATCACCCCTGACGGCAAGATCGTCGGCATCAGCGTGGCAAACGAGATCATGGTGATCTGGTACAACAAGAAGATCTTCGATGCAGCAGGGCTGCCCTATCCGCCCGCAGAGGCGAGCAAGGCGTGGAGCTGGGATCAGTTCGTCGACGTGGCCAAGAAACTGACCAAGGATGCGAACGGCAAGACCCCGTATGACCCGGGGTTTGACAAGAACAACATTCGCACCTACGGATTCTGGGTGTCCCAGTGGTGGATGCCCTGGCTTACCTTCGCCGCCAGCAACGGTGGCGGCATGGTGAGTGCGGACGGCAAGAAGCTCACCATGGCTGATCCGGCGACGATCGACGCCATTCAAAAGATGGCCGACCTGATGAATGTGGACCATGTGAGTCCCACCCCGACATCGCAGCAGAATATGCCCGGCGATACCGCGACGTACCTTCTCAGCGGACAGGTGGCCATGGTCATGGACGGAACGTGGAACCTGCTGACCCTCGGGACCACCAAGGACCAGCAGGGCCTGGATTTCGGGGTCGGCGTTCTGCCCTACATGAAGAACCTGGCCACTACGTCCGTGGGGACCCCCATCGTGGTCTACAAGACCACCAAGCACCTGGACGCATCGCTCACTCTCCTGGGGTTCCTCATGGATCCCAACAACTCGCTGCCTCTCCTCCAGAACGGCATCTGGCTGCCGAACGAGAAGCAGTGGTACACGGACCCGGCTCTGCTCAAGAAGTGGATCGACAATCCCCGCCATCCGCCTGAGTACAAGACAGCCGTCGTGGATTTTGCGCTCAATTATTCGCATCAGCTTCCCCTCTACTACGTCCCCACCTTCGCCAAGATGGATGACGTCATAGAGGCGGCGCTTGCGCAGGTGTGGCTTGGCCAGAGGAGCGCCGAGGACGTGATCAAGAACGAGATCATGCCCAAGATCACGCCCATCTTCCAGGCGGGCAAGTAGGGGCCCTTCGACTCACGGTTACCAGACAAGGCGCCCCGTGCTATGATGGCTCGGGGCGCCGGCATGTTGCCGCGGCGCTGGCGCGGCGGTCGGAAAGGCGGAGCAGTGAAAAGGCGGCCACTTCGCGCAGGAGCCCGAGAAGCGATAGCGGGGTATTTGTTCGCATCCCCCGTGATCCTGGGGCTGCTCATCTGGGTGATTGCACCCATGATCGGCGTGCTGCTCATCAGTCTCACCGACTGGAACGTCCTCACCACGCCCCGCTGGGTGGGGTTTCTCAACTACGTTCGTCTGTTCACGACGGATCTGTACTTCTGGAATACCCTGAAGGTCACGATCTACTACGTCGTGCTGAACGTGACCTGCGTAACCCTTTACTCCCTCATCGTGGCCATGCTCCTCAACCAGAAGATTTTGGGAAGGGGAGTCTACCGGACCATCTTCTACATGCCCACGATCGTTCCCATCGTTGCCGCCAGCGCGCTCTGGATGTGGCTGTTCAACGTCGATTTTGGGCTGCTCAACCAGATCCTGCAGGGTCTGGGGCTGCCGAAGGCGCTGTGGCTTTCCTCCCCGGCCACGGTGGTCCCTTCCATCGTGCTCATGAGCGTCTGGGGAGGGTCCGGCAACACGATAATAATCTTCCTGGCCGCTCTGCAGGGCGTGCCGCGGGAGCTCCTGGAGGCGGTGGAGATCGACGGCGGCAACTGGTGGCACCGCTTCCGCGCCGTCACGCTGCCCATGATCTCCCCCGTCACATTTTTCAACGTGGTCACCGGCCTGATCGCCTCCTTCACCATCTTCGCGCAGTCCTTCGTGATGACGGGGGGCGGACCGAACAATGCCAGCCTCTTCTACGTTCTCTTGCTGTATCGAGAAGCGTTTGAACGAAACAACCTCGCCGGCGCGGCCGCCCTCTCCTGGGTCCTCATCATCATCGTGTCGCTGCTCAGCCTCCTGATTTTCAGGACCTCCCGGCGCTGGGTCTTTTACCAAGGAGAAGCGCGTTGAAGCGAAGCACGGCACAAACCCTGAGCAAGGCGCTGGTCTATCTCCTGCTTACCATTGGGGCGGCGCTGTGCTTCCTGCCCATATACTGGCTGGTGCGAAGCTCGGTGATGACCCTGGGCGATATCTTCAAGTTCCCTCCCATCCTGTGGCCGGCCCGCATCCGCTGGCAGAACTTCTCCGAGGCCATGAAGGCGAGCCCGTTTCTGCTGTATTTCAGAAACACCATGATCGTGGTAGTTCCGAATGTCGTCGGGTCTCTACTGACCGCGAGCATGTCGGCCTACGGGCTCGCGCGCTTCCGCTTCCCCCTGCGTAATTTCTGGTTCGGCCTTGTCCTCGGCGCGATCATCCTCCCCCCCGCGGTGGTGCTGATCCCGCAGTTCCTGCTGTGGAGCAAGCTCCATCTGGTGAACACCTTCTTCCCGCTCATCGTCCCGGTCTGGTTCGGCGGCGGCGCCTTCAACGTGTTCCTACTCCGGCAGTTCTTCCTTACGATCCCGAAGGATCTCGACGATGCAGCGCGCATCGATGGCGCCTCCTACTGGCGGATCTACTGGCAGATCATGATCCCTCTGATCCGGCCCGCCCTTCTCGCGGTAGGGCTTTTCCAGTTCCTCTTTTGCTGGAACGATTTCTTCACTCCGCTGATCTACCTGAGCTCCAAGGAAACCTACACGCTTGCCGTCGGGCTTCGGTTCTTCATCGACAGCTACGCGACCTTTTGGAACACCCTCATGGCGGCGGCCCTCATCGTCATTTTACCGCCGGTAGTGGTCTTCCTGATCGGGCAGCGCTACTTCGTGGAAGGGGTCACGCTTACGGGGATCAAGGGGTAGGAGCAAGCCCGTCAATCCTCGGACGGATCTCCCGCTTCATCGAGTCTCTTCATCTGGGCGCCGTCGAGGGTGATCTGCAAGGCTCCGAGATTCTCGTCGAGCTGCGCCACCGATCCTGCGCTGACGAGGGGAAGCGCGAGAGGTGTGGAGTGAAGCATCCAGGCATAGACGAGCTGCAGCGGCGTCGCTCCGACCTCCCGGGCCACTTCCGACAACGTCGAAAGTCTGACCTGGTTGGCAGGCCCGCGATATTGAGGGGGTATCGGCCGGTCGGGCCGGCCGCCGTATACGCCCCCGAGGGTGGAAGAATAACCGAGAAGCAGGAAATCATCACCATGCGCCGCGCAGTAGTCGCGAAGCTCCTCATCGACTGCGAGCTGTGGGTCGAACCGCGCTCCGGCTACGGGTCTCAGGTAGGTATGCCTCTGCTGCACGCAGCAGTACGCAATCCATCCGTTTTCACTGCTGAGAGTCCTCGCTTCCTGAATGCGCCAGGCGCGATGGTTGCTGCAGCCGATCAGCCCGACTTTTCCCTCCCTGTGCAGCTCATCGAAGGCGGCGAGGGTCTGCTCGAGCGGATCGCTCCGGTGGTCCTTGTGGGCGTAGTACAGATCGACGCGGTCCGTGTCGAGCCGGCGCAGACTGCCTTCGATCTCACTGCGGATGAGCGCCCGGGAAAGTCCGTTTCCCGTAGGAGGCCGGTTAAACCCTACTTTTGTCGCGAGGAACAGCTCGCTGCGGTTCTTTCTCAGGTGCATCCAGCGGCCCAACACACTTTCCGATTCGGTTCCGTCGCCTCCCCACCAAAATGCGTAGTTGTTCGCCGTGTCGATGAACCGGCCCCCCGCCTCCCAGTAGCGGTCGAGCAGCTCGTAGGACCCCTTTTCGTCGAGCTTCGTCCCGAAGTTCATCGCGCCCAGACACAGGGCGCTGACCTTTTCCCCCGTATTTCCGAGTGTAACGGTCCTCATATTCGATCCTCCCTTCGAAGATAGATAACGATTGTCGAAAACGCGCAACTTGAATAGACCAAGGTCGGATTTGTCCACATTTTCTACGGATTGGTCACCTTGAGATAATGACACCGGCGAATGAAATTTTATTCTGCTATGGAACCAATTAGGGCTCGGATCGAAGGCGGATTCTGGCGCAATTACCAGACTCTCGTACGGGAGCGAGTTCTCCCCTATCAATGGAAGGCTATGAACGACGAGATCCCCGGTGCGCCGAAGAGTTACTCGGTACAGAACTTCAGGATCGCTGCCGGAGTGGCGCGGGGATCCCACAGAGGAATGGTGTTTCAGGACAGCGATCTGTTCAAGTGGCTCGAAGCTGTTGGACATGTTCTCGTCGACGATCCCGAGGGCGCAGCCGGGATCAAGGAGCATGCGCGGGAGGCCGTGGATCTCATCGCTCGCGCGCAGCAGCCCGACGGATATCTCAATACGTACTTCATAGCGAAGGAACCCGCGCGGCGATGGACAAACCTGCGGGACGCGCACGAACTGTACTGCTCCGGTCATCTCATCGAGGCCGGTGTTTCCATGTTCCGCGGCACGGGAGACGGGAAACTGCTCGATGTCGCGCGGCGCCTCGCCGACCTGATCGACGCGACTTTCGGCGTGGAAGAGGGCAAGATACGCGGCTACCCCGGTCATGAGGAGGTGGAGCTGGCCCTTATAAAGCTGTATCGTCTCACCGGTGATCCCAGGTACCTCGAACGGGCGCAGTACTTCATCGACGAGCGCGGCCGCCGTCCCAACTTTTTCGAGAGGGAGGCGGAGGCTCACGGCTTTGTATCGATCTTCGGCGCCAAGCCCCTCGACTACTATCAGGCCCACCTGCCGGTACGGGAACAGAGGGAGGCTGTGGGACACGCGGTGCGCGCCATGTATCTCTACACGGCCATGGCCGACCTGGTTCTCGAGACCGGCGACTCCTCCCTGCGCGAAGCCTGTGACCGCTTGTGGGAGAGCACGACAGGTCGCAAGATGTATGTCACCGGAGGCATCGGCGCTTCCGCTGTTCACGAGTCATTCAGCGCGGACTTTGATCTGCCAAACGACACGGCGTACGCGGAGACCTGTGCCGCGATCGGCCTGTTTCTCTTCTCATCACGCATGGTGCGCATCCATAATGAAACCCGCTATGCGGACGTCATGGAGCGCTGCCTCTACAACGGGATCCTGAGCGGCCTGTCCCTTGACGGAGAGAGCTACCTGTACGTCAATCCCCTGGAAGTCGTGCCCGCCGTCTGCGACTCCAACGGCGCCTACCGGTTGGTCAAGTACCGGCGGCAACCATGGTACGGCTGCGCCTGCTGCCCGCCCAACGTCGCACGCCTGCTGGCGTCCCTCGGCGAATACATGTACCGCCTGCAGGGCGATGTCCTGTACGCCGATCTGTATCACGAGGGCGTCCTATCCGCCTCGATAGGCGGCGCTGCGGTGCAGATCCGCCAGAGAACGAGCTATCCGTGGTCGGGTACCGTGATCTTCGACGTCGAGCCGGACTCCCCCGCCGAGTTTACCCTCGGCTTGCGCATTCCTGCCTGGTGTCGTAATCCCGTCCTATCGGTTAACGGCGGAGCCGTGGACCCGGCCACGGGTGCAGACGGCTATCTGCGGATGCGGAGAACATGGCGGAAATCAGACAGGATTGAACTGACTTTACCGATGGATGCAGCCAGGATCTACGCGGACCCTCGAGTGCGGGCGGATTATGGAAAGGTAGCGATCCAGCGGGGCCCCTTCGTCTACTGCCTGGAGGAGGTGGATGTCGGATCCGCCCTGTACACCATCAGTCTGCCGTCGGCGGTCCCGCTGTCGGTCGTGGAACAACCCGAGCTGCTCGGGGGCATCTTCACGATCACGGCAACGGGAAAGTCGTCTCCATTGCGATCGAGCGGCGGCAGTCTGTACAGCGAGGAAAAGATTGCCCTCCCTCTCGCCGATCCGTATCTTAAATTCATACCCTACTATGCATGGGCAAACCGGTCTGCGGGCGAGATGGCGGTCTGGGTGCGTGAGTGAACATGAAGGGCCTTGAAAGCGGGCTTGGGAGGATTGATAATATGGATGTGCGAGATGGCTTGACCGTGTCATTTGCACGCCCTTTTAATGTTCTCTCGGCCGAACACGTCGCATCGCAGCACGCGGTGAAAGAGGTAATGCACCTTGCCAGCGCCGTGACCCTCCTGTTCGTCGTCGGAGGCCGCCTGGACCTCGATCCGGACGGGAAGTATCTTGCTCTGGGAGCGGGTGAGGCGTTCCTCGTCGAGTCGAAGGAGATCAAAAACCTCACCCTCTCGCACGGCAGCGATGTCGATTTCTACTTGCTGCAGTTTCTCCGGACCGAGGTTCCCGAGGGACTGCCCAGAATGACGCTGGAAGTTCCCAAACATGTCGCCATCTACAACCCGGGGCGGCTGAAGCACCTTTTCCACCGGTTGCTGGAGGCGATGCGGGACGGGCCCCGCTCCCGGCTGGTACGCCATCATCTCGTGGTGCTCATGCTTTCCGAGATGGCCTTCTCCTGTAAAAAGGCCGAGGTGCGGGTACGGGCTGACGGGCTGGAGTGCATGGCGTCGCGGGTGGATGCTTACATTGCCGCTCACTATCACGAACATATCGGCACCCCGGACATCGCCAAGGAGTTCCGTTACAATCCCGATTACCTGGAACGGGCCTATCGGAGCAAGCGCCACAGGTCCATACGCGAGGCTATCCATTCACGAAGGATCAGGGAGGCTCGGGCGCAGCTTCTCCTCCAGCGCAAGCGAGGCATCGCGGAAGTCGCGGCGCTATGCGGGTTTGCCGACGTGGGGCACTTCCGCCGGGCGTTCAAGCGCACCGTGCATATGACACCGCATGAGTTCCGGTGCCAGGAGGCTGAATATCGGGGCAGGCCACACCCCCTGCAGAGCGTATGATCAGGTTCACCGTCTGCGACATCATCGAGCCACTCAACGGGGGATTGTTCGTGTCGCCGGGGTTCGGGATTCACGCCAAGCGAATTATAGATTCGTATGAGCTGATTTTTGTTACACAGGGTCGTCTCGATATATTCGAGGCAGAGCGCACCTTCCACCTGGTAAGAAACCAGACACTCCTTCTTTATCCCGGGGTCCACCATGGCGGTCTGCTGCCCTATACGGACGATGTGAATTTCTACTGGGCGCACTTCCGGCTGCTGGCGGCCGTCTGCTCCGACACGATCCTTACCGTACCGAAGGTGGCATCGGTTCGAGACCCGGAGGGACTCACTGAGCTGTTCTGCCGATTTATATCCGACCAGGAATTGGGGATTCTCGATCGATGCGGTGCATCACAGCTTATTGCTCTCATGCTGTGCATGGTCGGCGAAAGCAGGGAACAGAAGCGGTCTGTGCCGGGCCAAGCTCGGGAACGGAGGTCTGCTCTGGTCGATGCGGTGTGCAGCTACATCGCTGCCGAATACCACAGGCCGATCAAAACATCGGTGATCGCACAGGAGCTGCGATACAATCCCGACTATCTGGAGCGTGTCTTCAGAACACAGGAGGGAATGTCTATCGTCGAGGCCATCCACCGAAAACGCATCAGCGTAGCCGGGGCGCTGCTGCACCATGACGTGAGGCGAAACATCAACGAGATCGGCTACCAATGCGGGTACTCGGATCCCGGTTATTTCCGCCGGATGTTCAAGCGCTTCACGGGGCTGACGCCCCGAGAGTTCCGCTCACTCTACGCGTACACCCACATCAACACCCACTAAGGGGCTTTGAGGGCAGGCGGGGACAAGGATTGCGGCTCCCCGCGCTTGTTGAACGGCTTGATCCCCGATCGCTGGCTGGCGGCGCTGTTCGGGAGCGGAGAAATCTAGCAGGTGTGGATCGTATCGGTTTAGACCACCCCATGCTTCACCGCGTATAGCGCCGCCTGGGTGCGGTCCAGCAGCCCGAGCTTGCCCAGAATGTTGCTCACATGGGTTTTGACGGTCTTTTCACTGATGAACAGCTCCGTGCCGATCTCCTTGTTGGAAAGGCCTCGCCCCAAACAGCGAAGCACCTCACGCTCCCGATCTGTCAGGGGCTCCTCGGAGACTGTGGATTGCTCGCCGGCGATCCCGCTCATAAGGCGCCGGGTTATCTCGGGGTGCAGGAGCATCTCCCCCCGCGCCGCCGCCCGGATCGCTTCCGCCAGCTCCTGCGGCCCCACGTCCTTGAGCAGGTAGGCTGCCGCTCCCGCCTTGATGGCGGGGTAGAGCTTGTCGTCGTCCGAGAAGCTGGTAAGGGCGATCACCCTGACCTGCGGGCTGTGGGCTCGAAGCCGGCGAATGGCCTCGATGCCGTCCATCCCTGGCATCACCAGGTCCATCAACACCACGTCCGGCTCCACCCGCTCCGCGGCTGCCAGCGCCTCCTCACCGCCCGCGGCTTCCCCGACCAGCTCGATGTCCGGAAGCATCTCCAGGAAGGTGCGCAGCCCCTCGCGCACGATGGCGTGATCATCGACCACCATGACTCTCACGGTTCGAACAGGTTTTTCTTTCATGCTTGACCTCCACAACCCAAGGGCACCCGCGCCTCGATCTCCGTGCCCTCGCCGGAGGCGCTCCGCAGGCGGAACTGCCCACCCACGGCCTCCACGCGCTCGCGCATGTTGATGAGCCCGAAGCTCTCTGCCGACGGAACCTGGGCGGGCGCGAAGCCGCACCCGCGGTCCCTTACGCGCAGGATCACCGTGTCCTCTCCAAAGATGAGCTCGACGGCGGCGGCGCGCACTCCTGCGTGCCTGAGCACGTTGTTGAGGGCCTCCTGGGCGGTGCGGAAAAGGGCCTCCTTGACCGCCGCCTCGCCCCGCTCTTCTCCGGCGACCTGGAGGGTGATCTCCATCTGATCGCGGCGCCGGCGCATGGCCAGATGCTTCTCGAGGGAACGGCCGAGCCCCACCTCCGCCACTGCGCGGGGCCTAAGCTCCTCGACCAGCGATCGCATCTCGGCAAGGGCCTCCCGCCCCAGCTCCTGGAGGCGGTCGAGCATGGCGGGTACTTTCTTGGGCGTGCTGTCGCAGGCCAGGCGGGCCGCTTCGGCGGTGAGGTTGATGCTGAACACGGTCTGCGTGACCGCGTCGTGCAGCTCCCGGGCCATCCGGGTGCGTTCCTGCGCCGCCGCCACCTCCTCGGCCCGCTCCGCGTAGATCTTGAGCCTCCGGTTGGACTCCTGCAGCCGGCTCAGGAGCTCCTCGCTGCGGGCCCGCGCCTCTTCGGCCTTGCGGTTGGCCCGGCCGTACAGACCGATGAACAGCACTCCGGCCACGTAGGTCGGGACATAGGAAAGCCCCTCCGCCATGCCGAATGCCAGGAACAGGGCCGAGCTCAGCAGGACGCAGAGCCCTGCCAGCCAGTACGGGACGGTTCGCAGCGGCAGATACCGGTTGGCCGCCAGGCTGAGGCCGATATACAGCACGGCGTAGTAGTCCAGAGTCGGCTCGGTGAACAGCAGCCCCGTGGCCAGCGCGGCGGACAGGACCAGCAGGGGCTGCATGAAGGCTGGCAGCCGGCGATGCACGACCGGCTGCAGCAGGCTCATCATAAGGAAGACGGCGAGCAGGGCCGCCTGAACCCATGGCCGGAAGCCCTGCTGCGCCGCCTCGACCACCATGCGCACCGCGACCGAGGCGTAGAGCAGATAGTAGAGCACGTCGTTCACGGGGCTGAGGCGTACGCCTGCGGATTCATCGGCCTGCGGCATGCATTCATTATAGACCTCCGCCGATCAGGAGAAAAGCCGGCGCATGGGCCGCACCCGGCGGATCGCCCCGCTGGCGAGGAAGCAGACCGGCACCGCCAGAAGCAAGGCTGCGGCGAACTTGAGCAGCGGATAGGCCGGCCAGTCCTTGAGCACCATGGTGATCAGAACCACGAGCGGGGTGTGGAACACGTATACTCCGAAGGTGTTGTCGGCGGCGAAGCGGGTGATCCGCGCTTGCCTGTTGAAGCGGCGGCGGAAGAGGACGATCAGCCCGAGCACCATGCCGATGCAGAACAGGGTGTCCCAGGAGGCGTAAGCCGCCGCCTGCCAGTGCATCCCGCCGAAGAAGAGGTCCAGCCGTCCATCCAGAGCTCCTCCGCTCACCATCATGAGGAACCACATGGGGATTCCGGCGAACAGAGCAACCCGCAGCCAGAACCGGCCGATCTTGTCCGGCAGGGTCAGGAAGAAGCGGTTGCGGGCGGCCCAGATGCCCGCCGCGAACAGGAGAATGTACTGGGGAAAGTAGGCCGGCTTCATATTGAGGATGTCAACGCCGAAGGGAAACCAGATGCGCACCAGGAAGGAGAGCGCGGCAATGGTGAGGACAAGAGCGATCACCTTTCCGTGGCTCACGGCGCCGTGGCCGTTGCGCCCGCCCGCCGCGGGAGCGAAGCCGGCCGGGGAGCGCGGCCGGCCGAACGTCCGGCGGACCAGCGCGTACGCCATGGAGAACACCAGAAGCGCCAGGGCGAACCACAGCGGCCCGGATTCCGAGAGGAACTCCAGGCTGGCGAGGTAGCCCGCGTAGGCTCGCAGCGGGTCGACCGGCAGGCGGCCCAGAAACCCGTCCCGGACGACCGCGGTCAGGGGATGCAGCAGGAGCATGAAGCAGAGCGTCGGAACCCCCAGGCGTACCAGCCGGTCGGCGGTAAACCTCCCGGCTCCCTTCCGGTCGTAGGAGCCGGGGACGAAGGTGCCGGCAAGGAAAAAGAACAGCCCCATGGAGAAGGCCTGGATAGAGGAGCACAAAGCGGCCAGGGTAAGGCCCGTCACGATGTCCACCTCCCTCTCCTCCTGGTAATACCAGAAGTCCCCGATATTCGCGTAGGTCACGGCAACGTGGACCAGGACGACCAGCACCATCAGCACCCAGCGGATGTTGTCGATGAAAAGCAGGCGGCCCGCTTCTCCCGTTTTCGCCTCCCGCCGCCCCGCCGGCGCTCCCTGCGCCAGCACCACATCTGCACTCGCACTCGACATGATTTTCTCTCCTCTCTTATCTATGAACGTTTCTTGACCAGGCCGGTGAGAACGGCGGCCAGCACCCCCGCCGGGGTGATCAGTACATGGATTTCCGATGTCATGATGCCGAAGATACAGCAGGGAAGAGCTTCCGGAATCGGGCCGCAGATGGATTTTTACTCGGCCCTTGGCAGGAAGGTTTTCTCGGTCCTCAGTCTTAGGGGGGCTCGGTCTCGAGACCTAGAAGAACAAGCTAATCATGACAGAGCGTTCGAACATGGCCTTCGGGGGGCTCCTGGTGATGGCCGTCGGTGTGAGGGGCCGGGATCACGACCTTGCTGTTCGTGGTCGTGAGCCTGCTCACTCCCGCCCACCGGGGGTTGGTGTCAGCGTATCTCAGGCAGCCAGCGCCTCTCCGCCTCGAGCATCTCGTCCACCATGAAGCGGATCTGATCGAGGGTAAGCACCGAGGAGGTGAGCGGGTCCAGCATCACCGCCTGGCGAGCGGCCTCCCTGTCCCGCCGTAGGGCCGCCTCCACGATGAGAGACTGGACGTTGACGTTGGTCAGGTTCAGCGCCGCGAGCTGCGGAGGAAGCGCGCCGACGTGGCACGGCTGTATCCCGTTCGCGTCTACCAGACACGGCACCTCCACGCAGCAGCCCCGCGGCAGATTGGTGATGAGCCCGGTGTTCTCGACGTTTCCGTTGATCCGCGTCGTCTCGCCGGTCACCACCGCGTTGATGATCTTCGCTCCGTACTCCACGCTGGGTTTCAGCTCGACGGGCTCCTCGCCGGCGATCTGCAGGGCTATGGAGGCGTCATCGTCCCGGCCCTTCTGGCGGGTGATTTCCAGAGCGTCCCAGGTGTAGCTCATGTAGCGCCGTATGTCCTCCGGGCTCTTCCTGAAGTACGGAACGTACTCAGACATGTGGTGGGGGGATTCGGTCACGAAGCAGCCGAAGGCCTTGAGGATCTCGAAGCGCACGGTGTCGGCCTGGTAGGCTTTCGGGTCGTCGTACGCTTTTCGGATCAGAGGATAGGCGTCGCGGCCGTCGACCTCGTACTTGAGATACCAGGCCATGTGGTTGATGCCGGCGACCCAGAAGTTGACGTTCTCTGGTACGGGTCGATAGTAAAAATCGTGCCAGTCCCGGTCAGTGATCGGGTAGTTCTCCCATTCCGCGGCGCCGATGTAGCCGGCGATCTGCTTGGTAGTGGCCTGCACGCTGTGGCACAACCCGACGCTCCTTACGACTGACGCCCGGCTCAACGCCCACATGATGGCGGCCATGGGATTGGCGTAGTTCAGCAGGATCGCCTTTGGGCACAGCTCCTCCATGTCCCGCACGACACTCAAGAGCGGAGGGATGTGCCGAAGGGCTCTGAACAATCCCCCCGGGCCAAGGGTGTCTCCGACAATCTGATCCACCCCGTACCTGGCGGGTATCGATTTGTCGATGTCCCAGGCTTCCAGACCCCCAACGGCTATCATGCTGATCACGAAGTCCGCACCGGCCAGCGCTTCCCTCTGCGAGGAGGTCTTCAGTATCCGTCCGGGGAGCCGGTGGGCCTCGATGATCCTCTGGGCCAGGCGGTAAGTGACGTCGAGCCTCTTCTCATCGATGTCCTCCAGGACAATCGTGGCCTCCCGAAGGGAGGGGTGAGAGAAGATGTCGCAGATCAACAGCCTGGCGAACATCGTGCTTCCAGCCCCGATGAACACGATCCGTGTCGACATGGCCTGTGTTCTCCCTACCCTTTGACGAGGATGTCCGCCCGCTTCACTTCGTCCCCGCCGACGTCGATCGACACTAGCGGCCAATCCTGGTCTTCCGAGATGATCTCGTTCCCCTGTTCCAGAACCAGGATGGTGTCCTCGCTCTTGATCCCGGCAATGGAGGGATTCCAGGCATAGGCCTGGTGCAGCAGGACGATCTCGGTCTCGGGCGTGTCCAGCGTGGCCTTGACGTCCCGCACTCGGTAGCTCGCCGAGCCCCCCTGGTGCAGCTTCATCCACTCGTCGGGATAGCCGAAAAAGGCGAAGTTCTCCCGGTGTTGCCTGAAGATGTCGGCGATCCTCCTTCCCGGCCTCGTGTTGTGGATGAGCCGGGCGTCTATGTTGAGGATGGCCTCCTTTTTCCGAACCAGCTCCGGCGGCGGATCCCCGAAGTGGACGAACCGGGTGATGGAAAGGTTCAGCCCCCACTTCACCGCCACCGCCACGTACATCACGTACCGCGAGACCCTCTGCTCCGTGGGGATCGGGTGCCGGTAGTCCGATATCCTGTTGTCGCAGGCCACCAGCACGAGCTGCGGTTGGATGTTTTTTCTCATCAGCTCAAAGGCGACCATCGCCGCCACCTCGGTCTCCGCCATTCCCTGCTCGATTTGCCGGCCGATCTGGGTGAAGCACCGGGAGGTCTCCCGGCCGAGGATCCTGAACCGCTCGAGCTCCTGTACCGTCAGCTGGTACTGGAGGCGGTCGAAGTCCAAATCCAGGCGCTTGAGCCCTTCGATCTCCAGATCCGAGGCCACGCTGGCGCCGCCGCAGACCTCGAGGATCGAATCCTTGAGCCCCGACTTGTACCAGCAGTATTCATGCCGCTCGATAGGCAAGCCCCGCATCTCCTCGTCGACTATCCGCGGCATCTCTGTATTGTCGGTGACCAGAACCGCGCGGTCTTTCGTTACCAGAACGCCGCTCCATCCCTCCTCGCTGTGGTCCACGATGCGGTTGTCCCCTCCGCAGGTGATCCAGGCGAAGTTGTTGCGCTTCTTGAGGTAGACCCCGTCCAACCTCTTTCTGTCGAGATACTCCCGCGTGCGCCTGAGCTTTTCTTCGAACTCGGATCGTCTGTCGGCGGCACCGCTCATGGGTTCAGCCTTCCTTGAAGCTGCTCCGAGAGATCGAACACTTTCTCGAGCACGGGGAGTGTGTCCGAAACGTTGAACTCGTAGGCGGAGGCGAACATGGGAGCCATCAGTTTGTTCCAGCGCGCCGCCACTTCCGAAGCACCCTGCCGCTGGTAGGCCAGATTCAGGTCATCGGTTTCGTAGAAGATGATGGCCGTCGTGCCGTGCATGAACACGGCCTCTTCGTTCACGCCGGAGTCCCGAATCACCTCGAGAAGCTCCTTGTGCTCCCCCTTGTGAAGCTCGCGATGAAGTCTCTTGTATTCCTCGAGATATTCCGGCTTCACCTCACCAACGATGCAGTACTTTCCCATCGAGCCCCCTTCCGTATCCTTTCGCTCATGGCCCCGTTCGCGTTTGCCTCAGGTGGAACGGGCTTTCAGAATCCTCTGCGAGACGATCCGGACCTGGCCCAAGATGCCAGAATCCATGTTCTTCAGGTCCAGCAGGTTGGTGAGGGTGTTCCATACCTGGATGCAGATCTCGTTCTTACCCGCCCTCAAGGCTCCGGTCACATCCCAGGTATGAGGCTTCCAGGGCCTGAGCCCTAGCGTTTCATCGTTGATGCGAAGGGAGGCGATCTCTCTGATTCCCTCCGCCACCAGAAGGCACCTGCTGCCTCGAACAATTTCCTCCTCCAGCGAGACCTGCTGCCTGTACTCGATCGAGCCGGTGAAGTAGGGATACCCCTGCTCGGTCCAGCTCCCCGTCAGGAGCTTCCCTGTTTCCGGGACGATCACATATTCGCCGTCGTCCTCCTTGTCCAGACGGAAGTCGCCCACGATCATCACGGGGTCGAACATCAGCTCGATTGGAGTGATGTCCGTCTTGCCCTGAAAGGCGCGCTCGGCCAGCTCGAAGCTGATCACGACCCTGTTCGCCCCCTGCTTGACCAGGCTGCGAATGTCCAGCTCCTTCATCGCGTGGTCCAGGTAGGTGGAGCTTTGGAGCCTCTCCACTGGGGTCCCGTTGATCTCGATCCTGTTCGGCTCAGGCATCCGGTCGAAGACGGCCCGGAGATCGCCGCCGCAGCCGCGGAATCGAAATCGGGCTTCCCAGGTCACGGTTCCGCCCAGCATGTTGAACCACCCGACTCCCTCGGAAAACCCCTGGACCACCTGCCACCGGTTCAGGACCAGCACGTTCGGGGTACGGCGGGAGGCGCTCCATCTGTCGGCAAGCACCACTTCCCTGTCCGGGGGAGCCGCCACCTCGACGTGCCTCACCCCCCCGTCGTCCTGGACATCCAGGTAACAGGAACCCTCCGACTCGCCCCTGGTCAGTTCGATGCCGGATGCCTCTACCTTCAGGATCCGGGCGTTGGTTCCGACTACCGCCGGAGAGGGCTTATTGCGCGAGTCGACCACCAGGAACACGGATTGCAGCGGCTTCAGGCTGCAGGGCACCACAAGCCCCCCGTCCTCGACGCGGTAACAGTGGATCGGGCTCCGTTGTCCCGACTCCGGATCCCAGAAGGAGGCCTCGCCTGAGGCATGAAGATGAAGCTCCGTCGCGTGGCCGCCCTCGTCGGAGTTCACGATGAAATAGATCTCCTTCCCCTCCTTGCGCCAGTGAGAGCAGTAGATGTTCCCCTCCGGGGCGTCCAATCGTTGCACCTCGATGTCCCTCCCCACCAGGGCCTCGATCTGGGCCTCGATGGTCTGCCGCGGATCGGAGAGAAACAGCGGCCCGCTGCGGACGAGCCGGGCGTTTCCGCTCCCGCAGGAAGAGCACTGCTTCGTGCGGCCCTTGTAGGCTTCCACCAGCTCCGGGGCCGAGACGCCCAGGGCCTTCTCGAAGAAGGCAGTGAACTCCGTCAACGGCTTCCCCTCGTTGTCCTTGTACGGAAGAAGCGAAAGAAACAGCACTTTCCCGCCGCCCGAGACGAAGCGCATGATCCGGTCGGCGGATTCAGGCCTCAAGGTGGTCATGGGGGGAACCACCAGCAGCGGGTAGCTCTGGCTGCGGATGCCCAGGCGCCCCTCCTCGATCGTGCAGCGCGCCAGGCAATCCTGGCCGAGTATGTTGTAGTCCAGATTCGCCCGGAGAAGCCGGTCGGTGATGTAGGAGAAGTCGTCGCTGACGTCCCAGGGAAACCGCTCAACCGTGCCGGAGGCATACTCGGCCCACAGGCTCTCCATGGGAAACAGGAGGGCTACGTCGCAGACATGATCGGCGTCGGTCATCATGACACCCAGCCGCGCCAGATAGCGGGAGAAGAAGCCGTAGTTCTCCCACATGGGGTTTTGGTAGAACTGGCTGGGTGGACACTCCCGCTTCCTCTGGGCGCTGATGGAATAGTGGAAGGCATGGGGAACCATGAAGTTGATGCCCATCATGTACTGCCAGTCGGTGAGGATCTTCATGTCCTCCATTCTGTATTTCCAGCCGCCGAGCGCGTAGGATTCGCTCATCACCCGCCGCTTTCCGTAGTGGTGTGCCACCGAGGAGACGAGCTTGCTCTCGATCTGCCAGACGTCTTCGTCCACGCCCCAGCGCAGGTTCAGATCCCCCTCCACGTTGTCCAGCGCATCGACCCCCGGAATGTGCATCTGGGCCATCCCGGGTATGGCGTTGCCCTGATACACCATTTGCCAGAGAAGGAAGGGATTGCACAGCCTGAAGTGCCCGATGAGCTGCAGCTTGTTCCGCTCGCACCAGTCTGCGCACCTCTTCACGTAGTTCTCCGCGAACATGGATGTGAGCTTCTGCCAGAAATCGTGCCGCACGCTGGGGGTCTTTTCCCCCACGTCGCTGATCAGCGCGGGCAGCCAGTCGACGATCGAGTAGCCGTATTGCCCCTCGAACTCTCCGGGCAGGATTCTGGACCACGGCAGCGCGCTGAACCCCTTGCGCATGACCGTATAGAAGCCCGGCTCGTCGGTGAAAAGCTTGGATATGGTCCCCCCAAACTCCTTCCGAAACCGCTTCCCGTACTGCTCGTGGGTGGTTTCGAGGAAGTAGTCCACCGCCTCGGGATTAAAGAGATCCACGTATTTGCCGTAGGGAAAATACCAGTCCCAGCCGTGCGGCTGGTGGAAGGGACAATCCTCCGGCTTGGGCTGAGGGAAGGCTGTCCAGGGGTGGAAGGAGCGCAGCTCCTTCTCGACGAAGAAGTATACGACATCGAAGTCCGAGGCGTCGTCCATCGTGAACCTGCCGTCCCTGGCATACCGATCGAGCCGCTCCAGGCTGCTCAGCTTCAGGTCGTAGACCTGGTCGCCGCCGGCTCCCTCTTTCTGGCAGCAGGCACCGAAGACCGCCACGACCTTGCCCTCCTCCAGAGGGACATCGATGGACCGGGTCTTGCCGCGGCGGACCCAGGATACGTCGAGATAGGTCAGGATATACTCCGGATGGTCGTCCAGGACGCGGGTGCCGCTCATGCCGCTCGGCCAGTCCACCTCGTCGTAGATGATCGCGTCCATGCCCAGCTTCTTGGATTCGGCCACGATGTGGCCGATCTTGCCGAACCACTCCTCCGACAGGTAGGGGACCTCCAGTCCGTAGCGGGCGTGCATGACGTAGCCGCTCAGTCCCTTGTCCTTCATCTCCCGGATCTGCCAGGACAGCTCCGCCTCGTCCAGCTTCTCGTTGAGAAACCAGAACGGTGTGGGACCGAACTCACGCGGCGGGTTCCGAAAGATCTCCTCGAATTTGTCGTTTGCCATTCCTTGTTCCTTTCTGGTTCAGCAAGGGCCCGTGGCCGGGCGGCAGCCCGCCGGCACTAGAACCCAGGCAGCCACTCCTTCTCTGCGACGAACATCTCATCTACCATGGAGCGGATCTCATCCAGGGTCAGGAGCGAAGAGGTCAGAGGATCCACCATCACCGCGTGGTACGCAGCCTCGCGGTCATGGTTCAACGCCGACTCGACGATCAGGGACTGAACGTTGACGTTCGTCCGGTTGATGGCCGCAAGCTGCGGAGGCAGCTCCCCCACGTAGCAGGGCTGTACGCCGTTTCGATCGACGAGGCAGGGTACCTCCACGCAGCAGCCCTCCGGAAGGCTGGTGATGAGCCCGGTATTCTCCACGTTCCCGTTGACCCTGATCTGTTTTCCTGTCACCACGGAATGCACGATCCTGGAGCCGTACTCGACGCTTGCCCGCACCTCGATCTTGCGTTTCCCTTCGATCTGCTCCCGAATCTCCCTGTTCAGGGCGTCCTTCTTCTGCACGCAGATGTCGTAGTAGTCCCACCGGCGCTTCAGGTACTTCTTGACCATTTCCGGGTTCTTCCTGAAGTAGGGGACGTACTCGGACATGTGATTGGGCGACTCGGTCACGAAGTATCCGAAGTGCTTCAGTATCTCAAACCGCACCGCATCCGCCTCGTAGCACCTCTTGTCTTCCGCCGCCTTCCGGATGCGCGGATATGCGTCCTCTCCATCCACCTCGTACTTCAAATACCAGGCCTGGTGATTGATCCCCGCGCACAGGAAGTTGATGTTCTCCGGTACCTTCGCGTAGAAGAACACTTCCCAGTCCTCCTCCGTGAAGGGGTAGTTCTCCCAGGGGCCCGCTTTGATGTACCCCGCCAGCTGTCGCGTCGTGGCCTGCACACTGTGGCACAACCCCACGCTCTGGATCGAGGTCGCCTTGTTGACCGCCCACATCAGCGCCGCCATCGGGTTGGCGTAGTTCAGAAGCAGCGCCTTCGGACAGAGCTTCTCCATGTCCCTGCAGATGTCGATCAGGGGCGGTATCGACCGCAGGCCGCGGAAGGTCCCTCCGGGTCCCAGCGTGTCCCCGACGGTCTGGTCCACGCCGTACTTCAGCGGTATCTTCTTATCCAGATCGTAAGCCTCCAGACCTCCCACCTGGAACATGATGATGACGAAGTCCGCCCCCGAAAGGGCTTCCTTCTGATTCGTCGTGCGCAGGATCTTTGCCGGGTAGCCCTCCTGCTCCACGAGACGCCTGGCAAGCCGATAGGTCATGTCCAGACGCTGCTCGTCCAGATCCTCCAGCATAACCGTGATTTCCCGTAGCTCGGGAAACGAGAAGATGTCGCATAGGATGTTTCTGGCGAACATCGTGCTCCCGGCACCGATGAATGTGATTTGGGGCATTCCTGGTTCCTCCCTCTGTGACCCGGGCACGCCGGCCCGGCCTCTCCCCCTGGCAGTCCCCGCGGCTGCCAGGGGGAGTGAACGCGTTTTGGGATGCCGGGGATGCTGCGCCTCCGCAGGCTGCACCCCCGGCGCTGTCTTCCGGCGTCCCGTTCAGCGGGTCACCCGCGTTGGGCGGCCCCAGACCGGAAAGCCGGTGCCGAAGCAGGGTGCCGGCGATCCTTCAGAAGATCGCGGCCCACTTCTCAATGTTTGACTTGTCGAACTCCATGGGTGGCCCGAGCAGGACATAGGGATCGCCGTCTTCGCCGACCGTCACCTCGTAGACTCCATCGGGCTGCCCCATCGTGGGCCTTCCAAGTTTAATTGTCTCGCCCACTTTGCCGGTGAACTCGCCGGTGCAGCACTTGTGCATGATGCTCGCCGCCAGGTATCCGAGGTCCATGGTGTTCCAGAGCAGGAACTTCTGGCAAGTGCCCTGGAGCACGTAATCCTTCATTGTGCTGGGGATACCGAATCCGACCACCTTGAGGTCTCCGCTCAGTCCCTTGTCCGTGACTGCGGCGCAGGCAGCAGGGGTAGCGACCGCGGAAAGGCCGATGATGCCCTTCAGGTTCGGATAGGCCTTGATCAGCCCGAGCGCCTTGTCATAGCTCTTCTCGGTCATATCGTCGCCGTACACGACGTCCACCAGCTTCACGTCCTTGTATTTGGAGTCCTTCAGCTCCTCGTACACCCACGACAACCACTTCCTCTGGTTGGGCGCCTGCGGAGTGGCGCTCAGCACAGCGATCTCACCCTTGTAGCCGATCGCCTCACCCATAGCGGCGGCGAGGCCCCGTCCGATGCCTTCGAAGCTGGCCTGATTCACGAAGGTGACACGGGCGTTCTGGTCGACCGCGGCATCCCAGGCCACGACGGGAATCCCCGCCTCCATGGCCTTCTTGCACACCGGGGCCAGGGCGTCCTGATCGTTGGCCGCGATGCCGATCGCATCCACCTTCTGGTCGATGACCGATTCGATCACCGCGATCTGCCCCTCCACGCTCCAGTCATCCGGCCCGACTTCGAAGATCTTGTCTCCGTACTCCTTGGCCGCCTCTTGTGCGCCCTCGTAGCAGGAAATGAAGTAGGGATGCCCGAGCCCTTTGGGTACCCATGCCAGGGTGAAGGGACCTTCCCCCTTCGCCCCTGCCGCTTCGGCTTCCGGCTTGGCCCCGGCGAACACCAGGGAAACGCCAGAGAGCAACATCAGACATACAACTGCAACAACTACTTTCCTCATTTGGTTTCTCCTTTCCTTAATCGCTTTCGTTCATTGACGTCTCGGAGCACTAGTCAGTTCATCGCTTGCCTCCTTTGTTCGCACCCTGGCTGGGATTCGGAAACGCGACGCGATCGTCGGAATGAGCAGGGCGACGATCAGAAGCCCGCCGGTGAAGATGCGGATGACCTGCTCCTGGACGTTCATGATCGAAAGCCCGTAGTGCACGTAGCCGATCATCAGGGCGGCCACCACGACACCGACAATCGATCCCTTGCCGCCAAAGATATACACCCCCCCGAGCAGGCAGATGGTAATAACGGCCATCTCGTTGCCCTGCGCGATGTCCGGCCTGGCGGATCCTATGCGAGAAGTCAGCAGGATCCCTGAAAGGCCGGCAATCAGCCCGGTGACAGCTGCAAGAATCAGCCGGATCCTGTCGACCCGGACCCCAGAGTAGCGGGCGGTGTTCTCGTTGTTGCCCACGATATAGATGAGCCGCCCGAATCGCGTCCTGTGAAGCAACAGCCCGAACACCACGGCAAGCACCACGAAGATCATGAGCTGGATGGGCACGAAGGTGACGCTGTACGCACCCCCCAGCAGGCCGAAGCGCTCCGGCAGGTCTCTCACGGCAGTGTCGCCCAAGAGGATGTAACCCACCCCCCGGTAGAACAACATCATGGCGAGGGTCACAACGATCGAGGGGATTCTCAGCTTGGTGATGATGAGCCCGTTCAGCAGCCCGGCGACTAGACCCACCGCCAGGCCGACGATGGTCGCGGTACCGATGGACATACCGGCCTTGTAGCAGACGCCGAGCACCACTCCGGCCATGGCCGAGATCGAGGCCACCGAGATGTCGATCACACCGCTGATGATGAGCAGCGCCATCGGCAGGGTCAGAATGCTCTTCTCGGTGAAGGTGAGCGTGGCGTCCACCAGATTCTCTAATCTAAAGAGCCCCGGCGACAAGATGCGGTTGACGATGAATACCAGGATCAGAAGGACGAAGATCGTGAACTCCCAGCCCTTGAGCGCAGAAAGGAGCGCGGGACCGAACGGCTTTCCCCTCTCACCGTTCATCGAACACTCTCCTGCGTTTTCGCATGCGGTCGGCGACCCGATGGGAGAGGATCGCGTCGAAGATGACCGCCACCAGGATGATGAGTCCCTGGACGGACAGCTTCCAGAAATCGACGATCCCGATGAGCTCCAGAGCGTTCAGAATGATGCCGAAGAGCATCGTCCCGGCCAGCACGCCGACCACGGATCCCACGCCTCCGAACACGCTGACGCCTCCGATCACGCACGCGGCAATGGTCTGCATCTCGTAGCCCAACGCGGTGTTGGCCTGTGCGGTGTGAACTCTGGAAACCCAAAGCACGCCGCCGAACCCTGCCAGCATTCCCGACAGGGCGTACACGAGGATGTTGATTTTCGTTCCGTTTATGCCCACGAACTTGGCGGCCTCCTTGTGGTTTCCGTAGGCGAAGATCTCCCTGCCCTTGCGGGTATGATTCAGGAAGTAGTACGCCGCCACAGCAATGAGGATGGCGGCGAACATCAGGTTGTTGACGCCCAGGATGCTCCCCCGGGCGATCATGCGGAACCCCTCCGTGATATCTCCGTAGACAACCCACCGGCTTCCGGACACGACGACCACCAGTCCGCGATAGATCGACATCGTGGCCAGGGTCGTGATCAGTGGATGTATCTTCCCTTTCCCTATCAGCAGCCCGTTGGCCATCCCACAGCCCAGACCGAACAACGTACCCAAGAGGATCAGCACTACGGGGTGCAAAGCCGGGTTCTCGCGCATGATCATTCCCACACTCATCCCCGACAGAGCCACCACGGAGCCGACGGAAAGGTCGATACCTCCGGTAACAATCGTCATCATCTGTCCGATGGAGATGAAGGCCAGGATCGACGAGTACATCAGCAGGTCTTTCCAGTTATCCCTGGTGAAGAAGGTCGGGTTTCTGAAACCGACAATCGTCATGACGACGATGATGACGATGAGGATACCAAACTCCCGTCTCCGCGCGAGCTCCGCCAACCGCACTCTGTAGTCTCTGTTTTCCATGTCCTAGTGCATTCTCTCCAGGCTAGGGACGCGGCTGCTTTCCCTTCTCGCCCAGGGCCGCGCTGAGCACCGCCTCCTGAGTCGCGCTCTCCCGCGCGATTTCCGACACGAGCCTGCCTTCGTTCATGACGATCACTCGATCGCTCATCGCGATGATCTCGGGGATCTCCGACGAAATCATCAGAATCGCCTTGCCCTCCCCGGCGAGTTCGCTCATCAGCTTGTGCACCGCCGCCTTGGTGGCGATGTCGATTCCCTTGGTGGGCTCATCCAGGATGAGAACCCTGGCGTTCGCGGCCAGCCACTTGGCAATCGACACCTTCTGCTGGTTACCCCCGGAAAGGCTCTCGACCTTCTGGTCCAGCCCCGAAGCCCGAATGTCCAACAGATCGTAGAATTCCCGGGCTGCTGCTTTCTCCGCCTTTCGGTTCAGCCACCCGAAACGGGAAAACCGTCTCAGGATCGGTACGGTAATGTTCTGGGTGATGTCCATCTGTAGTACCAGCCCGTACTCTCCCCTCGACTCCGACAAGTATGCGATCCCCAACTCCAGAGCCTGCCCGGGGTTCTCGATGCTGACCTCTTTTCCGTCGAGATAGATCCTGCCCCCCTCGGGCCGCGTCACGCCGAAGATGCTTCGAGCCACCTCGGTCCGGCCAGAGCCGACCAACCCGGCCACGCCCAGTATCTCCCCTCTCTTGAGCTCGAAGCTGACGTCGTGGAACTCCCCGGCCCTGGATAGCCTCTCCACCCGCAGGATCTGTCCTCCGATCCGGACCTGTTCCTTCGGATAGAGGGTCTTCACGTTTCTGCCGACCATCATCCGCACGAGCTCTTCGACGTCGAGGTGGTCCCTCGGCACGGTACCGACCTTGGTGCCGTCCCGAATCACCGTCACCCTGTCGGCGATCTCGAAGACCTCCTCCAGCCGGTGGGATATGAAGATGATCCCCGTGCCCTCGGCGCGCAGCTTCCTGGCGATCCTGAACAGGTAGTCGATCTCTTCCTTGGTGAGCGAAGCGGTGGGCTCGTCCATGATCAGGATCTTCGCCTCCAAGGAGAGCGCCTTGACGATCTCAACGAGCTGCTTCTCGGCGATGCTGAGGCTTCTGACCAGGGAACGTGGATTCAGGCTCACCTCCAGGCTCTTGATGAGCTCCTCCGCCCTGCGGTACAGCGCCCGCCATTTGATGTTGCGCGTCAGCGGACGTATCTCCTGGTGGCCCATGTAGATGTTTTCAGCGATGCTCAGGTCCTCGAAGAGGCTCGCTTCCTGGTAGATGGCCGCAATCCCGTGATCGTAGGAGGCGCGTGCGTCCGGAAAGACCACGCTCCGGCCCTCCAGGAGAATCTTTCCGTCGTCGGGCTGGTGTATGCCGGTGACGATCTTGATCAGGGTCGACTTGCCCGCACCGTTCTCGCCCACCAGGGCGTGAATCTCACCTCGCCGGAGCTCAAAATCGACATCGGACAGGGCGAGGGTTCCAGTGAACTTCTTGGTGATCTTCTGCAGCGTAAGGAGCTGTTCCACTTCCGGCCCCTGCTCCTGGTCGACGAGATCTCACGATCTATTTGTAACCAATTTCATGAAACTGATTACAATCCTAACACATTCTACCTTTTTGTCAACCCCGAATTGTGGAGGAAATAAGCACATTCTCAGAAAATCTCGCCTGCATGGGGGCGCCGTCCGGCCCTGCCGGCGGCTGGCAGGAGGGCTCGATCTACGCGGACTTCCGGAGCACCAGCTGGGTTTCCAGAATCACATCTTTGTTTCGTTTTCGCTCGTTCTTGATTCGTTGGATCAAAAGCTGAACCGCTATCTTCGCTTTGTTGGCAATCGGTTCCCGGACTGTAGTGAGTGGGGGGAAAATGGCCCTCGCCAGCGGGATGTCGTCGTAACCTGCAATCGCGATCATATCGGGAACGGACAGCTTCCTTTCATAGACACTCATGAGGGCGCCAATCGCTATGAGGTCGCTCACCCCGATGATGGCGGTAGGCACTCCACTTCCGCATCTTTCAAGCAGTCGATTGCAGGCTTCATATCCCCCAGAAACCGTCCAATCGCTTTCCTCGATGAACTCCGGGCGAACTTCTAAATTCGCCTCTTGCATCGCATCCACGTACCCCTCGAACCTCAATTGTCCGATCGTGTAGCGCTTCAGACTCCTCAAGATCGCGATTCTTTTGTGTCCCTTGCCTATGAGGTGTTCGGTCAGAGTCTTCAGGCCTTTGTATTGATCGGAGTAAACCGAAGAAATAGGTAGTCCTTCCGCCGTCTCGTCCATCAGGACGATCGGCAGCCTGCGGGACAGTTTGCTCAAGAAGGAGCTATCCTCCTTGGCTCTGAAGTACCAGCACAGGATCAGTCCCTCGACCTGTTGTCGTTCCACCAACCTAGTTATGTACTCGTTCTCCCGCTCGATGTCATTCTCAACGGAACAGATGATGGATGTGTAGTCGGTTGAGCGGACCTCCCTTTCTACATGTGTGAGAAACTCGGAGTAATACAGGTTGTTGAAGTCCGGTACAATGATACCTATCGTTCCGGAGTTCTGCTTTCGCATGCCTTTCGCGAGAAAGCTAGGTGTGTAGTTCAGCTCCCGAATCACCTGCAGAACTCGCTCTCTCGTCTTGACATTCACGACGGCAGTGTTGTTCAGCACTCTCGAGACAGTGGCCTTCGATACACCAGCCTTTGCAGCCACATCCAAAATCGTCGGCATGACAATGATCTTACTAGATAATGGAGGCAATGGGAACAGTTTCATTGCCTGGCGTGCAAGGCTGCTGCTGGAGCGACGTGTCGGCAACCTGAGCCACGACCCGGGAGCTGACATACTTCGGTGACTCCGGGCGCGATGGGGAGGAGGAGCTGGGGCTGCACGGGTTCGGTCTTAAACCGTTTGAGCCCACCAACCTCTTATGGATGCCGTTGACAGGAGCGCAGTTCCAACGAGCCGGCGATCGGGGCTGAGTTGATCGGCCCGAGATTTGACTCTTGACTTCCGGAGCGCCGGGCGGACCGGCCCGCATTTTGTTGCTGGTGCGTTTCGCTGCGGGACGAAAGGAAGACTCGACCCCGTGGCTGCGCCGGTGCGCCGGGCGTGTTGAACAACTTTAGGGGTACAGGCTATGGTGGGCAGGCGAGCATAAAAGCATAGCCTCAATTCGAGCTGATTCCAATCATAATCCCGGAAATGCTGTCTTTTAAGGACCTGGATGAAAGGGCAGATGATCCGTACGAACACGCGCCGCAATCCAGTGGCTGTACGCCGGCTCAAGCAGCAGCCCGGCAAGAACGTCCTTGTCAACGGAAGCAACGTATTGATCCAGAAGCGCGGAAACCGTTACACCGAAAGAGACGTGGTCGCCAATCGACGGGCCCGGCTGAAGTACCTCGATGAGCCGTCCCCGGGATCGGAGCGGATAGGTCAGCGCTGATTGCTTTCTCCGCTCACTGTTACTATATTGATCGTATATCGTTGCTTCGGTTGGGATGGTGCATCGGCTCGGAATGCAGGGGAGGGGGAGTTCCCGAGAGCGTCCTCTGGCGGTGCGGCCGGCCACCGGAGGCGAATCTTTGGAAAGGAGATCGAAAGATGACGAAGAAGAGCCTGGCGTTGGCGGCTGTGGCTGCCCTTTGCTTCGCGTCGCTCGGCTTCGCACAGTCCTCCACGGACAGCGTTCCGCGAATGAACCAGGAGCAGTTTAAGAAGCTCCTCGCGGAGCACGCGGTCACCGTGCTCGATGTACGTACGCCTGCCGAATATGAGGAGGGACACATCCCCGGGGCCGAGCTTGTTCCCCTGGCCATCGTGGCCAGCTATCTGCCCGAGCTGAGCCAGAAGCCCCGGCCGATCGTCACCTACTGCTCCTGACCCAACGAGGCTTCCAGCGCCCGGGCGGCGCTGCTGATGATCGAACACGGCATCGACGACGTATACGCCTTGAAGGGGGGCTACAGGCTCTGGGTGTCCGAAGGCAACCCCGTGGATTCCGGCCCATAGGAGGCGGGGAAGAGCGGGCCCTCGACTCGTCGATCAACCTGCACCTGTTGTTCTGGCTGTCTCTGGTACCGTTTGCGTCCGGCTTGATGGGCAAGCATTACTTCGAGCCGGTACCCGCGGCCTTCTACGGTGGCGTGATGCTGATGGCAGCCATCGCCTGCTTCATCCTGCAGCAGGTGATCATCGCCTCGCAGGGGGCATGGGTTTACGATAGCCACCTCTAGGGAATGACGAAATCGATCACGGCATCCACAGTCACGTGTCCCTCCGGAGAGAGGGTAAATACGTTGTTCACATCCGAGCTCATGTAGTCCCCGCTCAAATGACGTCTGTCTCCGTTGATATCATTGTAAGCGTAGAGGTAGTAGCGCCCGGGATGCACGTGGGTAAAGGTATGGGTGCGGGTATCGATCGGCAAAAATACGTACTTCGAGATGTACTTAAGGTTTTCCGCATCGTAGCGCAGGCCATCGAACAGCGATTCTGTGGTGAGCAGCAGGAACAGCTCGTCTTCGCTTCTGGTCTTCAGCTTTTCATCGATCGCGATGTTCACCGTAACCTCCCCGACGTGGGGCTGTTCCAGGGAACGGTAAGGGTCGTTTTCCAGGTCGAAGTAGATGCTCTCCGATCTGTGCCTGAAGGTTGTTGAAAAATCTTTCACCATTATGCTCTGAGGAAAATCGAACCTTGCGATGGATGCTTCAGCCGCCCTCCGGCCGCCGAGCCTGGCTTTCCACCTGCAGTGGACCTCAAGGGGAGACACGCGGTTGAAGCGGTTGGTGTAGACCTCCATGAGAAACTCATCACCTTTAAAGGTGAACTCGGTGTAGGCCCTATCGTCTCCGGCCTGAAAATCCGAGAAACGGTAGTACCACTCGGATTCTTTCACCGTGTCGATTACTTCGTAGGTAACGCAGCCCTTGCCCTGGAACACCCCCTCGGTTCGCAAGGCAACCTTCAAACGATCCTCGTGCTTTACGATGAACAAGCTGATGTAGTTGATCGTCTGTGCATCCAGGGTCGAGTACTGGGAGATCTGTCCGGGAGAAACCGGGCGGAAATCCACGTACCATTGGTCAAAGCTGCCAGCTGGAGTGGTGGTGGTAACCGGACCGTGCCACTGCCCGGGAAGCCGGCGCAGGATGCCGAATCCCATGACCTGCCCGTCGTCCTGGTTCGTGTTCGGCGCATAGGAGCCCGGCCCATCCCCGCCGCCCTGCACCGTGGCGCACTGGCTCAACAGAATCAGGAACAGCAGGCAGGCGGCAATCCGCAGAGTCGTCTCTATTGACCTCATACATCCTCCTCCAATACTCTGGGTTTTTGCTCGGACACTATAAACCACGCTCTTCGGGAAGACAACGTCCCCGGCGATACTGTCCAGCGTAATTATTGATCCATTCGGGCGTACAACGGCATGAAATGAACTGCGCCGGAAGGAACGAGAAGCCTGAAAAACCTTCTCACTAGCGATTGGCTTCGCCTGCACAAGTTTTCCTGTGGATACAGCATGGGGCCTTCCTATAATTTGATGCCGTCTCTTACGGCGTGTAGTTCCAACGCATGATATCGCGGAAGCTGGCTATCTCTATTTCAACGACCCGCGCGTCTACTCTTCGGATTCGCGCATCCCCGGCAATCCGATCCGCAAAATCTGAGCGGCAGAGAGTCACTCTCAGAGTTGCCGGGAGCTTGTATTTGAGAGCTTTAAATGTACATGCAGATGACATTGCCCTGGCTATAGCTTGGCGTATCACCTGGTGAGATTCAGATACCGGAAGGCAACGGGCGGAGTTCCGGCCCAGGCCCCACTTTACAACGGCACATTCCACATGTCCCAGCAACGCGCTTGCTTCATACGTTGCCGCTGCATCACCAGCTACCAGCATCACGGGGACATCAAAATGACCGGCATAGGCTGCTTCGACTCCTATTTCCCCGACCAGGTTTCCATTGATCCTGCATGCGAACCACTCACTGGAAAGAAATGTGTGGTCCAGAAACCCGTTAAGAGTCCCGGCCATGGCGTGATGCCCCAGCAATATCACGCCATCGAAAGTACTATCCAAAGACGGCATCAATAAACCATTACTGGGCATTTCATAGATCGCACGATCATCCATGTGCAGAAGGTCTACTTGTCCACCACCGGCATGGGTATCGCAAACATATACCCTGTCTGCGCCGTTCTCGTAGCAGGCGTCGACCGCCTGATTGATTTCTTTCTCCAGCAGTATTCGCCCGTCTGTAAATTCGTCTGACGTTCGCTCCACCTGGCGAATCGTGTTTATCCCCGACACTCCTTCCATGTCAGCCAGAATGTAAATTTTCACCTCTCATGTCCTCACAGAATAGTCTATTTCAATCAACCCTTTATCCCGGACAGCGTAATTCCCTCGACAAAAAACCGTTGAGCGGAAATGAACAGTAGGATGATCGGTATCAGCGACACTACAGACGCCGCCATTATTAGATTCTGGGTAGACCCGTACTGCATCATGAAATAGCGAATTCCCAATTGTATGGTTTTCTTGCTGTCGGTATTTAAATAGATCAGTGGACCGAGAAAATCGTTCCATACGAAAACCGATACGAATATCGCCAGGGACGTCAGGGCGGGTTTCGACAACGGTATAATGATCTTGGAGCAAATTCCGAAATCGGAGAGACCATCTATGCGCGCAGCTTCGGAAAATTCATCTGGGATCGTCAGAAAGAACTGGCGCAGCAGGAATACTCCGTAAGGGCTGAAGGCGAGTAGCAGGATCAGTGCCCAGTGTGTGTCTACGAGGTGAAGCTTTTTACAAAGGATGAACTGCGGAATCATAATTACTGGATACGGGACCATTAGTGTAGCGATATAGCCCAGGAAAAGATACTTGCTTTCAGGAAATTTAATCTTCGCGAATGCATAGGCTGCGAGACTACTTGTGATCAACTGGAGTAAGGTGATAACCAATGTCAGTTTGATGGTGTTCAGATAATAGGTCAGGAAACTAATCTTGCTCCATATCGTTAAATAGTTCACCCACTGCGGGTCGTTCGGTATCCATTTGATCGGGAAATCATAAACCTGCATTTCAGTTTTTAACGACGTGGATAACATCCAGAGGAACGGAACCAGGACTGCGGTAGAAAAGATGATCAGTATCGCGTAAATGACAAGTCTTCCAATCCAGCGTGTTGAGTGCTTCATGATTTTATTCTGTATCAAAGCACTGGCGTCAGACATAGTACACCAATTTTTTTTGCATTGAGAACTGAATAAGCGTGATAGAAAACATCAGGAAGAAAAGGATCAGGGCAATGGCGGAGGCATAACCGAACCGCAGATTGACGAAAGCCTCGGTGTAGATCGTATAGACAAGCACATTTGTTGCCCTGCCTGGACCACCTTCTGTCATCACATAGACTAGTGTAAACACTTTAAATGAATTAATTATACTCATAACGACAACAAAGAAGGTCGCGTGTGACAATCCGGGAAAGGTAATGTAGCGCATTTTTTGAAAGAAACTCGCTCCATCGATTTTTGCAGCTTCATAGTATTGCTGAGGAATACCCTTAAGCGCAGCAAGATAAATGACCATGTAATAGCCTGCATATTTCCAAACACTGACTATGATAACCGAAGGCATTGCCCACTCCGAGGATGCAATCCAACGGGGTGTATGTATAATGCCGATAAATCTGAGCATAGAGTTGATTGGACCGAAATCGGGATTGAACATATACTGCCAGACGACTGCCGCGGCTACGATCGATGCGATGTGGGGGAAAAAAAATATCGCCCGGAAAACGAAAATTCCTCTTCCGCCCTCGTTTAAAACCAACGCAAGCACTATAGAAACGAGCACGATCAGAGGAACGACCGCGAAAGTATAATAAAGGGTATTTAAGAAGGATATACGAAAAGTACTGTCCCCGAAGACGCTAAAGATGTTCCGCAGTCCGATAAAAACCGCAGGATTGGCACTGTCCCAGCGGAAGAAGCTGAGAATTAAGGCGGCTCCGAGTGGAAGCAAGGAGAACAAGGCGAAACCCAGAAAATTGGGTAGCAGGAACATATACGCAATTCGCCTGTTCCTTCTGATAAGGAGTTTTTTTTTAGTCTTCGTGACTCCCACTGCCTGAAACCCCTACTTCTCCGCTTCTACGATTGCTAGCGCCCTTGGGATCCCTTGGGCGCTAGCCGCCTGTTTGCTTCTACTGATATTGCTTGAGAATCTCTTCCCTCCTTGACGTCATATCGTGTATGGCCTCGTCGACGGTCTTGTTTCCAGTTACGGCCAGCTTAATCTCTTCGTTTACCATCGTGTTTACGGGAGCCGAGAGTTTGCTGGGCGGCCAGAGGGCAAAGAGCAGGTCCGTCTTCATTCCCTCAACCGCGTCCTTGGGAAAGTATTTGTTTTGGGTGAACGTTGCCATCACATTCGAATCCTTGTATCCAGGGATCATAACATAATCGGCTAGTATTTTCGCCCCTTGTGGGCCACCCAGGAATTTGGCCAGTTCCCAGGCTACATCTTGATGCTTGCTTTTGGAATTCAATACTACAGGGGTCGTGTTCACAGCGGTGGAGTCTCTATCGCCCTTCCATGTCGGCACCTGCACGAGGCTCCAGTTGGTATTGTGTTTCCCGTCAATTTCATCCTGAATCAACTGGTTGATGAACCAGGTTCCCATCACGACTGATGCAACTTTTCCCGTTTCCATTATCCTGTAGCTGTTGCCGACGGATTTATTGGTCGCATAATCAATGGCGGACTTGTCAACGAGTTGGATATCGGTAAACAGATCCAGCGCCGGCTTGAGATCGGCATAATCGCACTCCAACAGGTTGGCCTGGTTAATCTGCAAACCGGGAATGACATAGCAGTCTATCCAGGTATGGACATAGGTCCCGTAGGTTTTGTTCGGTTCGGTTCCGGCGGTCATTTTTTTTGAGATATCTTTGTAGTAACCCCAAGTCCAGTCATTGGTCGGATATGCGACACCGGATTTGTCGAAATAGTCCTTGGAATAGAATAAACACCAGGGATCGCTTCGGTATGGCAGACCGTATACCTTTCCTTCGATTTTCAAGGGGCTAAGAGAGTCCCCATATGCGTTGATATCGATTTCCGTATCATTGGCCAGAAGATCGTCGACTGCTAAAATCTGGTTTCGGGCCACCAGGCCGGCGTACTGGGGCGCTTCCTTGACATAGAAAACATCGACATCCTCATCTCCTGCCAGCATGATGGTAATCTTATCGATGTACTCTTTGGCACTAATGTCGAACACTCTAAGCTTGACGTCCGGGTTGGCTGTTTCAAAGGCGTCCAACATGGCTCGATCGTAAACCCCGGAATCGATGGCCCAGCCGGCGAAGGTCAGCTCCACCGGACCGGCAGACCCAGGTTCACCCTCATTCTGGCCACTCGCCAGAAGACTACCGGTGAGGAATAGCAGCGCACAACCTGTCAATAAAAGAACAAGACCTTTCTTCATTTGTTTCCTCCATACAATTTGGTTTTGACAATAATCCGACAACAACTAGACCACTATAACTCACCCCCTTTCAGTGGGTAATACTCCCGTGATCCGGTCTCCCGTGAACATTGCCCTTTAAATCGATGTTCAGAGATTCGGCACGTGTGATCTCATTAAGGTCGAGACCTATCAGTTGAATATCCCGGTCGATCGTATTTTTATAGATTCGATTCATGTCGTTCATCTCCGGTTGTGTGAGGTTCATTGCATATATGTTTCCGATCGTGTGAACAAGATGTATATAGTGATCGCACCTTCCACAGGTGTGAATTGCCCCTCCTCCAAATTCCGAAAATATCCTCCTGTCGTATGGGAGAATGAACTCTTCAAACAGCTCCGGCGATAAATTCATGGCAACATCATCCCGGATCATTACTTTTCCTGGATGAAGCATTCCCCAAGCGACAGATACATTACCCGGCAAAGGAGGGACGATCATGTACCACTTCTTCAGGTAATCGATGATAGTGTCGGTAATCATCTCCATGACTTCATGAACAAACTCTTTATTCTCAATCACATCCAAGTAAAAATTGCTGCCCATGAGGATTTGGCAAACATTTGCCGGACCTTGAATATCAGGAGGATAGATGTGGACAAATTGTTGAATTTTGGGAAAAGACTCGAAGGCTTTTATAAATCGCTCCACCATCACAAAGACTCGCTCAGACAGCCTTAACCCGCGTTTGCCACTTTTAGGTTTGAGATGCTCCTCGATTTTATGGGTTTTTAAATCTACCGGTCTGGCCGAGGGCAATGTATTCAACTCATCTGCGAGATAATGGAGATTAGCACCGAACATGGATGGTATGATCCCTGTACCGTAGTTACAGCGTACACAGAGCAAATCACCGCTTCCCTTTGTCAGGCTGTTCGAGCAGATCGAGAGCTGGTCCAGGAGCATTCTATCGTACCTGTCAACAGCTTCGTTTACCTGTATTTCCGGCCACCTCAATGTCGAAATGGCTTTGTAAGACCGACTCGGTAAAAATGCCCCACGCTTCAATTTTCCGGAAGTAAAATCGAGCCAGCAATTCCAGAGCTGTATCTCTTTTCTTTCGTCTATGTGTTTTTCCAGCTCGTTGAGATACGCCTCAATTTCCATCGGTAGAAAGGTATTCCTAAAAATCTATGAATAGCAGACACTTAGCATCTTAGGCCGTGAAATACTGCGGGGAAATAAAAAAAGTGACAATTTTTGTGTAATTTGCTAATATATTGGTCCCCAAGAATGTGCAAGCACTTGTCTCGTCCAACAAAAAAGATTAAACAGACAGGCAACGATCGCCTGTCATGTTGAATCCTGAGAGACGGAATGTCGAAAGCAAGGCTTGATGAAATATACATTCTCCACTCCAATCATTTCCCCGAGTGCACGTATACCATCGACAAGTATTTCCAGCACTACTACAGCGTCCAATTCATGAAATCGGGACATGTATTGTTATGCTACGATGAGAAAGAGTATGAGCTCAAAGGAAGCTGGATATGGTATGCCTATCCCGGGCCAAAGATTGCATTTCGAAGCGCAACGGGAGCATCCTGGGATCATCGCTACATAGCTTTCCAGGGGCCGCTTGTCAATCTGTGGAAAAAAAACGGACTCCTGCCCTCGGCACCCATCCGCTGCTCGGAGTCGAATAAGCATCATTTCTCGTGGCTTTTCGATGAGATCATCCTCGGGACTAAGCGTCACAATAAATGGTCTGACTGGATCGCGATCAATAACCTTGAAAACTTGATGTTGCAGGTATTTCAAACAACGGCCATGGACAAAGCTTCCAGCAACCTCTATGAGCGTATCGTGAAGTTTGTAGAGGTCAACAAATTCCGGAATTTCAACTATGATACCCTATCCCGTCGTTTCGGGATGCCCTCGAGTACATTGCGGTACAAATTCCACAAACTGACAGGGATCAGTATCCATCATTTTTGCCAGCAGCTACGCATACAGAGAGCCCGCGTCCTGCTCGAATCAAAAACGATCAGTTTGGCGGAAATCGCGGAAGTCCTCGGTTATTGCGATGTTTACTATTTCAGCCGGCATTTCACCCGTTTGGTAGGTTTACCACCGGGCCGTTACCGGGAAATGACTCGGATGTTCGACAAGGATACTACAGATACCAGTTATTGAGACAGAGCAACCATAAATTGTCCACCGAGTGCAAAATCAACAAAAACTGTTTTGCTACTTCGAGCTGCTAGCATTGGAAAAAAGGACCTAACCCGTGAGTAATTGTGAGATGACCTTGAAAAAAGCCCTGCACCCTGCCAACGTCTGGTCCATTGCACTGGGTTCGATTATAGGAATGGGCTGTTTCGTGTTACCGAGCTTCTGGCTAACAGAATCCGGGCCTGTTGGAATAGTTATCGGCCTTGCCGCCGGCACTCTGTGCATGCTTTGTATCGGCAGGAGTTATGGGTTCATGATCCACAGGTACCCCGTAGCGGCAGGGCCTGTGGCTTTCGCCTTCGTCCGCTTCGGCCGGATTCATGCTTTCGTTTGCGGTTGGTTCCTGGTACTGGGATATCTTGTCATTGTACCCGTAAATGCAACCGCGCTTTCTGTTCTGCTCAGATTCATTGCCCCCCGATTGTTCAAGATGACCTATCTCTATTCGATCGCGGGGTGGGAAGTTGCGATTCCTGATATTACTGTCGCCTGGATTGCCATTGGATCGTTTTATATGCTGAATTGGAGCGGAGTGCATGCGGTCGGAAGGATACAGGTGGTAATGGCCATCCTGCTTGTGATATCGGTTCTTCTTTTGACGGTCGGCTCGTCAATCTACAACGACTTTCAGTTTGAAAATCTTCGACCTCTCTTTGCTAATAAGAAAAGTCCCCTGGCTGCAGTTCTAGCGATTTTTGCTATCGCACCCTGGGCGTTTGTGGGATTCGACACAATCCCTCATGCGGCGGAAGAATTTAAATTCCCTGCCAAGAAAGCGTTCGGATTAATCACCCTGGCTATTCTGCTGGGAGGATGTATGTATATAGCGGTAAGCCTATCTACCGCAATCATTTTTCCCTGGCAGTCTCCTTTGCCTCAAGAATCTACCTGGGCGACGGGAAGCGCAATGAGGGAGACTATGGGAGTACCGGGACTGGTCTGTCTACTTCTCGGCGCGACTATGGCGATCTGTACCGGCATAAACGGTTTCTATCTTGCTACAAGCAGGCTGTTGTTCGCCATGGGACGGGCAAAGATGATCCCGTCCTGGTTTTCCCGGATTGACAGCAAGCACCAGACTCCATCTCGATCCATACATTTCATCATGCTGGTATCTTTGATCGCTCCCTTTTTCGGACGACAGGTAATTGTGTGGATCGTCGATATGAGTGCTGTAGGTGTGACTCTCAGCTATGGTTATACGGCTTTGTCCGCCTTCCTACTATCTAAAACGGATCTGCACGAACATAAATTTCGCCTTTTCCATCTTTTCGGTTTAATGTTATCCCTGATGTTTCTGGTGCTGCTTTGTGTTCCGGGAATGCCTGGGTTCATGGAACAGCCCTCCTGGATTGTTCTAGCGTTCTGGATCGTGTTGGGAGTCGTTTTCTATCTTTTGCAGGCAAAAAAATACCGATCCATGCCCCAAGATGAGATAGACAGATTAATCC
>CAYMEK010000042.1:0-38201 GCA_964389305.1 uncultured Spirochaetaceae bacterium
GCTACCTGGACGTTTTCTACCACACCCTGCTGTTCAACCTGCGTGACCCCCTGTTCGCCGAGCCCCAGATGCGGGAGGCCATCGATCTGGCCATCGACCGGGAGGACCTGATCGAGAACGCCCTACACGGCTGGGGCGTGCAGACCACCGGGCCCTTCCGCCCCGGCACCTGGCCCTACAACCCCGAGGTGCCGGAGGCGCTCTGCGACCCCGAGGGCGCCTCCCGCCTCCTGGCCAGCCTGGGCTGGGAGGATGCGGATGGAGACCTGGTACTGGAAAAGGACGGGGAAGAGCTTGCCTTCACCATCCTGGCCGACCGCGGCGACCTGCTCAAGGAGACGGCGGCCCAGCGCATCAAGTGGCAGCTCTTCCGGGTGGGTGTGCGGGCGGAGGTGCAGCTCCTGGAGCAGCAGGAGCTGTTCCGGGAGCATCTTTTCCCGGGCCGCTTCCAGGCCGTGCTCCTACAGTTCAACGCCAGCATTGACCCGGACAAGTACACCAGCTTCTTCTGGCACTCCAGCCGCATCGGCTCCTCCAACCTCGGGGCCTACGCCGATCCGGAGGTGGACCGCCTGCTCGAGCAGGGTCGGGTCAGCGTCGACTTCGAGGAGAGACAGAGAATCTATCGCAGGATCCACCTGCTCATGGCCCGGGACCGGCCCGCGGTGTTCCTGTACGTGCGCCAGATCTACATCGGCACCTCGTCCAGATTCCAAGGCATCAATGCAGCTCCGGAGCTGTTCTACCAGTCCATCAAGGATTGGCACCTAGTAAAAAACCAAGTAGAGAGGAGGTGAAAACCATGATCCTGGAAATCGTCGAAATCGGCCTGCCCCAGCCGCAAGGCTCGCGCTGCTGCGCCTGGATTAGCGGCTCATACGTCTAGAGCACCTGTTCAGCGAAACAACGCCTGAAAGGCCCGGATGCCCGGCATCCGGGCCCGGGCCCTGCGGGGATCCGTCCCCGCGGGGCTCCTAACCAGACTCGATCGAGAGGAAAGATGTTCCCAAAATGAAGAAATCGAAATACACTCTGTTTATCGAGGACTTCCCGGACAGGGGGAAGCACCTCTTTTTCGCCACCCGGACCCAGGCCGTGGTGGTAGTGGATCAGGAGCTGAAGGAGACCGTGGAAAGGCTGCCCGCGTTCAACCGAGGCGGAGGCAAACGAACGGCCGACGCCCTGGCCTCCCTGCTGCAGATGGGCTTCCTGGCGCAGAACGAAGAGGAGGAACGGCGCAGCATCGAGGAGTATTTCAGGGCCCTGAAAGAGGATGTCTCCCGGCTGGACGCCACCGTGCTTACCACCTATGCCTGCAACTTCGCCTGTACCTACTGCGTGGAGGAGGGAGTAAAGACCGCGGTGCACATGGACGAAGCCACCGCGAAACGCTCGGTACGGTACATCTGCGAGCGGGTTCGGGAGCACCGGCCCCAGAGCCTGTTCCTAACCTTCTACGGGGGGGAGCCCCTGCTGAACCTGAAGGCGCTGCGCATCGTGGCCGGAGGCCTCAAGGAACACTGCAAAGCCCACGGGCTTCCTTTCAGCTTCGGCATCACCACCAACGGAGCCCTGCTGAGCCCCGAGGTCGTGGACGAGCTGATCCCCTACGGCCTGAAGGGTGTGAAGGTGACCCTGGACGGGTCCAGGGAACAGCACAACCGCAAGCGTCCCTTCGTGGGCGGCAGGGGGAGCTACGACCTCATCGTGGAAAACGTGCGCCGGGCCGTGGACAAGATCGACGTGGACGTGGGCGGAAACTTCGACGACGAGAACGTGGCGAGCTTCCCCGAGCTGCTGGAGCACCTGAAGCAGCTCGGACTGGATAGGAAGCTGCACGCGGTGCGCTTCAAGCCGATCACCCAGACGCCCCAGGACCGGGCCCTCGTTCCGGCCTCTACGGAGATCGGCTGCGTGTACTCCAGCCCCACCACGGCCAGGCACATGGTGGAGCTGCGCAGGCTGGCCTTGGAGAAGGGCTTTCGCACCGATCCGGGCGTCGGGGTCAACGCCTGCAGCCTAACGGCGAACAGCGCGGCTTTTACCATCGATCCGGCCGGCAAGATATTCAAGTGTCCGGCCCTGGTCGGCCATTCTGAGTTCCAGGCGGGCACAATCGAAAACGGCGAGAGCCGAAACCCCGCCCCCGAGAGGCTGTGGGAGCGCTGCCTGCACTGCGCCTATCTGCCCCTGTGCGGCGAGGGCTGCCTGTTCGGCGCCTACCTGCGCTACGGGGACCCCTACCGCCTGAACTGCCAGAAGGACTATATGGAGTACGTGGTACGCAAGAACCTGGAGCTGAACTACCGTTATCGCCAGAAACAGAGCAGTTAGAGTTGGAACGGATTCCATTCATCCACCGCATAGGCACCAAGATCTTCGCTACCTTGATTGTCGTGTCGGTGTTTGCGGTGGCTCTCACCGGTGCGGCCCTGGTAACCCTTTCCGGCAAGACCTTGCGCTCTAATATATCCGAACGGAACCTGCAGATCGCCCGCCGGGCCTCCAACGAGATCAGCCTGTATATCGAGAACTCCATCAATGAGCTGGAGGCCACCGCCGACGTGGTTTCGGCGGTCAGAGACCCCTGGACCCAGGACATCCTGCTGGAAAACCTGGCCGTTACCTACGAGCGGTTCGAGAACATCCACCTGGTGGACGAAGGCGGGCAGGTCCTGGCTTCGACCCTCATCGACAGCCGGGACCGGGCGGCCTTCGATCCGCAGGCCCTGGCTGCGGCTCTCCGGGGGGAGGTGTACTTTTCGCAAGTCAGGCTCTCCGCCGAGCGCCTTCCCTATCTGACCGTGGCCCTCCCGGCGGGCGTTCCCGGAGGCAGGAGACAGGCCCTGGTCGCCGAGCTGGCCCTGCGGGACATCTGGGACCTGGTCGACGACATCTCCTTCGGCGAGCACGGGGAGGCGCTGCTGATCTCCAGCGACGGCGTGCTCATCGCCCATCCCGACAAGACCCGGGTGATCACCGAAGCGGGAGAGCCCTCACATATCTGCAACACCCGATCCCTCTCCTCCGAAGGCTCGGTATCGGTGTCCGAAGAAGACGGCCGAACGGGCCTGCTGGTGGCCTGCGCCCCGGTGAAGACCGTGCAGTGGTGGGTGGTGATCCAGCAGCCCCTGGCAGAAGCCTATCTTCCCCTGCAGACGGTCTTGCTGCGATCCTCCCTGCTCCTGGCGACCATGCTGGCAGTGGGGCTGCTGTCCAGCCTGATCCTCACCCGCCGCTTCGCCATCCCCCTCAACCTGCTGCTGGCCGGCACCCTGCGCATCGGCCAGGGCGACCTGCAGCACCGGATCGACCTGCGGAGCAAGGACGAGATCGGCAGGCTGTCCGACTCGTTCAACCGCATGGTAGAGGACCTTGAACGCTGGTCGGTGAGGTTGAGAGAGTCGGAAGAACGTTACCGCCTGATGACGGAGAGCGTGCAGGACATTATCTTCTCGCTCGACAGGAAAGGTTGCCTCTTGTTCATCAACCGGCGGGCCGAAACCGTAAGCGGCTTCACCCGCGGGGAGCTGCTGGGCCGCAGATGCCTGGAGTTTCTCAGCGAGAGGGGCAAAGCCGCGGCCAAAGAGCTGCTGCGGCGCAATCGCAGCCGAAAAATGGAGGAAGGGTTGGAGCTGGAGGTGGAGATAGAAACCCGGGAGGGGACGAGAAAGGTCCTGGAGGTCACGCTGGTCGAGGTCCTGGACTCCTCCCTGAAGCTTCAGTACTACGGAGTGGCCAGAGACGTCACCCAACGCAAGGAAGCCGAGCAAAAGCTTCTGGACTACCAGCAGCAGCTTCGCTCCCTCGCCTCCCAGCTTTCCCTGGCCGAAGCCAGGGAGCGAAAACGCATCGCCGCCGGCCTTCATGACCGCATCGCCCAGGCCCTGGCGGTGACCCGCATCAAGCTCGGGGCTCTCAAAGCCAGGGCGGGTTCGGCCAGGCAGATGAAAAACATCGCCGAGACCATGAACCTCATCGGCCAGACCATACGCGAGGTGCGCACCCTCATCTTCGACCTCAGCTCACCGCTGCTGTACGAGGTGGGATTAAAAGCGGCGCTCGAGCAACTGGTCGAGCAGTTCCAGGACGAGCACGGAATCATGATCCACTTCAGCGACGACGACCAGCCCAAGCCGCTCAATGCCGACGGCTCGGTGCTGCTCTTCCAGGCGGTCAGGGAGCTTCTGGTCAACGTGGTGAAACACGCCGGGGCGCGCCGCATCGAGGTCACCATGAACCGACTGAACGACGAGGTGCGGATAACGGTTCATGACGACGGCAGCGGCTTCGACGCCGCCCGGCTCGCCTTCAAACCGGGAAGACAGGGAGGATTCGGGCTGTTCAGCCTGAAGGAGAGACTGGAATACATGGGCGGGAGCCTGGTCGTGGAGTCGGCACCCGGCACGGGAACCAAGGCCTGCTTGGCGCTGGTGCTGAACCACGATACAATCAAGAGCGGCAGAGAGAGAAATGATGAGAACACGCATCCTTCTGGCTGACGACCACCAGATCATGAGGCAAGGGTTGATCGCCCTTCTGGGAAAGCACCCCTCGATGCAGGTGATCGCCGAGGCGGAAAACGGTATCCAGACGTTGGAGATCGCCCGCAGGGAAAAGCCCGACGTGATCATCATGGACATCGCCATGCCGGACATCAACGGCATCGAAGTTACCCGCCAGCTCAAGGCGGAGCTGGCCGATATCAAGATCATTGCCCTGTCGATGCATGCGGACAGGAGGTTCGTGACCGAGATTCTGAAAGCAGGGGCATCGGGCTATGTGCTCAAGCAATCGGCTTTCGAAGACCTGGTAACGGCCATCAAGGCGGTGATGATGAACCGCAAGTTCTTGAGCGCGGACATCCTCGATGCCGTGGTCGATGATTACGTGAGCCAGCTTTCGAAGACCGATTACGAAGCCTACCGACAGCTTTCCGACCGGGAACGGCAGGTCCTTCAGCTTCTGGCCGAGGGCAACAGCACCAAAGAAATCGCCTACAAGTTGCGGGTCAGCGTAAAAACCGTCGAGTCCCACCGCCAGAACATCATGACCAAGCTGGGAATCCACAGCCTGCCCGGGCTCACCAAGTTCGCCATCCGGGAAGGTCTTACCTCGCTGGAAAGCTAGCTCCATCCGAGGCGGCGCCGGCTGCTAGCGGGTCTGGCGCCTCTAAACGCTGAAATCAGATATTTCGAAGTCCCGGATCAGAGCTACCCTGATGGCTGTCCGGGCCTAAAAGCTACATGATCAAGAGTAGATACGGCGCTCTTAGAGATTTAAATGTAAGAGGGCATCGCAGACGTACGGGGCGAGCACACTACGCATATGGAAAACGAGACGCAGTACCGAACTATTGTCGAGAACGCGGCGGAAGCCATCGTAATCATCCGCAGCGGAAAAATAAGGTTCTTCAATACGAAAGCCCTGCGGCTATCCGGATACTCGGAGAGCGAGCTTGCCCGCATGCCCTGTCTGAAGCTGATTCATCCCGACGATCGGCGAATGGTGGTCTCGGAATACAGGAGAGCGCTGAACAGCCGGCAGCCGGTCAGTCCCTACGCTTTTCGCATCACGGATAAAGCGGGCAACCTGAAATGGCTAGAGACCACCCACGAACAGACGAGCTGGAACGGCCAGCAGGCGGTCCTGGCCTTTGTCAGCGATATCACCGAACGCAAGCGCCTGGAGCAGCAGTTTTTCCAGGCGCAGAAAATGGAAGCGGTGGGACGGCTGGCCGGCGGTATCGCCCATGATTTCAACAATATCCTCACCGTCATCCTGGGCTACGCGGAGCTGATGGCTCAAGTGGCCGACAACCGGGCGGCAATGACCAAGAACATCGAGGCGATACGGCAAGCAGCCAAGAAAGGAGCCGGGCTGACGCAGAAGCTGCTCGCCTTCAGCCGCAAACAACTCCTGCAGCCCAAGGTTCTCGACCTGAACGTACTGATCGTGGGCATGGAAGCCATTCTCAAGCGCCTGCTCGGGGAAGGGATCGTACTGGTGCAAAACCTGCATCCCCAGCTCGGCTCCATTCACGCAGATACGAGCCAAATCGAACAGATCATCCTGAACCTGGCAGTCAACGCCAAGGATGCGATGGATGACGGCGGGCGGCTGATCGTCGAGACGGACAACATCGAGTTCTCGAACGACGACATTCAGTCGGGACCCGAGATGCGCGCCGGCTCCTATGTCAAACTGGCTATCAGCGACACGGGAAGCGGTATGAGCGAGGACGTCAAGTCGCACTTGTTCGAGCCTTTCTTCACCACCAAAGAAAGCGGCCGGGGCACCGGCCTGGGCCTGGCCACCGTATACGGCATCATCAAGCAGAGCAACGGCTTCATCTACGTCTACAGCGAGCGAGGTCAGGGCACGACCTTCAAGCTTTACTTCCCCCGCATCAGTGAAAGACCCGCACAGCGGGAATCATTGGGCGGGCCGGAAAGGAGTCTCATGGGAGCGGAAACAGTGCTGCTGCTCGAAGACGAAGAGCAGGTTCTGAAGCTGGTCGAGCGCATCCTGAAAAAACACGGCTACAAGGTATTGGCGGCCAGCAGCGCGGAGGAGGCCCTGGTGTACTGTAAACAGAACACCATACCCGTCAACCTGTTGATCGCCGATGTCGGGATCCCCGGAATGAACGGCAGGCAGGTGTGGGACTTGGTAAACGAATCGTTTCCCCAAGCCAGGGTCCTTTTCATCTCAGGCTATCCTCAAGATCTTTCCACCATAGAGGGCCTGGCTGAAGGAAGGAATATCTTCCTCCAGAAGCCTTTCAGCTCAGAAACGCTCCTGCAGCGAGTCAGGGAGATCCTGGGAGGCGGAAATCAAGGAGCTTGAAGCTCGAGCTCCAACGATTGCCACAGGATCTCTTTGATCGATCGCGCGAGTGCTGCTACAATAGGCAGTGGAGGATGAGATCGATGAAGAAACGCCTGCTGACAGTACTGCTGCTTGTTCCCGTCTGCCTGGCCGCCGCCGACTGGCGGGAGCTGTCGACCAAATTGGAGGAGAGCGTCTGGGCCAGCTCCACTTACTGCGAGCAGATACGGGGGAAACGGGTCTGCTATCCGCCCGAGCAGCTCTTTGACGGCGATCCAGGCACCTGCTGGGTGGAAGCGGCTGCAGGCGACGGCATCGGGGAATGGGTAATGTTCGTGGTCAATCGACCGGTCCAGGCCCTCCAACTGGTAAACGGCTTCGCCCGCAGCCCTGCTCTGTACCGGAACAACAACCGGATCAAGAGCCTGAAGCTGTCCTTCGTGGTGGGCTTCACGGCCCCGGGACTGGTCAGCGAGCTGGACTACTATCTGTATTTCCTGACCGATCTGAAGCAGATGGAGCTTGTGCTGGAGGATACCCTGGAGCCCCAGCCGCTCGACTTCCCGATCTCCTACAAGGAACACGAGAAGCTGGTCTGGGAAGCCCTCCAGGAGTTCTATGACACCTATCCGTTCTTCATGCGGGAGATCGAAAAAGAGCTGGGCGTCGGTCCGAACATCGGCAAGGAACAGCTGAGACAGCTTCAGGAGGAAATCTTTGCCGCATTCGGAATGTCCTGCCTGCGGCTGGAGATCCTAGAGGTATACCCCGGAACGCGCTACCAGGACACCTGCCTGTCCGAGATCAGCACGATTTTCGAGTAATCCCCGACTACCTCCTACAGTTATCCGTCCGGAATGCTGTGGACGACCCGGGCGCCTTTACTTGTTTGGGTCCCAGCTCAGGTTGACGCCGAACTCGTTGTTGAATCGCCTGCTAACGGTGCTTGCGCTTCCCAGGGGAATACGAACAATGCCCCGGTAGCGGCCGCTCAGGCGCAGCTCTCGAATGAGGGTGGATTCCAGGCTCACCCCGGCGGTGTAGGTCTGCCGGGTTTTTTCGTGGTTGCGGTATACATCGAACACACCCTGAAAGGAAGGGGTGAGCTTTAACCGATCCAGTACCTTGAACACGAGCGCAGTCTCGGCCAGCAGGCTGGTAAGATCTTTGGAATCCCCGCAGGAATCAGGCTCGTCGTACCAGATCCACTTCGAGCGAAACCCCGTGCCCCATCGGAGGCGGTCGCCGATGTCCCAGGCGAACTCAGGATTGAGAAAAAAGTAGGTATAGCTTCCGGACTGAAGGAAATATTCCTTGCGAGAGACGGCCGTATAGAAGTTGGTCGTAAAGTCGTCGCTCCACTCCTCCTTGATCCGAAGCGTGACTTTGTGCCGTTGGGAGGAGGGCTCCACTTCTTCTGGCTCGCCTTCCTCCGGCTCGATTTCCTCGCTTCCCGCCCCGCCTTCGTAGCGCAGGAAAAAAATCGGAAGCTTGATGTCCTGGGCCAGGCAGAGAAGGGGAGACAAGACCGCCCACAGCACGGCAACGAGAACCAGGGACCTTCTCATGGACTATCCCTTGCTTTTGACCATCTTGCCGATCGCGTACGAACCGAAGTGATAGATACCGTTAGCCTCCAAAAACACTCCGATCACCAGGATGACGAACTTTCCCCAGTCGTAGGGCTGAACCGACAGGACCCGCCAGAGCGAGAACAGGACCGAAACCACGGCGGAGATGATCAGGGCTTTGTAACCCTCCGCCTTCAGCCACTTCTTTACGGCCTGGGTTACCGCCAGAACAACCGTAGACAGGCCGAGAATTTCGGCCACTAATTCGGGGGTGAGCATAACGGACCTCCTTCTTTAGGATCTTGAGTCTATGAGTTATTATAGACGGCTGAGGTTAGGACGCAATGAACTAATGCGTCGAAAGAAAGTTGTACGGGGAGGCCTTGGTTTACTAGACCCCCGGAGCCGCGATCCTGGATCCGGGGGCCGTATATTGATGATCCGGTCCCGGCTGCCTACTTGGCCGTCAGGGTCTTCATGACCGATACCCCGACCAGCACCTTCCTGGAATACTCGATGCTCTCCTCGTAGCGCTCAGCATTATAGCTGCTCTTGGCCTGGGCCAGGTCCCGCTCCGCCTGATCCAGGGCGGGCTGGTAGTCCGGTTGAACGCCCACGGTCTTGAAGTAGGTGACCCGCTCGTCGGCCTGTTTGAGCAGGCTGTTGGCCCGATATACGAGCAGCCTTTGGGCGACATAAGTGTTCGACCTCTCGATATAGACCTCGGCCTGCTTGGAGTATTCGGTGGCCCGGTCGTAGTCCCCTTGTGCATAAGCCTGGTCGGCCTGGCGCTGCAGCTCCAGGGCTTTTCGGTAATCGGGATTGTCCAGCAGGGACTGGCCGAAGGCGCTGAAGGCCGACAACAAAAGCCCGATGACCACTAGAGCGAAAACGACATTAGTCTTCATTGTGTTGCTCCTCCCTGGATCTCTTCATCGGCCTCTTTGGCTTTTTCTTCTGCATCCTTTAGCCCCTCCTGGGAGGACTTGATCGCAGCTTCGGCCTTCTCCTTCTTTTCCCTGGTTTTGGCGTATACATCTTCGAACAGGGCCTTCGCCTCTGCAAACAGGGATATGGCCGTTTCGTAGTCGCCCGCCTTCTTCGCCGCCAGGGCCTCATCGTACTTTTTCTTGGCCGCGCTATACTCCTGCTTCATGGCCACCTGGGCTTTCAAGGCCTCCGCCTGGGCTTTGACCGCTTCTACGTCCTTTTGAGAACTCTCGGCTTTCAAGGGTAAAGCCTTGGTGAGAACGGCATTGTAGGACCGAATCGCCGCCTCGAAGGCTGTCCTGGCGGCGGCGTTGTCTTTACTGTACGCCGCCTCCCCTTTCTGGAACTGCTGCTCCGCCTGCCGGTATTCCTCGGGAGCGAACTCGGACAATCCATAGCGGTCGACTCTTTCCTTGAGCGACCTGGCCTCGGTGTACTGGCTTTCCGGCAGGGCCACGGTTTTGCCGACCGGCTGCTCCTCAGGCGTTTCTACCGGAGCTTCAGGTTCCGGCGCGCCGGCGCAGGAGATCAGAAGCAAAGCGACCGCTCCGAAAAGGAGGATCATTACCTTCCTCATCTCTATCACCTCCGATTTCTTGACGATTCCGAGCCCAAGCTCGAGCTCAAGCCCGGTACGCGCTGCAAGTTATCCCAATAATAAATTGTTTACGGCCTGCCGTCCAGGTTCTCCCGCCCGTATAGGGCCGCGGCCCGAAGGCTCGCTGTATCCCGAGAACAACAGCGAGCTGTCCAGGGGAATGAACAGGTGCTCACCGTCGGGCTGCAGGGCCCAGCGTACCGTGGTTACCCCGTTCGGGGCCGGCGGTGCTTCGCGGCCGCCGCCGTGGTGGAATCCCGGCGCAGGGCCCAACTCGAGCAAGAGATCGGTCTGGCCGGCCGCCGCTCCCGCCTTCCCTGGCTGCGCCGGCACGTCGGCCTCCACCCTGCCGGGCACCTCCGGCTTGCCTCCGGCCGTCTGGAACCTCATTGCCGCCAGGGAGCGAAGCAGATAGCCGCCGTTGCGGGAGTTCCAGAACAGGGTAAGGCGGACACGCGGCCCGCCGGAACCGTCGAGCACCGCAGCCCGGATCGCTTTCAGTATCTTCTTTTCCACTTGCTTGCCCTGATTTTTCAGGACCTCTTCCGGATTGAGAAGAAGCTCGACGGCTTCCGTACCGACCGCCTTGGCCTCCCGCAGAGCCAGCTCCAAAGCATCCACCTGCGGGAAGGTGCGCTCGAAGAAACGCCGGTACACGGGGTTGAGCGGCCCGGCCTGCCACAGCGGATAGCCCCGCTCGCGGCCCAGGGCCAGGCATTCGGTGAAAGCGACATTGTTGGATTCATCCAGATTTCCCGCGACGAGGATCAGCCTCCGGCTGCTGTCTGTCCACCCGTCTTCAAACAGATAGTCAGCCTGAGCGCCGGGAGCGCCGTTGCCGGTGAGCTCAGTCCAGCCGGCCTCCAGGTGCTCGAGCCCAGCCGCCTGCACGGCCAGGCCCTTGGCTTGCGCGAAACCGAGCAGTCGATCGATCAGCTCGCCGGGGAGGTAGGGGGACAGGCGCATCAGGGGCCGGCGGGCCTTCCGGATCTCCTGCTCCAGGCGGCTGGCCGCCTCCTGCCAGCCGATGGCCTTTCCCTTCTCATCCAGCGGGGTCTGCGGAAGCGGGCCGTTCAAGAAGGCGTGCTCGAACCTGCCCAGCAGGCACAGCCGGCCGCCCCACTCGCCATCCCTGGCTGTGCCGGCAGCGTTCCGCTCGAAACGCGGAAGGACCCGGGTCAGCAAGCTGCCGTGGTAACGCAGCTCCAACGGACAGCTCACCGAACAAAGGGAGCAGAAGCCCTCCTCGACCCTCTCTTCGAGGGGCACTGTTTTGCCGCCGGGGATCTTCTCGGTCAGGGCGCCGACCGGACAGGCGGAAACGCACTGACCGCACTGAATGCACAGAGGGTCCTCCCCGAAGGGCAGGTTGAAGGTCGGGACCACCACCGACTTGAAGCCCCGGTTCACGTAGCCCAGGACTCCCAGGCCCTGGACCTCCAGGCAAATACGGATACAGCGTCCGCAGAGCACGCACTTGGACGGATCGCGGCGGATGAATGGGTGGCTTTCATCAATGGGGTGCTTCTGGATTTCTCCGGCATAGCGGATCGTAGAGGCCCCGTAGCTCTGGGCATAGCGCTTCAGCTTGCATTCCTCCACGTCCTGGCAGCCGCACTCCAGGCAGCGGGCCGCTTCCTTCAAGGCCTGCTTCTCGCTGTAGCCCTTCTCGATCTCGTTGAAATTGTTCCTGCGTTTTTCCGGGCTGGCAACCTTCATCTTCTCCCGGGGAACACGGGGCTCGTCCCTGTAGTCCTCCGAGGTAAGCTCGCCGAAATCCTCCTTCTTGCTCAGGAACTCCGGCTCGCGGCGATAGCGCCCGCCTTTGAGGTAAGCCACGGCAGCTCTGGCCGCATGCTTTCCTCCCGCTATGGCCCGGATGCCGATGTCCGGCCCGGTTACCAGGTCGCCGGCGGCGAACAGCCCCGGTACGGGAGTGCAGCCGGTATCGGCATCGCAGACCAGATAGCCCTTTTCGCCCAACAGACCTTCCACCCCCTCCAGGCAGCCGGTGTCGGCGTACTGACCTATGGCCGTGATGATGGTGTCAGCCTCGATCTCGTAATCGCTGCCCTCGATGGGAATCGGCCGCCGCCGGCCGGAAGAATCGGGCTCGCCCAGCTCCATCTTGATCAGGCGCAGCGTTTTCAATCCTTTACCCCTGTCCCGGATCATCATCGGGGCCACCAGGTAGTAAAACTGCACTCCTTCCTCCACGGCTTCCTGGATTTCCAGAGGGGAAGCGGGCATCTCGACGTCGCTGCGCCGGTAGAAGAGGTTCACCTCTGCGGCGCCGACGCGCACCGCCGTACGGGCAGAGTCGATGGCCGTATTACCGCCCCCGATCACAGCCACCCTGTTGCCCAAAGAGGGTCTTTCGCCGCAGGCGACGCGGTGCAGGAAATCGATACCTGCGATCACCCCGGGGCGGTCCTCCCCCTCGACCCGCAGGCCCCGGCTCCTCCAGGCGCCCATGGCCAGGATCACGGCATCATATTGCCGCCGCAGCTCTTCCAGCCCGATATCCTCGCCGATGCGTACTCCGGTCTTCAGATCCACTCCGAGCCGCAAAATGGTTTCTATTTCCCGGTCCAGCGTGTCCTGAGGCAGGCGGTAGTCCGGTATTCCGTAGCGGAACATGCCGCCGGCTTTGCTTTCAGCCTCGTAGACCGTGACCTGGATTCCCTCCTGAACCAGATAATAAGCCGCCGACAGGCCGGCTGGCCCGGCGCCCACCACAGCCACCTTCTTGCCGGTTTTCGGGGCCAGGGGCGGATCGTAGCTCTCGGCGGAAGCCAGGTCTCGATCGGCTACGAAGCGCTTGAGCCAGTCGATCGCCACCGGCTCATCCACCAGGTTACGCCGACAGGCCTCCTCGCAGGGCCGGGGGCAGACCCGGCCGATGGCCAGGGGGAAGGGATTGTCCCGCTTGATCAGCCGCAGGGCTTCGCCATAGCGTCCGTTGGCGATCAACCCGATATAGCCCTGCACGTCTATGTTGGAGGGACAGGCCAGGGTGCAGGGCGGCTTGCAGTCTCCGTAGTGGTTGGACAGAAGCAGTTCGAGGGCCATACGCCGGGCGGCGTGGATTTCCTCGTCATCGGTGATGATCTGCATGCCCTGGCGTACCTTGGTCGAGCAGGCGGGCACGAAGCCCTTGGCGCCGAACACCCGCACCACGCACAGCCAGCAGGAGGCGTAGGGAACCAGCCTCGGATCGTGGCAGAGGGTGGGGATCTCGACACCCTGCTCCTCGGCCACGGCCAGGATGGTCATTTCGGAAGGCACCAGGAGCTTCTTGCCGTTGAAGGTGATCTGTACCAGCCGCTTTCCGTTCATGCTTCCACCCCCGTGACAACCTCGATGGCGTCGAAACGGCAGGCCTCGAAGCATAGGCCGCACTTTATGCACTTGCTTTCGTCGATGCTGTGAACCTTTTTGCGCTCGCCGGCGGCGGCGCTGGTGGGACAGACCTTGGCGCACAGACCGCAGCCGGTGCAGGCTTCCTCGATCACCCGGAAGCGCAGCAAAGCCCGGCAGTGCTTGGCCGGGCAGCGCTTGTTCTCGATATGCTCGAGGTACTCCTCCCGGAAGTACTTGAGGGTGGTCAGCACCGGATTGGGTGCTGTCTGGCCCAGCGCGCAGAGCGAGGAAGTCCTGATCTTGACAGCCAACTCCTCCAGCAAGTCGAGATCGGACAGCCGACCTTGGCCCCGGGTAATACGCTCCAGGATCTCCAGCATCCTTTTGGTGCCGACGCGGCAAAAGGTGCATTTGCCGCAGGACTCACTCTGGGTGAAGCTCAAGAAATAGTGGGCCACGTCCACCATACAGGTGGTCTCGTCCATTACCACCATTCCCCCGGAGCCCATGATCGCCCCGGTGGCGGTCAATGAATCATAGTCCACCTGCACGTCCAGCAGGCTCGCCGGGATGCAGCCGCCGGAAGGTCCGCCTATCTGCACCGCCTTGAAGCCGCGGTCGTTCTGGATTCCCCCGCCGATGCCGTAGATGATCTCCCGCAGGGTAATACCCATGGGTACCTCGATCATGCCGCCGTGCTTGATCTTGCCGGCCAGAGCAAAAACCTTAGTGCCCTTGCTCTTCTCCGTGCCCACCGCGGCGTAAGCCTTACCGCCCGTTCGCAGGATCGGTGCCACGTTGCCCAGGGTCTCCACGTTGTTGATGTTCGTGGGCGCCCCCCAAAGGCCCCGCTCGGCCGGGAAGGGAGGCCGAAGACTGGGCATACCCCGCTTGCCTTCGATAGAGGCCATAAGGGCCGTCTCCTCCCCGCAGACGAAGGCGCCGGCGCCCTCCTTCAGGTGGATGTGGAACGAAAAGTCGCTGCCGAGGATATGGTCCCCGAGAAGCTTCCTCTCCTCGGCCTGGCGAACGGCTATCTCGAGCCGCTTGATGGCCAGAGGGTACTCGGCCCGCACGTAGATATAACCCTGGTCGGCCCCTATAGCGTAGGCGCCGATGGCCATACCCTCCAGGACGGCATGCGGGTCGCCCTCCAGCAGCGAGCGGTCCATGAAGGCTCCCGGGTCCCCCTCGTCGGCATTGCAGATCATGTACTTTCTGCCACCCCTGCTCGCCCGGGCCAGGGACCACTTCAGCCCGGTGGGGAAGCCGGCCCCGCCGCGACCGCGCAGGCCTGAAGATTTGATCTCCTCGATCACCTGTTCGGGGCTCATGGAGATGATCGCCTTACGCAGCGCTGCGTAGCCGCCGGCGGCCAGGTAGTCCTCTACGGATTCGGGATTGATCACCCCGCAGTTGGCCAGCACGATCTTCATCTGCCTGGCCAGATAGGGGTAACCGGCAGGGATAAGGTACTCCTCCACCGGAGCTCCGCCGATGAGGTGCTGCTCCACCACCCGGCGGATCCTGTCCGCATCCAGCTCCCCGTACAGGAAACGGCTGCCGTCCTCGAGGCGAACCTCGATCAATGGCTCCCGGTGACAGGCGCCGATACAACCGGTGGTGGAAACGGGGACGGCGAGCCCGCTGCGCTCCAGCTCCTCCTGCAGGGTCTCGTACACCTGGCGAGCCCCGGCGGCGATACCGCAGGAGCCGAGCCCCACCGCGATTTCCTTGACGGCCATCACACACCCACCTTGCGAACGACCTTCTTGAGCTTCTCTCCGGTAAGCCGCCCGTGGACCTCCCCGTCGAGCATGACCACGGGAGCCAGGGAGCAGCAGCCCAGACAGGCGACTCTCTCGATGGTGAACCGGCGGTCCTCCGTTGTCTGGCCCGGCTCGATCCCCAGCTCGGTCTTCAAAGCCAGGTCGAGCGCTTCAGCCCCGTTCACATGACAGGCGGTCCCGTGGCAGACCTTGAGCGTATGTTTGCCCGCAGGCTGGAAGCGAAACTGAGCATAGAAAGTCGCTACGCCGTAGATCTCGGCCGGAGACTTACCCGTGATTCCAGCGATGGCTTCCATGTCCTCTCTCGACAGGAATCCGTGCAACTCCTGGGTCTTCTGCAACAGCGGGATAACATTGCCTTTCTGATCCTTCCAGTGCTGTAAAAGCTCCTGAAAACTCTCGTTCACCTCGTCCGCTCCTTCTCACCGCGTGATCGTTCTCGCCCTCGATAAGCTGGAGAGATTCCAGGCAGGTATACCAAACCCCCACCGGGAAACGCTGGAACGCCCCAGGGGTCACCAACACTTCACGCTCGAAATTACTAGTCGAGTCGATTGTAACACGTCCCTAAAGGTTCAACAAGTCGCGGGTTTATTCACGAAAACCTGCCGGGCTCAGCTCGTTTCCAGGCCGTCCGCCTGCGACAAGTGCGATCCGTTCTTTCCAGAGGCCATGTTCGGGAATACGGAGCACACCCTGCAGCCGCAGGGCCACCAGGGCCGCCTCGATATCCTCGGCAAGCCAGTCTCCCAGGAATCCAAACCCGTAGACCGAGGCCAGGCGGCCTCGAACCACCTCGTAGCCGGGCCGGCCCAGCAGCACATGAACAGCCTGGCGGAGCGTAAAGCGTCTGGAGTTCGGGCGCAAAAAATCGAGTATCTGCCGTTCTCCTTCGGGCTCACTTCGGACCCGGCCGTCACATACATCACAACCGTTGCACGGCCCCGCTTCCTGCCCCATCAGGGCGAGTAGCTGAGTCCTCCGGCAGCGCCCGCCATCGAGGGCGTAGATGCGCATCTGGCCGTATCTTCGCGAAGCCAGCGGGTTATCCAGCCGCTCCGCATAGACAAGGTCCTCGGGGGAGCAGAACAGCACGGCCTCAACGGGCCTGCCGTCCCTGCCGGCCCTTCCCGTCTCCTGAAGATAGGCTTCCGGAGAGTAGGGCAGGTCCAGATGCGCCACGGTGCGGATATCCTGTTTGTCCATGCCCATACCGTAAGCGGAGGTGGCGGCCAGGATTCCGTCCCTGCTCTGCCGGTACCAGCCCTCTATTCGAGCCCGCTCCTCGGCGTTTAGTCCGGCGTGGTAGAAGTAAGAGCTGAGCTCAGGGAAGCGGCGGCGAAGGGTTCTGGCCGCCCACTCGGCGCCGGAACGAGTACGGCTGAAGATCAAAAGCGGCCTGGGGACCGAACCGGCGAGTTGCTGGAGAGCCCTGGCCTTGGCCAGTACTGGGATTACCCGATAGCGGATATTGGGCCGGTCCGGGTCGGCCGTTACCAGCCGCGGCTCCCGGTCGCAAAACAGGACCTGCTTCACGGTCTGGAGCACTTCCGGACCGGCCGTAGCGGTAAAGGCGGAAAGGCTTCGTACCTGCAGGCCCCGGATGATCTGTCCCAGCCTGAGGTAGGCGGGACGGAAGCTCTTGCCCCACTCGGAGACACAGTGGGCCTCATCTACCACCAGGTGGCCGATCTGCACCGCCGAGAGACTCCTCTGCGCTCTCCCCCCGCCCAGGGACTCGGGAGTGGTAAACAGCAGCTCCAGGCCACCTGAGGCGATCCCCTGCCCGATCAGCAGCCGTTGTTCCTCCTGCTGCCCTCCCCGCAGAGCATCGGCCTTCAGGCCCGCCTGCCGGCAGCGTTCGAGCTGCTCCTGCAGCAGGGACAGCAACGGCACCACGACCACGGTCAACCCGCTCGCCAATCGGGCGGGTAGCTGATAGCAAAGGGATTTGCCCGCTCCGGTAGGAAGCACTACGAGCTGATCCTTTCCTTCGAGTACGTTGGAGATCACGAATCGCTGGATGGGATACAGGTAGGGAACAGAGAAGTGCTTTTGGGCGGCTGCTGTTATCGGATCGGCTGATCCGGCTTCGATCCCGTTAATGCCTTACCTATTCCTTCTTGAAGCTGGTCCGAAAGAAGTAATCGTCCATGATCTCGACCAGTTCTGGGGTAAAGTCCACCTCCAGGTTGACTCTCTTGCTACCCGAATCAAGAGCGTCCACCGAGGCCACCGTGCCGTTGACCAGAAACTGGTAAGTCTGGAAGTACAGCTTGGAGAGCAAGCTGTCACCCACCGGCGGGACTGGCACGCGGCCGGGAATCTCTAAAGCTATCTTGTTCACCCCCACGGACATGAGCTTGGTTTGCAGCTTCTGATCGCCGATCTGGGATTCTACGTAATCATTGAAACGCATGGTCCGGGCCACCTGCTCGTCCATCTCCACTTCCCGATCCTTGAAGTTCTCGAATTGCGCCCTCAGGGACTCGTGGGCCAGCAGGTAGTCGCCTATGATCTCCACCAGATCGTTGGGGCAGCTCTTGTATACGATCTCGAACAGGCTCACGTTATCACGACCCTTGACCGGACCGAGCCTGGTCAGGGTGCCGCGAATGAACAGATTGATCGGGTTTTTGTTGGCAGGCTTCTGGAAGGACATGTTGACCGAAGTCAGCCTGTTCTGAAACTGTTGAAAGAAGGTAACCTCGTTTCGGTTCAGGATGACCAGCAGAATGATCCGCTGCATGGATAGCTGATACGGGGCGCAGATCAGCATGTAGTCCTCGAGCTTGAGCAAGGTCTGTGACTGCTGAAGACCCATTTTCTTGATCGCGTAAGGGTTGAAGCGGATCGTCTGGTCGGAATACTTCTCCACGTAATCCTGAATCCGGGACGCCATATCCAATTATTGTATTTACCTGGACAAAGAAGTCAAGCATCGCTATGCTCGTAGCCATGACACCCCCCTCCGAGCGGCTGGGTGAAGGAAAGCTGTCCCGGGAGCGGCTGGGCCGCCTTCTCGCGTTCACAGCCCACGGTAGTCCCGAGGTCCTCGTGGGCGCCGAGGCCGGAGAAGACGCAGCGGTGGTTCGCGGCGCCGAGACGTTGATTCTCACCGCCGACCCGATCACCTTCACCGAGGAGAACATCGGCGTGTACACGGTAGCCGTGAACTGCAACGACGTGGTGGCCATGGGAGGCAAGCCCGTGTATCTGACCACCACTATTCTTCTGCCTCCCGGAACCGGGCAGGGGCGGTTGGACACCATCTTCGAGGAGCTGGAGGAGGCCTGCCGTCGAGCCGGCGTGCTATGGGTCGGCGGCCATACGGAAGTCACGTCGGCGGTAAACCGGATCGTCATCTCGGCCCAGGCGCTCGGTTTCCTGAACGGCAAGCCCACCCGGACCTGCGACGCCAGCCCCGGCGAGCTGCTGTGCATGAGCAAGTGGACTGCCCTGGAGGCGACCACCCTGATCGCCCGGGAGAAGGCGGAAGTCAGCCGCAGGCTGCTGGGGGCCGAAGGCCACCGGGAGGTTTTGAGCTGGCTGTACGACCCGGGCATCTCGATCCTGGCGGAGGGTCGAATCCTGGCGGGAAGCCGCCTGAGCGCCGGCCACGATCCCACCGAAGGCGGCCTCGCCACCGGTATTCACGAGATCGCCGAGCGCTCGCTGGTGGGGGTGAGGGTATACCGGGAAAAGATCCCGGTGCGCCGGGAGACCGAGCTTCTCTGCGATCATTTCGGCCTCGATCCACTGGGAGCCCTGAGCTCGGGGGTTTTCCTGTTCACGGCTCCGCCCCGCCAGGCCGAAGAAGCCTGCCGGCTGCTGAACACCGGGCAGGTTCAGGCCGCGGTGATTGGTGAGATAACAGAAGACAAAGGGAAGGTGGAGCTGGTGGAAGCCGGCGGTAGCAGGCCTCTGCCGCAATTTATCCGGGACGAGATCATCAAGCTCACCTAGCCGCGCCCTTCCGCGAGCCAGAGGCGGCAGCAGGAGCTCTGTCAGCGTACGGTGTATATTTCCACCGCGATTCCGCGGGCCAGGGAGGCGGCCTGTTTCCAGGATCTTCCCGGCTCCAACACAAAGACTTGCGAAAAGACGGTCCTGTCTAGCTCCAGATCGCGAAGCACCGCCCGCACCCGGTTGTCGCTTTCGGGCAGCAGGGACAGGCGGTAGCGAAAACCGCGCCCCAAAGTCTCCGTCTTTACCCTGTCGCCGTCTCCGAGGCTCTCAACCACCTCCCCCCCGCAGCGGCGCAGATAGCGCACGGTTCGGCGCAGCGTCCTGTCCAGGCGGCGGCCCGCTCCCCCGGCGACCAGTTGCGCTGCGGGGCCTTCCCCGCCGTAGGCACTCATCGATCTCACCTCCACTACCAGGGGCAGGGCGAAACCATATTGAAGCAGACCTCCCGGGTTGAGCCTGTACAAACGGTTCAGCGCCTGCCGGCGCTCCGGGCTTCTCTCTTCCAGCAGTGGAATCAGGCAGCGCAGGGAATCGAAAATGCCTTCCCTCTCCCAGTACGGGTCCAGGCCGTCCAACGAACGCTCCAGCAGCTCCCGGTCGGCCCGGATCTTCCCCTCCTCCTGAAGGTAGTAGGCTTCGGCATGGGGAGATATCTGCACCTCTATGTCCCGGGCCAGATTGAGATACTTGAGAGCCACAGGCCGGTATTGTTCGTTGCCCCGGTAAAACTCCCAGTAGGCATCGAGAAAATCCTTTTCCTGCAAGTAGGATCGACCAACCTGCAGCGAGTACAGCCGGAACTTCTGCCGGTGGTAGTAGGAGAGCAGCCGGTGCTTGAAGGAGCGAACCACCGTCCGCAGGGTATCAAGCAGCCCGCCTGAAGGCAGCGCCCGCTCGCTGCGGGCCAGACCCTGGTACACATCCGCCAGGATCTCGTGCACGTCCTTCAGGTGTCGCTCCACATCGGTACCATAATAGTACATCCAGGCCAGATCTTGAGCGCCCAGCACCTCCTCGGCGTAACGACGGGCCAGCTCGAGCATCCCGAACTGCTGATACAGCAGGGCCAGGTTCACCTTGCTCAACGGGGTAGTGTCCCTGGCCATGGCCTGCCGGTACTCAGCCAGTGCCCGGCTGAAATCGAGGCTGGATTGGAACAGCTCGCCCCGGGCCAGGTGACCCGGCGCCCGGTCGGTTCTCTGGATCGATTCTTCGGTATAGCGAAGGGCCGAGTTGAAATTGTAAAAGCTGTGCTCCAGCAGGGAAAGGTTGTAGTAGGCCACGGAAGCGAAGTACTGGTCCTCGGCCTGGACGGCGTCCTCGATCGCCTTCAGGTAGAAGTATTTCGAGTTCTCGTAGTCGTACATCCCCGAGTAGATAGTTCCCAGAGTCATGTAGATGCCTCGATCCGGTCCGAAGCGCCGGAGGGCTTCCAGCAGGAGCTGCTCGCCCTTTTCCAGTTGGTGGGTCTTGAAGTACATCCAGCCCAGATCGTCGATTGAAGAAATACTTTCCGGATACATCTCCAGGATATTCTCGAGGGTCGCAATGGAATCTTGCTCGCGGTTGAGCTTACCGTAGCAGCGGGATATCTGGACCATGGTAAGGTAGTCTTCCGGCTGTTTCTGGTCTGCGGCCAGGTACTCTTCCAAAGCCAGTTCGTACAGCTCCTTGTCGTAGTACAGATCAGCCAGGAGGAGGTTTAGCCCGGCCACCTCGGGAAAGCTCAGCTTCGCTTCCTCCACGAGTCGCACCGCTGTTTCGTAGTTCTCCTTGTCGATCGCCGCTCTGGCCTGCTCGTAGTACCAGTCGAGGCTCTGCTGTTCTTGAGCAGCCAGTGGGGAGACGAGCAGCAGCAGGCCGAAGATCAACAGCATCAGAGCCTCCTGCCGGTGGGAATGAGCGGGTTGAGGAAGCCAAGAAGACGCATGGGCAGGGAGAAGGCGCGCCGCCAGGAGGCGAGAAAGGCTTGGCGGGTCTCCAGGGCTTCCCTGTACTCCTCCTCCCCAAAGGCGTCGCCGAATACCGCATGGAGGTAGCTCTGGACCCACGGGCTCAAGGTAAGAGCAAAACGCCCTTCGAGCCTGCCGGCATACTCCAGCAGGGATTCCTCTCCGGAGCGGACCAGTCCCAGGCCGGAGAGGCGGACCATGGTCATCGAAAATAGCTGCTTGATCCGCCGCCTTCGCCTGGTTGCCAGAACCGCAGCGAGGAGGGGAAAGGACTTGACCGCGGCGAGTACGAGCAGGTACAGCGAGGGCACAAGGATATACCAGAGACGGGCTACGAACTTCAGACCCCGGACCAGCTCCAATCCGAGCAGACGCACCCGCTCTTCCACCGTCAGCGACTCCGGCTCCTGTTCCCTGAGCCGGTGCTGGTTCCTGAGGATCTCTTCTAGCAGGCTGGCGAAGGTCTGCAGATCGAATCCGAACTGGATCGTGTATTCTTCACCGGGAGCGATGGTCTGCGAGGAGGGATCGAACTCGATCCAGCCATAGTCGCCGAAATAGACCTCCACCCAGGCGTGGGCCTGGTACGCCCGAACTTCGTAGAAGTTGAGGATCTCGGCTTGAGGGTCGACGAAGAAGCCGACCGCGACGCGGGCAGGGATACCCAGGCTGCGGCAGAGCAGGGCCATGGCGAAGGCGAAGTAAGAGCAGTAGCCCTTCTTGCTGGAGTAGAGGAAATGGGAAAGCTGATCTCCGTCGGCGGCCAGACCGGGTTTGAGGGAGTAGTAGTAGTTGTATTTCAGGTAGTCGTGGATGCGCAGCACCTGCTGCATGGTATTCGCTTGTCCGCCATCCTGGTCGCCGACGATCTGTTCGGCCAGCTCGCGGATGCGCTGCTGGTTCCCGTAGTCGGTGTAGCGTTCGAGCTCCTCCGGGCTCAAGGTCCGGCTCCCGGGCCGGGAAAGCTCCTGCGCTCCGGCACTGCTGACCCGGGAAGTCACCCGGTAGATGCGCAGGAACGAGGAGTCGTCCCAGTTGGTCAGGGGCGCCACCCGTACCGGGTAGTTCATGCCGATCAGGGAGGTGGGATCGAAGTTGACGAAGTAGTACTCCTGGCTGACCTCGTGTCTGGCCAGATAGCCCGGATCGGGAAAATTTTCCGGGGAATCCGGTACGGTTACGGGCAGCTCCTCGATCCCGCTCTTGCCCGGAGGCAGGTGGAAGAAGCCGCGCCTGCGGTCGTAGCCGGAGAGGATGTAGCGGCGAAGCAGGATCCGTTCGGCGGGGCCCTGCTTGCGGAACAGCATGACCAGATCGTCGGACATCTCGATCTCACTCTCCAGCTTTACGTACTGGGAAAAATCGAAGCGGAAAAGCGTAGGCTTCATCAACCCTCCCCCCAGCCGTACGGCTCCCTGATTGTACCGTCCGAGCAGGAAGAACAGCAGTATCACCAGCAGCGGAAGCAGCACCCAAAGGAAAGAAACCAGGGTACCGAGCCGGACGCTCCAGCCGCCCGCGAGCCGTCCGGCTCCGAACAGGCTTTCCCTGTCCCGGGTTCGAGCCAGGACCAGCAGAAGAATCGTCAGGATCAGAAAAATGAACAGACCGTAGGAGAGAAACGAAGGATGGGAGTAGAGGGTGATCTGGTAATGCCCCTGGGACCAGAATACGGCGAGCAGTAGCAGGGCGTCCAGGCCCGCCTCCAGGTATACGAACCGGGGGTGGCGCAGGGACAGGAAGTTCATAAGCCAGACAACCGACCAGGGCAGCAGGCCGGGCAGAAAGCTCTTGTCGAAATAGAAGTACAGAAAATCCGTATGAGGGCCGGGGGAGATGGCAGCCTGCAGGCGGAACATCAGGAAGAAAAGCAGGCGCAGGCCGAGAGCCAGGAGAAAAAAACAGATCAGGGACAGCCACAGACGCAGCCGCAGTCTCTCCATCCACAAGGCCAGCAGCACGGCCAGCACGAATCCCGCGCTCAGGAAGATCAGATCCAGCTCCCGCCGGAAGTGCAGGTAGGCGTGGAAAAAAAGAAAGTAGAGCAGGAGGTTGCGTACAACGAAGATGCCCAGTTCGGTTCTAGATGGTTTCAACCGGCACCTTCCTGCTCCCTTTGGAACTGCAGCGGCCTATCTCCCGGCTCAGCGCCTCCCGGAACGCCCGCAGCTGCGCTTCGGCGGCCTGGGCGCGGGGTGTGGCCGGCTTCGAGGCCGGGCGCAGGAACAGCTCTCGAACTGCTCTGCTGGCAACCTTGCTCTCGACCCGGGGCAGGTCCTTCAGAAACAGGCGGACCTCCCAGCCCCTGGTCTCCAGCTCGCCCAGCAGGCGCGGTAAGTTTGCAGATTCCGGCGAGGAGTACAGCAGCACCTGGCGCTGCTGCTGTCTGGGAAGCTCGAGGCAGTATCTGTCGGTCCACCACACCTCGGCCAGCAAGCCGAGCAGCTCCCTGCCTTTCTCCGGACTGACCATCCGGGGGGAGCCCAGGTGGCAGGCAGTGAAGAGCACCTTAAAACCTCGGGCGGCCAGCTCCAGCACGGCGGAGGCGCAGGCCTCCACCAGGCCGTCCAGGTAATCGGCACTCAGGCTTTCGGGCACCCACGGGGAGGGGGAGGCGTCGAGAAGAACGAGAAAGCGGGATCGGGGAGGAGGCGTCTCTTCGCCGATTCGCATGAACAGCTCGGCCGTATGAGCGAAGACCTTCCAGTGAAGCTTGCGAATATCGTCGCCCGGGAAGTACTTGCGGACCTCCAGCAGCTCCTCGCTCCTGCGCTTCGCCCGCCGCCGCTCCTGCTCCTCTCCGCCCTCGAGGCTCGGAAGCCTGGCCGGACCGCCTGGCTCGATCGAAGGGTAGACCCGCAGCTTCTCCTCCAGGGCAACGCTGACCGCAGAGCGGGTAAAGCCCAGCAGGTCCTGCACTACGATCCGCGCCTCCTCGCTGGTATAACAGCCCCGGAAAGCCGGAGAAAACCCCACCGTCTTACGATTCCGGCCCCCGGAAAGGGCGGCCCGCAGCACCAGGGGATGGCGTCCGGGCCATTGCAGGGAGATCTCGAACCCGAGCTGTATTCCCGGAACCGTCCGCCGGGGAATGTCGGCTTTGATCTCGGCGCTGCCGGCCGTACCCGGGAACAGTCCTGCTGTAGTCAGGGTACAGTCCACCGGATCCGGGGTCTTGCCCAGGTGCCGGTGCAGGATCGATCGGGTGAGATGGTTCGTTCCCAGGCAATAGCAGGCTAAAAGCAGGAAAGCGCTCCCCCACAGCAGAGTGGCCAGCTCCATGCGCAGGATCCCGGCAGCCAGTACACCCAGCGCCAGGACGAGGTACAGGAGGCCAAAGCCGGTGAAGGGGAAAATTCTCTTTATAAGTTTTCTAGTAGGCGATCCTCGAAAGCTCATGAAGGGTAATCTCCCTGATCAGGGAGGCTGGATCAATTCGTATATCTTTGAGCCGAATACGATGGGGCAGAACCAAAGCGGCCAGCTCGAGGAGGTCCTGGTCGATGCAGTAGCTGCGGCCGCGTACCACCGCGTACGCCCTGGCCGCCTTTACCAGCATCAGGCTGGCCCGGGGCGAACAGCCCAGCTCGATTCCCCGGTGGCGCCGGGTGGACACGGAGACCGCCACCGCCACCTGCAGCAGCCGTTCGTCGCAGAATACCTTCTCCACAGTGCTGCGGGCCGCAAGCACCTCCGCCTTGGTGCAGCAGGGCTTCAGACGAGGCATAATCCTGGCCGCAGGGTCTTCACGTACGATCCCGATCTCCTCCTCTTCGGCCGGATAGCCGATGCTGATGCGCATGAGAAAACGATCGAGCTGGGCCAGCGGAAGGGGATAGGTGCCGTCGGTTTCCACAGGATTCTGGGTGGCAATCACGAAGAACAGGGGATCCAGGGTGTGGGTCTTGTTGCCTACGGTAACCTGGTTCTCCGCCATGACTTCCAGCAGGGCGGACTGCACCTTGGGAGTGGTCCGGTTGATCTCGTCGGCCAGAACGATATTAGCAAATACCGGTCCGGGCTTGAACACGAAGCGGCGATGCTCGGGATCGAAGATATCCACCCCCGTGATGTCATAGGGGAGAAGATCCGGCGTAAACTGGATGCGCCTGAAGGTGACGGGCTTGCCGCCCTTTTCCCGGGCGATCAGCCGGGCGGCTGTCTTGGCCAGGGTGGTTTTGCCCAGGCCGGGCACGTCTTCCAGCAGCACGTGTCCTGCGGCCAGCAGACCGGCTGTCAGATATTCGAGAACACGTCGCTTGCCACGGATCACCCGCTCCAACCCATCGACCAGGTGAGTGGTCAGGATATGAGCCCTCTCGACCTCTCTGTGCAGCTGTTTCGATATGTTCAGGTCCGTGGTGCTCACCTTGGAGTCCTAGCTTATCAGGTTAGAAAGGCAATGGCTACGGTTCAGCTTTGCAGGGCCGGGTAGTTGCTGAGAAGCTGGCCCCGCAGCTCGGCGGTCAGGGTTTCCAGGCGCTTCAGGTTGAAGGGAAAGGTGTAGGCTACGAAACGGCGGAGGATATACTGGGTCCTGTCCTTCACGATCTTGTGGGGGAGCAAACCCGAAACTCCCAACCTTTCCTTGAGCACGGGCAGCAGGAACCTGCGGACCAGGACGGTGAAGCGCCCCAATTCATCGACGGCCTGGTAGATGAACCACTCGTCGCCAAGGTGAATCGATTGCAGGGCTACCAGCTCGCGGATCATTCTTAGAGTTCTGAAATCTATGGGCAGCCCGTCGATGATTATGGCAAACCAGGTCCGGTCGAAATGCTCCTCGAAGACCTGTTTGATTCTGCGGATCAGGGGCAGAAGGGTGTCGTTGTTCCGGTCGACGAGCTCCTGGCGCTCGAACTCGGGATAAACTACCAGCACGGCAGCTTTCGCTCCTCAAAGCAATGTTCGGTATGCTCGCGGGCGGCCTTGACGCCTTTCTTGTTGACAAGGGGCAAAGAGGGCGCTACCTTCATGGCCATGATCCGAATCAGGGGACGGGAAGGGGCGATTGCCTCCAGCCCGGTAGTGTCGATTCTCAATCTCCTGCAGCGTGAGGGAGTATCTATAGAAACGGAATGCGGGGGCCGGGCGCACTGCGGGCGCTGCCTGATCCGGGTCCTAAGCGGTGTCGATTGGATGAGCAGGAAAACTCCGGCCGAGATCTCCCGCCTCGAGGCCCTGGGGGCGGGGGAGGATCTACGCCTGGCCTGTCAAAGCTACACCCGCGGCGACATCGAGATCGAGATCCTCCATCCCTGACCGTCTAAAAGCCCGGCGTTTCCAGCAGGCCCAGGATCCTGCGGGCGGCTTTCCCCCGGTGAGAAATCTTGTCCTTCTCGGCGTTGTTGAGCTGCGCTACCGTCTTTCCCCTCTCCGGCAGGTAGACGATGGGATCGTAGCCGAAGCCGCCCGATCCGGCAGGCTCTTCCGCCAGCAACCCTGAAAAGGTTTCCTGGACGGCTACGAAGCGCTTTTCATCGATTACGACCACCATACAGCACAAGAAGCAGCAGCTTCGATCCTCGATTCCCCGTGCTCGAGACAGAAGATAGGCGTTTCGATCCTCGTCGGAGAGCTTTGTTTTTCCATCAGCCGAGCCGTAGCGGGAGGAGTAGAGCCCGGGCTCTCCGCCCAGGGCGGCGACCTCCAGGCCCGAATCGTCGGCCAGCACCGGATGCCGGACCAGCCGGTACAGATGCATGGCCTTCCCCAGAGCGTTCTCCAGGTAGCTTCTCCCGCTCTCCTCATAACAGAGGGATTGGCCGACTTCGGAGGGAGAGCGCAGACTGTAGCGGGAAAACAGCCGCGAGAACTCGTGTATCTTATGGACATTGTTCGTGGCTGCAATCAACAGCCTCTGATGGTCGCAAGCCATATCGGCGGCTCTATTGTACCGAGATTCTCGGACCCGTCAACTCACTGGAGACAAGACGAATCGTTTGGCTCATCCCCACAGGACGTTGAGTATTCCCGTGTCGAGTTTCTCAGAACGTCTTGCAGCAGAGAGGGCAGAGGGGCACAGGCAGCGCGTTGTTGCTGTTGCCCGCCGGTTGCCTCCCCCCAGGCGGCGATATACGATGTGAAGAGATCGAGTCAGGGATTCGGCCGCGGAAGGCCTCTGAGCGGTCGCGCTTCGATGCTCGCCCGACTCGAAAGCAGCGGTCGATAGAACTCACGAGCTAATCGGCGCTGAGGGTCCTTCGTGAATATGAATGCGGAAAATAAGGACGGCGTGCGTGTTTCCCTACTGTATCATTCGGGGTCCGGGGGAACGAAGCTCGTCGCGGAGCTTCTCGGCGAGATTCTTTCGGCGAAGCATAGAACGCGGGTAACGAGCATCTACGATCCAAAGTCCGCCGGCGCGATCTCAGAATCCGATCTCCTCGTGTTCTGCTTTCCGACATATTACTTGAAGCCGTCACCTTCGATGGCGGAATTCATCTACAGCCTCCGTCCCTCCGAGCCGCCGCGAACAGCCTACATTGTCGCGACCGCCGAGCTGTATTCCGAAAATTGCGTTCGGACCTGCGCGCTCTCGCTTAAAAAGCGAGGGATCAGGGTAGCGGGCTCGAGGGTGATCCGTGCCCCGGGCAGCGACGTCACCTGTCTGGTTCCTGCTTGGCTGTGCCCGTGGTTGTACCGCTTCGAGAGGGGTTTCCAGGGCAAGCTCCTGTCCATCGCCGACGAGATTCATGCGCTCCTGCTCAACGACCGTCCGCGAGAAAGAATCCCGGCCAGTAAATGGTATACACCGCTCACCCAGTTACTTCAGTACCTGTTTTTCAATAGACTCGACATGTGGAGGAAGAAGATCCGAATCCTCCCGGAGCGCTGCACGCAATGCGGGGCATGCGCAGCGGGGTGCGACAGAAAAGCATGGATCAGGGAGGGCGATGCATTACATCATCTGCATGAACACTGCGAATTGTGCATGCGTTGCATCCATCGGTGTCCTCAAAAAGCGATCGTGCTCATCGAAGGGCTCAAGGACAATCCGAGGCTCGACCAGCGCCTGTATGGAAGGCTGAAAGACGAAGCGAGAAAGCAATTGCGCGACGCTGGAGTGGACTTCGGATTCTAGATCTGTCTAACACTCATCTTCAAGTAGTCGAACTTCAGTCCGCTTGAACGACAATTCGTTCTTCCAACCTGAGATTCACATCGTGGCTCGTAACCTGCATCCTCCTGTAAAAAGCTCGCCCCGTTTGCGATTGTCGATCCTGTGCAGGGCCTCGTCCAAGTATTCCCTCAGAATCGGGGAGCCGAATGTCTGATTTTTAATAACGTTTTAGGATTAACCTCAACGGATTGGGGTCGGAATTGTACCCACATTGTACGAAATACTCCCCTATTCGCAGCTGCAGCGTATTACTTACTTTGTCATATAGGATCTTGCATGCAACGATTCACTATCACATTTATTGAGGGAGGTAGGAAATCCAATGAAACGAATTACTATAATAGCCCTTACACTCGCTCTGACCGGTATACCGCTGTTCGCGACCGGACAGCAGGAAGCCCCCACAGGCAGTGCAATGAAGGCTACAAGCAACACGGTAAACGAGAATGTCACCGGCACCATTACCGTATGGCATTATTTCAGCGTGGACAGTCAGGTTCAAGAACTGAAGGATCTTGCAGCTCTGTTCAACAAGAGCTATCCGAACGTGAAGGTGGATTATGTCTTCGTGCCGTATGATCAGCTGCCCAACAAGGTAGTTGCAGCGGCTGCCGCGAACACCGGACCGGATGTAGTGCTCTACAACGGGCCGACCATAGGTCAGCTGGTGGATGCGGACGCACTGAAGGATCTGGGCCCGTACTGGAATTCACTTGCGGACAAGGACCTCTTTGCACCGGCGGTTATTCATTCCATCAACGGCAAACTCTACGGTGTCCAGGGCTACGTTAACCTTCTTGGCCTCTGGTACAACAAGGACATCCTGGACAAGTTGGGCGTAAAGCCCCCAAAAACCACTTCCGAGCTTACCGCCGATATGAAGAAAGCCGTGGCGGCTGGTTACAAAGGCATCACTCTTACCGGGAAACCCAACGACCAGGGAGAGTGGCAGGCGTATCCGTGGCTGTCGGCGTACGGCTGGTCGTACGGAAATCCGACTGCCGCAGCCGCCGAGAAGGCATACGGCCTGATGTCGTCGTGGGTAGCCGACAACCTGCTTTCGAAGATCGTCGTCACCTGGGGACAGGCTGAGCCGTTTCAGGCGTTCACGGTCGGAGATGTCGCGTTTGCCGAAAACGGAAACTGGCAACTGGGGACCGCGAAGTCTTCCGCAAAGTTCCAATACGGCGTAGTGCCCATGCCGAGCGGCTCGCAGAATGCAAAAGTGTATCTTGGCGGTGAGGCCGAATCGATCGGTGCCTTTTCCAAGAATCCGGATCTGGCCTGGGCATACCTGAAAAGCACCTACTTCAGCAAGGAAGGACAGTTGATTGCATTCCGCGATGTGGGGAGTATTCCTTCGCGCAGGGACGCCGCGCGGGATCCTGCGGTTACCAGCGATCAGCTACTTTCGCCTTTTGCCACCGAAGTCCAGAATATGGGACAGGTGTATCCGCCGGCGGTAGGACCGGTAACAGAGGTGGAAAATGCGCAACTCGCGGTGGCCCAGCAGTGGAGCGCCGTAATTGCCGGACAAACGACACCCGCGGCAGCGGCAAAAAAGGCTGTCACTGATGTACAGGCAGAGCTTGGGAAATAAGCTTTCATAAGCCCGGCCGACTCGCTCGGCCGGGCCTGGTATTCAGAGCGATTGATTGTGATCAGAAGCAAGAGAGGCCATGGAGCCAGGCGCCGGGCCGGCTACTTTCTGTTCGTTATGCCCGCCGCGCTCTTCCTGATTACCCTGGCGTTGTACCCGTTCTTCAATCTCGTTTTGATGAGTCTAAGTAAAGTCTCTGCCGTGAACATCGTGCACGGCGGCTGGCCGTTCTTAGGAATCGCCAATTTTCTTGATGTCCTTCATCTTTCGGATTTCATGCTGTCATTCAAGAACACCCTCATCTTTGTGGCAATCGTGGTGAGTATAGGAATGATCGGCGGGCTTGGTGCGGCGACAATCCTTCAGCGGCCTGGAAGACTCTCCGCGGTCGGCCTTGGGCTCATGGTCTTCATCTGGGCTATGCCGCCGGTGGTACTGGGAAGCTTATGGAAATTTCTACTGCTTCCGCACGGCCTCTTGAACGAGGTACTTGCCGGTCTGCACCTCATCACGAAGGGGCCTCTATGGCTTGTTCAGGGCAATTTGGTTCTCGTGACCGTGGCCTCAGTGAACTCCTGGGCGGTTATACCTTTCAGTGCGATGGTGTATAGGGCGGCTCTCGTCGACATACCGACAGACCTGCTCGATGCAGCCGCGGTCGACGGCGCCTCGCAGTTCCAGCGGTTCATGCGGGTGAAGTTGCCGCTTCTTATACCCATCACGCTGATCCTCACGGTACTGACGGTGGTATACGCGTTCAGAAGTTTCGATTTCATTTATGTCATGACCTACGGCGGACCCGGGGTAGCAAGCACGACACTCCCGTTCCTGAGCTACCGGCTTTCCTTCGTAAACTACAAGTATGGCTACGGGGCAGCCGTGGCGGTCATCACTATTCTTGTCGTGCTCGTGCTCGCCTTCGTCTATGTTCGGGCGACCCGAAGAATGGAGGAATCGTGAGCCGGGTGCGAAGCGACAGACAGAAAGTTGCCATGCCGCTGTCACTCATAGGCGTTGTCATTCTAATCCTCCTGTATGCAATTCCACTTTTTTGGCTGGCTGCGACTTCGTTCAAGGACAACACGGCTATCTTCGCCAATCCGGGCGGCATTGTATTTACTCCCACTTTCAGTGCCTATAAACAGATAGCCAGGGAAGGCACTCTCGGCCAGGCAACGCTCAATTCCGCCATTATCGCCTTTGGCACGACGATACTCACGCTTCTTATTGCCATCCCGACGGCGTACGGACTTGACCGAATACGCGGCACGGTTCTCTCGGTTGCGCTTGGCTTCCTCGTGCTCCTGCAGATGATACCGCAGACCGCGACCATTATTCCACTTTACCGTGTGCTCGGCGCCTGGCGGCTGCTCGGAACGCTACCGGGTGTAATTCTTGCCGACAGCGCGCTGCTGCTCCCGTTCTCGGTGCTTATCCTCCGGCCGTTCGTGGGAAGCATTCCTCGCGAGGTAGAGGAAGCCGCTGCTATCGACGGCGCTAGCGGGTGGCGAACCTTTATTCGGATCATTGTCCCGCTGATGATAAACGGCGTAGCAACTGCGGCCTCAATCGTGTTCATCCTTTCATGGGGGGAGTTTCTCTATGCCATCAGCATCCTTACCAATCCATCCACCTATCCGATCAGTGCCCTTATAAGTCAGCAGATCTCCGCCTATGGAACAAGTTGGTCAGGGCTTATGGCACTTGCGGTAGTCGGATCGCTCCCCATCCTGATCGTGTTTGTCGTGGCCCAGCGACGCCTTGCTTCAGGCCTGTCGCTCGGAGCAGTTAAGTAGGTACGAACCGTACAGTTTTATGGTGATTCATCGTCTTTCGCATCAGCAGCAGCTGCACTGCAGTGCGTCTGACTGCCATGATCTCTCCCCAATTGATAAAAACTCCACTCTTTGGATTACTGGCTGCTGAGTCCACCGGCGGCGGCAATCAGAATGCGGACGCCCGCGGCACCCAGCGCCAGGGCCAGGGCTCGGAGAATCCAGGTGCTCTTGAGCCGGGCTGAAAGTACAGCCCCCAGCTGTGCTCCCGCCACGACCCCGGCCCCCAGGGCCAGCGTTCGGTGCAGACCGTGAAGAAACACCCTGCTGAGCAGATGCACGATCGTCCCTGCCAGGGTCATGAAGGCGAGGATGAAGTGGGAGGTGGCGGTCGCCACATGCACAGGGAAGGACAGCAGATGCACCAAAACCGGTACATGAATGATGCCCCCCCCGATCCCCAGGAAACTCGACACGAATCCGACCAGGATGCTGAGGCCGACGCCGAGTAGAGGATTGAAGGTAAAGCTATAGGCGGTACCGTCGCGATCCCTGAGCAGGTGTGTTACTCCGCGGGCCGGCCTGGAACCGCTGCGCCGCGGCCCCGGTTGCGGGAAAAATCCCAAAAACCCGGCGCCGGCGACCATCAGAATGCCGAAGATCCAATCGAAAGCCCTCCGCGGGATCAGGTAGGTGGTAAAAGCCCCGGCCACCGCCCCCGGAATGCTGGCCGCGGCGAAAAGCAGGCCGGCCCGAACGTCGATGCGTCTCTGCCTGGCGTAGGCCGCCGAACCGGAGGCGGCATTCAAGAAAACCACGGCCAAGGAAATGCTGGTCAGCAGGTTTACCGGCTCCGAAGGATAGAGCAGCAGCAGAACCGGCATGAGAACGAAGCCTCCGCCGGCACCGATGAGGGTCCCGTAGGTGCCGACCGCAAATCCTATGGGGATGAGCCACAGATGGCTGAGCATGGAGCCCTTCCTTCCAACCTTTTGTCTTCGGCAGCTGAGGAAAAAGATGCTTCCAACGCCGTCTCCGCTTCGACGTCCTGCCACAGTCTACGATACCATAACGGCAAAGAAGTGAAAATTTATCAGGCAACCACGGATCCATCCTATCGGTCTCTGAAACCCTTCCCGGCGGAAACACTGTTTGAGCAGCGCAGAGTACTTTCTTTCGAGATATTCTCCAGAAGAAAAATTTATATCGCCTGTCTATATAACTTGAAAAGCGGGAGCAAACCACTATAATTGCATTATCTGGTCTTCATGCTTTCACAACTCGCTGCGTTCACCCCGACCAGCTACGGGAGGCGAAAAATGAAAAAAGTCGCTGTTCTCATTCTGGCCGTGCTCCTTCCCCTGGCCTGCGCAACAGCTCCGCCGCGTGGAGAACCCGAGACCGAAGAACTCATGGATCGCTTCATGACCGGGCTGAGAGAGGAAAACATCAATGTTCTGATGGGCACTTACTGGCCAGACGCGGAGATGGTCATGATTCAACCTGACGGGAATGAACTCCATTTCAACGGAATCGAGGAAATCAGGAAGTTGCAGCAGGAGGGTTTCCAGGATCCGGCCCGGCGAAATCTCAAGTTCGGCACACCCGAAGGAGAGGTTCAGGGTAGTTCCGCCACCTATCGCATCCTCGTGCAGGCCCCTGCGGCGCAAGTCATGAACCGCTTCGAGCTGACCCGCCGGGACGGAAGGTGGGGCATCATCCGTCAGGTTCTGGAGGTCCTTCCACCGGAACAGTCACAGGGAAGCACAAGCGGACAGCGCTATCCTGGCCCTCCGGAAGCGACCCCTCTGCTGGAGGCCTGGGAGCGGGTGGTCAGGACCCGCGACCTGGAATTGCTCAAGAAGATCATGCCCGAGCCTACCCTATACTACACCCAGGAGACGGGGGAAGAAGTTGTTTTCAGAGGATTTGACGCATTCACCGCCTTCAGGCTGGACTTCTTCACCGGGCTAGGTGCGAGAGAGGATTATGTTCTATCTCAACTTTATGAAGAACATAGGATGTCGGGCATGCTCGACGTCTATGTGTTCGGCAGGGATAGGACAAGAGAGTACATCGCAATAGGAGATGTCAACAGCAATTGGCGTATCGACAACATAGTCCTTATTTCCTCCAAAGACGGTCCGTTCGTTACCAACAAACTACAGGCCCTGGGCGACCGGAACCAGGATGGTTTCATTACACCGGAGGACGGATCCCCTACGTTCAGCGAGATGGTGCATTGGTTTTTCAGCGGTCCCCATAACTGCAGAACTCCGTACGACGATTTCTTTGATGAAGACGGGGACGGTTATATCTCAGAGAAGGAGCTGAACAGCGCCACGGAAGTCTGCTTTCGTTGGGGCTTCCGCTTTGTCCGCGATCTTGATCGAGGAATGACCAGGGAGGTCGATCTCAATAACGATGGCGGTCTGGATGATGGTGAAATAGAGCGCATTGCGGACTTCATGCTGGGCAAGACGGAGCTGCCGTTCGAGAGGGCTCGTTTCCTCAATGCCCTGTGGTGGTTTCCCATGCCGGACGCCCTGTTCCAGGACGTGCCCCGAGAGGTCTCCAACTACATCGATGAGCTGGCCGACGGCAACGGAGATGGACGGATAGACCAGGTGGAACAGAGGATCATCCTTTCCTCTCTCACCGAGTACCATGAGGCGACAAACTATTTCGAACGGGCTATCGACCGCAATCGAGATGGAGGAATTACCTGGAATGAGGAGCGGCTCGTCATGCAGGCAGCGGCCATGGGTTGGGGGATTCGTTCCTCGACCCGCCCTCCCTTTCCGGTTATTACCGCCGTTGATGCACTGCTGGACACGAACAGGGACGCTTTAGTGGACGCACGGGAAATCCAGCAGGCAGTGGTTCTGTTCTCGGGAGAGACCGGGGCTGTCGCCTCGGTCTCGAAAGACCTCAGGATGTTTCTGGACTTCGATGGCAATGGTTCCCTGGAAAGAGGAGAGATCGAAATGGGGAAGGCAAAGCTGCTGTTTCCCCGCAGAATCGATACGCGAAATCGCATCGACCGGTCCTGGGACCGAGACGGGAACGGGTATCTGGACGCCTCGGAACTGGGAATTACCGCAGGGGACTCCAGCGGAAATCCTCTGCCTCCCTTCCACGAACGGATCGATCTGTATCGCCGTCAGGGAGATACCGGACGGATCGCCCGAGAAAAGGAGGCGATAGCCGCCGGGCGGGACATCTCTCCGATTGTATCCGCATCCGGGTACGGTGATCGCACCCGGGAGTTGAAAGGCAAGCACCTGGCGGTTCTGGAAGTCAAGGCCGGGCTGGTCGCTCTGGATCCTAAAGTCACCAAGATCCTAACCCTGTTCATCGAAAACGCCTTCGTGAACCTCAGCTCCGTCACAATTGTGGACAGGAGGAATCTGGACAACGTCATGGACGAGATGTCCATCCAGGCATCGGGTATTGTAGACGAGGACACGGCGATCAAAGTGGGTAAACTGTCCGGCGCCGAAGTGATCGCCGTAGGAGAGATCAATCAACTGGAAGACACCTATTACCTGAACGTTAAGCTCATATCCGTGGAAACCGGAGAGATCCTGGGCTGCTGCATCTCCACGGCTCAAGATACGAAGGAGTTCCTGGAAATGGCGAACCGGGTGGTGGACGGGCTCTTTTAAGAGGTGCGGCTTGGAGTCTCACTGCGGGATCAGCGAGCCAGACCATATGCGGCTTATCCGGCCATTTCGCGAATCGCGCCGTGGATAGCTATATAGGTGATTCAAGTCTATAATTCGACATGTCATTGCCGAGTTTATAGAGCTCATTATAAATCGAGGAGGAGATTATGAAAAAAAATCTACTTGTGCTCATTCTATTCGGGTTACTGATAACAGGTTCGGTAGAATCTCAGGTTGTCTCGTGGACCCACGTCGTCAAAGCATCCGAATACACTCGGGCAAAAACAGCGGATGGCAAGGATTATCTGGTCTACACCTATTACGATGAACGGTTTAATACCACCGACTGGTTTGACACGTGGATAGAAGACTGGATGGAAAAGAGCGGCGCTTGGAGTGATTTTGCGCCCACATCGGACAACAATCTCAATCTTTTTCTCTACGACGTCAATTACAACGACGGCTACGTTACCTGGAAGGCCTACCCGATGGACCTTGATGTACTCGTGGGTGTGAAGCTAAAGTTCTTCCAGCTGAAGGCTAGATAGATAACAGATTGTCAGGCAAAACTTTTAAATCATCATAATGGCTAAAACTAAGGGGTAAATCCCATGACAAGACAATCGATCGTCATCTGCACGCTGGTTCTTTTTCTCTGTCTGGGAGCGGCAAGTCAGGTCTCCGCTGATTCGGGTGCCGCTGCAAGGGAGATAGGGCGCATCCTCGACCTATTCGAGAAAGCGTATCTGGATGAGGATATTGAACTGATGGCCTCGGTGATGTCCGATAGAGGTTATGTCCTGATCATGACAAGGGCGGACGATCCCTCTACGGTCTTTGTTTTGGGCAAAAACGAAGCTCTACAGGCGATCTCTCGCCGTTTTGACCAGGTCGACTACCTCGAGCATAAGCATATCGATCGCTTGATCAAGGTCAGCGGCCCCATGGCCACCTCCGTCAGTACGATAGTGGATAGGATGGCTACAGGTCAAACAAATCGAACCCCGATCTACCACATTTTTGCCAGAGAGGATGAAGGGTGGAGGGTGGTGTTTAGTTCAAATCTCCTGTTCACCGATTAGAGATGTTCCACTATTGATCAACCGATTCTCTCTGCCCTTTTGCGGGTCGAATAACCGGTGCGGTAGAATCGACTAGCTCTCGATATCGTTCATCCTTGGTGGAAGCCCACGCAGAATCCGTTTCATCTCATCGTATAGTTCCGAAAATTCCCGGCGGGAAGCTTTCATTTCGAGAGCCCGACATTTTTCGAACAGGGCCTGCCGGGCCCGTTCGTCCTCCAACACCGTTTCCTGACGAAAAAGCTCTTGCCAGGCCTCCCTTCCGAAGTAGAAACGATGCGCCCTTTCCGGCAGCTCTCTGACGCGTCTTTTATCCGCCCGTTTCCCCGAAAACTCGAATATAATTGCTATGATCAAAATAGGTAGGATAATCAGGGCCGCCAGCGAATACACCGAGGTGATCAGGGGGAAAATTGTCGGACCGAATACCTTGTTCAGGAAGGCTCTAATAAGGCTTTGGTAACCCTCGATCTCCACTTGTGAGGAGAAGCTGATGCTCAATCCCTTGGCCACGGCCGATCCAAAGCGGGGTAGAAGAACAAAATCCAGGGCGACTAACAGACCCACGAAAAACACAACAAGAAAGCCGATCCGCAGCCCGTAGGACAACCCATTTTCAGAAGTTAGACTCCGCGGTGGCCGGGAAACCAAAGGCCGCTGCTCGAGGACTTTGCTGGACAGGATTTCTGCCGTTCGCTCAACCAGTGAACGGTCCACTGTGGCGCCGACGAACAAGGTCTTGGGTGTTCCCTCTTGCAGGTATACCGCGCATGAACCCGGCTTTTCCCCGGCATTTTCATCCTCGAGAAAATGAGATACGGGGAAGTTACTCCGGGTAAACACCCTCCAGGTACCCTTTTGCGTTTTCAGATCATAGAATTCTTCTGGGTAAAGAGCGGGTGCCAGAGACATTGCCCGCTCTCGGGCTTCCACATTGGAGGGATTGGGTTTCGCCGACTGGCGTATTAATTGAGCAACGTTCTTTTCCGCCATAGTTTTATCGAGGTGCTTTCATGCATGAGTATGTCCGCTGTATTTGCACGATCATGACACTTACCTCCTCGTTCAAAACAGCTTGAACACCGCGTCGTTGCACATTTCGTAGAACTCCTTGGCGCTAACCGCGTCGGCGATGCTGGAACCAATGATTTCTGCCGTCTCCACGCTGATCAGCTTGATGTTCAGGTAGTATATCTCTCCCACATAACTGATACTTCCGATCACAATGATGTCGGCTCCGGACAGCTTGCCGATCTCCACCGCTGTGGATTCGTCAGTCAGGTCACTGCCCTGAAACTCGTACTCCTTAACGATCTTGGCGATATTCTCGCGGTCAACCACCCGCACCTTGCCCACGTTCACGAAGGCGTTCTCGATGAACACCATCACGCCGGCGGCCGTTTCCTCTTCGATAGTCCTGGTTCTGCTGGTGATCCCGACCACTGCCAGCTTCTGGTCCTGGATCCGGCCAAGCTTAATAGAGAACTCGGACTCGTACGTTTCCCTCCCCTCCTGTTGTTCTTCTACCGTTGTTTCTGATTCCCGGGCTATCTCCAATTCCATCCTTTCAAGCCGTTCCGGGAACGCAGGAATGTCACCAAGACCACTTACGCCGGCGGCTATACCGATCTCCACCGGGTCCACGAAGCCGTCACGGTTTCGATCTTGCTGGCTGTCAAAAGGCTCCCTCGGGTTCACCGGGCGAGGCAGCAGGTACAGATCGATGCCTTTCACCAGCTCCGATTCCGGAAACTCTCCTGCTGGTGCCTCCTGATTTGCTCGATCCCGTTGAAGTGGAGCTCCCGTCCATCGGGTAGCACCAAGACCATCTCTGCCTCCGGCCAATAGGTGCTCATGAGGACATCGATCTTCTTCTCTCTCAGCCCGGT
>CAYMEK010000043.1:0-2866 GCA_964389305.1 uncultured Spirochaetaceae bacterium
TAAGTTTTACCGCAGTGGAGCGGCAGCGGAATCGGGTCTTTCCTTACTCCAAGGTTCAGAAAACCTGAACAGGGGTTTCTTTCTAGCCGCTGCAAAGGCTTTGAAGGCGGGAATTACCCGTCTCGGCAAAGCTCCGACGGGACGGGGCGCGCAGGGATTTGACAGTATCCTCGGCGGCACAAGCAATTAGCCGCGGGCTGCCGTCCTGAGGATCCAGGCCCGGGCTATCAGGAAAAGCGAAGGCCGAATTCAGGGTAATCCTATCTAGGCGGAAACGCCGGCGGTGCTACACTGGTTGATATAGAGCCCATGAATACCCTTAACAGACCGCAGGTGCCGGGGGAGACGGAAATCAGGCCTCGATCCCTGGATCGATGCCTGAAAGGCGAGATTCTCTCAGGAGAGGTGGCATGACAATGAACAACCCCAGGGTCCTCATCGTTGACGATGAGGAACGCAACCGCATTGTTCTGAAGGAAATCCTGCAGCGGCAGGGCTATACCTGCTTCCAGGCGGGCGATGGAGTGGAGGCGCTGGAGGAAATCAAAAAAAGCGAGCCCGACGTGATCCTTCTGGATATCCGCATGCCGCGCATGGACGGCCTGGAGCTGATCAAGCGGATCAAGGAGCACGAGAGCTGGCAGCGCATCCCGGTGGTGATCGTCAGCGGAGTCGACGACATGCAGGCCAGGGTTGAGGCGCTGAAGCTGGGCGCCGATGACTTTCTGGTAAAGCCGCCCCATATCGAAGAGCTGAAGGCCAGGGTGCGCTCATTGGTGAAAGTCAAGGCCTATAACGATTACATGGTGCGCTCTCAGGAGCAGCTCAAGGCCGAAGTGGCCGAGCGTACCAGCCAGCTTCAGCAGGCTATCAGGGAGCTGAAAGAGACCCATGAGAAGTTGAAATCCAGCTCCCTCGATACGATCTACCGCCTCTCCCGAGCTGCTGAATACCGGGACGAAGATACGGCCTCGCATATTCAACGGATAAGCCAGTACGCCGGAGCGGTTGCCCGCCAGTTGCGGATGAGTGAAGACGATGTGGAAGCGGTGCTGTATGCCACTCCCATGCACGATGTGGGCAAGATCGGGATTCCGGACAAGATCCTGCTCAAGCCGGGCAGACTCGATGAAAACGAGTGGAATATCATGAAGAAACATACGACCTTCGGGGCGAGCATCCTGGAGGGAGCCTCGAGTAGTTTTCTCAAGCTGGGCAGGGAAATCGCCCTTACTCATCATGAGAGATGGGACGGATCGGGATATCCGAACGGATTGAAGGGCACGGATATCCCGGTCGCGGGGCGGATCACGGCCCTGGTCGACGTGTTCGACGCGCTGACCTCCAAGCGGCCCTATAAGCCGCCGTTTCCCGTGGAGCAATCATTCCAGATCATTCGCGAGGGGCGGGGAAGCCACTTCGATCCGCAGGTGGTGGATGCCTTCTTCGCTCAGAGAGAACAGATCTTGAAGATACGGGAAGAAAACCAGAACGGCGACGCCAGTATTCTGTTCCAGCTGTCCATGGAAGCGGACAAGGCTCAGAAACGGAGCCCGTGGGCCGAAGCGCGGCTGTCGGATGACTCGGGGCTGCGGTGACAGCAAAGCCGCGGCGACTGCAACGCTGCGGTGACTGCAACGCTGCGATGACTGCAGGACCGCACTAACCGGCAGCTTTCAGTCGAGTAGGCAGGCGGAGAGGTGCTGCGGGCCGACCTCTTTCAACGGGGGCCTTCCCTGCCTGCAGGCGGGCATGACATAGGGGCAGCGGGGATGGAAATGGCAGCCGGCAGGCGGGTTGATGGCGCTGGGAATCTCCCCGCGTACCACTTCCTCGGTTCGCCGCTGGGAAGGATCGGGCACCGGCACCGCCTCCAGCAGCGCCTGGGTGTAGGGGTGATGCGGGCGCAGGAACAGCTCATCCCGGCTCCCCAGCTCCACGATGCGGCCCAGATACATGATGGCGATGCGGTCGCAGAGATACTTGGCCGTGGCCAGGTCGTGGGTGATAAACAGGTAGGTCAGGTGGAACTCCTCTTTGAGCAGCCGCATCAGCTCCAGGATCAGGGCCCGCACCGAAACATCCGCCATGGCGATCGGCTCGTCGGCCACGATGAACTCGGGCCCGGTAACCAGAGCCCGGGCCAGAACCACTCTCTGGGCCTGGCCTCCGGAGATCTGGTGAGGATACTTCTGGTATAGAAACTCGGCCGGCGTCAGCCCGACTTTTCTCATCAGCTCCAACACGCGGTTCCTTCGCCGGCCGCCGTTGCCGAGGTGGTGGATCTTCAAGGGGTGGCCTATGGCCTGGCCGATGCTCATGCGGGGACTCAACGAGGAGTTGGGATCCTGAAATACGATCTGAAGCTTGGCTCGCAAGGCTTCCATCTTTTTCGCACCTACGGCGGCCAGCTCACGCCCGCGGTATTGGATGCTTCCGGAGGTGGGCTCCAGCAGCTGCAGAAGAAGCCGTCCGGTCGTGGATTTCCCGGAGCCGCTCTCTCCGGCCAGGCCTAGGACTTCGCCTGCGTAGATGTCGAAGGATATATCGTCCACTGCGTGAACCACGGCCCGCTTGCGTCCGGCCAGCAGCAGGTCGAGGAAGTTCTTCTGCACGGGAAACTCCTTGACCAGGGAGCGTACCCGGAATAGCGTCTCGCTCACCGCTTGGCCTCCTCCTCGTAAAGCCAGCAAGCCGTGCTGCTCCCGGCTTGCCGGCCGCCTGCGGCCGCGGAGCTGTCGAGCGCCGGATCGGTAAGCTTTGATTTTATATTTCCGTAGGATTTCAACAGGGGCTCTTCTTTGCGGCAGATTTCCATAACCTTGGGACAGCGGGGAGAGAAGCGGCAGCCCTTGGGCGGATCGAC
>CAYMEK010000043.1:2966-18755 GCA_964389305.1 uncultured Spirochaetaceae bacterium
GGCTCGTCGGCCACGATGATGTCCGGGTCCATGATCAGACCCAGGCCCAGCATGATCCGCTGCCGCATGCCGCCGGATAGCTGGTGGGGGTATTCGTACAATCTCTCGGGATCGATGCCCAGCTCTTCGAGAATCGCTTCGGAGCGCTTGAGCGCCTGCTCTTTGCGGATCTTCGGCTGGTGCTGTTGGATGGTCTCGAGAAACTGCCTGTCGATCCGGAACAAGGGGTTGAGGGAGGTCAGGGGGTTCTGAAAAGCCATGGCGATATTCTGCCCCCGGAGCTTGAGGATTTCCCGCTCGCGCATGCTCACCACGTCCCGTCCGCGGTACAGGATCTGTCCGCCCGTGATCCTTCCCGGAGGGCGGACCAGCTTCAGGATGGATAGCCCCAGGGTCGATTTACCGCATCCCGATTCCCCCACCAGACCGAGGGCTTCGCCCTTATACAGAGTAAGGCTGACGTCGTCCACCGCACCCACGGTGCCTATGGCAATGGGGTACTGGATCGACAGTCCCTTGATTTCCAGGATCGGCTCGGTCGCTGGCTGCACCGCTCGTTCCTCCTACCGCTCCAGCAGCCTGGGGTTGAGGATCTCCGCCAGGCCCTCACCGAGCATGGTGAATCCCAGAGCGAGAAGGCTGATGGCCGCACCGGGAAAGGTGATCATCCACCAGGTCCCCGAGGGCAGGAACTTCTTGCCCATGGACAGATCCATGCCCCAGTCGGGGATGCCGGCCGGAAGTCCCAGCCCGATATAGGAGAGGGCCGCTTCGGTGAGGATGGCGTCGGCGATATTTATGGAGAAAATCACCACCACGCTGGCTATGACGTTGGGGAAGATATACTGGGCCAGGATTACCGCGCGGCGGGCGCCGATGGCCCGGGCCGCCTCCACGTACACCTCTTCCTTGATGCTCAAGGTTTGTCCCCGCACCATGCGAAAGTAGGTCGGTATATAGATTACAGCCACGGCCAGGGTGATGTTCACTACTCCGGGTCCGAGCATGGCGGCAAAGGCGATGGCCAGGATCAGGCCGGGAAAGGAATAAACGGAGTCCATGATCAGGGACAGAACGCGGTCCAGGATGCCGCCGACGAATCCGGAGAGCAGGCCAAGAGGAATCCCGATTGCCGAGGAGAGAATCGCCGCGGCAAAGGCCACTCCGAGAATGGTGCGGGCGCCGAAAATCACCCGGGACAGCACATCCCGATGAAGGTTGTCCGTACCGAACGGATATCCCGATCCGGGGGCTGAAAGTTGAGGTCCCGCCTCCTGGTCGAGAGGACCGTAGGGAGCGAAGGAAGCGGGAAACAGGGCCACGGTGATCACGAAAAGGACAACCACCGCTCCGGCGATGAGGATCCACCATTCGGCCCCGTATTTTTTTTGAGCCCCGATCAGCCGTTGGAACAGCTTTCCCAAGGCGGCGGCCGGAGAAAATCTCGCTCTCGTTGTCGCGGCTGTTCCGGTTTTCATGGTTTTTAGTATTTCACTCTCGGATCGATCAGCGCATATATCAGGTCAACGGCCAGTGATATGAGGCTGACCATGAAAGCATAGACTACGATCACGCCCTGGATCGTTGGATAGTCCCGTAGATAGATGCGCTGCACGAGCAGCCGTCCCATCCCGGGCCAGGAGAATGTGCTCTCGGTAAGGATCGCTCCGGCAAGAAGGAGAGCGAACTGCAGTCCCATCATGGTGAGCACGGGAATGAGAGCGTTTTTCAGAGCGTGCTGGTAGACGACGTGTTTCTCCGGAATCCCCCGGGCTCGAGCGGCCAAGATATAGTCGCTGCGCAGCACATCGAGCATATTCGTTCTGGTGAGCCGCACGAATACCCCCGATAGAACGATCCCCAGGGTGAGCGAGGGAAGAAGGAGGTGCAGGAGAACATCTGCAAAGGCGCCGAAGTTGTCGAGAATCAGGGTGTCGATGACATAGAAGCCCGTTCGTTCGAAGGTGGATACGAACACCCGGGCGCTGGTGCGTCCGGCAATGGGCAGCCAGTTCAACCACACTCCAAAGATGAGCTGCAGCATCAAACCCATCCAGAAGACGGGAATGCAGTAGACCACGTTGCCGTACAGGCGGATGCCGAAATCCCGGCCGGTTCGCCGTCGGCTGGCAGCGTAAGCGCCGAGCGGGATTCCTATCAGCAAAGTAAATATCAGGCCGAAGATCGTGAGCTCCAGCGTAGCGGGCAGTTTCTCCTTGATCGGTTGAGAGACCTTCTGTTGCAGGATCATAGAGCGTCCCAGGTCCAGGCGCACGAGCTGTCCGAGATAGGCGAAGTACTGGACGATGATCGGCTTGTTCAGACCCAGCTCCTCCCGTTTATTCTCTATGACTTCCTGGGGTGCGTGGGCTCCCAGCATGGAGCGGACGGGGTCCCCGGGCATTATTCGAAGCACGACAAAAACGAGGGAAACGAGAATGAAGACCATCGGAACGGTCAGGAGTATGCGGGTAATGATGTATCTGAGAAGGTTCTTCACTGCAATTATCAGAACCGATGAGTCATGATAATGGTTTTTTTAGCACAAAAAGGCCCGGACTGAAAAGCCCGGGCCGCAGGTATTCGAGCCAAGGACGGTTACTCGATCGCCACTACGTTGTAGTTGAAGATCAGGGTCGGTCCGATATTTACGCCGCTGACGTTCTTCTTGGTGAACACGTACAGGTTGCCCTGGAAGATCGGTACCGTGGGGCACTGTTCGGTCCACATCATCTGCATCTCTGCGAATACCTTCTTTCTTACATTTGGATCGGAAGAGGTCTGCTCTTGGGAGAAAAGAGCATCCCATTCAGGATCGGAGAAGTAGATCCCCATACCCGGCGAGCCATCGGAGCTGGCGAAAGCCGCCGTGTAGTTGTCCGGGTCGATGTAGTCGGGGTACCAGCCGAGAGTGAAGACCTTCATCTGCTTGGTATCCAGATTGTCGATGTAGGTGGCCCACTCGGCCGACTTGAGGTTGACCTTGACGGCCGGAGTCTTCTGGAGTTGAGCCTGAATGACCTCCACCATGTCCTTCTCGGTATCCCCGTAGTGCTGGGGCGGATACCAAAGATCGAATTCGAAAGGATTCGAAGCGCTGTATCCCGCTTCGGCCAGCAGCTTCTCGGCCAGCTCGACGTTCCCGTCGCCCAGTTGGGTCTTGAAGTCATCGGTATGATAGATCATGCCTTCGGGCACCATCGAATACAGCGGAGCGTTCTGACCCAGAAAGACCTTGTCGATGATTTCCTGTCTGTTGATCAGGGCGCCGACTGCCTGGCGCAGTCGGTTATCCGTGAACATACCCTCGGAGCACTCGAAGCAGAGGTAGCGGATATAAGGCCCAGGCATTTCGAAGGTCTTGAACTGGTCGCTCTGGGACAGATCCTCGATGTCGGAGGGATTGAGGGTCTTGTAGACCAGGTCGACTTCCCCCTTTTCCAGAGCCAGACGCATGGTGGTGGCGTCGGCGAAGTAGCGGATCACGATGCGGCCGATGTTGGGCTTGTCCCCATAGTAGTTGGGATTGGCCTCGAAGATCAGTTCCTCGTCCCGCTTGAAAGATACGAGATTATAAGGGCCGAGCCCCGAATACTTGCCGCCTTTCAACTCGCTGGGATCATTGATCCAGTGGTCTGCGGGATAGGCTTCGGGATTCATGGGGAAATAGGGGACGCTGGCCACGACGGAGGGGAAGAAGCCTACCGGACCAACCAGGTTGAACCTAACGGTGTACTGGTCGACCACATCCACCGAGTCTACGAAAGAGATCACCAGCCAGGAGGGATCGCCCTCCAGCGCCATGACCCTGTCGATCGACCACTTCACCACTTCGGCGTTGAAGGGAGTGCCGTCGCTGAACTTCAATCCTTTGCGCAGTTTGAACGTGTACTGGTCGCCGGCGTCGTTGACGGAGTAGCTTTCGGCCAGTCCGGGAACGAGCTTGGTGGTTCCCGGCTCGTATTTCAACAATCCCCCGGCAACGTTCTGAAACACCTCCCAGGTGTGGAAATCATACGCATTGGCCGGATCCAGGTCGGTCAGGTGCTCGGTCGTGGCGTAGACCAGAGTTTTCATGACTGCTTCCTTCTGGGGGCCGGCGAAGCTCAGTCCAGTCAGAAGTGCCAGTGCGGTGAGAATACAGAGTATTTTTCTCATTTTCCGCCTCCTTTAGTATATTTTTAGCTGGTATATACGATAATTTGTGCCGCTGGGCGTGTCAAGTTTATTTATAGCGGACGCCGGTTGTCATCGCAGGCCCTTCGCCTCTTGCTTATCTTGACAGTCTCCGCAAACGTGATAGAGTTCAAATAAGATTCAAAAATCCGTTTGAATTTTCAAAAAAAGGGGCTGAGAATGGCAAAGCAAGGATACAACCCTTTTCAAATGGCCCAGGCCCAGTTCGACCGGGTGGCCGATATCCTCGGGCTGGAGGAGCCGGTGCGCGAGCTGCTGCGCAACCCCATGCGCGAGTATCACGTGGCCATACCGGTGCGCATGGACGGGGGCGGCGTACAGCTGTTCCGGGGATTCAGGGTCCAGCACAACGACGCCCGCGGCCCGGCAAAAGGCGGCATCCGCTTCCACCCCCTGGAGACCGCCGACGGGGTACGGGCCCTGGCCATGTGGATGACCTGGAAGTGCTCGGTGGTGGACATCCCTCTGGGCGGCGGCAAAGGGGGGGTGGTCTGCGATCCCCACCATCTCAGCCTCAGAGAGCAGGAGCAGCTCTGCCGGGGCTGGGTGCGCCAGCTCGCCAGGGATCTGGGGCCTTTCCGGGACGTGCCCGCCCCGGACGTGATGACCGGAGCCCAGCATATGCTCTGGATGCTCGACGAATACGAGACCCTGACCGGGGGCAAGTATCCCGGGTTCATTACGGGAAAGCCGGTGGGTATGGGCGGATCCCTGGGCAGGACCGAAGCCACCGGGTATGGAGTAATCTTTACGGTCCGGGAGGCGCTGCGAGAGCTGGGTATCAAGATGGAGAATACCACCGCCAGCGTTCAGGGGTTCGGGAACGTGGCCCAGCATGCAATCAGGCTCTTCCAACAGCTCGGCGGCAGGACGCTCTGCGTGTCCTGCTGGGACCAGAGCGACCAGGTTTCCTACGCCTACCGGCGTTCGGGCGGCGTGGATCTGGATGAGCTACTGGGGATCACCGATCGCTTCGGGGGCATCGAAGCGAAGAAGGCCCGGGAGCTGGGCTACGAGCAGCTACCCGGGGAGCAGTGGCTCGAGCAGGATGTGGATATCCTGATCCCGGCCGCCCTGGAGAACCAGATCAACAGGGACAATGTCGGAAGCATCTCCGGGCAGGTAAAGCTGATCGCCGAGGGCGCCAACGGCCCCTCCACGCCTGAAGCGGACGAGGCGTTCGAGGCTCGGGGGATTTTCGTCATCCCGGATTTCCTGGCCAACGCCGGGGGGGTCACCTGCAGCTACTTCGAGCAGGTGCAATCCAACATGAACTACTTCTGGGAGAAGGAGGAAGTGCTGGGCAAGCTGGATGTAAAGATGACCAATGCCTATCTCGATGTCTCGGAGATGGCCCGCGGCAAGGGGTTGTTCATGCGGGATGCGGCCTATGTGATCGCCATCAATCGCGTGGCCCAGGCCTGCCGGGACAGGGGCTGGGTATAGGGGACTTTCATAACGGTCTCAAGCTGCTTATATTATTAGAATGGCAGGGCGAGAATCCCGGTTTTGGATAAAGATACTGAGGATCCTCTCAAGCCTGGACCAAGCTTACGGATGAACAGGGCCGGTACCAGAGGCGTACGCTTCGAGCGGAGAGGACAGTCCCCGGAGCAGACTTTTACCTACATCGGTGCGGGAGAACCGGGAGGCAAGGCGGAAGGACTGGTCCGCATTAAGGACACCCTGGAATCCCACTTTCCGGAAGGGCGCTTTGCCGAGATTCGAATAACCATCCCGCGGATGACCGTACTGCTCACCGGCGTCTTCGAGGAGTTCTTGACCCATAACCGGTTGGAGGTCGAAGCCCTTCAGGAGCTGGATGACGAGCATATCGCCCGCCGTTTTCAGAAAGCGGAGCTTCCCGCCCATATTGTCGGAGACCTGTTCAGGCTGATTTCCTCGGCCCATGAGCCCCTGGCTGTTCGTTCCTCCAGTCTGCTGGAGGACAGCCTTGATCGGCCCCTGGCCGGGGTCTACGCAACCAAGATGATCCCCAACAACCAGCCCGAGGCGGAGACCCGCTTCCGCAAGCTGGTGGAAGCGATCAAGTTCGTATATGCCTCGACCTATTTTAGGAGCGCCCGGGACTACTTCCGGGCGGTCGGCCGGGACATCCGGGAAGAGCGAATGGGGGTCATCATCCAGGAAGTGGTCGGGTATCGCTTCGGGGAGCGTTATTACCCGACGGTCTCCGGCGTGGCTCGTTCGTACAATTTCTATCCCTCCGGAGGCTCGCGTCCGGAGGAAGGTTTCATCAGCCTGGCCCTCGGCCTGGGAAAGATCATCGTTGACGGCGGTGCGGTCTGGTGCTACTCACCCGCCCGTCCCCAGGCTCCTCCTCCCTACAGCTCTGTGCGGGAGATACTGAAGAACAGCCAGACCGGCTTTTGGGCGGTCAGTATGGCGGTCCCGGGAGAATACGATCCGAGCCGGGAGACTGAATATCTGGCCAAGGTCGGCCTTCAGACAGCGGGAGAAGACGGCACCCTGGGCTACGTGTGCTCGACCTACGACTCCGCTTCGGATCGCCTGGTGATGGGAAGAAGCGGGCCGGGCGCCCCATTGCTGGACTTCTCGCCTATCCTGAAAGGCAAAACGGTCCCCTTGAACGATTTGATCGTTCGGTTGCTGCGGGTCTCCGAAGAGCTGCTGAAAACGGCGGTGGAGATCGAGTTCGCCCTGGCCTTGGATCCACTGCGCAGTCGGGAGTCCCGGTTCGGGTTTCTCCAGGTGCGGCCGATGGTCTGTGGAGCTCAAGGGGTCGAGGTGAACCTGCAGCGGATGGAATCCCGGCCGGCCGTAGTTCTGTCCAGGTCAGTACTGGGCAACGGAGTGCTGGAAGGCCTGAGAGACGTGGTGTATGTGAAGCCGGAGAGCTTCGAGGCCGCTGCCACGGCTCGGATCGCCCGGGAGGTACAGGCGGTCAACGAGAGCCTGCTCCGGCAGCACAGAGCATACATCCTGATCGGTTTCGGCCGCTGGGGCAGCACGGATCCCTGGCTGGGAATTCCCGTTGAATGGAGCCAGATCTCCGCTGCCCGCGTGATCGTGGAGACCGGTCTGGCGCAGATGAGCCCGGAGCCCAGCCAGGGTTCGCATTTTTTCCACAACCTCACCGGCCTGGGGATCATCTATTTCTACGTAAGGGAATCGGGGGAGGAGCGAATCGACTGGGCCTGGCTTTTCCGCCAGCCGGTCAAGGCCGAAAGCAGATACGTACGGCACGTGGTTACCCGGGCCGGTCTCGAGGTGCTGGCCAACGGGCGCAAGGGTGAGGGAGTGATTATCCGATGAGCGAGGAGAAAAACCGCGGGGATACGAGTCTGGAGAGTATCATAGAAGATCTGAGCGAGCGCGCCAAGGAGCTGAACTGCTTGTACCAGATCGAGGAGATCTTGCGTGACGCCGAGTCCGAGGTGGACCAGGTCGTTTCCAGGATGATCGCGGTGATGCCCTCGGGTTGGCAGTACAGCCAGCTATGCAGAGTCCGGGTGGTGGTCGACGGCAGGGAGGCTGCTTCGCCGGGGTTCGTGGAAACATCGTGGTCCCAGGAAGCGGCGGTAACGGTGGACGAGCAGCAGATCGGCTGGATTGAGGTGGTCTATCTGGAAGAGGTGGGTGGAGGCGGGCGAAGTGCCTTCCTGGCAGAGGAGCAGAAGCTTCTCAACACCATCGCGGAGAGGTTCGGACACTACCTGTTGCAGAAGCGCCTGATGAGGTCGGTGGAGGACTTCCGCAGAGCCAGGGAGCAGCTCGATAGCGCTTCCAAGAAGCAGTGGGAGGTCGTGGTCGAGCTGCTGGAGAAAACGGATAAGAAACTGTTCGCCACTATCAGCCGCAAGATGCTGAACCACCTTTGCTGGATCGGCATCGAGGAAGCCCGTCTGCTGCTCAATAGGGTGGGCGTGCAGGGCGGCTCGGAACCGGCGCCCGAGAGCGAGGATGCCAACCGGCCCAGCTTGAAAACCGAGCTGGACTACTCCGGCGAGCTGAGCCTGAGGATATTCAGCATCGCTCGCAGCAATCTGAGCGATGAAGAGATCCTGGTGAATATCCAGAAGTGGATCAAGGAGAACCGGGTCGGTTTTCTGGTCAAGGCCCTGGAGAATCTGGACACCTCCCTGGGGGAAATATATGACGCCATCTCCCGCTATCATCATCTGGAAGAAGGAGACGTGAAGATCTCGCCGTATACCCGCAAGAACATCAGCGTCTTGCTGATCAACCGGCTTTTCACCGAGCAGCTCGATTTCATCGATATCGCCAAAGACTACGTAGACCTGAACGATTTTTATCAGATCCTGCGCCGCACCATTTTCCCCCAGAACAGCCACGGCAGACTGGGAGGCAAGAGCGCGGGGCTGTTTTTCGCCTACCAGATTGTGAAGCGCTACGCCGCCGAGAAACCGGGCCTGCAGCGGGTCCGGGTGCCCAAGACCTGGTACATGACCTCCGACGTGCTGCAGAACTTCTTGAGCTACAACGACTTGGAGGAGATCCTGGAGCAGAAGTACAAGAGCGTGGAGCAGATCCGGGAGGAATATCCCAACATCGTGCAGATATTCAAGAACTCTTTCTTCCCGCCGGAAATCGTGAACTGGCTCTCCGCCTGCCTGGACGACCTGGGCGATGCGCCGATTATCGTGCGCAGCTCCAGCCTCCTGGAAGACCGGATGGGCAGCGCCTTCTCCGGGAAGTACAAGAGCCTGTTCCTGGCCAACCAGGGCAACAAGCGCACGCGCTTGAGTGCTCTGATGGATGCCATCGCCGAAATATACGCCTCGGTGTTCTCTCCCGATCCGATCGAATACCGCAGAGAAAAGGGGCTGACCGACTTCCACGAGGAGATGGGGATTATGATCGAGGAAGTGGTCGGTACCAGGGTGGGCAGGTACTATCTGCCTGAGCTGGCCGGGGTCGCGTTCAGCAACAATGAGTTCCGCTGGTCTCCCCGGATCCGCCGGGAGGACGGCCTGATCCGCATCGTCCCCGGGCTGGGTACCCGGGCTGTGGACCGGCTCAGCGACGACTATCCCAAGCTCGTTGCTCCGGGCCAGCCCGGATTGAGCGTGAATGCTACCGTAGAAGAGATCCTGTACTACTCGCCCCGCCAGGTGGACGTGATCGACCTGGAGGCCAACCGCTTCGACACCGTGGAGCTGAAGGAGCTGCTGCGGGAGTTCGGTGACAGCTATCCCAACATCGAGAATATCGTTTCGGTATATCAGGATGGGATGCTGCAGAGTAAGAGCCGGCTTGCCCTGGATATGAAGCGCGACGAGCTGGTGGCCACCTTCGACGGGATTATTTCCCGCAGCGGCTTTGTGCGCAGCCTGAAGGAAATACTGGACATACTCAAGGAGAAGCTGGGCAAACCCGTGGACATCGAGTTTGCCGTCAGGGGGGCCACGATCTATCTGCTCCAGTGCCGGACCCAGAGCGCTTTTTCCGGGGACCGGCCCTCCCCGATTCCTAAGGATGTTCCGCCGGAGAAAGTGCTGTTCAGCGCCGCTAAATACGTATCCAACGGCTGGGTCCCCGACGTCACCCACATCGTCTACGTGGTCGCCGAGCGCTACGGAGAGCTGGAGTCGGCGGAGCAGTTGAGACGGGTGGGACGGGCCATCGGGCAGATCAATTCCCTGCTGCCCAAACGCCAGTTTCTGCTCATGGGCCCGGGCCGGTGGGGAAGCAGGGGAGACATCAAGCTGGGGGTGCCGGTCAGCTACTCGGAGATCAACAACAGCGCCGTGCTCATCGAGATCGCCCGCCGCAAGGGCCACTATGTCCCCGATCTATCCTTCGGAACCCATTTCTTCCAGGACTTGGTGGAAGCCTCGATTCGCTACCTACCCCTGTACCCGGACGAGCCGGAAAATATCTTCAACGAGGGATTTTTGCAGGGCTCCAGGAACATTCTTCCGGATCTACTGCCGGACTACCGGGACTTAGAGGAGGTCATCCGAGTTATCGATGTACCCAAAGAAACCGGAGGAGAGGTGGTGCGGGTGGTCATGAATGCCGAGGTGGACCAGGCGCTGGCCTACCTCAGCGAGCCCGGAAAGGAGCATGCCGGCGAGCAGCCTTCCGCCAAACCGCCGGCCGCACCGCCCAGCGATCACTGGCGGTGGAGAATGCGAACCGCCGAGCTGATTGCCCGCCAGCTCGACCCGCAGCGCTTCGGGGTCCAGGCCCTGTACGTGATCGGAAGCACCAAGAACGCCACCGCCGGCCCGGCCAGCGACATCGATCTTTTGGTCCATTTTAGGGGCAGCGAGCGGCAAAGGAGGGAGCTGTCGGCCTGGTTCGAAGGCTGGAGCCTGAGCCTGGCGGAAATGAACTATATGCGCACCGGGATTCGAAACGAACAACTTCTCGATGTCCATATTGTCACCGACGAGGACATCAGCCGCAGGACCAGCTACGCCGTGAAGATCGGAGCGGTGACCGACCCGGCGCGGGCCCTGCCGCTGGGCCGATGAGCCGCTGCCTGTTCGTTTCCGATCTGCACGGCTCGCGGTTGCGCTACGAGAAGCTGTTCGACCGCATCGCCTCGAGGAAACCGGAGATCGTTTTTCTCGGCGGCGATCTGCTGCCTTTCGAAGGGTTGTTTCCCGTGCGGGCGGAGGCGGGGGGCGGCCGGCAGGCCGGCGGAGAAGCGGCGGGCGCGAAGACACCCGGCGGTGATACGGCGAGCGCCGGGGTGCAGGCGGGGTACAAACCAGGCGGAAAGAGGCTCGAAGGCTTCCTTTCCGGGCTCCTGCTGCCGCGCCTGCAGGAGCTGAAAGTCACGCTTGGAAGCGATTATCCGCTGATCCTGGCGATCCTCGGCAACGACGACCCTCGAAGGGAGGAGGGTCTCGTGAAGGCGGGGCAGAAGGCGGGACTGTGGCGATATCTGCACAACACCAGGATCGACTACCGGGAGTTCCGGCTCTACGGTTATTCCTACGTACCTCCGACTCCTTTCCTGCTGAAAGACTGGGAGCGCTACGACGTTTCCAGGTATACCGACGTGGGCGCTGTGGCGCCTTCCGAAGGCCGGCGCAGTATGCCGGTGCCGGCAGGTGAGAGCGAGGGACGAACCATTCAACAAGATCTGCTGCTGCTCAGTGACGGGGATGATCTAAGGCGGGCCGTTTTTCTGTTTCATGCTCCCCCGTACGGCAGCAAGCTGGACCGGGCAGGATTGGACGCCACGGTGATCGACGGGGCGCCGGTGGATGTGCACGTAGGCAGCATCGCCGTGCGCAGATTTATCGAGCAGAGGGAGCCGTACCTGACTCTCCACGGGCATGTTCACGAGTCTGCCCGCCTGACCGGAGCCTGGCGGGAACGGATCGCGAATACGTTATGTTTTTCCGCCGCCCACGACGGCCCCGAGCTTGCCGTGGTGGAGTTCGTTTTGGAAGAACCGGAAGCTGCGACCCGCACGCTGATTTGAAAGGCATAGAGGCCTGATCGTCTCAGGCTTAGCGAACTCTGTGGAGTGAAAGTCCCTGAGATCGAGGCCCGTAGGGCCGGAGCCCTGCAGGATTAGACCTTGACCACCTTGCCACTGCGCAGGCAGCGGGTGCAGACCTTCAGGGTGGTGCGGGTTTTGCCCACCAGGGTGCGTACCTTATGCAGGTTGGGCTTCCACACCCGGCGGGTCTTGTTGTGGGCGTGGCTGACGTTGTTGCCCGTCACGGTTCCTTTTCCGCAGATGTCACATTTGCGCGCCATTTTCGTTATCCTTCTCGCCTGGTCTCGGCGGCTTTTTCTCGTCTATTCGCTGTTCGCACCCCTGGAACTTTTTGGCAAGCGCCGTCCGCAGGGAGAGTGAAAATATAGCAAAATCCGCTTAGCTTGTAAAGTACTGCAGCGCTATTAATCCCTTCCTCATGATTCGTTTCTTGTTGGAACTGACACAACATATCCCACCGCAGGGGATGGGGTGGATGGATAAATACTCTCTTTTTTATTGATTTTTTGCTAAACTCTCACTAGACGTGACAGCAAATATAGGCTGAATCTTATGAATAAAGACAAACATATAAATAGTCAAGTAATAAAAGTTGATAAGCATCTAAATGATATTCTTCATACGATAGAAAAAGATCTCCCTGAGAATTTAATTAATCCGGGTTCCTGGGAAAAAATAAAAAAGATAGGCAATAGATTGTCTCATCTCTTTATGCCGCCGGTAATTCTTTTTGAATCGAGATTTGAAACAGATGATAATGCGGTTGATATCATTCCATATATTTCTATCCTTGATAAAAGCAGAAATTTCATAGCTGAAACACCTTTTAGCCAAAATGCTTGGAATGGATTAAAACAGATTTGTCGGGAATGGATAACGCCAAACTCAATTCTAAATAAAAAACTACAGATTATCCAATTGGAATTTGATGCCATGAATCAAATTGAAAATCTACCTGAGCCAAGCATATGGATAGGGAGAATGGATTTTCCGGATTCATATGTTCTGGGAGAAAAATGTATTGAAATACTGCAGGATCAATCTTTTTTAAGAGGCGTAAAGTGGCCGGCTAAGGAGATATTTGAAAAAATGCCCGCATCCTGGCAGATAGTGTGGTTAGGGATGATGATTGCAAGGGAGCCAAACAAGGTCAGGGTGGCAATAAATTGCACAAATAACAGAAAAATCTGGGATTTTGTCGATAAATTCGATCTCAGGCCGGAAAAAAAGGAATTCCTTTTACTGGACAAGATTATCAGTAAAACGCTCCAGGAAATAAAAGATATTGCCATTGGTATCCAGATAAATATTGATGAAAGACAGGAACTGGGTATTGAATTAAATACCGGAGAAGCTGGAACAGCTACACCTGCATGGAAGCAATTATTCGAAATCGTTGCTTCAGAGCTGGAAATGGACCGGAAAAAGGTAAAAGAGTTTAGAAATTGGCAGGGCCCCCTGGAATACCTTGATAAAAGACTGTCACATATTAAATTAAACTACCGTCCTGGAAAAAAACTTCAAGTAAAAGGCTATTTTGGAATTGTAACAAACGACTACATTAAAATAAAAAAGCAGGAACTGGAAGATACCGTAAAAGAGATCCGGTAAAACTAAAGAAGGAATCTGCTATCCGCCTGCCTTGTGAAGTACTACCGCCGTTGCAGGCTCCGGCATTCCCCCCCGGCGCTACTCCTGCAGCCTGCGCGGATAACGGGTCATGACCAACAGCCCGATTGCGGCCACCAGGCTGCCCAGCATCGGAGACAGCCGTACGCCCAGTGGATCGGCGATGTCCTTGCCGAACAGGGAGTACAGCAGCGCCAGCGAGGCGGTGGACAGCCCCAGGTTCAGCTTCATGAAAAAGCCCTGCACCCCGAAGAACATGGCTTCCCGCCTCTGCCCCGTCTTTGCCGCGTCCGCCTCGCAGAGCTCGGCCAGGATCACGTTGGGAACGATCAGGACCACCGCGATGGGAAATCCCATCAGGGCGGCCACTGCCAGGACCCAGACCCTTGGGTTGTTGCCGACAAGCCCGGTAAGGGAAAAGAGCACCGACAGCACGGCGAAGCTGCCCAGTCCGAGGATCATCACTGTCTTGAGGCCGGTCCGCCGGACCAGCAGGTAGATAAGGGGAAAGCAGACCGCCGCGGCGGCAAAGAACAGGGTGAACATGGTGCCGGCGAACGCCTCATCGGCTTTGACCAGAGTGATGGCTACGGGAATGGCCGATGAGCGGATGATGTTGAAGAGAAACCAGAGGCAGATGTTGGCCAGCAGGTAGATCAGGAACGCCCTATTTTTTATGGTCAGAACGAACGATTCCTTCAGCGGCAGAGTGCTCGGCCTGGCGCTGGAGTAGCGCTTCTCATCCACGGCGAACACGGCCAGAGAGGCCAGGATAAAGCCCGGAATGACCAGGGTGATCGCCGTCAACCGGTAGGCTCCCACCGGGCCCCGGGAGGCCAGGTACAGTCCGATCAGGAGCGGCCCGCCGATCATGGCAATGGCGCTGCCCAGGAGGGAAAAGTATCCCTGGGCGGTGGTCATACCCAGCCTCTCCCGTTCATTGTGTCCCAGTTCCGGTATCAAAGCCAGGTAAGGCCCCACGTACAGGGTGAAGGCGAAGAAATACAGGCCGAAAACAGCGGCCAGATAGACCCCGTTGATCCAGGAGGTAGCGGGAATCGGAGGATAGAAGACCAGCACCGGCGAGACAGCCAGCGGTAGCGAGCCGAGGATCAGGAACAACCGCCGCCGCCCCAGGGCAGAGCGCGAGCGGTCCGACCAGTAGGCGACCAGTGGATCGGCCACCGCGTCCACGATCCGCCCGAAGATCATCACCGCTCCGAGCACCGTGAAGATCCCCAGAAACCGCTCGTTGGAGATGAAGGCGACCATCCCTTCGGCGATCTTTTCCTTCGGGGGAAGGAGAAAGGCCACGTAGAAGGTCAGGAATACCGAGTCCAGCAAAGACCAGCCGGCGGTGGAGGCATTGTACAGCAGGCGCCGTATCCCTTTGAACTGCTCCATGGCGTAACCCTCCAAGGTAAAGCCGAAGGTCAGGCTCCGGCTTCGGCTCGAAGCGCAAGAGCGGCCTGTCGAGAATGGCCGTAACCCTTAGGCTCGTAAAGGTAACTTTAACGGCAACCTGTACAAGCTGTCAAATATCAGTATCTTAGCCCTTGGCCCGAACAAGGTGAGAGGCGCGGCCTCAGGCTGTCACCCGGTCTCACGGCTGCGAGGCCCTGTAGAGGGCGTCCGCTCCCGAACCTGGCGGCCGCGAAGGCTCAAGACCAGAACGGTTTGAGCCAGGAAGGCGGCGGCGACCAGGAGACAGCAGAAAAACAGCACGATTCTGAAATTGGCGAACTGGTACAGCAGGCCGCCTCCGGAAGCCCCGCAAAGCATCCCGGCGGTGAGAAGCCCTTCGTGGACCGCCATGCGAGCCGAACGCCGGTGGCTTCCCGCCACGCCGTGGAAGAGGCTTTCATTGTAGCTCAGCGAGAAAAGCAGGCCGAAGACCGCCAGGGCCAGGGCCAGGGCCGGAGCCGTCTGGAGGCGGGTCATAGCAGCCAAAAGCAGCGCCGTGAGCCCCTGTCCCAGCAGCATCGGCCAGGACTTGAAATGCCAGAAGGCCAGGCGCCCGAGGAGGAAGAACCCGAAGGTGGTGAGCAGGGCTCGAAGGAGCAGCAGCAGCCCGATCCTGTTCTCCGGGATCATCAGCTTGTCCCGGAGAAACAGGGGAAAGATGCTGATCAGCACGCCAAGGACGACGTAGGAGGCGAACAGACCGATCCAGGAGGGAAAACGCAGCGGCGTGCTCCGGTCCTGGCTCCCGGCCTCCTTCTTTTTCTTCGGCTCTCTTTCCCTGTCCAGGCGCACTCGGGGAAGCGCCGCAGAGCCGGCGAGCACGAACAGGCAGGTCGCGGCCATGGCCAGCGCGGCCACTTTGAACGGCAGGCTTATCTCGCGCTCCAGCAGGACTCCCGCCCAGTAGGGACTGATGATGTTGCCCGTGTTCCAGGTAAGGTTGAAGCGGCCCAGATCGCGGTTGAGCGCCCGGTCTTCCTTTCCGAAGGCGAGCCAGCCCATCAGAGGCGGCCAGAACAGGGAAAAGGACA
>CAYMEK010000043.1:18855-37748 GCA_964389305.1 uncultured Spirochaetaceae bacterium
TCCTTTCCGAAGGCGAGCCAGCCCATCAGAGGCGGCCAGAACAGGGAAAAGGACAGCCCGAACAAGCCGTAGAGAACGAACACCAGGGCAAGCGACGGGGCGAGCAGGATGCCGCCCAGCAGCGCAGCGGCGCAGGCGGTGGCGATGACCAGATAGTGACGCGGAAGCAGAACTCCCAGCAGCGGCTGAAAAAGAAAGCAGCCGGAAAAATAGCAGAGTTGGGGAAGCGCGGCCAGCCAGCCGATCAGGGAGGCCGGCGCCTGGAATACGTCCCGGGCGTAGAAAATCATGGCGAAGGAAGCAAGACCAAACCCGATATAGAAGAGCAGGGAAGCGGGCAGGATCAGTGCGGACTTGCCCGTTCCAGTACGCAACGAGCGGATCAGAGGCTGCAGGCCTCCGAATCGTCGCTCCCAGCGGCCATCGGTGTTCATCGGACGTCTCGGGGCGGGAACGAGCTGATGCCCTCCGCAACCCGGGCGATCAAATAGGGCCGCAGGTCTTTGAGCGCGATGATGTCGTCTATGGATCCGACCTCCCTGGCCCGCTCGACGGAGTGGGTCCGGTCGAACTTTTGGGCCAGGGCGTTCTGCTTTTCCGCGTACACCTTTTGGAACAGCTCGTCGAAATCCTTCTGGTAGAAGGCTCTGGCCGAACCGAGCTTCGCCCGGGCCTCCTCGATCCGGGGATCCCGGTTGGTGTCTTTGAGCACCTGGCTGGGGAAGACCACCGCCGCCGCCGGGGCTCCGCCGATCACCGAGGCAAAGGCGCCCTCCAGGGCCGCGGCCCGCAGGTTTTCGTTGAGGGCTTTGGAGAACACGACGTAGGCGCCGCCGTGATAGCGGGCCGTGACCACGAATACGATCGGGCCGGTGAAGTTGACCACCGCCCGCCCGATCTCGGCCCCGTATTCCAACTGCAGCTTGCGCAGCGATTCCGGCGAGCCGTCGAAGCCGGAAAGGTTGGCCAGAATAACCAGGGGGAGCAGGCCGCTGAAGGCGTTGATAGCCCGGGCAAGCTTCTTGGATGAGAGCGGGAAAAGGGTGGCCCCGGTCCAGGTTTCGGGACCGTCATGAGGGACTTCGCCGATGCGGGCCAGGGGCTGGCTTTCGATGCCGATTATTCCGACCGGATAGCCGCCCAGGCGGGACTCCCAGACGATGGCGATCTCGGCGTCCTTCATCTCGGACCAGCGCTCGAACACAGGGCTATCCCGGTCGATCACCGCGCTCATGAACTGCCGCATGTCGAAAGGCTTCTTGCGCTCCGGGTTCAGCTCGGCGGAGAAGATATCCGCGATGGTGGAGAAGCCCTGGCCCAGATTATCCTGGTAGGGCTCCAGCCCCACATCCCGCTGCGGTGCGTCGGTGCTGGCCACCCGCGGCGGATAGCTCTGGTTCGCCTCCCGGTAGGTCAGCTCGTAGTGCTGAAACAGGAGCGCAAAAGCCTCATACAGGTCCGGGACTCTGATCTGAGCCTGGCCGTTCGGCCCCATGATCCTCTCCACCCCCCCGATCCCGATGTTGTCCTCCGCCGATACGCTTCCCGAGAAGTCAAGGGCCTTCTTGCCGGTCAGGAGCATGGCCGCCTCCTCGGTCATGATCAGCAGACCCCGGGTGTGCATCAACATCGTAGCCTCGGCGTTCCAGTAGGACTGAGCCCCGATGTTGATCCCCGCCACGATGATATTGATCTCGCCGCCGGCCTGGGTGAAGGACACGATCCGCCGCAGGACCCGGGCGGTCCAATCGAGGTTCTCCGTACCGCTGTCCATCTCGATGCGGGCGCCGGCGGAAATCGGCAGCCACTCCAGTGGGAGCTTCCTGCTCTCGGCCAGGTCCAGGGCTGCGACCGCCCGGCGGCATTCGGCCTCCGACAGGGAGCCCATGTCCGCAGTGGGATCGGCCAGCACGATCACGCGAGTCAAGCCCCGGCGTCTGAACTCCGGGTAGTTCGTGATCAGGCCGAATACCACGTTGCCCGTGTTGCCGCCCGGCGGACGGCCCTTCACCGAGCGGATCTGCTGCGCTCCTGTTTGCGGGTCCACCTGAATATCGAACTCCTCGAACTCACCCCTGGGAAAGGGCTGCTTCACGGGAACACCGGCGCGGGTGATCATCTTGAGGATCTCGTAGGGGTAGAGAGTTCCCCGCTGGCGGGCCCGTACGACCTTAGCGACATAGGCGTCCATGGGTTTCAGGGGCTGCTCTGAAGGGCTGCGGCCGCGCACCGTAAACGCTCCGCCGGATATGTTTTCGAACAGCAGCTCCACTTCTTCCACCCCCGCGCCGTAAGTGCCGGGACGCCGCGAGTACACCACGATCTTCTCCAGGCCCAGGTCTGCGGTGCGGGCGGCCAGCCTCCCCGCATAGTCCCGGTTCTGGTCCAGGGTGGTGTTGAGCACCGTGTGGATATGGATGACGATCCTGTTCCAGTACAGCCTGCGCCTGCTGCGCCGGGCCTGCTCGGCGCGCATGGCGTAGACCGCTTCCATGAGCACGTCTTCCAGGGCCACTATCCGCCGGATCCGGTTCCGGTTGTCGAGCTCCGGCCGGGCCGACGGCACCTCGACCAGGGCGATCAGACGCTCATCGGTCGGATTTTCCCTGGCCCGGAGATGGAGCAGGTGGATCCATTCGCTGGAGTACAGCAGCCGTTTTTCGAAGGCGGACAACCTGTGGACCCGCAGCTCTCGATAGGTCCTCGGATTGAAGTCCTTGCGCTCGAGTTCTTCCCGCCACTGCCCCTGAGGATCGTGGCGGAAGGTCCGGAAGCGATCTACTCTGTCCGGCCCCAATACCCCCAGGGAGGCCCAGCGGGCTCGAAGGGGCACCTCCGCCACCCGGGCGGCCAGCTGTTCGGCGACCGTATCGAGAGCAGCCGCCTCGCCTTCATGAGGCGCCAGGAGAATCACCTCCGGGAGTCCGTCGCCGCCGGATTCGCCGCCCGGCTCCAGGCTGTCCCGCAGGGCCGGGAGCAGCGGCTCGAAGCTCTCCGGCCTCAACACCGTGATTATGGTTTCCAGGCCGCGCCCGTCCTCCTTGCTGCGGCAGCGGAACAGCTTTACTCCGGCCAGCTCCAGTGGACTACCCCCATCGTAGTCCCGGTCGCGGGTGAACCGACGGGCCAGGATCTCCAGGGCCAGCAGCCGCTCCTCCTCTCCCCGTTGGCTGCGGGCCTCCGTGACCTTCTTGGCCAGCTCGTAGATCAGATGGTGTCCGGTGTTGACCAGGTTGTCCATCAGGCGCCTGAAGGTCCTGGGCTCCCGCCGGTAGCGGCGCAGCAGGGCCAGGATTTTGCCCACCTTGGCCCTCTTCTCGCTTTGCCAGCCCTGAAGCAGGGTCCGGTCGACCAGTTGATAGCGGGTCTGGATGGCCGTGTCGCTCAACGAAGGACGCTGGAGCTGGCTCAAGTAGGCTACCTCGTCCAGGAGGTCCGAGACGGCCTTCCGGGCCTCCTCGGCCAGGGGAAGCTGTTGCAGGGCGAACAGCGAATCCTGGAGTAGCTCCTGTTTGTCGGACAAAGCGGCGTGGGACTTGTAGATGCGCAGCAGCGCGCCGTTCTGCTCCTCGAGCGAGGCTTCCCCCGGAAGATAGCAGCTCAGGGCTCGTCGCAAGCTGCGCAGAAACTGCTCGGGCAGCCCCTTTTCCCGATCGACCCGGCGCCGGAAGTAGTGGGAGAGCAGCTCCTGGTAGGTAGCCGGCCGGGTGAGCTGCGCGGCTTCCACCGGTGGGCTGGCGAACAGCCTCTCCACGGCGACGAACATCTCGATTGCTCGGAAAAGGAGCCGTCCCAGGGCTTCCCTGTATTCCGGGAACGCCTCGCCCAGGCCGAGCATCCGGTCCAGGATCGTTTCGCCCGCAGCATCACGGTCGTAGCCCAGAAAAACGGCGAGATACTCCTGCTCGAGAACCCGGAAGATCTCCGGCGCGGACTGCTCCCCGCCGCCGGCTAGAAGCTCCTCGGTCTCCGGTGCTATGCTGCCGGCTTCCTCGGTTCCGGCCGCCTCCTCCGCCGGTCCCGACCCCTCTGTACCCGCGGAGTCCTCAACCCGCTTCGCCTCGAGAACAACGAGAGGCTGTCCGGCCGCCACCTGCTCGCCGGGGCGGACCAGGATCTCCCGCACCGCACCTGCCTGCGGCGCGCTGACGATCATCTCCATCTTCATTGCTTCCAGAACAACCAGAACCGCGCCCTTCTCGATCTCTTGGCCGGGCCGCGCCGGGATGGAGAGCACCAGGGCCGGGGAGGGCGAACGGAGTATTCCGCCGGATTCCATCTCGATGAGATAGGGTACGCCGTCGATCTCCACCTGCAGCAGGTCTGCCCGCTTCACGGTCTGAATGCTGTAGCGGCGGCCCGCCCTCTGCAGGATCGAGTCCTGCTCCCCGGGAATATACTCCACCCGGGCCACCCGTCCGTTGGCGCCGACATGATAATGGTGGGACCCCACGGCCCTGATCAGCAGGGCGTAGCTCCTGCCTGCGGCTTTCAGGCTGACCTTCTGCCCTCCGGAAACGACGACATTCCTGGGATAGCCGCCCGCGACCAGCTGCTGCTGGAAGTTGGCCAGTTCCACTTGATAGGCCGCCCGGTACTGCTCGATCCCTGCCGCCATCAGGGCGAGCTCCCAGTGCCGCCGGTGGATGAGGCAGGGCCTGTTGTGCAGCAGCTCCTCGACGAAGCGCGTATGCACTCCGCCCCGGCCTATCTCCGGCCGGCGCAGCAGCTCGATCAGGAAGGCCCGGTTGGTGGTGCCGCCCTCGATCTTCACCCGCAGCTCTGCGAGCGCCCGCTGCAGGCGGGCCAGGGCCAGGGCCCGGGTCGGGGCGCAGGCGATGATCTTGGCGATCATCGAGTCGAACTCGGGAGGAATGAGGCTGCCCTGCTCCACCCCCGAATCGACCCGTATCCCTGGACCGGCGGGCAGCCGTAGCTGCACTACCCGGCCTGGAGCGGGCAGGAAATCGAGATCGGGATCCTCGGCATTCAGGCGGGCTTCCACGGCTGCCTGCCGGCGGGAGGGGGGCTTCCTCGCCAGCCGCTCTCCCAAAGCCACCCGGATCTGTCCCATAACCAGATCGACCCCGTAGGCCTGCTCGGTGATCGGATGCTCTACCTGCAGCCGGGTGTTCACCTCCATGAAGCTGTATTCATGGCGCTCGAGGTCGTAGAGAAACTCCACGGTTCCTGCACTGTAGTAGCCGCCCGCCCGGATCAAGGTGGCAGCACAAGCCTCCATATCGGCGCTGAGCCTGGCGGGCAGGCCGGGTGGTGGTGTTTCCTCGACGATCTTTTGATTGCGGCGCTGTACGGAGCAGTCGCGTACGCCGAAAGTCTGCACGGTCCCGAACAGGTCGGCCAGGACCTGGACTTCCAGGTGACGGGCCCGCGCCACCAGCCGCTCGATGAACAGCCGGCTTTCACCGCTGACGCGCAGCGCTTCCTCGCGGGCCGAGCGGAAGCGCTCGGGCAGCTCCTGCTCATCTGCTACCGCTCGGATCCCCCGGCCTCCTCCGGTCGAGGCGGCCTTGAGGATGCAGGGATAGCCGATCCTCGCCGCCAGCTCCCGGGCTTCCTGCACCGTGCCCACGGGCCGGCCGCTCCAGGGAAGAACGGGCACGCCGTTTTGTTCCGCCAGCTCTTTGGCGGCGATCTTGTCGCCGAGCAGGATCATAGAACGGGCCGGTGGACCGAGGAAAACCAGCTCGTTGCGCTCGAGCCGCTGCACAAATTCTGCATCTTCGGAGAGGAATCCCCAGCCGGCCCAGGCTGAGCTGCAGTCCGAGGCCTTCAGGGCCTCGATCATGAGATCACGGTTCAGGTAAAGGCTGCCGCCCGACCGCCCGGCCGCTGGAAAGGTGGAGAGGGGAAAGGCCAGACCGGCCGCCTGGATGAAGGGCGCCTGCTCTTCGGCGTCGGTATGGAAGGCAACGGGCACAAGCCGGGTCCCGTACAGAGTGTTGTGATCCCTGACCGCGCGGATGAAGCGTAGAGCCGCCTCTCCCCGGTTGAGAACTCCGATGCGGGCGGCCGGATCGAGAAGGCGTTTTTCCATCGGCTTTCATTCCCCGGCAAGATGAAAGACTACAGGTTTGATCGAATCCAGGTCAACCCCAAGGGTTGGCAGCAAGGGCTGGCGGTTGCTGTGGCTGTCGCCGCCGCATCGGACAGCCCATCCCGCGTGCCCGCAGCCGGCAGCCGTGGGCGCAGCGGCAAACCGGCCTCCGTCCGCCCCTGCAGCCGAGCGACGCTGTTGGAGCTGGCGCTGCTCCGGTCTTGCCTAAACGGGATGGGTACACAATAATGGGAGCCCATGAAGAAAGTAGGCGTCGACATCGGCTCTTTGTACCTCGGTTGCGCGGTTCTGGAAGACGGGACGATTCGGGACGTACAGTACCTGGAGCACCAAGGGGATATCCAGGGCCGTCTGGAACGCCTTCTGCTCCGTCCGGTCTGTCAGGGCTTCGATACGATAGGCGTCACGGGCAATTTCCCGCAGCGCCGGGAGGGAATCATCGACAACACCCTGGCCCAGATCGAAGGGGCCAGGATGCTGCTCCCCGGTTGCAGGAACGTATTCGCCGTCGGGGGCGAGACCTTGACCCTCGTGCTTTTCGATGCCGACGGCAGCTACCGGGAACACTCGATAAACCCACCCTGCGCCGCCGGCACCGGCGCCTTCATCGAGCAGCAGGCCGAAAGACTGGGCCTGAGTGTTCAGGAGCTGTCCGAGCGGGCTGCCGCGTACAGCGGCAAGAGGCCGGTCATCGCCACCCGCTGCGCCGTGTTCGCCAAGACCGACATCGTTCACGCCATGCAGGAAGGCTTCTCTCTGGAGGCGGTCTGTGCGGGTCTCTGCGAGGGCGTGGCCCGCAACGTAGTCGACACCCTGGTCAAGGGCAGAGAGATCGAGGAGCCCGTGGGCCTGATTGGTGGAGTCTCCCTGAACCGGGCGGTTGCGGCCGCCCTGGAAAAGCTTCTCGGCAAACAGGTCCGGGTGCCGGAACATGCGCAGACGGCGGGGGCGGTGGGCGCGGCGCGGCTTTCGGATCAGACCAGCTACCGGCCGGAGCTGGTGAAGCGGGAAGCCCGGCGGCGGCAGGCCAGGAAGCCGCTGCGGCTGGAGCTCAGCCGCTATCCCGACTTCCACACCTTCTCGATCGAGGTTCACGACGGCGTGGAGGTCTTCCTGCCGCGAGGGCAGGCGGCCGCCGGGCCGGAAGTGTACGCCGGCATAGACATCGGCTCCACCAGCACCAAGGCGGTGCTGATCGATGTCGAAGGTCGGCTGCTGGGCGGTTTCTACACGGCCACCGCCGGCCGGCCGATCCCGGCGGTGCAGAAGCTGATCCGCAGCATCATGGAGAGCCGCCGGGGTAAAGCCCTGAAGATTTTGGGGGTAGCCACCACCGGTTCCGGCAGGAAGATCATCAAGGAGCTGTTCGGCGCCGATATGGCGGTCAATGAGATCACGGCCCACGCCCGCGCGGCGGTGTCCCTGCACCCCAGGGCGGATACTATCATCGAGATCGGCGGCCAGGATTCCAAGTTCACCCTGCTGCGGGACGGCGAGGTGTACTTCTCCACCATGAACTACGTCTGCGCGGCCGGCACCGGCAGCTTCATCGAGGAGCAGGCCCGGCGCCTTCAGGTTAGCCTGGAGGATTTCTCCGAGCTGGCCTTCCGGGCCCCGGCGCCTTTCACCAGCGATCGCTGCACCGTGTACATGGAGCGGGACCTGAACGCCCTGCTCGGCGAAGGCTGGTCCAAGGAGGCGCTGGCCGCCGCGGTGCTGCATTCGGTACGGGACAACTACCTGGCCAAGGTGGTAAGCAAGAGCCCGTTGGGCGAGTACATCGTCTTCCAGGGCGCCACCGGCCGCAACCGGGCGCTGGTGGCGGCCTTCGAGCAGCTGCTGCAAAAACCGATTCATGTCTCCGCCTGCTGTCACCTGACCGGCGCTCTGGGAGCGGCCCTGATCTGCCGGGAGGGCAGGCGCGATGGGCGGGCCTCTTCCTTTATCTGGGAGGTCCAGGAGCTGAAGATCAGCGAGGAGGTCTGCCGGCGCTGCGCCAACCGCTGCCTGCTTACTGTGGTGGAGAGGGAAGGCCGCAGATCGGGCTGGGGCATGAAGTGCGGACGGGAGTACGACAGCCGGGCTCCCCGGGAGATCGAACCGAGCGAGCCGGAAAGACGCTTTGCCCAGGCCGCAGCCGCGCTCTGCAGCGCGGCCGGAGATACAGCCGGAGCGCCCTCCCGGAACCGGGAGGAGCGCCGGGAGGTGAAGATCGGCATTCCGCAGGCCCTGTACAACGTCGGCTACGCCCCGCTCTGGCATAATCTTCTTACCCGACTCGGCTTCACGGTCGGGCTTTCGGAAAGCAGCCGTCTGGCCCTGGAGCGAGGCAAGGGGCTGGTGAACTCGGAGTTCTGCGCTCCCATGATCCTGGCCCACGGGTACGCGGAGCAGCTTCTGGAACGGGACTTCGACTACCTGTTCTATCCCGCAGTGGTCAACGAACAGGATCCCGACTCCGACGGAAAGCTGCTGTTCAAGGACAAAACGCGGGATTCGTACTTCTGCTACTACTCCCAGTATCTACCCACGATCCTCAACAAGCTCACCGCCCTGGAGGTGGCCCCCAGGCTGATCTCGCCGCTTCTGTATCTCAGACAGCAGAAGCTGGAGGAGATCGCCGGGGAGATCCACCGGGAGATGGCGGAGAAACTGGCGCTTCAGATAGAGCCCGAGGAGGTCGAGGAGGCCTTTCGCCGGGCCTACGCGGATTTCAGCGCCTTCAAAAAGAAGATGGCCGGGACCTTCGAGCGCCTGCGGGAAGATGGGGATGCGTACAACCCGAACCTCTTGATCCTGGGCCGGCCTTACGTGCTCTTCGACCCGGTAATGAACCTAGGACTGCCCGCCAGGTTGGAGCAGGAGGGGGGTCGGCTTTTCTGGCAGGAGGAGCTGGATCTGGAAGATTTCCAGCCGCGCTACAGCGACCGCTACTACGAGCGCATGCACTGGCACTACGGACAGCAAGTCGTAAAAGCGGCCGAATACTGCGCCCGGGAGCGGAACCTGTACGCCGTGTACCTGACCTGCTTCCGCTGCAGTCCCGATTCCTTTCTTATTTCCTACGTAAAGGACATCATGGGCCGCTACGACAAGCCCTTCCTCATCCTGCAGCTCGACGAGCACGGCTCGGATGTAGGCTATGCCACCCGCATCGAGGCCGGCCTGGAGTCCTTTCGCAACCACCTGCGCTCGCAGAAGCCATCGCGGCGCCCACCCAAGACCCGGGCGCGGGACGATGAGTTGGAGCATGAGGACAGCGTGCTGATTCCTCATCTCGATCCGGTGGGCGGTGCCTTCTGGGGCGCCTGCTTCGAGCGGGCCGGCTACCACGCTCACCTTCTCGAGCCCGACGAAAAATCCCTGAACACCGGCTATCGCTACGTCAACGGCGGCGAGTGCATGCCGCTGGTGTCTTTGATCGGAGCGGTGATCGAGACAGTCGGAGAGCAGCGGCTCGATCCGCGGAAGAGTTTTTTCTACATCCCCACTACCTGTATGGCCTGCAACTTCTCCAATTTCCCGATCCTGGCGGATCTGGCCTTCGAGTCGGCGGGCTTGAAGGGCTTGAAGATCGGGCTGATCAACAGCATGGCTCCCGGGGAGATCCTTCCGCCGACGCTGGCGGTGAAGATCCTGGAATCCAACATCCTGGCTGCGCTCATCTACAAGCTCTTCCACCGCATCCGGCCCTACGAGCTGGAGCCGGGGCAGAGCGAAAAGGTTGTGTGGCAGGCCAGGGACACGGTGGCCCGGGCCATTCGGGAAGGACGGGATCTGCGGCAGGCCCTCGGCGGGGTGGTCGAGCTGTTCGGCAGCGTGCCCAGAGACGAGTCGGGGGGGCGCAAGCCGCGCCTGGGGCTTCTCGGTGATCTGTACGTGAAGTTCAATGACCTGGTAAATCAGAAGATACAGGAGCTAGTCCAGGAGCTTGGCGGCGAGCTGGTCATTCCCTCCTTCACGGAATATCCCTTCCACTACTACGACGCCGACGTGCGCCTGTACGGGGACGACCCGCGCCACTTCCGGCTGCTCAGGACCATCGAGAAACGCTACGAGCACCTGGCCGGAGAGCTGGTGGCGGAGCAGCTTGAGCCGGATTTTGCCGAATGCGTCCGCTTGATGGAGGAGTACGGCGTTACCCACTACCTGGTCGGGGAAACCTCGATCAATATCGGCCGGGCTCTATACTATATAAAAAACAACCTGGTGGATGCGATCCTGCACCTCAATCCCATCTTTTGCTGCCCCGGGGTGGTGAGCGCCTCGATCTACCGCAAGATCCAGCAGGATTTCGGCATCCCGATCATCGATATCTTCTATGACGGCGCCGGGAGTCCCAACCGGGTCCTGATTCCGCACCTGCATTATCTGAGGGAGTCTTCGGGGAGGTAGCTCTCTTAAGCGGTGTCCGGGGCCGCCCTTTATTCCTCCTCCATCACCTTGCCGAACAGCTCCTGGTCGGTGGGCTGGGTGGACGGAATGGGGTAGGAGACCCAGGTGTAGTTCAGCAGGTGCTCCCAGGTGACGTTGGCGTTGGTGGTGTTCCCTCCCCAGGGACCGCAGCCCAGGGTCATGGACATGGGCATGCCGTTGGTCCAGGCGCCGCTGTTGGCCAGGCACTGGGGCTGGCGGATCATGATGCGGCTGACCCGCGCCTTGAGGAACAGCTCCCGGATGTGCATCTCGTTGAAGGTGTGGATGCCGCAGGAGTGACCCGGCCCGGAGAAGGCGGTGATGCGGTTCACCATGTCGATGGCCTCGGCGAAGCTCTTCCATTTGTACAGCGTAGTGGTTACCGACAGTTTTTCGGCGCTGAACGGGTAGCCTTCGCCGATGCCTGTCTCCTCCACCATGATGAAGCTCTTGCCCTGGGGCAGATCGATGCCGGCCAGGGAGGCGATCTTCTCCGCCGGCTGGGCCACGATCTCCCGGTTCAATACGCCCTTTTCGTTCCACATGGCGGCCTGGAGCTTGTTCTTTTCTTCGGCGTTGCAGAGATAGCCGCCCACCACTTTCAGCTCATCGATCATTTTCGCGTAGAGCTTCTCATGGATGATGATCGAGTTCTCCGTGGAGCAGCTCGTGGCGTGGTCGAAGGTCTTGGAGCGCATGATCTTGTCCGCCGCATCTTTCAGGTCGGCGTCTTCATCCACGATGCATACGGCGTTGCCCGCCCCTACGCCGTAGGCCGGGGTGCCGCTGGAGTAGGCGGCCCGCACCATACCGGCCCCGCCGGTGGCCAGGATCAGGTCGCATTGCTTCATCAGCTCCTTGCTCTTGTCCACCGTAATCTCCTCGATGCCGATGATCAGGTCTTCGGGCCAGTCGTGCTTCTTCAGCACTTTACGCATCTGGGCCACGGCCCTGTCGTTGGTCTTCTGGGCGCGTGGATGGGGGGCCATGATGATGGCGTTGCGCGTCTTGAGGGCGCTGATCGCCTTCACGAACGGGGTGGCCTCGCCGTTGGTGACCGGAATCAGGGCGCCGATCACCCCGACCGGCTTGGCGATCTTGACGATCCCGGTCTGCCTATTGTGCTCGACGATGCCCACCGATTTCTTACCCTTCATGTCCCGCAGGGTGCCTTTGACCTTGGTCATCAGCTTGCCGTACTTGTGATGCTGGAGGCCCATACCGGTCTCCTCGGCGCAGAACCTGCAGTAGCCTTCCGCGAAATCGGGCCGTACCCCGGACCAGGCTATGCGGGTGGCCATGTCGTCGACCTGCTCCTGGGTGGCGAACTCGATCGCCTTCTGGGCCTTGCGCGCCCGTGCCACCAACCCGGCTATGTATTTGGCCGCATCCTGTGCTTCTGCCATGATTAATCCCTCCTGTTCTGACTTTTATTGCCAAATAGCTGATGTATCGTGTTACTTTATCTGCGAATCGGTGTACTCCAGGCCCTTGTCGATGGCCGCTACCATCTCGTCGATCTGTTCGGTGGTGATGATCAGCGGTGGGGAGATGAAGATGAAGTCCCATTTGGCGAACAGGTACAAATCGTTCTCGAAGAGCACTTTGTTCAGTCCCGCCGACACGTTTTTCCGCGAGTCGCCGAATCCGGCCAGGGGCGCCTTGGTCTTCTTGTCCGAGGTCAGCTCGATACAGGCCCACAGGCCCTGGCAGCGGGCGTCTCCCACCGAAGGGTGCCTGTCCTTCAGCTCCTGGAGCTTCCGGTTGAGATACTCGCCGTTTTTCGCCGACTTCTCGATCAGGTTTTCCTTCTTGTACACCTCGACATTGGCGATGCCGGCGGCGCAGGCCAGGGCGTGCCCGGAGTAGGTCAGCCCGCCGATAAAGGGCCGTTCCTGGAAGTAGTCCCAGACCTTTCTGCTCCAGATCATGGCCCCGAGCGGCACGTAGCCGGAGGTGATCCCTTTGGCCGTGGTGATGATGTCCGGAACGATGCCGTAGTTCTCGATTCCGAACCACTTGCCGGTCCGTCCCCAGCCGGCCATGGTCTCGTCGATGACCAGGAGGATGCCGTTTTCATCGCATACTTGTCGCAGCCCGATCATGAAGTTTCGGGGCGGTATGATGATCCCATTGGTACCCACGATAGGCTCCATGAAGATGGCGGCGATGGTCTTGGGACCGTCAAGCATGATCTGCGTCTTGAGCACTTCCAGGGTTTTTTGACCGCACTCCTCGGGGTCCTTGGAGCCGAAGGGGCAGCGGTAGGGATGGGGACCGAAAAAATGCACCACCCCCGGAAGGCCCGGCTCGGCCTGCCAGCGCCTGGGGTCTCCGGTCAGGGTTATGGCGCCGGCGGTGGCGCCGTGGTAGCTGCGCCAGCGGGCGTATATCTTGTGCCGCCCCGTGAACCAGCGGGCGGACTTGATGGCGTTTTCAATAGCCTCGGCGCCGGCATTGGTGAAGAACACGTAGTCCAGGTCCCCCGGGGTCAGCTCGGCGATCATGCCGGCCAGGCGAGCCTTGGGCTCGGTGGCAAAGCTCGGCGCCACGTAGCACAGCTTCTCCATCTGGGCTTTCATCGCTTCGAGAACATGGGCGTTCCCGTGCCCGATGTTGACGTTGAGAAGCCCGGAGCAGCCGTCGAGATACCGCCTGCCGTCGTTGTCCCAGAGGTAGATCCCCTCGGCCCGATCGATGACGATCGGATCGACCTGGCCTTGAGCCTTCCAGCTATACACGACGTGACGGCGGTCCAGCTTTTTCAACTCGTTGGTGTTCATGACCCCTCCTCGATCTCCCGGATTTCATAACCCTCCTCGGCGATCCCGTAGATGGAGCTGCCCGAAGACTCGATCCTGTTCCAGTACAGGCTGCGGAATCCGAAGGACATGGGCAGGTTGGTTACCCGCGTCCTTTTCTCCAATTTTCGTACCGAGTAGCGCCCGCCGCAGTTGCGGCAGGTCAAACCTACGGGCCGCTCGCCTTCCATTCTCGTTTCGAAGTCGGTGGCCCCGCAGCGGCACATGAAATCTTGAAGGTCCATGACCCGTATTCCGCGTTTTCGCATTTCTCTATTATGAACGAGAAAAGCTAAAGGTCAAGATATTAAATTGTCGTTTTTAATTTCAATTTAGATTTGAAATTTATATCCGGTTGGGTATATAATCGACCGAATCCTGTACCGTTGTCTGCTGTGAGCAAAAAAAACTTGACGGGGGTTTTGGGCTTGCTGTACAATCGATAGAAACAAGTACCTCGACACCCGAAGGAGCACCCCATGCCGCGAATCCTGAAGTGCGCCCATATCCAGGCCTCCAATCCTAAACACGAAGGATCCCCCGAAGAGATCAAGGAGGCGATGATCGAGAAACATATCCCCTTGATCGAAGAGGCGGGTAAAAAGGGCGTCCAGATTCTCTGCCTGCAGGAGCTTTTTCACGGTCCTTACTTCCCGGCTGAACAGGACATCAAGTGGTACCGGACCGCCGAGCCGGTTCCCGGGCCGATTACCGAACGCTTCGCTCCCCTGGCCAGGAAGCACAATATGGTGATGATCGTGCCGGTCTACGAAATGGAACAGGAAGGGGTGTATTTCAATACCGCCCAGGTGCTGGACCGCGACGGCAAGTACCTCGGCAAGATGCGCAAGGTTCATATCCCTCACACCTACCCCGCCTTTTGGGAAAAATTCTACTTCAAGCCCGGCACCCTGGGATTTCCCGTTTTCGAGACCGACTACGCCAGGATCGGGATCTATATCTGCTACGACCGGCATTTCCCCGAATGCGCCAGGGTCCTGGCCCTGAAGGGAGCCGAAATCCTGTTCAACCCGTCGGCCACTACGGCGGGCAAATCTCGTTATCTCTGGGAGCTGGAGCAACCGGCCCAGGCCGTGGCCAACGGAGTGTTCGTAGGAGCCAACAACCGGGTGGGCACCGAAAAGCCATGGGAGTTCGGCAAGTTCTACGGCTCCAGCTACTTCTGCGACCCCCGCGGCCAACTGGTGGTGAAAGGCAACGAGGACCGGGACGAGGTGGTGGCCGCCGACCTGGATCTGGAACAGATTCGGGAAGTTCGCGACGGCTGGCAGTTCTTCAGGGACCGCAGGCCCGAAGCCTACACCGAGATCTGCGAGCAGCGGCCCTGATTGGAAAGCGGAAACACCCCTTTCTTTGGAAAGGGAGTGCTTTTGTTTTATATGTGTGCATTGCACGCATAACTCACCAAAACGGAGGTCTTCAGTATGAGTGACACAGCAAGAGTGCAAGCCAAGGGGTGGGTAATCTACCCGATTGGCAGCAAGCCGAAGATCGGGCTGTCGATTCTGTTGGGGATCCAGCAGTACCTTACCATGTTCGGCGCCACGGTACTGATCCCCTACATCATCGGCGGCGCGATGGGACTGCCTCAGGAGGAGCTGGCCCTGCTCATTTCTACGATCTTTTTCGCCTCGGGTCTTTGTACGCTGATCCAGCAGTCCCCCCTGGGTAACAGGCTTCCCATCATCCAGGGCGGAACCTTCAGCTTCCTGGGCCCGATGTTCGCCATCGTCGGTATGGTGACCGCCCAGAACCTGGGCTGGCAGGTGGCGATCCAGCAGGTGGCGGTGGCGGTCATGTTCGCCTCTGTCGTGGAGATCGTGCTGGGCTACACCGGTCTGATGGGCCTGATCAAACGGGCGATCAGCCCCATCGCCATCGGTCCGACCATCGCCATGATCGGACTGGCCCTGTACGGGCTCGGAGCACCCTGGATGGCGGGGAACTGGGTGGTATCGCTGATTACCCTGGGCGCCCTGGTGTTCTATTCGCAGGTTTTCGCCCGCAAGGCACGGGTCTTCCTGCTTTTCCCGGTGCTTCTGGCCATCCTCACCGGCTGGCTGGCGGCCATCATCGGCACCTACGCCGGCTGGATCGCCGAGGGCAATCCGGCCAACGTGATGGGCAAGTTCGACCTGATCAAGGCGGCGCCCTGGCTGACCATCCGTCCGGTCATACCCTTCAAGTGGGGTGTGCCCAGCCTGACGAGCATCACCGTGGCCGGATCGATCGGTATGCTGGCCGGCTACATCGCCTCGATGATCGAGTCCATCGGCGACTACTACTCCTGCGCCCGTATTTCCGAAGCCCCGGTACCCACGGAGAAGATGATCTCCCGCGGGCTGGGTGCGGAAGGGCTCGGCTGCCTGATAGCGGGATTGCTACAGACCTGTAACGGCACCACCTCCTATTCGGAGAATATCGGCGCCATCGGGCTGACCCGCGTGGCCAGCCGCAGGGTTATACGGGCCGGCGCGATCGTCATGCTGGTCCTGCCGATCTTAGGCAAGTTCGGGGCCACCCTGGCCACCATGCCCCAGCCGGTGATCGGAGCCATGTACGTCGGCCTGTTCGGCATGATCGCCGCCGTCGGTCTTTCCAACCTGCAGTTCACCAACATGAACAACGCCCGCAACCTGTTCATCGTCGGCATCTCTTTCTTCGCGGGCCTGAGCTTCCCCGCTCACTTCACCGCCGCCCCGATCAACTGGGCCGAAGCCGGCAGGGTAGCCGAGGTGATCGGAAACATCATTCAGACTATCCTGACCACCGGCATGGCGGTGACCGGTATTCTGGCCATTATCCTGGACAACCTCCTGCCCGGCGCCACCCGGGAGGAGCGCGGTCTGGCTGTCTGGGAAACCGAGGCCACCGACGAAGCCTGGGCCAAGGCCGAGGCGGAGTGGAAGAAGCTGGCTGTCGGCGAAGAGCGCAAGGTGGTGATCGAATAGGAAAGGATCCGTACACCTTTCGCCTTACAGGCAATGCTGGAAGTGTGGGGCACTGCAGTATGCAGTCGCCCCATACTTTTGCCGAAAGGAAGCTGAAATCGCATCTGGCTCGATGAAAGACTCGGTTCGAAAAACACTCTGGATCCTGCTCGCCGTCCTGCTGCTGCTTTGCTTCTACGCTATTTTCCACGCGGGAAGTCCGAATTCCCTCTTTCGCCTGCTGATCCGAGATCCCCGCTACGATGTGTTGATAACCCTGGTGCTGGGCATTTCGATTTTTGCTCTAGTCGTGGTGCTTACCACCACCAGGGAGAGCGCCCTGCGTCACCTGCTGGAGATCAACGTCGACTATATTCGGGAGCTGCGTAGAAAGGGGCGGAGTGACGGGGAGATAGCCGACTCGTTTCTCAGCGAATTGGGCAGCCGCGGGGGATTTCTCCATGGTCTTGCCAAACGAAGGGTTTTGCGCTACCTTTCCAAACTGGAATGAATGTTCTAGAAGGTCTCACCAATCCAAACTGGCTGGTTTTCGCCCTGATTTTTCTCGGCATCATCTTTTATTTCGCCTTTATGCGGCAGCGGGAAACCAGGCGGATCCTGGATAAATTCGAAAAGAACGATATCATCATCACCAGCTTCGGGGTGAACTACTACGGACTGGAATCCGAGCCCGGGGCGCCGCTGCGCAGCTCCGGGGCCCTCGTCCTGCTGAAAGACGGCATCTACTACCGGGCTCGCTATGCCAACCGGGAGCTGTTTATACCGGGTTCGTCCATCACCTATATTGGAGTGAGCGGGGTTCACAAGGGTAAGGATCTGCATCAGACGGTGGTGGTTATCCAGTTTCTCAACCAGGACGGCAGGGAGGAGAGAGGCGCTTTCCGCATCCCCTACCCGGCTCAGTGGGTGGCCGCCATCAAGGCCAACCTGCTCGATGAGAAATCCCAGGTTTCGAAAAAGCCGCCGCAGAAGCGCTAGCTTTTTCAATTGGAATTTCAAAGACGATTTGACAAGCTTTCCTGAGCCGTTTATAATCGAACCGATTCCACACGCTGACAAACGCTAAACAGCTACCAAACAAGGCAAATTCGAACGGACGGGGGGATTCTCGTGGGCAACAAGGAAGCGATCCAACGGTACCGTGAAAACAGGTCGCGGATGCTGCAGGGGGGAGGGGCTGAGCGCGTCGAAGCCCAGCATCAGAAGGGCAAGCTGACCGCCAGGGAGCGCCTCGATCTGCTCCTGGACAAGGGCTCCTTCGTAGAGCAGCAGCCCTACGTTACGGTACGGGCCACCGGCTTCGGCCTGGAGAAGAAGAAGTTTCTCGGGGACGGGGTGGTGAGCGGCACGGGCAAGGTAGGCGGGCGGCAGGTGTTTCTCTTCTCCCAGGATTTCACGGTGCTGGGAGGCTCGCTGGGGGAGATGCATGCCGAACGCATCGCCGAGGTCCAGATGCTGGCCCTGAAGAACGGCTGCCCCTTTATTCAGATCAACGACTCCGGGGGAGCGCGCATCCAGGAGGGCACCCTGTCTCTAAACGGCTACGCCAAGATCTTCCGGGCCAACACTCTGGCCTCCGGGGTGATCCCTCAGTTCTCGGTGATCCTGGGGCCCTGCGCCGGCGGTGCGGTGTACTCCCCGGCGATCACGGATTTCATCCTCATGGTCGATGGGGTGAGCAACATGTACATCACCGGTCCGGAAGTGATCCGCGCCGTTACCGGGGAGGAGATCAGCCATGAAGCGCTCGGAGGGGCGACTGCGCACAGCTCGATCAGCGGCAACGCCCACTTCCGTTTCGCCGATGAGAGAAGCTGTCTGGAGTCCCTGCGCCGGCTGCTGAGCTACCTGCCGGCTAACAACCTGGAGATGCCGCCGGTGGCGGACAGCAAGGACGTTCCTGATCGGGAGACCCCGGAGCTGGAGGAGATCCTGCCGGATGACCCCAAGCGGCCCTACGATGTGCGGGAGTTCATCGCCTCGATCTGTGATCGGGGCAGCTTCCTCGAGGTACACGCCGCCTATGCTCCCAACGTGGTGGTGGGCTTTGCCCGCCTGCAGGGCCGCACCGTGGGGATCTTCGCCAATCAGCCTAAATTCTACGCCGCCGCTTTGGACATCAACTCGTCGGATAAGGCGGCCCGCTTTATCCGCTTCTGCGACTGCTTCAACATTCCCATCGTCAGCCTGGTCGATGTGCCGGGCTTCCTTCCCGGAGTGGCCCAGGAGCATGGCGGAATAATCCGACACGGCGCCAAGGTACTGTACGCCATCGCCGAGGCCACGGTGCCCAAGATTTCCCTGATCATCCGTAAGGCCTACGGGGGCGCCTTCATCGCTATGAGCTCCAAGGCCCTGGGCTACGATCGAACCCTGGCCCTTCCGACCGCCGAGGTGGCGGTAATGGGGGCCGAGGGGGCCGCCAACATCATCTTCCGCAAGGAAATCGCCGCGGCCGAAGATTCCGAGGCCGTAAGGCAGCAGAAGATCGAAGAGTTCCGGGTGCAGGTGATGAACCCGTTCATCGCCGCCGGCTACGGCTATGTGGACGATGTTATCGAGCCCAGGCACGCCCGCATCGAGCTGATCCGCTCCCTGGAGATGAACATCCGCAAGCGGGAGGAC
>CAYMEK010000044.1:0-3833 GCA_964389305.1 uncultured Spirochaetaceae bacterium
GTGTAGAACAGGCCTCCATCGTTCATCGTCTTCATATACTCCAGGGACTTGCGCAGCGCCGGGGTACGGAAGTTGAGGGAACCGTCCGGCTTGAAGAACTGTGTTCCGGTGGACTGGACCAGAATGCGCAGGAAGTCGTAGCTCGTGGAGTCATAGGCCAGCAGAGGCTTACCGCCGCTGTTCTTTATCTTTGTTCCGAGATCTATCACTTCGTCCCAGTTCATGTTCTTCTTGTAGGCGTCCGGGTTGAGACCGGCATCCCTCATGAAATCTACCCGGAGAAACAGGCCGGTCGAACCGGTATCGAAGGGGATCCCGTAGATCTTCGAGCCGTCGGTCATCGGGCCCAGCTTGTATTGGGCGAACTTGGAGTAGTCCACGCCCTCGGCCTTGAGGTCCACGAAAATCCCGGGGTAGTTCTGGATGAACTTCTCGATGACATAATCCTGGAAAAGCGCAATATCGGGAAGCCCGGCGCCGCCGGCCTGCAGCCCGGCCTCGATCTTGCCCTCGATGTTCTCCGGTATGTCGACGATCTCGATGGTGACATTGGGATTGATCTTCTTGTAGACATCAGCCGCCTTCTGCATCGAGAAGCCGTTGAAATTCGGGTCCCAGCACCAAACCGTGACCGTCTTGGCTTCGGCGGCCATTGCGCCTCCCGGTTCCGCCTGCCCGCCTCCGAACAGCACGGCGGCTGTGATCAGGAAAATCAGGCTTGCGATCAGGATACGTTTCATTCTCTCCTCCTTGAGTCTTGCGGGGCGGTTTTACGACGCGGACAACGCTTATAAAAACGTGGCCTGTCGGCTCCGCAATCGTTTTTTTTCACGTAAATGATGGGAAAGAACATGCCCGCCGTCAAGAGCAAAAACGCCGAATCAGACCTTTTTTTACGGCCGTGGAGCTCCCGCCCGCCGATTCCTGTCGGCCCCAGCAGGGACCTGTGGCCGGTGAAGGCTACGGCGGCGAGCTGTCAGGCAGTTTGTATTGGCCTTGATGGCCCCAGTGATTTCCTGCGGATCGATGAAACCTCTGGTGGACGTCGCCCGCTTCCAGCCTGCGGGTGATACCGCCGTTCATTCCCGTCTATTTCTAGGCAGCCAAGGCCGCCCTGACTTTTTCCGGCGTGGCAGGCAGGTTGCAGATTTTCACACCGCAGGCATCATATATGGCAAATGAAAGAGGATTGGCGGTAGAAGAGGTCGTTGGTTTCTCCAATGAAGTTGATACTCATATGTATATAGACCCGGCCCCGCTTCGAAGACTTGCTCCTTCCCTTCCGGGCTATACGCTCAAGGATACCGGCAAAGTCATCTTCGAAAGTTGAGACCGGGCCGAACGCCGGGCCCCCGCGGAGGGCTTTCGCCGCCTTCAGGTAGAATCGTGCGGAAGAGATCCTCGCGCAGCCCGCAGGTAGGCGAAGGGAGTAGCGGCGAGGAAGTTGGACACGCGGGAGGTATAGATATCGGCGTAGCGCTCCACCTGGCGGGCGAATAGACTCTTGTCATTGCCGGCGCGCATGAGCGGACCCCAGGTCGGATTGCCCAATTCGCCGAAGGCCTTGGCCAGAGGGGCGATCTCGGCATCGAGAGCGACGCTCTGCTCGGCGGCGCTCTTGATGGCCGCCTCCAGGTCATCGAGGCTGCCAGGGGGCTGAGGGCCGTAATTCCGCAGTGCTCTCTGGCGAGTGAGGCGGAGGTGGGCAAGGCGGTTGTCGAGTTGGATCTTGCCGGCCATGAGCTCTTTCAGCTCCACTTCCGCCTCCTGTGATTCCTCCAGAGCCTGGATCTCGGGCTCGATCTCGCGCAGGATCAACCCGGTTCGCCACCTGAGCATCTCCTTGCTTACGTGCACGTCACCGAACAGGTGATCCCCCACATACAGGATCTGGGAGCCGGATAGCCCCAGGCTGGACTCCACCAGCAGGGCGTCGCCGCCCACAAACACAGCGCCGGGCTGCAGGGGTCCGTGGTGCGGGTGCAGAAGCCCCCGCTCCTCGTCCACCAGCCTGTACACCGCCTGCCGTCTGGAGAAGAACGCAGGCTTGCAGGCTTCCACGATTACATGATCGAAGAGCTCGCGCCAGGTCATACCGCCCGGCAGGAAGCGGTCCAGGGTGTACGACAACATGGAGCGCGTATAGGTCCAGTCCGAGTTGGTCACTAGGAGCAGGCTCTTGCCTGCCGCTTTCTGGTCCAGCAGGGATAGCGGAAGCTCGGCATCGAGCTCGACGAACTTGTCAGGCTCGGCTGTAATCTGCGACTTGAGCTCACCCAGATTGTGTGTCTCATCCAGAGCGGAACGAAGAACCGTGTGCAATTCACGATATCCCAAGGTTTCGGGAAGCTCGTCGGCGTCGAGCCTGTCTACGAGCTGGGCGAAGAGACTCGCCTCGGAGAGTGAAAACAGGGTGTTCATGAACTCCCAGCGCGGCTCGGAGAGGTCCACGAACGTATTCGAGTACGCCTCCCGCTGCGCTTCGAATGACAGGGCACGGGTGCCATGATGAGCCCGGATCACATAACCGAATCGGGTTGCCTTCACCAGGTTGCCCAGCTCCAGATCGAATACGAGGCCCTGTATCACGCTCGCGATATCGAACTCCAGGCCCTGTACGGGCCATCCTCTCCGTGCCAGTACCCCGAGGGCCGATTCGAAGGCAGCCCGCTCCCACGCTTCGGTGCGGTAGTGCACCAAGGTGTAGTCCATGTCGTATCCCACGGCGCGGATGGTACGCAGGTTCAGAGTTCGATTGCACCAAATCCGCCGCTGCGGCGAAACATCCGGGGGAGTGAGCATACTCAACTGTACCACATGATGTGCTGCGGGTCACCGTAGCAGAGCCGCTGCTGCCTTGCCTTGTCGCTCAGGCTTTCAGTATTATGATTATCCTGGACTGAAAAAGGAGCTGGCATGAATCGAGTGGGAATCTACTATGCCTATTGGACGCACGACTGGAATGCAGATTTTCTGCCGTTCGTGCACAAGGTCAAGGGCCTGGGATTCAACGCCCTGGAAGTGAACAGCGGCACCATCGCCGCCATGTCGGCCGGGGAGCGCCGGCGCTTGAGAGAGGAGGCTGCGGCGGCGGATGTGGAACTCTCGTACTGCATCGGGCTGCCCCGTGAGTACGACATCGCCTCCGACAGTGCGGAAACCCGCTCCAGTGGTATTCGCTACCTTCGCAGCCAGGCGCAAGCCATCAGGGCCATGGGGGGAGGCAAGCTTTCGGGCATCATCTACGGGGCCTGGCCCTCGGCCCTCCCGGACGGTGCGGACAAGCGGCGATACGTGGACCGCAGCGTCGCCAGCATGCGCGAGGCGGTACGGACGGCCGAGGATCAGGGGGTATATTTCAATGTGGAGGTAGTCAATCGCTTCGAGCAGTTCATACTGAACACCTGTGAGGAAGCCGTCGACTACGTGGAGGCGGTCGGCAGCCCGAACTGCGGTATCCTTCTCGATACCTTCCATATGAACATCGAAGAAGACTCGATCGAGGGCGCAATTCGCCTGGCTGGTACCCATCTGGGGCACCTGCATGTCGGGGAAAACAACCGCAAGCCTCCCGGGTACGGCCACATACCCTGGAAGCACGTAGGCCAAGCCCTTAGAGACATCGGCTACACCGGCTCGGTCGTCATGGAGCCGTTTTTGCAGCCGGGCGGGGAGGTCGGCCGGGACATCAAAGTCTGGCGCCCCGTTATGCCGGAGGCGGATCTGGACCGGGAAGCAGAAAAGGCCTGCGCTTTCATGAAGAGCATCCTCAATATTAGGCCAGGAGGGCTATTTAGGGGATTCCCCTAGTCCAGGGGTACAAAACTCTGATT
>CAYMEK010000044.1:3933-37374 GCA_964389305.1 uncultured Spirochaetaceae bacterium
GGCCAGGAGGGCTATTTAGGGGATTCCCCTAGTCCAGGGGTACAAAACTCTGATTGAAACCAGGAAAAAACTAGCCTATCATTTTTAATCGATAGAGTGCATCCATCGTTTGACATCTATCCTTAAGGACATAGGATCAGTGGACGTTTTTATCGCCCAGGTCGACATTGCCCTCTTCATCCGCCGCGAACTCTCCAAACAAGTAGCTACTTTCGTATGGCAGAAACCCGAAAACGGGACTGTGACGCTCGATCTTTTTGTGGCCGATCGCATCGTATCCATCCCGTTTTCGTTGTTGGAACTGCAGAAGTCCGATCATCTCGAAAACAGAAAATGTATCCGGGAGAGAATAAGGAAATCCGTGGAGAAGGGAGGATCGCATGGGCAAACACAAGGGGCTGGATGTTAATCAATTTGTTCTCAATTGTGTTCCTTCGGTGGGAACTGAAACCGATTGGACCTTAGAAGATGCCGTTCAGGCAAAGGCCATAAGTCTTAAGGCGAAGGTTCCGGAAACCGTGGATCTCCGTGAGAACTGGTGGAAAATACGAAACCAGAGCTCTACAGGTGCCTGTGTCGGATTTGCTACGGCGGACGGTGTGTTGCGTTTTTTGTATGTAAAAGCGGAACTGATTCAAAAAGCGGACTTGCCGTCTCCACGCTTTATTTGAATGGCAAATAAAGAAACCGATAATATCACCTCATACCCAACAACCTTCATCGAGTCGGCCGGGACGCAGACCAAGCTGGCGCTACGAGTCGCAAGGAACTTCGGATGTGTGCTCGAACAGGATCTGCCGATGCAAGGAGGTCTTTCACAGCTAGGTACGTCAGTTTTCTATACCAAGGCAGCTAAATTCAGAATCTCAAGCTATCACAATCTTAAAAAAAACCTGGATTCATGGAAGCGCTGGCTGGCTTTTCAGGGACCAATCCTTACCAGATTGAACGTTGACAGAACATGGGACTTGGCCAGCCAAACGAACGGCCATCTGGAAACCTACAAGCCTGATACGGTGCGGGGCGGGCACGCTGTATGTCTGGTGGGATACACAAACGTGTATTTCATCGTCAGAAACAGCTGGGGTGATGACTGGGGAGATGACGGCTTCGCCTATGCGCATAATGACTATGCGAAGGAAGCGTTTGATGAATCGTACGGAGCTATACTGTGATACGACCCCCTAGATTTTAGATTTTCTATAAAAGGGGGACAAGAAAACGGGTAACTTAACATGTCATCTTTCTGATCTGAAAATCGAGAGGTTTATGCGATACTGCCTAATGGCTACTGGGAAGTCGACTATCGCTATATGCAGGGTCATCTCAAAGTTATATGGGCAGATTGAGAGGGAGGTGAAATATGAATGACGTCTGGATTGAGCTTGCATATTATGCCGGCCTTATCCTGATCCCGATGATACCAGCGCTAGTACTAATGCTAGTTTTACCGGGCGAAGCTTTTCTAGCCGGACCATTGCGTGGATTGAAATTCAATGTAGCCGGCGGTCTGGCTGGGTATCTGATAATCCTACTCATACTATCAATAATAACACCCTATTTCGGGTTAAAGGAAAACCAAGAAGTGTGGAGGGTCAAAGGAAAGGTTCAATTCGAGTCAACCGAAGAATCCGAACCGCTTCTGGAAAATGTGAAAATTGCAGTAAACCCGCCGATTTGGGTGGTTACAACCGGCGGCGATTTCGATCTGCTTATTCCAGTGGATCGTCGTGGCATTCAACGAGAGTTCCCGAACTTCACCCTTGAATATCCAGGATACCAAACCGAATCATTAATATTGGATAAAGACCAGAGAAAAGGAATCTCGGATGACAATATCGACTATATAACGTCGAAGCAAAAGATTGTGGTCAAAGCTACAATCCCATTAAAGGAGAAATGAATGATCAAAAAACATATATTGCTCAATTTTTTGATATTGGTTCCTGTTCTTTTATTCTGTGAGGGCGCCGCCGAGCTACCTAAGCCCGAAATCACATTGGTATCACTGGTCCAAGGAAATATATATATTTCGATGAATGGCAAGAGAATCCCGGCAGAAAATTGGCAGGTAACCCTCTATTCCGATAAATCCGGAAGATCCGCCCCTGTATACACAGGTAGTGATGGAATGTATTTTTTCAGGAACATAGCTCCTGGCAGCTACGCGCTAGAGGTATGGTTCAGCAAATTACTTAGGTATGACTCCCAACTCAACAATATGATAAAAACCGGCAGAATAACTCTAAGCGATCCGAGCGGCTTCACGATTAGATCCAGTGGTCCTTATTCCAACTACTGGGGGAACAATCAGTTTGTTAAAACAGAGCGATCCGTCACAATATCGAGCGGCCAGTCTGCTACCCTACCTGAAGTATCGATACCGAGAGAGTATTTAGAATCATTTCAATTGTAAGAAGAAGAACGCAACAAGCGAGAAATTCTATTTCTGATGGGACCAAGAGAAGCCTGAGAGTATTCTATACTATGTGATGTTCGATTAATAAACATTCTATTCCTGCAGATTTTCTCCGTCGTTTTAAGAGCTTCTCTGTACAAAGAGCAAGCGGGAAGTCTGACACATGGCGGTCTAAAACCTAACAAAACTGTAACATTCCTGTCAGATTGGCGTAAGGCTGGGCACCCTACCATCAAAGTGTGCGATACAGAAGGAGGGGCGCGTAGTATGGACATCGTCAAGCGGATCGCCCTGGTTGCCCACGATCACCGCAAGCAGGACATGATCGAGTGGGTGGAGTGGAACTGGAACATCCTGGTGCAGCACCAGCTCATCTGCACCGGAACCACCGGCAGGCTGGTAGAGGAGTCCCTCGGCCGGAAACTCGACGGCCTGCGGACGTTCCAATATCCAATGCGTAAGCTCAAGTCCGGACCTCTCGGGGGAGACCAGCAGCTCGGAGCGCTGATCGCCGACAGTGAGGTGGACATGGTGATTTTCTTCTGGGATCCCATGCATCCCCTTCCCCATGACGTGGACGTGAAGGCGCTGCTGCGCATCGCGGTGCTGTACAACGTGCCCATCGCCTGCAACCGGGCCACGGCGGATTACCTCATCTCCTCCGTGCTAATGAGCATGGAGTACTCGCCGGTGCGCAACGATTACTCGGAGTACATCAACCGTATCCTGGAAGACTGACCCAGCCGGCCGCTGACGCAGGCGGCCCGAGCCGGCACCGGCCATAAGGATAGTGCCGTCATCCGCCAAGAGGGCGCACTACCCGGTATTCGAGGTATTTCGGGACACCTTTCGCTATGCCCGGTAGCATGGGATCGTGCTCAGTCCGAGTTGAAGCTGTTGTTGGCTGCGTTATCTGTTTTCTGCATCTCTCTGGTCGAAAACCTCTTTCGCTGCCAAAAGACCGTTCAAAGCAGCTGGAAAGCCAGCATAGACCGCCATTTGTATCATGATCTCGATTATTTCTTGACGCGTACATCCGACATTCAGTGCTCCGTGAACATGAACTTCCAATTGCGGCCTTGCTGTACCCATAGCCGCCAAGGCTGCAACTGTAGCGATTTCTCTGGACTTCAAATCGAGTCCTGGTCGAGAATAAACATCACCAAAGGGAAACTCTATTAATAAATCGGCAAAATCGGGGGCGATATTCTTGAGAGCTTCGATAACCCTGTCGCCCTGATCTCCGTCTATTTCGGCCAATTTTTCCCATCCAATTTTGAAACGTTCTGATTTCATAAATCTCCTCTTCATTATTATATTGATTCCCCGCTATCACTGCTGATCCCTACTGCATGCGGACATACTTTTCGACACTCAAAACATTTTTTTAGAATGTAGCCTTTTCCATGTCTGAAATTTGAAAGGGGGCGACACAGATCCTGCCTGACCTTTGTGCCGTCCAGGGCCTGAGTCGGACAGGCGCTGAGACATCGTTGACACCCTGAGGGACAGACCTCGTAGTCCACTAAGGGGTCTTGGTCAAGAACCATATCGGTCAAGATGGCTCCGAGTTGAATCATGCTCCCATACCGGCGATTGATCAGTAAGGTATTTTTCCCTAGATTCCCGAGCCCGGCTAAAACGCCAGCATGTCGTAACGACAGAATCGCTCGTCCTGTTGACCGCTGACTGTCCCAATATTCATACGGATCATCCGTGGGGATCGGGACACTTTTTATGCCGTGCCGCTCGAGCTCGAGGGAAATATTCAGCGTGAGTGCGTTGACTTGCTGCATGATGAGTGTATTCACGTGGGTATATGGAATGCAACTTTGGGCAAAGAGTGATTCAGAAGGCACTTGCTTGGCAAACACAATAATCGATTGTGTCTTGGCATAAATATCCGAGGGGGCAAAGCCTGGAGGAGCCTCATGAAATCGCCCGACGGACGCGATTCCGCACAAATCCGCCCCCATGGTGAATATCAATTCTTTGATTGATTTTGTGCGCAACATGCCTGTATATTTTGCTTACTTTTTACCGAATAAAGACAGGATAGTATACACCGCACTACGATATTCTACGGCCGATCCTACTTGAGCTTCTCTTTCCCGGAGGCGCCGAAATCCCGATAAAAGCTTAAGGAGCTGAAGATCGACGGGTCGATCAGGGGGTTGCCGTGAACGATTAAATGTGCCAGGTTGCGTCCGACGCCAGGCCCCATCATAAATCCCTGGCCGCACATCCCCACGGCCAGGTACAGGCCTTCCACCTCACGTACCCGATCACAGATCGGCAGTCCGTCCGGCGTCATAGGATACAGCCCGCGCCATACCCGGCGGACCAGCATGTTCTTCAGCCGGGGCAACAGGCCGATCAGCCGATGAGAGACAACAGGCAGGAACTCCGAAGTCGACTCTCGATCGCTGCCTACAAAGATATTCCTGGGAGTATAGCAAAAGATGATGGGACCTTCCTTGGTTTGGGCGAAATAGAAATTCGCCGTTTTTCCCTCAGGACCCGGACGCAGATCCACTACCAGAGGACCCAGAAACTGCTTCAGGGGGGCCGATATTCCGGCCTCGTGGCTATCGGGAGTCACCGGCACCTCCAACCCCGCCAGTGCGCCGACTTGTCTCGCGTGAGCCCCGGCGGCGTTGACCACTACGGGCGCGGAGTAGCGGTTTTTGTCGGTGACCAGGCCCCTAATGCAGCCTCCTTTTATGAGCAGGCCCGTCACTCGCTCTCCAAAGCGATAGGTACAGCCTCGCGCTCGAGATTCCCGGTACATGGCTTCCAGCGCCAGCAACGGCGAGGCCTGGCCGTCCTCCGGAGAAAAGGTTCCGCCCAGCAGACCCTCGGCTTGGATCCCCGGTACGATCTGCTGAATATCCTGCGCATCGTGCCAGTCAATGTTCAATCCGTAGGACTTCTGGATTTCCAGCAATCCTTTCAGGATTTCTTCTTCCCGAGGTGTGTAGGCAACAAAGCAGTATCCGCCCATCTTCCAGCCGATATCCTCTCCGAAGCTTTCCCGCCAGCGGCTGAAGATGCGCAGGCTCTCCTGGCAGATCAGGATCTTGGCGGCGTCTGAATGAGTGGCTCGAACCCCGCCAATGGCCGACTTGTTCTGCCCCTGGCCTACTGCGGCTTCAGAGTCCACCACCAGAACCTTTTGGCCATCGCGGGTCAGGAAAAAAGCGGTGGGCACTCCAACGCTTCCCGCCCCGACAACAATGACATCAAAGCTCCGGCGCACAACTACTTTCCTCTATCAACCGCTCCGGCGAAAGCCTCCAGCGGGACCTCGATTTCCAGGGGACGTTCGACAAACGGAGTGACTTCCCGCAAATCTACCCCCTCTTCCCGGAACAGCTTCAAGATCAACTCCCCGCAGGTCTTGCCGCCACAAGCGCCCATTCCAACCCTCAGGGCTGCCTTGAGCTGGTTCATGTCGCGGTAGCCGGCGCGAATCAGATCCACGATCTCGCCCTTTGTCACCCGCTCGCAGCGGCAGATGATCGTGTCCGGATCGCTTATGGCGCCTGCAGCCGCCTGCCCTGACCGGGCGGCCCCCTTGGGTTGTTCCGGTTTTTCGGGTTCGCCCAACTTGAAGCCCGCCACAGCGAGCCGATCACCGAAGGGCACCTCCAGGAGGACCAGCCCGCGATGATTCTGGCTGGGGGCGTTGCGGGTGGCTACAACCACTGCCTGCCCTACGGGTTCTCCGTTCATCCCGACCGTGACCACCCTGACCCCCGGATGCAGATGAGCGCTGCCCAGCTCATACGGAACGGTAACAAGCGCCAGGCGAGCCTGCTGATCGTAGCTCTCGTCGACCAGGACGATCGCCAGTCCCGGACAGCTGCTCACGCAGCGCGCGCAGCCCAGGCAGGATTCCCCCTCGAAAGAGGGCCAGCCGGTCATGCTCCCGTCCGTGGTCTTGATCGCCAGCCTGGGACAGACCGTCGTACAAGGATTGCAGGGAATCTGCTGCAGGCAGCGGATCACCGGATAGACCTTGCCGGGCAGGGCGCGAACGGCAGGCTCCCGAGTGCGGCCCGCTTTCCCCCGCAGCGTAGCCAAGAGCGGTTTCCACTCTCCTGGGAGGAACGTCGGCCGGCCGAGCTGCTCGAGGATCCGTCGACCCTGAATGCGGCCGCTGAACATGGCTGCGCTGGCTTCGGCGATTGTTTCGGCATCCCCGGCGGCGAACACCGGCAGCCCGTACTCCCGGGCTTTCGTGTACAGCTCGTTGATCGGAGAGAGCCCTACCGCAATCAGAAGGGTGTCGACGACGAAGACTTTTTCGCTTCGCGGTATGGGCCGAAAAGCCTCGTCGATGCGCCCGATGACGACGCGCTCCAGACGGCCCTCCCCCTGGGCCTCGAGCACCGTGTGGGAGGTGTAGACCGGTACCCCCAGGCGCATCAGCTTGTCCAGATGCACTTGGTAGCCGCCGCATTCACGGAGCGCTTCGGCAAGGCCAACCACGGCGATACCGGCCTGCAGGGCGTGGTAGGCGGCGATCAAGCCGACGTTTCCGCCCCCGCAGACGAACAAACTCCCTGTGGGACGGATCAGGTCGCGGTTGACCAGGGTCTGAAAAGCCCCGGCGCCGAACACCCCCGGCAAGTCGCAGCCTGGAAAAGCCAGGGTTTTCTCCCGGGCGCCGCAGGCCACCAGCAGTACCTGCGGCTCGATCAACACATAGCTTCCCTGTTTGACGATGCCGACCCTGCGGTCGGAGAATATTCCGACGGCGGGAGAAGACGTCCATGCTTGCACCAGCTCGGCGCCGTAACTCCGAAGCTCCGCTTGCAGAACGGCGGCGATCTCTACGCCCCGCATACCTGCGTGGCAGTCGTCGCGAGATCCGAAGAAGTTGTGGGTCTGCAGGGTGAGCTTACCCCCCAACCTCTGCTTGTCGTCCACCAAGATACAGCGCACTCCTGCCTTGGCCAGCTCGATCGCCGCCGAAAGCCCGGCCGGGCCCCCGCCCACAATGAGCACGGGAGTAGGCACGATCGGTATCTCACTCAGGGACGGAGGGGCATCGTCAGCTGGCAGGACCGGCTTGCCTGAACAGGACTGAACGGACATCCCCGGCCTCGCCTCGGTCATGCAGGCCTTGACCGGACGGCCGTCGGCCAGAACCATACACTGAGCGCATTGCCCGTTGGCGCAGTAGATCCCTTGGGGCGCCCCGTCCTTAGGATGATGGCCGAAGACGCGGATTCCGGATGCCAGCAGGGCCGATGAGATTACCTCCCCTTCCCTGGCCAAGATCTCCTGACCATCGAAAGTAAAGTAAAACTCCCGCCGCTTGGGCACGTTCAGGATCGGATGCGTTTCGATTCGTCCCATACTCTACTCCTGCAGCAGCCCCGCCACGAGGACCGCCCAGTCCCGGATATCCATCTGCACCTGCTGCCAGGCTTCCGCGCGGGTGGCGCAGCGAAAGTGAAGAGCGCATTCCCAGCAGGTGGTGACTAGCGCTTCTGCGCGGGTGGCGGCCGCCTCCTGCAGCCGCTTGACCTGCATCATCTTGGAGTAGCGGGTGCACTGGGTCCAGCAGGATGTGCCGCAGCAGTGAGCAAGCTCCCGGGAACGCTCCATCTCCACCAGCTCCAGCCCGGGAATGGCCCTCAGAACCGCCCGCGGCGCCTCGTAGATACCCAGCCCGCGGCCCAGGCGGCAGGGATCATGGTAGGTCACCCGATGCGGCCATTCGACGAAGCGCAGCTCGGACAGCCGCTCGGCAACCAGCTCCGAAAGATGACGGACCTCGAGCGGCAGCCTCCCAACCAGCTCGCTGTAACTAACCTTCAAGGTGTAGCAGTCTTCGGGGGAAGAGACAACTACACACCTCGCCCCGCTGTCCCGCAGCGCCTGCAGGTTCTCTTCGGCCAAACGCCGAAAGGCCTCCAGGTCGCCGGTCCACAGTAAATCGTGGCCGCTGAAGCGCTCCCGGGCCATAACGACCGGGCGGATTCCCAGACGATTGAGCAGCCGGATGGCCGCCCGGGCCGACTCCAAAGCGGTGGGCTGGAGGTCGGGAAAGGCTTCGGCCAGGAAAGGTGCGGCACCAACCCAATACAGGGTGTCCGCCCGCCGCTGTTGCACCTGCAGCTCCGGATAGCGGCTGATCCAGGAACGGCGATCGGCCTGCGATACTCCGGCCGCCTCGATCCGCTGGGCAGTCAGCAGCAATCCGGCATGGGTATCGAGACCGGTGTGCCCCTTACGGAATGCTTCCTTTCGTACCTGCCGAACGAATCCCGACATGTCCGCACGACCGCTCGTTGCCTGCCGGCACAGCCCGCAGGCGAGGCATTCCCAGATCAGGGTGCTTTCCACAAGTCGATCGTGGTTCTGGCTGGCCAGCCGGACGATCCGCTCCGGCGAAAACTCCGGGTTCACCCCGGCGACCGGACAGAGTTCGTTGACCTTTCTAGGTTCCTCCAGAATCACGGGCAATCCGTGTTCTCTGGCCAACTGCGCCGAATCGGTCACCGCTGTCTTCCTCCGGGGCCGCCTTCCAGGGAGGCCAGCTCTCGAGCGTAGTCATCCAGCCGGCGGGCCAGCTCTGCCCTGTCGATCTCGCCGTCCTGGAACACCCGCAAGCGCATCGCCGGTATACCCAGCAACTCGAGTACGGCAGAAAGCCTCTGGAGATTCTCCGCGGCCACCCGGCCGCCGAACCCGTAGTGGCACCGCTCCACCCGGCAGCCCAAGACAATCACGCCGGCGGCGCCCAGCTCGTACGCCCGCAGGATGTCCCCCGGTGCCAAACGACCCAGGCACATGAGCTGCACGAGGTTACCGGCCCAGCGGCGGGGAAGCGCAGGCAGGACATCGCTCCAGCGGCAGGCCAGCAGCAGGGTCGCGAGCTTCCGCTCCTCCCGCTGCAGTACGCTTTTCATGCTCCGGAGCAGCCTGTCCCGTGAAGAGAAGCCCTGGTCGATGGCGCCGGTGGGGCAGACGGAAACACAGGTGCCGCAGCCCCGGCACATCTGCTCATCAACTTGGGCCGCGAACAAGCCCCCGCCCCGGTAGATCACCCGAATCGCCCGGTACTCGCAGGTCTCCTCGCACACCCCGCAGCCCGTGCAGCGGGTTTCGTCGACCCTGACGGTCGTGACCGAGGCCTGATAGGGCCTGCCCTCGTAGCGGACCGCCAGGGTTCCCCGGACGGCCGTTTCCCGGTGGATCGCCGGCGGAACTCGAATCAGCAGGGTCTGCCACAGAGTATCCCCCGTTGCCAACGTTTCCGCCGCTTCCACAGGTTCGCGGTTTCCTGCATTGTGGGAAACCGGTTCGAGGAGCAGCTGCTTGGCCTGGCAAACGCCCACACAGGTACGGCACTCCAGGCATGGTCCGCAGCGCAGACAGCGCTGAGCCTCGGCGATGGCCTGCGCCTCGGTATAATTCCCCTCGATCTCGGCGAAGCTGTCCCGCCTGTCCCGCGGGGATAGGCGGGCGGGCCTGCTGCGGGCTTTGCGTTCCGCTGCGGGGAACTCCAGGCTCGCTTCGCAGCGGTACGGCTGCCCGGCATCGGCTTCGGTCTTGAGAGGCAGGCCGCGAAGGAAACGCTGTATCGAACGGGCCGCCCGCTGTCCTGCGGCGATCGCTTCCACCACGGTGGCCGGGCCGCTGACCGCGTCCCCCCCGGCAAAAACCCCGGTTCGTGAAGTGGCCAGGGTGTCCGGATCTACGGCCAGCAGGTTGGCCGGGGAGATCATGAGTCCGTGTTCGTTTCCCAAGAACGAGGGGTCAAGCTTCTGGCCCACGGCGGGGATTAGAGCATCGCACGGGATCTGGAACTCGGAACCGCTCACGGGTCGGGGGCTCCGCCTGCCGCTCGCGTCCCGCTCGCCGAGCTCCATACGCAGGCATTCCACTGCTATCAGCCGGCCTTCGCTGGTCAACAGGCGCTTCGGGGCGCAGAGAAAGGAGAGGGTCACGCCTTCCTCTTCCGCGTCATGTACCTGCTCGGGATGAGCCGGCATCTCCTGTCTCGAGCGCCGGTAGAGAAGCTGTACCGTCTCGGCTCCCAGTCGCAGGGCGACCCGGGCGCAGTCCACGGCGGCGTCTCCGCCTCCGATGACCACGATCCGCCGTCCCGGCCTCTGCGCTTGGCCCAGCGCCGCCTCTCTCAACAGGCCTACCCAGTCTACCAGCCCCTGCCGTACATCTGCCTCCCCCGGCACTCCCAGGCGGACCGAACGCTGGGCGCCGACCGCTACGAATACGGCCCGATTTTTGTCCAGTAGCTCTTCGAAACCGAGCTTTTCTCCGATCGGGGTGTTCAGCCTGATGTCCACCCCCAGTGCCGCCACGGCCTCGATTTCGAGCCTGAGAATATCCCGGGGTAAACGATAGGAGGGAATACCCGTGCTCAGCATGCCCCCGGGGATGGGGGACGCTTCGTATACGGTTACCCGGAGTCCCCGACGAGCCAGATCGGCGGCGCACGTCAGCCCTGCGGGTCCGGAGCCGATGACGGCGATCGAGCCTGTCGAACCTTCCGAGGCGGCTGGCTCGCTCGATTCAACCGGCATTCCGCGTGACGAGCCGGCCGCTGCAGCCTGAGATGTCGTTTCGGCCGGCAAACGCACAGGCCGGTAGGCCGGAATCACCCCCCGGCGCAGCTCGTAGTCGGCGACAAAACGCTTGAGAGCGGCGATAGCCACAGGCTCGTCGACCTCGGCTCTTCGGCACTGCTGCTCACAGGGATGGGTGCAAACCCTGCCGCAGATGCCGGGAAAGGGATTGGTTCTGCGGATCTCCTCCAATGCCTCCTCAAAGCGCCCGGCGGCGATCAGGGAAACGTAGGCTTTGACGTTGGTGCCCAGCGGGCACTCCACGGTGCAGGGCGACGCTTCCGCGGGCTGAACCCGCAGCCGCTCCCCGGTCTCCAACAATTCCAACGTGCTGTCGCTCTCCATGAATGAATCCTGGCGCGAAGCAAACCGCCTCACGATTCCCTGGCCGCCGATGCCCCGGATGCCTGCTCTTGCCTCGCCATAAAGGGGTAGCGGTAGTCCCGGGGTGGGACGAAATTCTCCTTGATGGCCCGCGGGCTCACCCAGCGAAGCAGGTTCCACAGGGTACCGGCCTTGTCGTTGGTGCCGCTGGCTCGGGCGCCGCCGAAGGGCTGCTGGCCCACCACGGCGCCGGTAGGCTTGTCGTTGATGTAGAAGTTGCCGGCGGCGTTCTCCAGCAGGCGCTGCGCTTCCGCCACCGCCTGGCGATCCTGAGCGAAGATGGCCCCGGTGAGAGCGTACGGTGAGGTCTGATCGCAAAGCTCGAGGGTCTCGCTGTAGCGATCGTCATCGTACACATAAATTGTCAGTACGGGGCCGAAGATCTCCTCCTTCATGGCGTGTACCCCGGGATCACTGGCGAGAATCACGGTAGGTTGAATGAAAAACCCCTGACTGTCATCGTATCCCCCCCCAAAGATGATCGATGCCTGGTCGGATTGCTTGGCCTCGTCGATATAGCCGGCGATCCTGTCGAAGGCTGTCTTGTCGATTACGGCGTTCATGAAGGCTTCGAAATCTTCCACGTCCCCCACTTTCACGGTTTCCAGCTCCCCGACCAGGTACGACTCGAGGTCCTTCCAGAGCCCTCTGGGAATGTAGGCGCGGGACACGGCTGAACACTTCTGGCCCTGGTACTCGAAAGCACCTCGAATCAGGCTTACGCCCAGGGCAGCCAGGTCTGCGCTGGGGTGCGCGAAAATAAAATTCTTGCCCCCCGTCTCCCCCACGATCCTGGGATAAGAGCGGTAGCCGCCGATGCAACGGCCCACGGTTTGCCACATTTCCCGGAAGGTCGTGGTACTGCCTGTGAAGTGTACTCCCGCCAGCTCCGCCGAGCCGAGCAACAAAGGTCCGATTTCCGCTCCTGCTCCCGGCAGGAAATTGATCACCCCCTCCGGAAGACCTGCTTCCTGGAATAGCTTCATCACGTAGTAAGCAGGATACACGGCGCTGGAAGCGGGTTTCCAGATCGACGCGTTGCCCATGACGGCGGGAGCGCTCGGAAGATTACAGGCAATGGAGAGAAAGTTGAAGGGCGTAACGGCGAAGACGAAACCTTCCAAGGGACGATAGTCCATGCGGTTCCAGAGCGGGCGCGGCGAATGGGGCGGTTGCTGGGCGTACAACTGGGCGGCGTAGTAGGCGTTGAAGCGGAGAAAATCGATCAGCTCGCAGGCGGAATCGATTTCCGCCTGAAAGGCGTTCTTGCTCTGCCCCAGCATGTTGGCGGCATTGAGGGTCGACCTCCAGGGCCCGGCGGCGAGATCGGCGGCTTTGAGGAACACGGCCAACCGCTGCTCCCAAGACAGGGCATTCCAGTGGCGCCGGGCTTCGCAGGCGGCCTCCACGGCCAGCTGCGCCTCCCGTTCTCCAGCCTGATGGTAGGTACCGATCGTCCTCTGATGATCGTGGGGAAGGACGCAAGCACCCAACTTTCCGGTCTTGATCTCTTTTCCCCCGATGAGCAGAGGGATCTCGATCTGCTGCGACTTCAGCTCCGCAAGTCTTTCCTTCAGCACCCGACGCCCCGGCGTACCTGGAGCGTAGCTCAGAGCCGGCTCGTTGACCGGCAGCGGTATATTGAAGATCGCATCTCCCATCTCTATCCCCCCTTCTTTTCCATGAGGCGGTTGAAACGATTGACATGGGCCTGGGCCAACAACCGGGCCTCGCTGGCCCGTCCGCGGCGCACCGCGTCCACGATCTCGCACAGATCCTGATAATTTTCCCTCAAAATTTTCTTGCTCTTTTTCAAAAAGGTATCGTAGTAGGGTTTGATGTTTTCATGGACGATCGCGAGCACTGTTTCGTAGACCGGGTTTCTGGCCATCCGGGCCAGCGCCATGTGCAGCTCGTTGTCCGTATCGAGAAAATCATCCCAACGATTGATTCCCTGCTCCAGGAGCCCGGCGGCCTGCTCCAGGAGGCGGGTCAACTCCGCGACATCCTCCCGGGTGGCCCGTTCGGCGGCCAGCGCCGTCACGTTTCCCTCGACTCCCTCCCGGAACTCCGCCAGATCCTGGAGCGAGACCTGGTTATAGCGAAACAAAAACGAAAGGCTGTCGCTGGCCTGCTCTGCGGTCACCTCCCGAACCACCGCTCCGCCTTTCGCGCCTGTCTTGATGATGACCAGCCCCTTTTGCTCCAGTACGCGGAGGGCCTCGCGCAGAGTGCCCCGGCTGACTCGAAAGGTTTCCTGCAGTTCTCGTTCGGACGGCAGCCGGTCGCCGGCCTTGAGCTGCCTCGAGAGTATGGCTTCTTCGATCTGCCTGGTTACATCCTGGAAAATCCGATTCTGCTGAACCTGCTCAAACATAATAATGGTTTGACCATTATACGTCGAGAATCAGGCATTGTCAATTATAGGCCGTGGTTATTTCCGGCGATCCAGCCCGTAATACTTGTTGGCCTGTTCTTCGGTGATATAGCCGTTTTTCAGATCGTCCCTGACCAGCTCCAGGTCTCGCTCCATCGGATCGCCCCAGCCGGCCCCCGTTCCGGTCATGATCCGAATCACCTCTCCGGCCTGGAGAGTAAGACCGGGCGCGACCGAGTAGCGTTCCCGTGAGCCGTCTTTGCGCAGGATCTCCACGTAATTCGGGGATCCGGGGCGTCCTCCCTTCAGCGGCCAGGGAGGAAACTTGGAACGGGTATAGGCGGCGGTAAACCAGGCGTCGTCCGAGCGGATTCGGTACTCGATGCAAACGCCTTTGCCGCCCCGGTGCTTGCCCTCCCCTCCGTCCTCGTTGTGGAAGCTCATCCTCTCTACGATCAGCCCGTTTCGAGCTTCGTTGATCTCTGCCGGACAGTTGTAAGTCTCGCCGTGGAATCCGGAGAACACGGCCGGGTTGCCGTCCCCCGTGCTCGATCCGCCCCAGCCGCCCAGCTCCGGCTCGATGATGCTGTACTGCCGTCCCGTATCCGGATGCACTCCTCCAAACAGGGTCCCGCAGATCGAAGCGAAGTTGCCCGCCGGCAGCCGGTCCGGCATGGCCTGGGCCAGGGCGCGCCAGATCAGGTCGTACAGCCGGACATCGTTTTCATAGTAGATCCCCATGGCCGCCGGCCGAACGGGATCGAACACACTGCCGGGACGAGTCAATACCTGAAGCGGTCTGAAGGTTCCACCGTTGCAGACGCTGTCGGAGGAGGTTATGGATTTGAGCATGAGCTGGGCACTCACCAGGGCTCCGTCCCGGCTGATGTTGAAGGGACCTTTTTCCTGGTCGGGGTTCTCCCGGAGATCCACGATAAACTTGTCGTCCCGGATCTCGATGGTGGCCTTGTAGGTTTCACCGTTGTCCTGTTCCTCGGCCAGAGAGAATACCCCGTGGGGGAGCTTCTTGAGGGCCGCCAGGGTGACCCGCTCGCCGTAGTCCATGTATTCGTCCAGCGCATAGAGAAAGGCCTCTTTGCCGTACTTCCTGACCATTTCCAGAACCCGTTTCTCTCCCGCACGGATCGAGGCGATTCCGGCCCACAGATCACCGATCAGGAAATCGGGCATACGGCTGTTGGCCTTGAGGATCTCGAAGACCGGCTCGATCGGCTTGCCCCGGGAGAAGAGCTTGATCCCCGGCAGCTGCAGCCCTTCCTGAAAAATTTCGGTGGCGTCCGTGGACATGCTTCCCGGGATCATCCCGCCGATGTCGTTCCAGTGGGCGATGTTGGCGCTCCAGGCGACTATCTCCTGGTCCGCGAAGATCGGCATCAGCACCACCACGTCGTTGAGATGGGTCACCCCGCCGTTGAACGGATCGTTAGTGCTGAAGATATCCCCCGGCTCGATGGATCCGGGTTCCCTGTTCTTCTCGATGATCCGCTTGACCGCCTTGTCGAGCATGCCTACAAATGCAGGAATGCCGGCGCCGGCACTGGCCAGCTCTCCGTCTTTAGTGCAGATGGCGGTGCCCATGTCCAGGACTTCGTAGATGATGGCGCTCATAGCGGTGCGCCGCATGGCGGCGAACATCTCGTCGGCGGCCGCCTGGAGGGAGCTCTGGATGATCTCGGTGGTGATCGGATCGAAACTCTTGTTCATCATTCTACCCCTACTTTCCCGTCTGGATCTTTAAGTTCCCGTAGTCGTCGATCGTGCAGGGCATGCCGGGCATGACCACGGTGGTGCTTCCCGATTCCTCCACGATCGCCGGACCCGCGAAGCGCATCCCGGGCTCCAGCAGGTCTCCATCGTAGATGACCGCTTCGTGAATCCCCGTGATGTAGTCTACTTTGCGCTTCGCCTTGACTGCATCTTCGATCTTCCTGCCGGAAGGCGTTACCTTCTTCGGGGTGAGCTTTCCGATGTCGGCAGATGCGACGACGTGAAAGCCCACCAGCTCGACCGGCGCCTCAAGTCGATAGGTGTATTCCCGCTCGTAATCGGAGTGGAAGCTGTCCCGGATCTTGGCAATTGTCGAAGCCTCGACCTTGCCGTCGGGCAGAAGGACTTCCACGGAATGAGCCTGGTTCTGATAGCGAAACAAGCCGTAGCGGATGAACCTGACCCTCCCGGCCTCGATGGATTCGCCGGCGAACTCGCGCAGGGCTTGTTCCTCCAGCTCTTCGAGGCTTTGCTTTAGATCGGAAGCCACGCTTTTTGAGTCCAACTCGATGATGCGCGTCTGCATGTAGTCCCTTCTGAGATCGGACATGAGCATGCCCCAGGCAGAGAAAACCGCGGCCTGTTTCGGGATCACGACCTTCTTGATTCCCAGCTCCACAGCCAGGGCGCAGGCGTGCATCCCTCCGCCTCCCCCGAAGGCGATCATCGTGTACTCCCGGGGATCGTGGCCTCGATTGACCGATACGAGCTTCAGGGCGTTGACCATGTTGTTGTTGGCGATCCGGACGATACCCCTGGCTGCTTCCGCCCGATCCGTCCGCAGTTGCCCTGCGAGTCTGTCCAGGGCCTTCCTCACGCCGGCCATGTCCGCCGTGATCGTGCCTCCGCAAAAATACTCGGGATTGATCGTTCCCAGCTCCAGGCTGGCATCCGTAGTGGTGGCCTCGGTCCCGCCTTTGGCATAGGAAACCGGACCGGGAATCGCCCCTGCGCTCTGGGGGCCTACATGGAGCTTCTGGAACGAATCCACCCAGGCAATAGATCCCCCGCCGTTGCCGATCTCGACGATGTCTACCACCGGAACCATGACCGGATAGCCCGCTGAGGTTTGGGTTCGGCCGACCATGTAGTCGGTGTTGATTTTCACGCGACCTCCGTTGACCAGCGAGCATTTGGCCGTGGTTCCCCCGATATCCAGGGCGATCACGTTGGGCTCGCCGATAATAGCCCCCAGCGCCGCCGCCCCCCACACGCCGCTGGCGGGTCCGGACTCGACCATCGTGATCGGGACCTGCCGGGCGCTGCTTACCGTCTCCACGCCGCAGTTCGACTGCATGACGTAGAAGCCTCTCTTGAGACCCAGTCCGGACAGACCCCTGTCCAGGCGATCCAGATAATGGCGCGCTACCGGTTGAACATAGGCGGACAGGGCCACGGTGTTGGTGCGCTCGTATTCCCGCCATTCCCTGGTAATCTGGCAGGAGGCCACCGAGGCTACTTCGGGCCAGAGCTCCTCGATTCTCCTCAAAACGGCCTCTTCGTGTTTCGGGTTGGTGTAAGAGTTCAGCAGACAGACGGCGATGGCTTCGACCCCTTCGGCCCGAAAGTCCTCGAGGATGCCGGGCAGTCCCGAGAGATCCAGGGCAGAAGTCTCCTCTCCTTTGTAGTTGATGCGGCCGGGAACCTCCCGCCGCAGGTATCGGGGGACGAAAGGCTTGGGTTTCCGATAATCCAGGTTGAAGAAATCCGGCCTGTTGCCCCTGGCGATTTCCAAAATATCCCGAAAGCCTTCCGTGGTGATCAGGCCGGTCTTTGCCCCTTTGCGTTCCGTCAGGGCGTTGATGATGACTGTGGTCCCGTGGGCCAGAAAATCGACGGCCGCGGCATCGATCTCGGCCAGGCGCAGGACGTTCATGACTCCCTGTTCATAGTCCGGCGGAGTCGTGTCCGACTTGGCCGCGCCGATGCTCTGCTCCCCTTCAGGCGATATATCGAGGAACAAGAGATAGGTGAATGTCCCGCCAACGTCTGTGGCGATCCGCAGTACTTTTTCAGCACTCATCGCTGTATTATCCTCCGTCTACTCTTGAGGGTATAGATGACATCGGACTGTATGGTCCTGTCCTTTGTTCACGATTATGGGGTCGACCTTTACGCAGATCTCCATTCTGTGCGGGCAGCGTAGATGGAAGCTGCACCCGGGAGGGATGTCGACCGGGGACGGGATCTCCCCTTCGGAGACGACCTTCTTTGGTTTGAGCTCCTGCTCTTCCGCAGAGACCACGGGAATCGAGGAGAGGAGCATTTTGGTGTATGGATGCAGGGGATTGCGGAAGAACTCCACCGTGGGGGCGATCTCACATATCTTGCCCAGATACATGATGGCCACCCGGGTGGCCATGTTCCGCATCAGGCTCAGGTCGTGGGTGATAAACAGATAGGTGAGATCCAGTTCCTTCTGGAGTGTGATGAGCAGATTGATGATCTTGGCCTGTACAGAGACGTCGAGGGCCGAAGTTGGCTCGTCGAGAACGACGAACGAAGGGTTCGTGGCCAGGGCGCGGGCTATGGCCACCATCTGCCGCTCGCCCCCGCCGATCGAGCGGGGATACTTGTAAAGGTAATCCTGGGGCAGCTCGACCATCTCCAGGAGCCTGAGGACCTGTTCCTGCAGACGCCGCTTGTCCGCCACCTTGTGCACTCGGAGAGGCAAGTCCAGGATCTGACGGATGCTCTGACGGGGATTGAGCGAAGATCCAGGGTCCTGGAACACGATCTGGATCTCTTTCTTCAGCTGCCTGGATCTCCGACCCGATTCCCGCCCTATGTCCTGACTGCGGAACATCAGCTTCCCGGCGGTGGGCCGGTAGATGCCCACGATGGTGTAGGCGACGGTGCTTTTTCCCGAACCCGATTCGCCGACCAGCCCGAGGGTTTCGGTCTCTTTGATCTCGAAGCTTACCCCGTCGGCGGCCCGCACGGTACCGGCGCGGGTGTGAAAGTGTTTCTTGAGATCCGTTGCGGCAAGCAAGGTATTATTCATCGGTGCTGATCCCTATACAGAAAACAGGCCACCTGGTGCATCTTGCCCACATCGAAGTACGGGGGGATCTCCTGCGAACAGATGTCCATGCGGTGCGGGCAGCGGGGATGGAACCTGCACCCTTTGGGTGGATTGAGATAGTTCGGGATGCGCCCCTCGATTCCTTCGGCGATTCCCTCGCCGGTAAGCTTCGGCACCGCTTTCATGAGCCCCTGGGTGTACGGATGTAGAGGTTCCTTGAACAGCTCCTCCGTAGGGGCTGTTTCCACCATGTTGCCGGCATACATCACGTACACCCGCCTGGTCCACTCCTGGACAATACCGAGGGAATGGGTGATCAGAATCGTCGAGGTATCCTTTTCGAGAACGAGCTTTCCGAGCAGCCTCAGCACCTGATCCTGGATCGTGACGTCGAGAGAGGTTGTGGGCTCATCGGCGATCATCAGTTGAGAGTGCGCTGCCAGGGCCATGGCGATGCAGATCCGCTGCCGCATTCCTCCGCTCAGCTGAATCGGGTAGTTGTCCAGGATCCTGGCCGCATCCGGAAGAGCCACCTCTCTGAGCGCCAGGAGCGCCCGCTCCCTGATTTCTTTCCGGGTCAGCCTCTGCTCGAGGCTCGAGTACTTGATCGCGGTCATGAGCTGGTCGCCGATGGTAAAAACAGGATTGAGGGATGCGGTGGGATCCTGGAAGATCATAGCCACCCCGTGAGCGTGCATCTCCCGGACCTCTCTGCTGTTCATCTCCAGGACATTTCGACCTTTGAAGGTGACCATGCCACCCATGATTCTCGCCGGGGGCTCGGGCAGGATCCTCAGTATGGACTTGGCGGTTGTGGTCTTTCCGCAACCCGTCTCTCCGACCAATCCGACCTTCTCTCCCTCTTCCAGGTAGAAGTTCACCCCGTTCAGAACCTGCAGCGTTCCGCCATAGACGTCGAAGCCCACGCGCACATCGAATACATTCAGCAGCGGCTTCGCCATTATACGTTCTCCGTTTCCAACATATCCCGGATGCCGTCGCCGAGGATGTTGAAGCCGAAGACCACGACCATGATCGCGATCGCCGGGAAGATGGCGATCCACCACTGATCCGGAAGGTATTTACCACCGTCGGCGACCATGGTTCCAAGGTCTGGGGTCGGAGGCTGTGCTCCGAGCCCTACGAAGCTGAGGGCCGAGCCGATCAGGATGACCCAGCCCATGTCGAGACTGACCTTCGTGAAAATAGGGCCGAAACAGTTGGGAAGCATCTCCTTGAAGATGATGTGAAAGCTGCTGGCTCCGGTGACTTCGGCGGCCTGGACGTAAAACTCGTTGCGGATCGAGCTGGCGATCCCGTAGACCATCCGGCAGTACCAGGGCCACCACATGAGAGAGACCGCCATCATGGCATTGAACACACTGGGAGTAAGAATAGAGCACACGGCCAGGGCAAGCACCAGCGGAGGCACCGCCACGAAGACGTCGGTAATCCTCATGATCAGGGTTTCCGCCCACGACCCTTTCAGGTACCCGGCGATGAGTCCCAGGGTGACGCCCGCCGGCGCAGTTAGTGAGATGACCACCACGCCCATGATCAGGGAGAGCCGGAAGCCGAAAAAAATCCTGCTGAGGATGTCCCGTCCAAAGGCATCGGTGCCGAATGGATGCTGCAGGCTGGGCGGCTGGCTGGCATGGTCGAAGTCGACGAAGCTTCCGGCGGCTTCCGGATACGGAGCCAGGAAAGGAGCAAACACCGCCAAGCATACCACGACGAGCACGATCACGGCTCCCGCCACGGACAGAGGGTTCTTCCTGAACCTGTACCAGGCCCGTCTGATCCGATCCAGCAGCCTCTTGAGACGCCGGGATTTTACCGCTTCCATCTCACGCGCTCCTCTCCGCGCCGAGCCTGATGCGCGGGTCGAGCCAGGAAACGATGATGTCGACGATGATATTCACCACCATAAACATGAGCCCTATGACCATAATCACAGCGACTATGGCGTTGAGATCCTTATGAAGCATCACGTTGATGCCGTAGCGGGACACCCCCGGCCAGTTGAAGATCAGCTCTACAAGAAAGGCCCAGCCCAGCTGAGAAGCAAAATCGAGCCCCAGGATCGAGACGGTCGGAATCACGGAAATCCTCAACAGGTACTTGGACATGATCTTGCGCTCCGGGATGGCTTGCGATCGTTCCAGAGCGATAAAATCCCGCTGCAGGTTCTCGGTCATGCTGGAGCGGGTGATCCTCGCTTCCTGAGCGATCGGACCCAGGGCCAGGGCTACACCCGGCATGATCAGGTGTTTGAGGGAATCCCAGAAGGCCTGGATATTCCCGGCCAGAAGACTGTCCAGGGTCATGAGCCCTGTTCGGGTCGGCGGACGATCGATCGACGGGCTGATCCTGCCAATAGTCGGAAGAATTTGCAGCACGTACCCGAAGAGCAGCAGAAACAGAATCGCGAACACAAAGGCCGGAGTGCAGACTCCCAGATAGGAAAACACTCTGATCGTGTTGTCCGGCCAACGGTTCGAGTACCGCGCAGACACCACCCCCAACAATATTCCGAACACGCTCATGATGATCCCGGTAAAAAGCATCAGCTCGAAGGTAGCGGGAAAAAACTCTCCAATGTCGGCAGCCACCGGACGCTTGGTAAACAGGGACATGCCCAGGTTCCCCCGCAGCGCCCCCCTAAGCCAGTAGTAGTACTGGACGTAGATCGGCTTGTCGAGATGAAGGTCTACCCGGAATTTCTGGACGACGTTCTCCGGCGCCCGCGGCCCCAGAGCCATGCGGGCGGGATCCCCCGGAATAACGCGGGCGATCACGAACACCAGAATCGAGAGACCGAGCAATACCAGGACCGAATGCAAGATCCTTTTAAGGATGTATTTAAGAAACCTCATTACAGAAAAACTGAGGAGAGGCGGTTAGATAATCCTCTCCTCCATGTAGTCCTCCAACCAAGTATCGAGAGCGCATTGAGCTCCCACGCCCCTCGGGCCGGAGCCGAAGGGACGTGGGAGTGAGCTACTACTTCATTTCGGGATGAACCCCGATGAATCTGCCGGCGAAGTCATATCCCATCACAGGGATGCTTTTCCCCTTGGCCGCAGGCCAGTCGATGTAGGACTGGTAGGCGTGCTTCTGGGCCTGCTCGAACAGATACAGCGATGGGGTGATCTTGTCGAGACTCTCCTGAATCTCCCGATATTTCTTGAGTCGCTCCTCGCGGTCGATGGTAGCGATCGCACCTTCGAGCATGGCGTCTATCTTCGGGTCCAGCAGCCACTCGTTCTGTTCCCAGGTAGGGGCGGAGTTGGAGTGGTAGCGGGACATGAGAATGGAGCCCGCCTCCGCATAGTGGGGCGAGACAAAGATCGTCACGATATTCGGGCTCGAATCGATGTTGCTCATCTCCTCCACTACAGACATCCAGGGTACCTTGACGAGGTTCACCTTGATCCCGATATCGGCCATATTGGACAGGAACAGCAGGGCGGCCTTCTCTTCATCCGGAACCTCGGCGATCCAGTGCAGCTCGACCGGATAGTCCGCCAGGCGGTTGGCGTACTTGGACTGGGCCAGTTCGGCCCTGGCTTTCTCGAGATCCCGGGTGTACTTGGTGAAATTCGGGTCATGACCGGGGAACCCCGGAGCCACCGGCCCCTGCGCCATCCGCGAGCCGGGAAAAAGGTCTTTGGTCACCTTCTCGTAGTCGAAGGCCCAGGACATGGCTCTGCGGAAATGCACGTCGTCGGTGGGCGGCTTCTTGTTGTGGACCATGTAGTAGAACATCGTACCCATGTACATCGTGGCGACGTCTATCCCTTCGATCTTGTCCAGGGACTCGAGGGCTTCGAGAGTCTGCCACTGATCGGAGATCTCCAGCTCTTTTCTAGACATCATGGTGCGGATGGTGATGGCCTCGGTGGTCCCGATGAACTTGACCTCCTCCGGTGAATCGGCCACGAACTCCCCCCAGTAGTCGTTGAACTTATCCATGAGCAGGTACTCTTCGAGACGCATCTCCTTGACCTTATAGGGGCCCGAACCGCAGTCGTGGGTCAGGAGATACTCCTTCGCATAGTCGCCGAACTCGCCGTAGGGTCCGTCGGGCTTGATGTTGGCCTTGACCTGATCGTCATTCAGGACGTACAGCCTGGCCAGGGTGATCAGGAACGGTCCGTAAGGAGCGCTCATGTGGAAGCGCACCGTGTACCGGTCCACGACCTCACTGCTATCGACGCGCCCGGTAAACAGGTAGCCGTAGCCTTCGCCGATCGTGGTCAGCCTGTCCATGCTTAACGCCACGTCGTCGGCCGTCAGCTCGGAACCGTCGTGGAACTTCACCCCCTTCCGAAGGTAGAAGGTCCAGGTCAATCCGTCTTTCGACGCCTCCCACCGTTCGGCCAGATGGGGCACGACGTCGCCGCTGGTGGTCGGATACACCAGCGTGTCGTACAGGTTGACGAGCGCGGACGAGCTGGAGAAATCCGAGCCCACAGCCGGGTCGATGTACGTGGGCCAGGCAAAGGTCGCCCGCAGCTCGCGCTTGACCTCCGCGGCCGCGGGGGCCTTTTCGGGTTCGACGGTCGGTTCGGCTTCCTTTGCCCCGCCCGCCCACAGACTGGGCACGGCAAGCATCAGCGAAACGAGGAGCAGCAAACCGAGCTTTTTCATACAATTACCTCCTTTATTTAACGAGTGGTCTCGTTCTATTTATGAGCGTGGTCTACATCCTTTGAGCCACCCGACAAGTCTATACCAGTGGTTTTCCGCTGTCAATAAAATCCGGGAAGACGGATCTCTTGCCTCTTGGGCCGAGGCTACCGGTTGGATTCACTGAGCAGCTCTTCGGAAATCAAAAAAATCGGCTCAGAAATTTTCTTCAAGGATTCCGCCAGCTTTTTCTGATAGCCGGGATCGTAGAACGCCGCCTCGAACGCCTCCATGTCGCTCCAGTACGCTTCGGTCATATACCTAAATGGACACTGTGGTTTGTTCCACGCCTCTCTGATCACGTAGAAATCGCTCTTGATGACCCCGGGAATCCCCATGTTTTCCTGCTGGTGAACCGTGGTCCGCCATTTCAGGAACTCCTCATGATCCGCTCCCGGAGGAAGATTGTACATCACCGTCAGTTTGACCATCTGCGCCTCCTTGAACGCTTTGCCTCGGATTCACCCCTCGTTTTCTCAACCGGGTGGTTTCCTCTTTATTGACGATCGCCTCCGGGCCCTCCAGCACCACACCGTATATACGCCGGGCCTGCTCCCGGGTCAAAAAGCCATTGCGGACATCCTGACGGACCCGCTTCGGGTCTCTGTTCACGGGGGCGCCGTAACCGCCCCCTGTGCCGGTACTCAGGCGGACCACGTCGCCCCGGGCCAGCGGGTACCGCGCCAGTTTTCCGCCCCACACTTCCGGACGGCCAGCCCCGCCGCGAAAGATCTGCACCCCGTTGACCGATCCTTCGGTTCCCCCGGCCACGCCCCAGGGAGGATAGCGGTGCCTGCCGAAGGTTGTGGTCACCGCGGCGCCGTCGCCCAGGATGCGGTAGTCCCGGATCAGGCCGAATCCGCCCCGGAACTCCCCGGCTCCCTCGCTTCCCAGGTTGAAGCTGTATCGATCGACCAGGATAGGATAACGAACCTCGCAGACCTCCACCGGCATGATGTAGGTTTCCCCGTCTCCTACCGGCACCAGCCCGCTCTCACCGTCCTTGTCGCGGCCGGCGCCCCAGCCTCCGGCCTGGGGCTCGACCAGGATGAAGCGATCTCCCTCCTGGTCGTGGCCGCTCACGATGGTACCGCAGACACTCAAAAAATGCCCTGCAGTCAAGCGATCCGGCAGCGAGGGGCACAGGGCGTGCCAGAGCAGGTCTACCGCGTACGCGCCGGTTTCCCAGTACGTGGACACCGGGGCCGGGCGGGTAGCGGTAAATACCGTCCCTTCCGGGCAGACCACCTCGAGGGGCCTGAACCAGCCGCCGTTTACGGGAGAGGCAGGATCGGTGATCGACTTGAACACCGAGCGGCAGGCCGAGTGCAGCCTCGTTCGCGTGCAGTTGATGGGACCCCGAACCTGCGGAGAGGAACCGGTAAAATCGGCGGTAAAGCTGTGGTCGGTGATCGTAGCCCGCACACAGACGTAAACCGGCTCTTCAGACAACCCGTCGTCATCCATCCAGTCCTCGATGAAGAAGCTTCCTTTGGGCAGGTCCGCCAGGGCCTGCCTGGCCATCCGCTCTCCGTGATCGAGGATCTCCCGAACCGCCGCGAGGAAGACTTCCACCCCATAGCGGCCGGCGATCTCCATGACCCGTTGTTCCGCTGCCCGCAGCGCACCCACCCCCGCCATCAAATCGCCCAGAGTCCGTTCCGGCGTCCGGACGTTGGCGCGAATCAGGTCGAGCAGAGAGGGGTCCAGCCGGTGGTCGCGGCCGATGTAGATGACCGGAAACTGAAGCCCTTCCTGGTATATCTCGGTACTGTCCGTGGTCCAGCTGCCCGGCGCCATGCCGCCGACCTCGGTCCAGTGAGCCTTGTTCACGCTGAAGGCGATGAGCTGTCCTGAGGAGAAAATCGGGGCGATGAGCGCCACGTCGGACAGATGGTTGCCTCCCCCGGAATAGGGATCGTTGGTGATGATCGTGTCGCCGGGATGGAGGCTGTGGGCGGGGAACTTTTCGAGCACTGCCTTGACGGCGAAGGTCAGGGTACCCAGGAATCCCGGGACTCCGTTGGCCTGGGCGATAAGATCTCCTCGAGCATCCGTCAGGGCGCAGGAGTAGTCGAGGACCTCGTAGATGATCGGACTCTGGCTGCTGCGTCCCAGGCGGACAAAGCTCTCCTCGGCCGCGGCGATGAGCTGGTTCCTGATGATCTCCACCGTGAAGGGATCGCTGGCCATAGAGACGCTCCTCTTACCCCTCTGCCGGAATATCGGCGAACTCGAGCAGGTTGCCGATCGGCGGCTCCTGAACTACCCCCCACCGTTTCGCCTCTTGTTCGGGAGGAGATTCACAGCCTCCCCTCCTCGAGGGTGTCCAGCCGAGACGCAGCGCCGATTCGCCCAGGCTCTCAGCCAGCTTGAAGGGGCTCAGGACCGCATCGATCACGGGGACGCCCAGCTGTTCCTGCATCTTTTTGTAGAATCCGAATTCGATCGTGCATCCCAGCACGAGAAGCTCCGCTCCGTCATCTGCCAAGGCCTTCTTTCCCTCTGCCAGCATCCTGCCGGCGGTCACCTCGGGGTCTTGCTGGAACTCCTGTACCCCAAGCTCTAGAGGCCGCATCGAGGCGAGCCTGCCGGCGCATCCGTATATCCGAATGTTCTCCTCCATCTTCGGGATCCACTTTCGTCTTCCCACAAGTACGGAGAACGAGGTGCCCAGATGGGTGGCGTAGACCAGGGACGACTGGCAGGGCGCCAGCACCAGCGCGTCTCCAGATACTTCCCGGGCTTCCCGCAGCGCCACGTCGTAGAAGCAGCCGATCACGAAGGCATCGTAGCGGTTCTTTAGAGCGCACACGATGCGCACGATATCGGGCGTCACGATCGCTTCATAGGAGTGGTACTCAAGATGAAGAGGCCTGTCTTCGGGCAGCGAAACGACATCTACCTGGGTTTCCTTCCGGGCTTCCCTCTTGAGCAGCGTCCCGATCGCCCGATCGTAACGGTCCGTACCTACCGGGTTGATCCACAGTATCTTCACAATCTGTGACCTCCTTCAGTTCTTCACCATCTCAATGTGGAGAAAACCGTAGCGATCGCGCATCACCCTCTGGTCGGGAAAGACCACGGTGGTGGAGGCGGGCTCTTCTATGACCAGGGGACCCTCCAAAACCTCTTCCAGAGGCAGTAGCGCCCGTTCGTAAAGCGGAGATTCGACAACACCGAACTCGTTGAAATGAACTCCCCGGTATCCCTTCTGTGCTTTCCCAAGGCGGAGTCCCCCGGGAGTGATTGTGCCGAGGGCGGGCTTCGCGGTCGTCCCGAAACAGGTGAGATGGAAGTTCACTATCTCTGTGGGTGCGTCGAGACGAAAGGAGTAGGCCTGCTCGTGCAGCTCGTGGAACCTCTGATCGACATTTCGAAGGGCGGACTCGTCGAAAGGACCATTTTCGATGGGAACCTTGACCGTGTGCTCCTGACCGCGGTAGCGCACGTCGGCAAAGCGGCGAAGCAGGATCATCTCGGGAGGGATACATTGGTCGCTCATCAACTCCAGCGCCTTGGCCTCCAAATTCTCGAAGAGCTCCGCGATCACGCCGGGTCGAACGTGATCGGTGCGGATAATGAGAGTCCGAACGAAATCCTGTCGCAGATCCGTAACCAGCATACCCCAGGCCGAGAACACCCCGGGGTCGACGGGAATAATGACCTTCTTGAGCTTGAGCTCCCGAATCATCGACCCGGCGTGCATCGGCCCGCCTCCGCCGAAGGCGATCATCACGAAATCCCTGGGATCATAGCCCCGCGTGACCGACACGAGATTCAGGGCGTTCATCATCGCCGAATCAGCGAGGCGCAAGACACCGACGGCCGCCTCCCGGACATCTATTCCGTAGGCCTGCGCCACCGGCCGGATCGCCTTGGCCGCCAGCTCGACCTGGAGTGGGATCTCCCCCCCGAGGAAATACTTAGGGTTGATACGCCCGGCCAGCACGTTTGCATCCGTCACCGTGGGGGCTTCGCCGCCGCGGCCGTAACAGGCCGGCCCGGGGTCCGCTCCCGCGCTCTGCGGTCCGATGCGCAGGGCCCCCGCGGCATCCACCCAGGCCAGCGACCCGCCGCCGGAGCCGATCTCCACGATGTCGATCGCAGGGATCAGCAGAGGATATCCCGCCGATCTTCCGCCGCCCTCGATTCTGTAGCTCGTGACGATTCGCGGATCGCCGCCCTGGACCAGGGATGTCTTGGCGGTGGTGCCTCCCACATCGAAAGATATGATGTTGGGCTCGCCGATCGCCTTGCCGATGGCCGCGGCACCGATGACCCCGCCCACCGGCCCGGATTCAACCATCTTTATGGGGACGCTGCGGCCGTAGGAAAAGGTAGCCGTACCTCCGTTGGACTGCATCGCGTAGAATACGTTCCCCATTCCCATTTTGGTGAGTTTCTGCTCCAGATTGTTCAGGTAGGTTCGGGTTTTCACCATGACGTAGGCATTCAAAACGCTGGTATTCGTTCGTTCGTATTCCCGCCATTCCTGGGTGATCTCCGAGGAGATAGTCACGGGAATGCCGGGAGCCAGGCGTGCAATAATGTCCCGACACCGGAGCTCATGAACGGGATTCGCATAGGAGTGAAGAAAACATACGGCGATGCTTTCGATCCCCTCCTCTCGAAAGAAAGCCACCGCCTGTTCCACCTGGGCTTCATTCAGCGGTACCAGCACCTCACCCCCGTGGTTCAGCCGCTCTGCGACCTCCACGCGGTATCGCCGGGGTACAAACGGCGGCGGCTTCCTGTAGTAAAGATTATAGAGGTCGGGTCTGTTGGCCCGGGTGATCTCCAGGACGTCCCGAAATCCCTGCGTTGTGATGAGCCCCGTCCTGGCGCCCTTCCTTTCGGTCAGGGTATTGATGACCACCGTGGAACCATGAACAAAGAAGGCGGTCTCGGGAACGGCGAATCGGGCTTTACGAAGCGTTTCGATCACCGCGGCGGCCAGATCGCCCGGCGTTGTGGAAGTCTTGCAGGCTCCGGTTGTACCCGTAGATTCATCGAGGTACACGAGGTCGGTAAAGGTCCCGCCGATGTCGCTGGCCACTCTCATGTCAGCGCATTATACGCCAAAACGGGAGTCTCCTCCAATGGACCGGCGAGATCTATCCCCCATTTCTCGCGAACCGTCAATTCTGCACCTCTTCCATGGGCGGGAAACAGTCGGGGCGCCGAGGTAGAGGCGTCGAGGTTTACCGATCCGGCCCGCAAATTTGAAATGAAAAGCTAAACCGATCTGATTTCCTGCCGCATGAATACGAGGTAGGAAATGGCAAAACAAATCACAGTGATCGCGACGAGGAAAATGATATAAGGCACAACGATCAGCAAGCTCTGCAGCAGCGGCAGAGGCCCCGAGAAGCGCGAGAGGGAATACTGTTTTGGGTTTGGCCTCGAAGGTCAGGCTCTTGTCTTCTCCTGCCGGGACACTGATGCCTGTCACTTCGTATTTAAAAGTCTTTATGTGAGCTTCCCATCCTTTCGGCACATTTACTAGTCGCACATTGAGACTCTCATCCTCTTTACCCCTGTTGTGAAAGTCGAGATTCATGGTGACATCCTCGCCGGAAGCTACTTCTACTCCGGGATATTCTGCTGACATGCTTATCGACCGTTCCGGCCCATTCTCGTTCCCGGCTTTGCCATCATCGGCGAAGGATGAAACCGGATAGATAATCAGTACAGCAGATACGGCCAGACCCACTCCGAGTATCCGCAGATATCTATTGATGTTCATGTTCGCCCCCGTGACTCTCCTGTAAAACATACTCTGAGTTCCACCCTCTTTGTTCTGCAATGCTTTCGCTTCGAAGGAGCTCGAGAAACACGGGCCCATCCTACCAGGCAAAGCTTTCCCCCAAATGACTGGAAAATTACAATTTTGCAAGGTCGGCTCCCGATTTCGATCACATCACCTGGCAAAGGCAGGATGCTCCTTTGCCCTATCATTTTTCAAACTTGATGGGCAGGAACGGTACAGTTCCGCAGCATCGGGTCTGTTGCGCGACCACTTCCCCCCATATATACTTCCCACGCAAGACGGGAGGACGGCTGTGGGTAAGCTTATTCTGACGGTGATACACAGACCCGAGATGGTTCCCGAGTATCTCGAAAAAGAAGCGGCCCAGGGGAAAAAAGAGGATATCGGCCGGCAGAGCGTTGTTTCGGCATCACTGGACATCTTCAAGACCCAGCAGCGCATCGCGCACGAAAACGGTTTGAAGACGACAATCCAGATGACCTATGGGAGCCTTTTCAACGAGGAGGTGGTGGCTCTGGCCAGGGCGGATCACGAAAGATACGGCGACGAGATCGGCACCACGCTTCTGGGCCTGCCATGCAAGGAGTTTCGGGAAAAATACAAGACCAAACGGACGTTTTCGAGAAGTTTCACACCGTATTTGGCTTCTATCCCGCGTCCACCGGCTCTTACTACATGGACGCCGAGCTTATCAACTTCATCAAGGAAAAGTATCCGTCGGTCACGTGCGCCGTTGCCACCTGTTGGGAGGAGGGCCCCAAGGCATACCACAATGCCAACAATTCCTGGTATACCCTGAACGACGGGGGGCCCTGGAACCCCTGGATCCCCTCCCGTTTCAACAGCCACTGCCCCGCTTCATCGGAGGCGGACGACGCCGGCATCGTGGCCATCCCCCACCTCTCCCGCGACCTCCTGGCCGTTTTCGACGGACCCGGCTCCTTCTATGGAACGCATCCGCAGAACGTGCTACGCGGGATGGTGTACAAGGACGGTCGCTACCCCTACCTCTTCAACCTTATCGATCAGTATCGCGCGTTGGACAGGTACAACAACGGTTTTGCCTATAACATGGTCTTCGTCGGACCGGGATGGATGAGCAAGCAGGGACGATGGGAGGCGCCTTACTCCCTCCTTGAAAGAAGCTACAGCGACTGCATGGCCTACTACGGGGAGCTGAAACGCGCGGGAAACGCAGAAGACATGACGATGAGGGAGTTCGCGGACTGGTTTCGCCGGAACAAGAGCTACACGGAGCCCACATGCGCGCTGTGGAAGGACATCCTCTACGGCTCCCAAAAGCAGATATTCTGGTACCTCGACCCGCATATGAGGACCTGCGTCGACATGAACCAGGGAGGCGCCCTGATCGACCTGCGGCCTTACGCGGCCAAGCTGGTACGTCCGGTTGGAATCGGTACGCGGCACATCTGGGACTGCTCGTACCCCTTCCTGATCCAGGTCTTCTATCGGGCGGGGTATTTCACCCACTATGCCGGCGAAGGCTCCATCAAGAGCTGCAAGGTAAGCTATCAGGGAGAAGAGGTGGACCTGTGCCTCTGCCGGACAAAGGCGCGCTACTCGCAGGCCAGGAAAGACAGGATACTGGTCCTCGACCCGGTCGAGATCCAGTTCAGAGAGCTGACCGTCACCCTGGCTTCCACAATTACATTCAGCGAAGACTCGGGCGAGATTCGATTTGCTCGCAAGATTACCTCGACGAGCCAACCCGGCGCCGCAGTTCACCTCGACGAGTACATCACGGCCTGCTATGGAACCACCGAGTATCCAGAAGATCTAAGCGGCATCACCTTGAAGTGCGAGGGGAAGGAAGGCGTACGAGAGATCTCGTACGCGTATAAATACCGTGAACAGACCGTGAAAGAGGCACGGAGGGTCGAGGCGATCGTCCCCCAGGTGGACACGCGGGTCTCCGTCGTTCCCGTGAGCGAACGTCTCGGAGGATATTTCAGAGAAGGGTACGCCTTCTCACCCATGTACACCCTCGGCCTGACCGGGGAGCTTCGCGCCGATGAGGAGATGATCACATGTCTCAGGGTAGAAAAGGCAAGCTGAACTTCCGCTGCCCCGCCTGCTTCGTACGGGAGATCGACGTAGACATGTTCTACGACGTGGAGAAGAAAGAGTACTACTGCCTGCGCTGCCCCTTCACGGGCACGGAGGAGGAAGTGCTCAAGCTGAACGAGATGGCCAAGTTCAGGTACAAGAATCTGCTCGACAGAATTACGGACTTCGATTGAGATTCGGGCGTGCCTCGTCCCAACGGTAAAGAACGTTCTACATTTAGTCGAGACCGAGCTCTTGCAGGGCATCCAGGGTTTCTGGATATTCGAACGCAGCAGCTTTTCGCAAATCTGAAATACCTGTCTCCCGCTCTCCATTCAGGATCCGCGCAATTCCACGGTTGTTGATGACTATAGCTTTCATATGGGGATCGTCGGGTTCAGGTATACCTTTCAGAATCCTGACAGCCTGGGTGTATTCGCCCATCACGATGTGGTAGCTTGCCAGGATTACGAGGCCCTCTACGAATTGCGCATCGATTTCAAGCGCCTTCTCTAGGTAGATTTTCGCCTTCTTCAATGCTGATCCTTCGGATGGTGTTTGAATGTAATTTGAAAAGTACAATCTGGCGATGTCGACGCAATCCGAGGCGTTCTCCCCAACGTTTTTCATTTTCGCTTTGTAGAGTTTGATCGCTCGTTCGCTCGTTTGAGGGTCAGGATCGCTGTCAGTTTCAAGATAAGGCACTAGAGTACTCAGGATCAGAGCGTCATAGCCACCCGGAAGATCGGGGCGGAGTCCGATGGCGATCAAGGCATAGGGTTCGATCTGGTCGAACAGCCCCAACGCCATACTGACCATGGCATAGCACAGGTAGACCTGGATATCCCGTTTGGGTCGGTTCTCTTCTGCCCGTTTGAGGATGCTGCGGAGGTCCTCCAGCAATCCGGGATCGGCCTGTTTAAGGATCTTCTCGATGCCCTCCTCCTCGACATCCTCTAATAAAGACTGTATGAAGACCTTCGAAAAAAAATGGGTCATGACCTTGAAAACAGCCGCGTACAGATTGTACTCGTAGTTCGATGGTTCCAGCTCGATGGCCTTCGTCAGAGAAGCGCTGTCAATTTTCGATCCAAGATTTCCGAAATAATGATCAACAAATGCTTGCACGTTGCTCGTGTCGATGTACAGTTTGTTCTGCCCGTCGAGAAAACTCTCTACGCTATCTCGGGCGATCTCAATTAAAGTGCTTTGCGGATTATCGCAGATGGATAGATCAAACAGCTGGTAATGCAGCTCCGCACAGTTAGGGTAGATCTTCAGGTAATGCTCGGCAATCCGTTTTGCAAGTCCATAGTCGTCTCGTCCCTTGCGATTCTCGATAGCAGTGAAGCAGGTTTCCTGTTTCGCCCGGCCGCTCTCGAGATAGGGTTGCAGGGCTCGGTAGGCGGTGTCGTACCGGTCCTTAGCCCGAGCAGCGAGCGCGACTTTGGCAAAACGTACAGCATTGGCCTCCTCCGGCTCCCGATTGAAGCTCTCCTCGAAGGCGGAGAGGGTACGGTTCGCCAGCGCCTCGGCTTCTGAATCTTTATTGTGTCTGTCGTAGAGATCAATTAACTCAAAGGCTGCCTGCAGATCCCCGGCGTTGGTCTCGAGCGCCGTTTTGAGCCGATCGATCTGTGCGGCAGCTGCTCTCTCGTCCTCGATCCAGTCGATATCGCCAATGGTCACATGGACGCCGACATGTAAGTTATCGGACATGAGAAAATCGAGGGCGTTATCGGCTGTGATTTCGGCCTGTAGAGGAGAGAGCAGGATTAGGGTAAAAAAAGCCCTTAGAAAAACGTGGCGCATTTCTTCGTCTTTAATGACTCCGAAAACGTTCCAAACAAGCTCACTTTTAATTATAGTCTAACATGCCGTTTCAAGACATAGACCAGACAAAATTTTTATGGTGGTGGTGAAACACAAAGAGGTGGCCGTCATCTTGAGGCCACCTCTTTCTGGTTTTGGTTTTTATCTGCCGAATTAGCCCCTAGGGGAGAAAAACCCAAAGTCCCCGAAATGAGAATCTACGTTGCCTACGATCTGGCCGCGTACTACGGGGTTGATTCACATGGTGAATCGGTAGCCTACTCAAGGTTCGCCAAGCACCGGTATCATCTGGCCGAGGGCGCTATTTGCCCGACCGTTGTAGGTATGGCATAATGGTCGTGAGGGCGGGTTTTCGCAAAGGCGCGGACCATTCGACGACATCGCCTCCAGCGGGGTAGTGCTTTTTCGCCAAGGCACCCCGGCCTTGTGCGCCAAGAGTAAGCTTGGCGCTTCTTGTCGGGTGAAAGTCCCGACTGG
>CAYMEK010000045.1:0-37198 GCA_964389305.1 uncultured Spirochaetaceae bacterium
CCCCGCCCCCCGGCCCGGTTTGGCCCTAAAAACCCCGTGCCCCCGGGGCGGCCGCCCGGGGGGCCCCCCCCCCGGCCCCAAGCCGGCGGCATCTACAGCGGCGGTGATCGTTTGGAGTATGCCCTGCCGCTTTTCCCGCTTCGCCAGGAGCAGATGCAGGCGGTCTCCGAAAAGCTGAACCTGAAAGCTGCCGCCGAGCTCGTGTTCGATCAGCTCGCGGCCTCGCCGTGCGTCCGCAAGAATCAGCTCGAACACCCGGTCCTGGAGCGGTGCGATGAGAGCGGCGGGGGCGTCCCAATCCAGAACCTCGCCCCGGTGCAGCATGACAACCCGGTCGCAGCGTTCCGCCTCGTCCAGATAGGGTGTGGTCAGCAGGATCGACACCCCGGCATCCCTTAGCCGGGAGAGCAGGACCCAGAAGTCCCGGCGCGACACCGGGTCTACCCCGGTGGTCGGTTCATCCAGGACAATAAGGGGCGGGTGGTGCAGGAGAGCCGCAGCCAGCGCCAGTTTCTTCTTCATGCCTCCGGAAAGCTCGGCAGCCTGACGGGAGGCAAACGGAGCCAGGCGCGTGAAGGAGAGAAGCTCCTCACGCCGGGCGGCGAAGTCTCGTACCCCGTGCAGGCGGGCCAGGAAGGATAGATTTTCGTCCACGGTAAGGTCGCGGTAAAGGGTGAAACCCTGGGAAAGATAGCCGACGCTGCGGCGTACTGTCCGGGCTTCCTGGGGCAGAGGGTGGGAAAGCACGGTCGCCTGCCCGCCGTGGGGCCGCAGCAGCCCGCAGAGCAGCCGGGCCAGCGTCGTCTTGCCGGCCCCGTCCGGACCCACCACGGCGCACAGCTCCCCAGCTGTCACCGAGAAACTGACATCACGGAGAGCCTCGAGGCTGTCGAAGCATCTTCGAAGCCCGGAGACCTCAACGGTGTTCATTGTTCTCTACAGGCAGATAAGCGTCCGCAGGCATTCCCGGTTTGAGCTCCTCGGACTCGTTTTCCAACCGCAGCTTGACGGCGAACACTAGGCGCGCCCGTTCCTCGGCGGTCTGAACGGTAGAGGGTGTGAACTCCGCTTGTTCGGCGATGTGGGTAACCGCACCCAGGTACTGCCCGGCCCGCCGCTCATCGGTCTGCACTATCAGCCGCGAGCCGAGTCGAATTCTGGGGAGAAGCGGCTGCGGCACGTATACGGTCAGGAAAACCGTGTGCAAGTCGGCCAGTATCAAGACAGGCGTTCCCTGGGCGAGCAGCTCGCCGACCTCATGGAGTTGTTCGACGACCGTCCCCTCCAAGGGAGCGTGTACCTCGGTATAGGCGACCTGCAGCCGCGCCAGCTCGACGGCCGACTCCGCCTCCTGCACCCGGGCCCGGGCCGCCTGCAGCTCCTGCGGCCGGGCCGGGCCCGCAGCCTTGTCCAGCGCAGCCTCGGCGGCGTTATAGCGGGCCCGGGACGTGGCTAGAGCGGTCTCGGCCTGGTCGAGCTGGAGGCGGCTCGCGCTGCCGTCGGCGAACAGCTCCCGCAAACGCTCCGCTTCCTTGCGTGCCAGCTCGAACTGTTCCAGCGCCTGTACCGACTGCTCCTCCGCCTGCCTGATATCCTCCCGGCGGGCTCCGGCAAGCAGAAGATCGAGCTCGGCCTGGGCGCCCTGCAGCCGGGCTTCGGCCTGAGCGAGCTGCAGCGCCGGCTCGCCGGCATCGAGGCGGGCAAGAAGGTCTCCCTCGCGTACCAGGCTGCCTTCCTCGGCGGGCAGTTCCACGATGGTGCCGCCCGCTTTCACCGAAACCGTAACCTCTCTGGCCTCTATCGTGCCGGAGCCCAGAAACTCAGCGTGCTTGCCCGTGCAGGAAAAGAAGAGTGCGGCTGCGGCTATTGCCGCCGGCACTGCCGGCAGCGTGGGGTATTTAAACATCACTTTTCTCCTGATCTACCCGCCCCCTGCGCCCTGTTCCTTCCAGACGTCCTGATTCGCGGCGGCCTTTGTCGGTGAAGACGCCGTAACGCACCAGGGCTATCAGGGCCTCATAAACCTCCGGCGGGGACAGGCCGAGCCCAACGAGCAGTTCCGGGTTGATTACCGACTGGGCCACCCGGGAGATTAAGAACACGGTCAGGCGCGGGTCCACATCGGCGCGGATGTATCCTTCTTCGATCCCCTGGCGGAACAGTTTCTCCAGGCGGCTGAATACCTCTGTCGAGCGGAACTCGTCGATCTCCTGCCAGATCCGGGGGGCGTAGCGGTACAGGTCGTTGATCAACGGATAGCGAATCAGGGAAAGCTGGGCACCCACCAACTGCAGCAATCCATCGAAGCGGACGCGAAAGGGGAGCCCCGGCGTGTTGAACAGGCTGTCCAGCTTGCTCTTTACTTCTCCCAGCCGCTTGCGGATTACGGCGCGAAGGAGATCCTGCTTGGCGGCAAAGTGCCGGTACAGGGTTTTCTTGCTGATACCGAGCTCCCGGGAGATTTCCTCCATGGTGGTACGGCTGAATCCGTAAGCCGTGAACTTGGCACCGGCATGGTCCAGGATACGCGCCTGCAACTCTTCCGGTCTTTCCAGCATCCTGGGCTGCTCCTCACTTCTCCTCTCTTTGATACCCAGGAAACTCTTATAGTTTTAAAAGTTTCCTAATACCTAAAGATACCAAAGCTTCCGGCAGACGTCAACAGGAAAGTGAGCGCCGGATGTGCTGCTTTCTGGGCCGGCAGGCGAATCCATCTCGTATGGACCCGGGGGCAGGCAAAGAGCTTGACAATTATTACGCAGTTAGTACCGTATAGCCTGGTGCCGACAGGCGAAGTGTATGGGGGGAGAGGAGTAGAGGCAATGAAGTCGAACGAAATAACTATCGGAATCAGTGATATCGCCCTATACCTGCCCCGCCCTCTCATCGACACGGACACTCTGGTGCGGGAGCGGGTCAGCAGGGCGCCCGAGCTGGAAGAAGCACTTTGGCGGGCGGTTCGCACTACGGGTCAACGGTCGATTCGCTTTCCGGAAGCCTGGGAGGACACCGTCACTATGGCGGCCCAGGCCGCCCATAACCTGCTGGACGGCGGCCGGGGAAACGATGCCTCCCGGCTGCGCTACCTCACCGTGGGAACCGAGACCCCGGTGGACCAATCCAAGCCCGTGGCCTCCTACGTGGAGGGGCTGCTGCAGCGAGCCGGGTTGTCGGTGCCGGAGAACATCTCCACCTTCCAGGTACAACACGCCTGCGCCGGAGGTACCCTGTCCCTGATGGCGCTGAGCGGCCTGCTGGCCGCGGCGCCCGCCGGCGAGGCGGGGATGGTTATATGCTCCGACGTGGCTCGATACCCGGCAGCCTCCACAGCCGAGATCACTCAGGGAGCGGGGGCCGTTTCCCTGCTGGTGGAGAGGAATCCTCGCCTGATTGAGCTCGATCTGGCCACCGCGGGATTCTCCTCCCGGGATGTGGACGATTTCTTCCATCCTCTGGATTCCGATACCGCCAGGGTGAAAGGCGGCTATTCGATACGCTGCTACAGGCAGGCGCTGGACTCGGCTTTCCTGGACCACTGCCGCCGGCGAGGGGAAGAGCCGGCGGAGGTATTGCGGGAGACCGACCTGTTTGCCCTGCACACCCCCTTTCGTTATCTGCCTCTGCGCTCGCTGATCGGGCTGTTGAACAACCACCTGGGTCTGGACCGGGAGAGAGCAGAGGAGTTTCTGGCCGAGAGGGGATTACCGGCCGCCTTGGAGCCTTCCTCGCGGGTGGGTAATCTCTACACGGGCTCCCTGTTCCTGGGGCTGGCCGCGCTGCTGGAGGAGCGGCTGCGGGTGCTCGGTGAGGGCCTGGCTGGCCGGCGGCTGCTGCTGGCTTCCTACGGCGCGGGGAACACCATGATCGTGCTGTCCGGGAGGGTGGCGGACGGCGCCGCGGAGGTGATACGGCGTTGGAAGCTGGAGGAGAGCTGGGGGGCGGGGGCCTTCAGCTCACCGGAATCGTACCTGGAATATGCGGGCCGGCGCAGCGGCGTGGGGCCGATTGCGCGATTAGAGTCCGTGCCGCCCGGCTCATTCTTTCTTGCCTCTATTCGGGAGGATGGGTATCGGGAGTACGGGTACCGGCACCCGGTAGCGAGCCGCGCCGCGGCGGCGCTCCTGTCTTAGGGCAGACCCCGGAACAAAATCAAACTATCCCGGTGTTTAACTATTGACAAAAGTAAAAAAAGTTATTATATACCGACCAGTCGGTTTGTGATCATGAGCGGAAGCAAGAGCAGTGAAACGAGGCGGCAGGAGATTCTCAAGGCAGCCAGGCGCCTGTTCTCCGAGAAGGGCTATCGAGCCACGACCATGGACGATATTACCCACGCCTCCGGCCTGACCAAAGGCGGAATATACTGGCACTTCAACGCGAAGTGGGAAATCTTCATGGCGATCTTCAGGGAGCACATCCGGCAACATCTGGCTCTCTGGCAAAAGGTGGAGCGGATCGGCATCAAGCCCGATGCCCTGGTCGAGGGGGGACTGCTGTTCATCGAAGAGCACCTCAACAACGATTGGCTGGCCAACGTCTGCAACGAGGTGGAGATAGAAGCCATCCGGCATCCGCAAATCGGAGCCGAGTACCTGGCCATGTACCGGGAGATCGAAGAGAAGGTCGAGGATATGCTGAAGCGGGGCAAACAGCAGGGGCTGCTGCGTGACCTGGACTACGGCAGCCTGGCCCTGATTCTGATAGTGCTGGTGGAAGGCATCCTGAGCCGCTACTTTCTGGCGGGCAAGAAACTGGACTATAGACGCATCTGGCGGACCGCCAGTGAGGTCATGCTGCGCGGGATCATCAAGGAGTGATTTTTTGCGTATGAACAAACCGGTCAGTCGGTTTATTAATTCCGTCGCGAAGAGCGCGGCTCTCACCCTCCTGTGCTTGCTGGCAGCCAGGATCCTGCCGGGGCAAACCGTACTAGACAATTACGTGCAGGAGGGCTTGAGAGGGAATCTGGCCTTGCAGCGCAAGCGCCTCAACCTGCAGGAAAGCATCGAAGCCTTGAATGAAGCACGCGGCCGCTTCTTTCCCTCCCTGTCTTTTCAGGCGCGCTACACCAGAGCCGGCGGAGGCCGCCAGATGGAGATCCCGGTGGGCGAGATTTTGAATCCGCTGCTGGGCACCGACCTCGATCCGGTGTATCTATCCACCCTGCCGGAAAAGGAACAGGAAACAAAGCTCAGTCTGGTTCAGCCCCTGTTCGTTCCCCGGCTCTACTTCAACTACAAGATACACGTCGACCGGAGCCGGATTCAGGAAGCCGAGACCGCGGTGTTCCGGCGGATGCTGATCGCCGAAATCAAGCAGAGCTATTTCAACTACCTGAAGGCGGTGAATGTGGTGCGGGTCTACGAGCGCAGCGAGGAGTTGCTGCAGGAGAACCTGCGAGTCAGCGAGCGGCTGTCGGCCGGCGGCGCGGCAACCGAAGAGGCGGTATTGCAGGCCAAGGCGGAGATCGCCCGTCTGAGAAAGAGCAAGAGTGAAGCCGAGAAGAACCGCCGGCTGGCGGTCTCCTACTTCAACTTCCTGCTGCGGCGGCCCCTAGACAGCCCGATAGAAGCCGTCGATCCCGCGGAGCTTGAACTCGATTCCGAGTTGAGCCGGCAGGAAGCGGAAACCCTGGCTCTCTTGCGGCGGGAGGATCTCCGGATGCTGGCCGGCAGCATCTCCGCCCAGAAGAACGCAGTCCGGTTGGCCAGGAGCTCCAATCTGCCCGAGGTGTCGGCCGCGGTGGAGTACGGCATCGTGGGTGAAACGTACCGGTTCAGCGGCGACGAGGACTTCTGGACCGCCTCGCTGCTGCTGGAGTGGCAGCTATTCAGCGGTCTGCAGAACCGGGCCCGCGTCAGCCAGGCGCTGCTGCGGGAGCGCGAGCTGGAGAGCCGGTTGGAGGAGCTTCGGGAACAGATTCGGCTGGAGGTGAAGGAGGCCTACGAGGATCTGGAAGTAGCTCGCCACTCGATCGAGGCGGCCGCCGAAGTGCTGGCCAGCTCCCGCAAGTACTTCGACATCGTGGCCAAGAAATACGAGCAGGGCATGAGCACGCAGGCGGAATTCCTGGACGCCCGGACACAGCTCACCGCTGCCGAGATCGACATGCTGATCGATCGCTACGATTATCTCGGCAAACAGGCCCGCTTCGAATCGGTCATCGCCCTGGGCGGCCGAGAAGCCGGGCCGAGGTCCCCAGATAACGAATCGATCAAGGGAGAAACGAAAGATGAATAGCAGCCGCTTTCAGTTTCGCCTCCGCCCGGTCCTGTTCACCGCCCTCCTGGGCGCCGCCGGCCTGACCGCCTGCCAGCGGCCGGAGACGGTTGCGCCGGCCGGCGGAGAGAACGCGGTGGCCGTACGGATGGCCGAGGTGGAGCGCCGGGAGACTTCCTTTCCCATCCACACGGCCGGTATGATCGCCCTGAAGGAGACCGTCAAGCTTTCCTTCAAAACCGGCGGCCTCATTGCCGCCATCCCGGTCGACGAAGGACAGGAGGTCAAAGAAGGGCAGCTGCTGGCCCGGCTGGATCTCGCGGAAATCGAGGCCAGGGAAGCCAAAGCACGAAGCGCCTTTGAGAAGGCCGAGCGCGATCTGCAACGGGTTCGCAGCCTCTATCAGGACCAGGTGGCCCCGCTCGAACGGCTCCAGGACGCCGAAACGGCTTACGAAATGGCTCGCTCGGATCTCCAGGTAGCAGAGTTCAACCTGAAGCACTCATTGATCAACGCTCCCTCGAACGGCAAGATCCTCAGCCGCTTCGCAGAACAGGGCGAGCTGATCGAACCGGGACGCCCGGTGTTCGTGTTCGCTTCCACCGACAAGAATTGGATCCTGCGCTTCGGCGCAGTCGATCGGGACGTGGTCCGCCTGAGTCTGGGCGATCCGGCGGATCTGTACCTCGATGTTTTTCCCGAGCGGGTGTTCAAAGGCAGAGTTTCCGAGATCGCCGAAACCGCCAATCCGCAGAGCGGGACCTTCGAGGTGGAGCTGGAGCTGGAGGCTCAGGCCGGGGCCCCACTGGTCTCCGGGTTCATCGCCAAGGTCGAGGTATTCCCTTCGCAGCACAGGATGCTCTACTTCGTGCCTCTCCAGGCTTTGGTGGGTGGGGACCGAGACCGGGGTTTCGTATTCACCGTGGATCCCGCCACCTCCCGGGCCGTCAAGCTGCCGGTGCAGGTTTACCGGATTCTGGACGGCGAGGTAGCCATCGGCTCCGGATTGGAGCAGGTAAGGCGGGTGGTCTCGGCGGGCGCTCCCTACCTGGATCAGGGCACCCTGGTCCGGATTCGCAACGGATCTATGCGGACGGAGCCGCAGCAAAGCGGACCCTAGGACGCCTGAGTCATGAAGCTGCCCGGACTGGCCATCAAAAACCACCATTTTACCCTCATTGTGATAATCCTGCTGGTCGTCTTCGGGGTGTATTCCTTCATTACCATGCCCCGAACCGAGGATCCCCAGATCGCTATTCCCGGCGCCAGTGTTACGGTAGCCTATCCCGGAGCCTCCCCGATCGATCTGGAGCATCTGGTTGTGGCGCCGCTGGAGGAAGCGCTCAACGAGCTGGAGGATGTCAAAGCCATCGATTCGTATAGCGGAGACGGGTTGGCGAACGTGTCCGTGGAGTTTAGCTTCGGCACCGATCCGGACGAAAAATACCGGGAATTCGTGGAAAAGGTGGCCAGCGTGCGCCCGGAGCTGCCCGAGGAAGTTCTCAGTCTGGAGACGTTCAAGTGGGAGGTGGGGAGCGTGAACATCCTCCAGCTCGCCCTGGTATCCGAAACGGCGGCCTACGCGGAGCTGGAGCGGACGGCCGAGGAATTGAAGGACCGGCTGGAACGGATAAGCGGCGTGCGGCAGGTGGAGATCCTGGCCTGCCCGGAACAGCAGGTACAGGTCCGCCTGGACCCGGAGCGCATGGCCCTGATGCGCATCCCCATCAATCAGGTGATCGGCGCGATCCAAAGCTCCAACACCAGTATCCCCGGAGGCAGCATCGACAGCGGCGGAAGGAAGCTCAACATTCGAACCAGCGGTATGTACCAGTCGCTCGAGGATATCCGCAGAACCGTGGTGCATACCAGCAGGGAAGAGCTGGTCTATCTGGAGGATATCGCCACGGTTCGGATCGCTGCCGCCGATCTGGACTACCACGCCCGCTTCTCCGGCCGGCGGGCCATTTTTATTACCCTCAACCAGAAGGACCGCACCAATATCTTCTCGATAATGAGCCAGGTCGATCCTGTGATCGAGGAGTTCAAAGAAACACTGCCTCCCACCATGCAGCTCTTTCATGCTTTCAGGCAGGCGGAGAGCGTGGCCGAACGGTTCAACCTGTTCTTTTCCAACCTGCTGCAGGGAATCGTTCTGGTAGGCCTGATCGTATTTCTCGGGGTGGGACTGCGATCTACTGTTCTGGTGGTGATGGCCATTCCTTTGAGCCTGTTTATCGGCATCGGGTTCGTGCACCTCAGCGGCTTCGGCCTGGAACAGATCTCCATCGGCGGACTGGTCATCGTGCTCGGCATCCTGGTGGACAATGCAATTGTGGTTACCGAAAACATCAACCGGCACCTGCATCTGGGCTATTCGCCCAACGAGGCGGCGGTTCGAGGCGCCTCTCAGGTCGCCTGGGCCATCACCAGCGCTACAGCCACTACCGTCCTGGCCTTCGTGCCTTTAATAGCCATGCAGGACAAGGCGGGGCAGTTTATCCGCAGCCTGCCGCTGACCGTGGTTTTCACCCTGAGCGCCTCGCTGTTTCTGGCTCTTACCTTCAATCCCTACCTGGCCAGCCGGGTGTTGAGCCACGACGGAGCCGGACGGAAAAGCTGGATGCAGCGCCGGCTGGAAAGGTTTATCGGGGGCTCCTACAGCCGTTTCCTCGACTGGTGCCTCAGCCGGCCGGCGGCTGTTCTCGGCGTGGCCCTGGCGGCATTGCTGTCGGCCGTGCTGGTCTTCGTCTTTCTGGTCGGTGTAAGCTTTTTCCCCAAGGCGGAAAAGCCGCAGTTCCTGATCAATGTTAAGCTGCCCCAGGGGGCGAGCATCGATCAAACGGACCGGGCGGTACACTTCGTGGAACAGGTCCTGGCCGAACGCCCGGAGATCGAGCTTTTTGCTGCCAACATCGGTCATGGGAATCCGCGCATCTACTACAACGTAGTCGAGCTGGGCGAGATGAGCAGCTATGGCCAGTTATTCGTGCAGCTCAAGGGTCATGACCGGAGCCGGATGGGCAAGCTGCTGGAGGAGTTGCGAGCACGTTTCGACGGCTATCCCGGGGCCCGTATCGAGATCAAGGAGCTGGAGCAGGGACCGCCGTTGGAAGCGCCCATTGCCATCAAGGTGTTGTCAAACAACCTGGATGAGCTCGAGGCTCTGTCCAGGGACGTGGAACGAATCATCATCAGCACCCCGCAGGTCATGAACGTACACAATCCATTGAGCTCATCGGAGACCGATCTGAAGGTCAATATCAATCGCGAGAAGGCCGCCATCCTGGGCCTGCCGCTGATCGACATCGATAAAGCGGTGCGGGCCGGCTTGTCAGGACTGACCGTTTCCACCTACCGGGATCAGGCCGGGAAGAACTATGACATCGTCTGCCGGCTGAATGCCCGAACGTGGGACAACAAGCCGGCGATCGGCGATTTCGAGCATCTCTACGTATCTTCGCGCTCCGGCGAACAGATCCCCCTGGAGCAGGTGGCCACGATCGAGTTTGAGACTGGACCGGTTGAAATCCGTCACTACAACCTGGAGCGCAGCGTCACGGTTACGGCCGATGTGCAAAGAGGCTACTCGGTGGATGAAGCCACCGGCCGCATCATCAGGCAATTGGAGGCCTACGATTGGCCCCGGGGCAGCCGCTTCTATGCCGCCGGCGAGCTGGAGAGCCGGGAGGAGTCCTTCGGCGGCATGGGTGTCGCCATCGTCGTCGCCATGATATCGATCTTCGGCGTACTGGTTTTGCAGTTCCGTTCTTTCTCCCAGCCCTTTATCATCTTTTCGGCCCTTCCGCTGGCATTCATCGGCTCCGTCGTCGCCCTGTTGGTCACCGGCTACACCTTTTCTTTTACCGCCTTCGTGGGACTGACCAGTCTGGTGGGAATCGTGGTGAACGACGCCATCATCCTGGTGGATTTCGCCAATCAGCTAGTCCGGGAGGGCAAAGGCCTAATGGCTGCGATCAAAGAAGCCGCCCGCCTGCGCTTCATCTCCATCATCCTGACCTCGGCCACCACCATCGCCGGGCTGCTGCCCCTGACCCTCCGCGGCGGCACGCTGTGGGCGCCGATGGGCCTGACCATTATCGGCGGGCTGTTCACCTCCACCGCTCTCACCCTGATCGTCGTACCGGTGCTGTATAAGCTCTTCTTCCGGTCTCCGGTCGGCGGCGAGGTTACGGCGGCGGACAACGAGGTCTCTGTCTAGCGCCCTCGGGCTGTCTCTTGCTGCCTCGACTCTAAGCGGAACAGCCCTCTAGAACAGCTGCCTAGCGGAAGCTTCTCTTCATCGCCGCAAACAGCGCTTTCGCCTCTTCGACGGAAAGATCCTCCTCCTCGCGCGGGTACTCCAGAAGCTCCCGGGGAAGCTCGTCGAGAAAGGGGGAGGGCTCGGCTTCTATCGGTTGGCCGCGGCGGCGCCTGTTCTTGCAGGAGCTTAAAGACAGCCTGCGCTTGGCCCGGGTGAGGGCCACATAGAACAGGCGGCGCTCCTCCTCCAGGTTGTGCTGCCCTTCGGCCAGGGAGCGCGCGTGGGGCAGGAGACCGTCTTCCAGACCGGCGATGAACACGGTGTCGAACTCCAATCCTTTGGCGGCGTGGATGGTCATCAAGTTTACCCGCTCCCGGCTCCGGGGATCCTCCAGGTTGTCCCGGATCGCCAGGCTGATGCGGTTCAGGTATTCGTACAGGTTGGGGCCGGGATTGTCCGGGTCCTCCTCGTAGGCGGCGAGGGAATCGACCAGCCCTTCGACGTGGCTGTATTTCCAGCGGCAAACCGCCGGACGCGGGTTCTCCTGCAGCAGGTAGCCCCAGTAGTCGATCTCTTCGATCAGCGCGCTCAGGGTGGGGGCGAGCCGCCCGGGCTTAAGAAATCCGGACCTGTAGGTTTCGATCAGGCCGATGAACTCCGCGATCGCCCCGGCCGCCTTGTCGGGCAGGGCGGGCAGGGCTCCGCCCGAGGCGGAGGAATCCTGCAAGGCGGAGAGCGCCGAGTATAGCGAGCATTCCCTCTTGCAGGCCGTATCGACGACCGCCTCCAGCGTCTTCCTGCCGATTCCCCGCCGGGGAGTGTTGATGATCCGCAACAGGTTCAGGTCGTCGTCGGGATTGGCCGCTATCCTCAGGTAGGCGACGATGTCCTTGACCTCTTTACGCTGGAAAAAGCTCATTCCACCTGAAACCTGGTAGAGCAGGTTTTCGCGCAAGAAGGCCTCCTCGATGGCCCTGGTCAGGGCATTAGTGCGCACCAGCACTCCGAATTGACTCAGCGGGATGCGCTGTTTCAGCGACAGGCTGCGGATTGTAGCGGCGATATGCTCGGCCTCTCTTTGCTCGTTTTCCGGAAAGATCACGGCAAGCGCCTCGCCCTCACCCAGAGCGGACCAGAGGTTCTTCCCCTTGCGGTTGCGGTTGTTGCCGATCAGCCGGTTGGCGGCCTGCAGAATCCTGCCGGTGGAGCGGTAGTTCTGCTCCAGCTTGACCTCCCGGAATCCGGGGAAGTCCCGCTCGAACTCCAGGATGTTCTCGAAGTGGGCGCCTCGCCAGGAGTAGATCGACTGGTCGTCATCTCCCACCACGCAGAGGTTGCCGGACCCGCAGGCCAGCAGTCTGAGCAGGCGATACTGCTGGTGTGAGGTGTCCTGGAACTCATCCACCATGAAATAGCGGTATCTATCCCGCAGGGCGGTGCGAACATCCTCGTGCCTTTCCAGAAGCTCGATGGGCAGCCGTATCAGATCGTCGAAGTCCACCGCGTTGAACAGCTTGAGGCGGCTGGAGTACTCGTCGAAGAGGGGCCGCAGATGCTCGGTGTCCCGGTCCCAGGAAGCGCTATCCGATTTGATCCTGGAGAACAGCGCAGCAATCCGGTAGGCGTCGAACCCGTCCGTTGTGTCCCGGCTGATCAATCCCAGCTCCCGGGCGGCTTCCTTGATCAGCGCCTGTTTGTCCGTCTCGTCGTAGATGCTGAAGTGCCTGCGGTAGCCCAGTCGCCGGCCGTACCACCGCAGCACCGCTGCTCCGAAGGCGTGGAAGGTGCAGACCTTCAGGTTCGCCAGCTTCTGAGCGCACAGCTCCCGCACCCGCTGGGCCATCTCCTGGGCTGCCCGGTTGGTGAAGGTGACGGCCAGAATTGCGCGTTGAGGAATGCCCTGACCGAGCATGTAGGCTATGCGGTAGGTGATGACCCGGGTCTTGCCCGAACCGGCGCCAGCCAGGATGAGCAGCGGTCCTTCAATCTGCTTCACCGCCTGGAGCTGCTCCGGATTCAGGGAATCGGTAAGGCTCCGCATCTACTTGATGAACAGATCCAGGGTCTTGATCCCGAGAGTGAAGACGGCGGTGACGATCGCTGCGGCGATCATCACCCCGGCTATCACGGCCAGTATCGTTTTGCGCCGATCCATCCCCAGCATCCAGGCTCCGAGGGTCCCGGTATAGGCCCCGGTTACGGGAAGAGGGATGGCCACGAACAGAATCAAACCCGCGTAACCGTACTTTTCCACCTTGGCATGGACCTTGCGCCTGGACCGCTCTACCACGCCTTCGAAAAAACGCCGGTAGGCGCGCCAGCGCAGCAGCAGCTTGTTCAGACTCGAGAGAAAGAGAAACACCAGGGGTCCCACCAGGGCGTTGGCCGCCACGCAGACCGGCACGGCCGCGGCCAGGGGCACCCCCCTGGCGAGTGCGTAGGGAAGTCCGCCCCGCAGCTCGGAGATGGGCAGAAGGCACAGGATCACTGTAATGAAGAGCGTCTGCAGGCTCATTCCGGCATCCTCGTCATATTCCGAGCGTTCACAGTATCGGCTGCAGTGTCGGCGGCTCAAAACCTCCCGCCTCCTCTTCCGCCCTCGGTTCCTCCCTCTGGGGCGCCCCGCACACTGCATCCCCGGTCTGATTTCGCTCACCAGGCCGTCCGCAGAATAGCATTGAAAGGGTCTGTTGTATATAAGACCCTGCCGGCACCTTCTTCGCCCTTGCAGCGGCGGAGTGGAATTGCTACAATCCAAGCCGAAACCCATGCACAACCGCACCAGGTCCCATAATGCCCACCTGTTGGACATCCGGGATGAACAGCAAATCGAAGCTCAGCTGGCCAGGCTCGGCTATGACGCACCGGCTATCTCGAGCCAGCTCGACCGTTTCAGGTACGGCGCAGTTAAGCTGCAGGCCGTGGCCGCCTCGCTGCTGCCCGCGCTGCGCTCGCGTATAGAAGAGCTGGGGGGCGCTCTGGCCGTGCCGGAGCCGGCCGGATCCGGCGATGCGCGGGCCAGCGACGTTCTGCTTGCCGGTACCTACAAAGTGTTGGGAGCCGTGGCGGACCGGCTGAGAGAAGGTCCGCCGGATCTCGCGGGAATAGCCGGCGAGATCGACGGCTGCCTCGGAGTGCAGCGGCGAGTGATCGCCTGGAACGGCCGGGAGCTGGATTTTCGCAGCAGAACCTACGTTATGGGAATCGTGAACTGCACCCCGGATTCCTTCTACCCGGGAAGCCGGCTGCCCGATTTCGAGCAGGCTAAGGCCGCCGCCGAAGCAATGGTGCGGGCGGGAGCGGATATCCTCGATGTGGGTGGAGAGTCGACCCGGCCGGGGTCGGAGGCGATGGAAGCGGCGGAGGAAATCGCACGGGTAGTACCGGTGATCGAAGCGCTGCGCAGCAGCTCGGATATCCTGATCTCCGTGGACACGCGCAAGGTGGAAGTGGCCGAACGAGCCCTCGATGCGGGCGCCGACCTGGTCAACGACGTTTCTGCCCTGAGGGGCAACCGGCCTCTGGCCGAGCTTGTTGCAGGACGCGGCGTTCCGGTGATTCTGATGCACATGCGGGGGGAGCCGAAGTCCATGCAGGAAAATCCCCACTACCAGAATGCGGTCGCCGAAATCCTGGAGGAGCTGTCCCGATCGGTCGAGTTTGCCCTGTCCTGCGGAATTCCCGAGGACCGGATCATCGTCGATCCGGGCATAGGGTTCGGGAAGCGCTGCCGGGACAACCTGGAGATCATCGCCGGCCTGAGCTCACTGCGCTCTTTGAATTGCCCCGTCCTGATGGGGCTGTCGCGCAAGTCTTTCATCGGCACGGTATTGGACCGGCCGGTGGAGCAGCGTTTGATCGGAACCGTGGTGGCCAACACTCTGGCGATCCTCAACGGGGCGGATATCATCCGCGTTCACGACGTGCCCGAAGCCGTGGACACCGTCAGGATGATCGGCGCGATGCGCCGCGGACGCTGTTGACGGGGCGGAGGAGGAGCTGTGGACTGGTTCGCAGGCCATTGGTTCGTCAGGGACTATCTCATCCCGGTGCTGGACATTCTGCTCCTGGCCTATTTGATCTACAAGTCCTATCAGATCCTGGTCCAGACCCGGGCGGTGCAGCTGGTGAAGGGGGCCTCGTTCATGGCCTTGATCTACCTGCTGGCCTTCTTCCTGCATCTCAACACCCTGCTGTGGATCCTCAACCTCCTAGTTCCCGGTCTGGTCATCGGGGTCGCCATTATTTTCCAGCCCGAGCTGCGCCGCATCTTCACCCAGATAGGGACCCGTACCTGGTTTCGGCTCCGGCCGCGGGTTCGTTCCTACCATTTCGATGCGGTCCTCAACGCCGTGGAGATGCTTTCCGCCAAGCGCTGCGGGAGCCTCATCGTTTTCGCCCGCAATATCGGGCTGAACACGATAATCGAAACCGGCACCCGACTGAACGCCGTACTTTCCTCCAGCCTGCTGCTGACGATCTTCACCGAGGCTACTCCCCTGCACGACGGTGCGGTGGTGATCAGCGAGGACAAGATCATCGCAGCCGGCTGCTTCCTGCCCATCTCTGAGCAACCCGACATACGCCGTTCCTTTGGTACCCGGCACCGGGCAGCGCTGGGACTGGCCGAGGAAACCGATGCGGTGATCCTGGTAGTTTCCGAGGAAAACGGCTCCGTGTCCCTGGCCTATGAAGCCAACCTCCTGTATGACCTTTCGCTGCAGGAAGTGAACCGCCGCCTGAGGCAGCTAATGGAGTTCCAGGGGGAGGCGATCGAGGAAAGTGAGTTTGAAACGTAGGCATCTGCTGGACGTCATACTGGCCAACTGGCCTGCCAAGGTGATCTCCCTGGCGGCTGCGGCCCTGCTGTTTCTCTTCTACCGGGTCAACACCATGGACGAACGTTTTTTCAGCGTGCCGCTGCACGTTGATCCCCCCGCCGGACTGGCGATCGCCCGGCCCTATCCCAAGAGCGCCAGGGTCACGCTCAGGGGCAAGGAGGAGGCGATCTTTTCGGTGCTGGAGCAGGATATCGAGGTCTACGCTGATTTCGGGCGTTTCCAGTCCGAAGGCCAGTACCGGATCCCTGTCCGGGTCACGCGCAAGGGCACCTCTTTGAATATCGAGCCCCTAGATATCCGGGTGGAGCCTTCGGAGATATCGATCACCCTGGAGCAGAGGATCGAGAAGAGCCTGGCCGTCGAGCCCGTGCTGACCGGCGCCCCGCCGCCGGGCTACGAGCTGGTACAGTACTCGGTTACGCCGCAGACCGTGGAGGTTTCGGGCGCGCGCAGCCTGGTGGACTCAGTGGAGGAGCTGCGCACCGAGCAGATAGATCTGGAGGGTCGAACCGGGGATTTCACCGAGCAGGTGGCCATAGTCGAAGACAACCCGCTGCTCGACTATTCTCGGGAGTCAACGGTGATATTTCGGGGAATTGTCAGGGAAGCGGTGATCATCAAGACGTTCGAAAATGTTGATATCATCAGCATCGACCTGTCCCCGGACCTGAGACCGGCCGAGCCGCTGCCCAAAGGGAGCATCCGCATCCAGGGCAATCAGAGGGCCATCGAGTCTCTCCTGCCCGAGCAGCTGCTGCTGGTCATAGACTGCAGCGGGATCGAGAAACCGGGACCGGTGACTATGTTTCCCCAGCCCGACGTGCCTCCCGAGTTTGTGGTCCTGAAGTTCGAGCCTCAAAAGCTGGAGCTCACCTTTATTCTTGCAGAAGGGGAGGAAGAGTAGCAATGATACTGGGTGTCGGCATTGATGTCGTCCATGTGTACCGGCTGAAACGTTGGGAAAAGGTCCCGGGCCTGCTCCAGCGTTTCTTTCACGAGCAGGAGCTGAGAGCCGCTCTGCCGAAAGGAGAGGCCGGGATACTCAGCCTGGCGGCTCGCTTTGCAGCCAAAGAGGCTTTCGGCAAGGCTCTCGGAACGGGTCTGCACGGGTTCTCCCTGAAGGAGATAGCGGTGATGAACGATGCACTGGGAAAGCCTAACCTGCACCTGTACGGCCGGGCCCTGGAGTCCCTGGAACGTCTGGGCGGACAGAGAGTATTCGTCTCGTTGAGCCACGAACGGGACAACGCCCTCGCGGTGGTGATCATAGAGGCGGATTAATGTTTGATGACCTGGCCAAAAGGACGACGTTTTTCGGCAAGAAGCCGTTTCTCTGCCCCGTTTGCGATAGCAGCTTCTACCGGGAAGAGCTGCTTTCCGGCGGCGGCAGGCTGATCGCCGGGGATTTGACCGAAGAGCTTCACCGCACCTACGAGCCGTCCAAGAAGTACGGGGAGCTGCACCCGCTCATCTACACCGTGCAGGTATGTCCGGGCTGCTACTACGCCGCCTATCCGCAGGACTTCCCCGAGATAAAGGGAGAAACCATCGAACTGCTCAAAGCGGAAACCGATCGACGGGTGAAAAGCGTGTCCCTGGTTTTTAAGGATCTCGACTTTACTAATTTCAGGGAGCTGAAGGAAGGGGCGGCCAGCTACTTCCTGGCCTTGATGTGTTACGAGCACTTCGATAAGAGCTTCTCTCCCACCTTCAAACGGGCGCTCTCAGCCCTGCGGGGGGCCTGGCTGCTCGACGCGCTGCACAGGAAGCATTTCGGCGAGAACTACGATTACCTGACCCGGGTGTTTTATCGTAAGGCCCGCTTTTTCTATATCCAGTCCGTGGAGATGGCCCAGCACGGCCGGGAGCCTCTGGAGGCCAATGTGAACTTCGGACCGGACCTGGACAAGAATTACGGATACGACGGCCTGTTGTATGTTACCGGCCTGCTGGAGTACAAGTACGGTCCTCGCCAGCAAACAGAGAAACGCATTCGCTCGCTGGAGAACGCCAAGCGTATCGTCTCCAAACTCTTCGGCACCGGCAAGGCCTCCAAGAGCAAACCGTCGGCCATCCTGGACAAAGCACGAGAGCTGTACGACGAGATGAACAAAGAGCTCAAAGAGCTCCAGGAGAAGGGTTAGCGACATTGCCGGTCCGCAATATACTTCTTACCCTGGCCTACGACGGAAGCGATTTTTCAGGTTGGCAGGTACAGAAAAACGCCCGCACGGTGCAGGGAGAAATCGAGCAGGCTCTGAAGCGAATGCACGGCCACCCGGTGCGTATCCAGGGCGCCGGCAGGACGGATTCGGGAGTGCACGCGAGCGGACAGGTCGGCAATTTCTACACGGATCTGGATTCTCTTTCCGGCGAACGCTGGGCCGTGGCCTTGAACTCCTATCTACCGCCCGATGTCCGGGCGCTGGAAAGCCGGGAGGTGGATTTCACCTTCAACGCCAAGAACTCGGCCCGCCTGCGCGCCTACAGCTATTATCTGTACTCGGGCAGCGTGGGCTTTCCCCACCTGCGGCGATACTGCTGGAAGATCAACTACCGGCCGGACATCGGCGCCTTGAACAGGCTGGCCGCGGTGCTCCTGGGCGAACACGATTTCACCACGTTCGCCACCGCAGGGGACAGCAGCAGGTCCAAGATCCGGCGGGTCTACTCGGCCTGTTTTTTCCCCGAGGGGCTGTTTATCGTCTTCAGGATAGCGGCCAGTTCCTTCGTCTGGAAGATGGTTCGCAGCCTGGTGGGGACGATCCTGGAGGGCGAACGCAACGGCCTGAGCCCCGAGAAGCTGGCCGAAGCCCTGGCCGCGCGGGACCGATCCAGGGCGGGAGCGAGCGCCCCGGCCCGCGGTCTTTTTCTGGAAAGGGTTGTTTACGATGAGGAGACGTTACTCTCAATCTGAGCTTTTCACTGAGCTTTACAGGCGGTTGAGCCTGATCGAGGACTACTTTCTCGACGGATTCCGCCACGAACATCCGCCCCTCGCCCCTGAGTCGGCCGGCCGCCCGTCTGCGGGTAAGCCTCCTACGGCGCAGCCTGGGGCCGCCCGGCCGGAGGCCGCAGGGCCTTTGGAACGCCGGGCCTCGCCATCCGGCACCGCTCCCGCCGGCCGCCCGGCAGAACCGTCCGGCCCCAAGGAGTCGCTGGAGCAAATAGCCGGCGAGATATCCGTTTGCACTCTGTGCGCCCTGCACGAGCAGCGAAAGAAGGCGGTGCCGGGACAGGGCGTGATGGATCCCCAGGTCATGATTATAGGAGAGGGACCCGGATCGGATGAGGACAGGACGGGAATACCCTTTGTCGGGAGGGCCGGGCAGTATCTGGACCGCTGGCTGGCCGCCATCGACCTGGATAGGAAGAGCAACTGCTTCATTACCAACATCGTGAAATGCCGTCCGCCCGGAAACCGTGATCCCTTGCCGGAGGAATCGGCCACCTGCCTTCCCTATCTGGAGCGCCAGATCGATCTGCTTCAGCCCAAAGCGATCCTCAGCCTGGGACGCATCTCGGCCCAGATCTTGACCGGTCGCGGCGAGGGCATTGGACGGCTGCGCGGCCGGCGCCACGAGTACCGGGGCATCCCTCTCATTGCTACCTACCACCCCAGCGCGGTGCTGCGCAATCCGGAGCTGAGGGCACCGGTCTGGACGGACCTGAAAAGCCTGCGCGCTTTGCTGGACGATCTCGGCTTCAGAGCACCCCATGATGAGTGAGCTCGTCGAGGTTGTTTTTAACCTTCCGGTGAATCAGAAATTCACCTACTCGGTCCCTGCAGGCATCGAGCTGGGCGCCGGGTTTCGAGTGCTGGCGCCCTTCGGCTCCCGGCGGCTCACCGGCTACGTGGTGGGCGCCGCGACAGAGGCTCCCGCCGGTGTGAAGGAGATCAAGCAGATCGAACGGGTTGTCGACAGGCGGGCGATTTTCGATCACCGGCTCCTGGGACTCGCCTCCTGGTTGGCGGACATGTACCTCTGCTCTCTCGGCGAAGCCCTGGCCGCCATGCTTCCCGGCGGACGGAGGGAGGTGGAGCCGGAGGAAATGGGCGGCGAGCTGGTTGTTTCCCGGGAAGTGCGGCTGTCCGAGAACCAGAGCCGCGCCATCGAGAGGATCAGCACCGCCGGTCAGGGTATGTTCTACCTTCATGGAGTCACCGGATCGGGCAAGACCGAGGTTTTCCTTCACGCCTCCCGCAGAGCACTCGAGCAGGGCAGGGGAGTGATCTACCTGGTTCCGGAGATTTCCCTGAGCCACCAGGCGGTGGACGTGTTTCAGGCCTTCCTCGACCGGAAGGTGGCTGTGCTTCATTCCGGGCTTTCACCCTCCCAGCGGCTCAAGCAGTGGCTGGAGCTGCTCGACGGCGAGGTGAAGCTGGTCATCGGCGCCCGCAGCGCCGTGTTCGCCCCGGTACAGGATCTGGGCCTGGTCATCATCGACGAGGAGCATGAGGGAACGTACAAGTCGGGTACCACGCCCCGTTACCACGCCCGGCAGGTGGCGATGCATCGCTGCAATAAGGAGAAGGCGGTTCTGCTGATGGGCAGCGCCACGCCCTCTCTGGAAGCCTTTCACTACATGAAAGCGGGCAAGCTGGAGAGCTTCAGCCTGCCCGAGCGTCTGAGCGGCGGAAGCATGCCCGCCGTGGAGATTCAGGATTTGAACGGGGAATCGGTTCCTCTGTCCCGCCCCTTGATCGCCGCGATCCGCAAGACCCACGCCTCAGGAGGGCAGACGATCCTCTTTCTCAACCGGCGGGGATTCGCCTATTTCTTTCACTGCCGCAGCTGCGGCTACGAGATGAAGTGCCGCAACTGCTCGGTGAGCCTCACCTTCCACAAGCAGAAAAACAGCATGGTCTGCCACTACTGCGGCTACCGTACTTCGCCCGTGGAAGTGTGCCCCGCCTGCGGCTCGATCGACGTGGGCTATTCCGGTTTCGGGACCGAGCGGATAGAGGAGGAGATTAGCCGGCTGTTTCCCGGCCTGACCGTGCAGAGGGTGGACACCGATACGGTCCGCAACAGGCGGAGGCTCAAGAGCATCCTGAACGCCTTTCATGCGGGAGAGATCGACATCCTGTTGGGAACCCAGATGGTGGCCAAGGGGTTGAACTTTCCCGGGGTCAGGCTGGTGGGAATCGTTTCCGCCGACACCGGGCTTCAGCTTCCCGACTTCCGGGCGGCCGAGAGGACCTTCAGCCTGATTGTCCAGGTTTCGGGACGTGCCGGACGCTTTCACCCGGACGGAAAGGTCGTTATCCAGACCTACCTTCCCGAGAACGAGACGATCCGGTTGGCCGCGGGCGGAAACCTCGATGCTTTTAACGAAAAAGAGCTCGGGATGCGCAGGCAGCTGGGTTTCCCTCCCTTTACCCGTTTGGTCCGCCTTGTCTTCCGCTCCAGGAGCTCGAAGAAGTCCTGCAATGCCGCCTCCCTTTTTAACCGCATTCTGCTGGATCGCCGGGTCTCTGCAGGCGGCACGCGCGAAGAGGTGGAAGTGCTCGGCCCGGCCGAGTGTCCCCTGGCGGTGATTTCCGGGAATCACCGCAACCAGCTCATCATACGCTCGCGGAGCTTCAGGGTGCTTCATAGCCTGGTGCGCGACTGTTTGGCCGCCTTCCCCACGCCTTCCGGGGTGTACGTGGAGGTGGACGTGGATCCTGTATCGCTGTTGTGATTCGCGCGGCCGCGAGCGGCGATGCCAGGCCTTCGTTGACTTTGGTTCGTTCCTTTAGTAAAGTTTAGCCAGGAATCAACTCATGGTGGATATAGTTACTCTGGGCGACGAGCGGCTCAACCGGCACTCTATTGTGGTTCCGGAGTTCGACGGCGAGATAAAGAGCCTGATCGAGCAGATGTTCGAGGTCATGTACGCCAACAAGGGTATCGGTCTGGCGGCGGTGCAGGTGGGAAAGCTCGTACGGCTGTTCATAACCCATGTGCCCAAAGACGTGCCCAGGGTGTTCATCAACCCGGAGCTGGTGGAAACGTCTCTCGGCCAGGGGACCATCGAAGAGGGGTGCCTGAGCATTCCCGAGATCAACGCCGATGTCCTGCGACCCCTGCAGGTCAAGGTCCAGGCCTGGAGCGACAGGGGCAGGCCTTTCTCCGTAGACGCCGACGACCTGCTGGCTAGAGTCGTTCAGCACGAGATCGACCACCTGAATGGAATACTGTTCATAGATCGCATCGATCCCAAGAAACGCGAGCGGCTGGTCAGGCAGTATCAGAGAACAAGCACCGGCTGATGCGCATCCTTTTCGCGGGCAGTCCGGATCTGGCCGTGCCGTCCCTGGTGGCCGTACACGAGCGCTATCCCGTCTGCGGGGTGTTGACCAACCCAGACCGCCCGGCAGGCCGCAGCCGCCACCCGGAAGCCACCGCGGTCAAGGTGAAGGCACTGGAGCTGGGGCTGCCGGTGTTGCAGCCCCGGAGCTTCGATGAGCAGCTCCTGGAGGCCGCCCGAGAGCTCGATCCGGAGCTGCTGGTCGTGGTGGCTTTCGGTACGATTCTGCGAAAAGATTTTCTCGACCTGTTCCCCCAGCAAGGAATAAACGTCCACGCTTCGCTCCTGCCCAGGTTCCGCGGTCCCGCCCCGATTGCTGCGGCGATCCTGGCCGGGGATAGGGAGACCGGGGTCACGGTACAGAGGCTGGCCCTGAAGATGGACGCCGGGGAGATACTCGCAGTAAGAAAGGTGCCCTTGACGGGGCGAGAGACAAGGGGTTCTCTGTCGGAGGTGCTCGCCGGGGTCGGGGCGGACCTGCTGGTTTCCACTCTCGGAGCGCTGGAAAGGGGGGAGGTGCGGCCCGTCGCTCAAGACGAAGGGCAGGCGACCTACTGCCGGCTGGTGAGTAAAGAGGATGGGCGGGTTGACTGGGCACAGGATGCCCGGGTGATCGAGCGGATGATCCGGGCCTACAATCCCTGGCCCCGCGCCTACACCCGCTTCCGGGGCCAGCGCCTGAACCTGCTTGCCGGAGGGGTGTATCCCGGCTCTCTCGATACCACCGGCAAGGAAGAAGGCCTTGTGCTTGCCTTCGACAATCGGTATGGTATTCTGGTGAATACCGGAAGGGGGGTGCTTTTCCTTACCAGGCTGCAACTGCAGGCCAGGAAACCACTTGATGGGCGTTCCTTCCTGAACGGGCAAAAAGAGTTCATCGGTTCACAACTGGGAGATATAGAATGAGCAGCATTCGCAGGGGCACGACCTGGACCGAGAAGGTGTTTCCGAACTACAAGGATCCTCCCGAGAGGCGGAACCTGAAGCTGGTGATCCTCCTGATCGTGACCATGTTTCTGTTGATGGTCCTGATCGGTACGGTAACCTTTTGGCTGTCGATTCGCGGGGCCGAGGAGGTGTTGGTGCCGGCCGTGGAGAACAAGGAGCTGATCCCGGCTCTCATGGAGATGCAAGAGAAAGACCTTTACCCTCGGGTGCAGGTCCGTTATTCCTCGGACTACGAGAAGGGCATGGTGATCGAGCAGAAGCCGGCCGCCGGCGCGATCGTACGGGCCGGCCGCCGGGTCACCCTAACCGTAAGCCGCGGACCGGTGATCGATCGGGTGGAGGACTACGTGGGCCAGAAGCTGGAGGACGTGCGCATCCACCTGCAGACCCTGTTCGCTTCCTACCGGGCGCTTCTCAAGATCAAAGAACCGGTCTCCTACGTATTCGATCCGGCTCCCGCCGGCACGATTCTGGCCCAGAAACCGGAGCCCGGAACGGTGATCGCCAGCGTCACCGAGCTGGAGCTGGTGGTCAGCCGGGGCCCCAAGGGCGAGCTGGTCACGGTGCCTGATTTCGTCGACATGGAGTTCCAGGACGCAATCGCCCAGCTATCCAACTCCAATTTCCCCTTCGTTTTTACCGTCAGGCGGGCCGAGACCGGGGAGAAGACCGGGGTGGTCGTCTCCCAAACCCCCGAGGCGGACAGCGAGGTCCCCTACGGCTCGGTGATCCAGTTGACCATGACCCGTCCGGGCCGCGTACCCCGAGGCAAGGTTTTTGGAGTGTTCGAATACGTTCTGCCCGACTACCCGATCATGGTGGACATAAGCCTGGATGCGATCTCGGCCAGCGGCGCCACCACCCTCCTGGCCATGAAGCATCCGGGGGGCCCGATATCGATCCCCTACATCGTGGATGAAAAAAGCGAGCTGGTGCTGTACATCTTCGATCAGGAGGAGATCCGCCAGCAGGCCGGGGTAGGGCAGTAGGGAGCCACGCGGCGGCCTCGCCTTTGCTCGTACGGGGCGCTAGAAAACCCCCGACCCCTCACCCGCGACCATGCGGCGGCTAGCCACGAACATTGACAGCGACCCGGTTCGCTGCTATATTTGAGTCGATCGAAACAGCTCTTACCTAGCGAGCGTCGTATAATGGTTATTACCCGAGCTTCCCAAGCTTAAACAATATCTGCTTGTGGATAACTGCTACAAGATATTGTGTATAACTTGTCTATTACCACAATATATTACGTTAGATACTAATCGCATGTAAGATTTTTTCTTATTTGATGTAACATTTTGCGTAACAGTCTAGCGGGTCTCTGATAGATATGATATACTCTCCTCAACGACCCGCCATTTCACAGACTATCGCGCTTACCAGGCCGCGCTCAAACGCCTCACTCGCGACGGCTTTCCCAAGGCCATAGCCGCCACCATAAACGCAACGGCCAAGGCCGCCCACAACCGCAGCCTGCGTAACGTTAAACAGATGTTTACGGTCCGCAATGATTGGCCTCTTCAGAGCATCCGGTTCTCGGAGGCCCGCGCGAAATCCGGCGGCAAAGTAGGATATGCAGTAACCGGAAGCACATGGGATCCGATGAGGATGCACGATCAAGGTGCCACTGTCCGTGCACATCGTAGACGCATTGCGATTGTAACTACTTGGACTCGTGAGGGCGAAACAAAACATGGGATTTCGATTAAGAGATACCGGCTGCATCGCCTAGGTGAAGTGAAGAAACTGAGGAAGGGACAAAGCATTTCACTCGGTCAAGGCCACCGCAGGAAAAAGCGAAAATGGGGACAGCCTTTTATCACTAAGATGCGGAAATTTGGGATCTACCAACGAGTCGGTAACAGACTTTTTATGGTCCGCGATCTATCGGTAAAGGGATACACACTCAAGAGGCGCCCCTGGCATTCCGCCGCAGTGAAACAATTCGCCAAGCGCTCCCTCATGGAGCAGGTCTTTATCCGCGAGGCTCAGAAGCAGCTGGGCATGATACGATAGCGGGTACCGATTGGCAGGGGGAGCTTTATCTATTAACTCGGGGCAGCCTTATAAGTGTTAAGCAATGACTCCTGCTTGTTTTGCATGTAGTACATAAGCAAAGGGTGATTCTCTCAGCGTAGTTCTATTTCGTAAGAAATCATCTACAATGTGAGCACTCACTTCGACTCCTGCTATAATTCCAACACCAAGGAGGCTCCAGCTGAGAGGAAGGTCAACTATCTTTTTCGCCTGATTAGCGACTATACCAATTGTACCCCAAAGCGCAGGAGATTTAAGCTTTACTAGTGTCTTCAAGGATCCGAATACTGTTCGGATATGTGAAGATTTCAATAACCCAAGAAGATCTGCTACACCGTTTTCAAGCTTTTCCTGAAACGAAGTAATTAACTCTTTTACTTCGACTGAATCTTGGCATTCGCCTAGCTTGGATATATATTGGTCAATCAAATCACGGAATCTGTACAGCTCATTTCGATGGTTATCTCTGAACTTTATTATTCTTGCCAAGTCGGTATCCTCTGTAGGCATGGGCAATATATTCGCCAGATGAGTGCTGAGGTCAATCCGAGTGTTAGTCGTCCTTGGCATGTGGAACATTAAGTTATCGTATTCTGATTGATCAGTTCCAACGACCGTATATCCCCGATCAATTTTGGCAAGGTATTTTGCTAGTAATGCCATATATAAGAGAGCGGTTTTTTTTTCGAAGTAATACCATTCATAGTCGTCTTCAAGCTTAAGTGCTAAACGGTGTTTTTGAAGGTGATAGAATATTGCATCTGATACCTTGTTCCGATGAACTCTAGAGAACATATCAGCCAGAGCACGAGGGACGATTCTCATTTTCCTATGAACTCTATCCGGATGTTGAAGGAAATGGAGTAATTTAGATGGTACCTTGTTCCGATGAACTCTAAAGAACTCGCCAGCCGGAGCACTAGGTGCTATTTCAGTTGTAGTTAGTATGCTTTTAAATTCTGTCAAGAAAGCCCCTTGTTCTTCGTATGATCCTTCCAATAGTGGCCTCGGGCTGAATGGCCTATATGCATCCTCCGCTATGAGATATTCGGTGTCGCGGTCATTTGGCATATTATGCAATTTGTCTTTACCATAAGGAACAATAGATCCGATCTCATCCCAATATAGCAAAGCTTGGCGTAGCCACCTACCTTTTGGAACAGTGATTGTTGGGTAGTATAAGATGCAGCGTTTTTTAGTCAGCTTGCCGTTTTGTATATCGAACCTCCGTTACTAAACGTTTTCCCGTATCCAGTAACTGGCTCACAAACTAAATTCACTAATTTTATCGCGAACTTAAATATATTATGGTATTAAGCGTTGCATTGCAAGAAAAGATACTTTTCATCTACCGAAAACAAATTTGGTGGAAGCACGATCCTTTCTTTCTCACGGGATTTCAAAGGCATAATTCGCAGTCAGAACCTCGGTCTTGCTCTTTTTCCGGCCGGGAATCCTGTTGTTGACGCACATAGCCATTTTCATCGAATGCGAGCACCATCCGTATTTTTCAATCTGAGCGTCGAGCAATTCGCATGGATAAGAGCTCAGTAGGAACCGGCCCTTGATTGAAGAGAGAGCTTCCAGCAACATATTGAAATCCTCTACGGTATAACCGTCATAGTGGCCCATGTCCGATTGATAGTAGGGAGGATCACAGTAGGAAGTGACCCGCCCCCTCTGTTTGTACCACCTCTTATGACAGTCCCGCAAGCACAGGTTGGGTGGTGGTTCCCGGTCTTGTCTCAGGAGCCGGAGGTTTGTAGCCCAGTGAGCTGTGGGGCCTGATGGTGTTGTAGTGGCAACGCCACTGCTCAAGTAGTACCTGTGCTTCCCTCAAAGTATCGATCTGCTCCCGATTCAGTAGTTCATCACGCATCTTGCCGTTAAAGGATTCCACATATCCATTCTCCCACGGACTTCCTCGTTCGATGTACAGCGGTGCTACCTCCAGTTCTTCCAGCCACGATCGGACAGCCTTTGCGCTGAACTCCGCTCCGTTATCCGAACGGATGTATTCGGGCTTGCCCTTGCTACAGAACAGCTCGGTCAGAGTGTGAATCACATCATCACTATTGAGCTTTCGCGCCACCTTCAGCGCCAGACACTCTCGGGTGAACTCATCGATTACAACCAGGATCCGGTAGGAGCGACCGTCGTGGGTACGATCATGTACGAAGTCATAGCTCCACACATGGTTCCTGCGAATGGGACTCAGGCGAATACTTGCTGTATCGTTCAACCATAACCGACGTCTTCTTTGTTGTTTCTGCGGCACTTTCAGGCCTGCCTGGTGCCAGATCCGCTCCACTCGCTTGTGATTTACCTTCCAGCCTTCAGAACGTAGCAGTGCCGTCACGCGGCGATACCCGTACCGTCCGTACTCAGAGGCCAGCTCACAAACTCGTACTGTCAGTGGATCCTCGTCCGGTAGCTGCCTCACTCTGTATCTCTGGGTAGATCGTGGTTGGCTCAGTACCCTGCATGCTCGTCGTTCAGAAACCTTGTACCGTTCCATCGCTCGTTGGACTGCTGCCCTGCGTTGTGCAGGGCTTAGAAGTTTCCCTCCGCCGCATCTTTCAGAATTGCGTTGTCCAGAGACAAATCGGCAACTAATTTCTTCAGCCGGTCGTTCTCCTTCTCAAGCATCTTTAATCGCTTCGCTTGGTCGGTCCGGATCCCGCCGTACTCTCGTCGCCAGCGATAGTAGGTATGATCCGAGATTGACAGTTCTTTGGCCACTTCACTGACTGTCCGGCCTTGCGAAATTAAAACTTCCGCCTTTCGCAGCTTGTTAATTATCTGCTCTGTTGTGAATCTTATTCGTGGCATTTCCTACCCCCTGCGTTTCCCCAACGCTCAAGTCTATCATAACGCTGGATCAGTTTTTGGGGGGCAGGTCAATAGGTCATGGATCGTGTCTTGTGATTACGAAATAGATCACGCCGGCGATGGCGATCAGGCCGATAGATATCAGGAGCATCCAGAGCACGTAGCGGATGGCTTGGATCAGCCCGTACATGCGGGACTCCTGCGGATTACGTGGGTGTGGCCGTCTGGCGTGTTGTAGTAAAGGAAAAGCCCGTATTTGCCTTCGTCGGTGAAGCACTCCTCAAGCGAGCGCTTGCAGGAGCAGGGAAAGATCTCGCCATGGTGCTTGCGGGCCTCAGCGATCATGGAGGCTTGGAGATCAGTCATAGCATCCCCTTACTTCGCTTCTTGGACGACTGCCGGGTCAAACTGTGTTTGTCCGGCATGAAGAGCTTCCCAGCTTTCGACCTCCCGCATTGCTAAAACCCGTAGATATGGGCCAGCCTTGCGGCCTGTGGCTTTAAGGAAGTTTTGAAATCGCTTTTTCTGGTTTTTCTCGAGCGGAATGGAAACTTTTAGGCGATCGTCATGTATCCGTATGGAATCATTCATAGCATGATAATAGATCCATATGGAATTATTGTCAAGAAAAAAATGCTCCAAATGACTACATTTTAAGCGATAATTTAAGTATGGATTTTTTCGATAGGGTAAAACTTGAAATCAAGCGCCAAAATACTACTCAGGATTGGGTAGCAGAAAAGTGTGGAATAAGCTTTTCAACATTTCGTGGGTGGATTTCAAAAAAGAGATTGCCCAACGCCGATCAAGCCGTTGCTATAGCGAAAGCTTTGGGGGTTACTGTTGAGTACCTTGTTACTGGAGCAGATCCAACCCAATGGCGGCCTCCTGAGCGGATCGCTGATATCGTGGAATCCCTTGCAATCCTGAGTGATTCGGATTTAGGCTTTATCAGAAAAGCAATGAGGGCTGTCGCGGAGCAGACTATGCGTGAAAAAGAGAGCCGGCCTCACACTGGATAAGCCGAGGATTCCTGCTCGTACATCGAACAATCACAGATTTAGAAAAATCATACATTTCCCCATGCCAATATCAGGGAATCCCTGATTGTTACTCGCTAATAGATAGCATAAAATAGCGGCATCACTCGCAAGGAGCGAACATGGACAAAGTATCCTTCCTCGTCCAGGGTTCCGCTGCCGAGCCGTATGAAATGATCTTCAAGCTGCGAGATGATAAAAATCTCTCAGCGTATTGCACCTGCCAAGCGGGCCAAAAAGGCACTCATTGCAAACACCGGATCAATATCCTTCGAGGCGAAACCAGGGGAATTGTCGAGGGAGATCTCAACGACGTAAAAAAGGTGTTATCTTGGCTTCCCGGAACAGATGTTGAGGCGGCGATTAAAGAGATAGAAGAGGCCGAGGATGCACTGATACTGGCAAAAAGCAACCTGGCGAAAGCCAAGAAGAAGCTGAGCCAGGCACTGCTGGATTAGCTACAACAATAATAATTTGGAGGTTTTTAGTGGTTTCGGTAGACCAAGTGGAGCAGGTCACGGAACTAGATTTTTTCCACCTATTGCCAGACGATATAGAGGAGGTAATCGAATCTGAAGCAGATATCAGTATTTGGATCAATTGAGGGCTTGTTAGGTTCACTAAAGTCTATAGAGACAAGGAGGAGAGAAATGAAATCGAAAACTGAAAAAGTTCTGATTGGATTTTTGCTTCTACTGCTAGCTTTCATAGTTACTTCATGCAAAACAACCGTGAACGCAACCGTGAAATGTGACAATCTGGGTCGAATACGGTCGGATTTTGGCGTACTGAATGTACAGAACGTAGGACTTGGTACTGTCTTAGTTCTCGAACCGGAAACGAAACTGGCCTATAAACTTATGGTGATACCGCCGCCGGAAGGAAGTACTGCCGAGACAGAGGCCGCACGAGATAAGTTAGAGCTTATTCTTGAATCGAAGTTTTCACTGTCTTTTGATATATCTCCACCTGCTGATATCCAGGCGCAAATAAAAAACTACATTGATGCGAACACGCAATTCGTTCTTTATGACGGAAAACGCCGAGAGGTGTTGGATCCGCTGAAAGAGCTGAACAATAATGAAGCGGTAATTGAGAGGGTGAAGGATATAGATCCTTCGCTGTTTATTGTATATATCCAGGCTGTCCAGCTAGCCGATCAGCTGGATATTCTACTGAAACGTGGTGTCAGCGCTGGTGCGGGCGTTAATACGCTCAAATATGGAAAGTACAACGTAAATGTATCATACGCTTTTAAACAGCAAATATCTGGGATCGCTACTGAAGGAGGGGCTTGGTTCTGGAGTTCCACACCGGTTAAGTATAACACCGAGTTGGGCAAGTTTGTTTTGGATACACGACCGCTGGATATATACGAATACGAATTTGCGCAGCATTTGTTTTAGATAGAGGTGGCGAGGGATCAAGAGTTGTAATAGCAGAGAGGATAGATTATGACGGAGCGGATTGGCGACTTTTTAGTCCGAATCAAGGCGATGACGCCCATTCAGGTCGACCAAGTAATCAAGATACAAAAGACCGGTGATAAGCGGCTATTCGGGGACATCGCTATTGACCTCGGACTGGTACAGAGTGATGCCATCAAGAGCTACGTGTATTCTCTGCAGAAATGGACCGGGACAAATGACTCCTAACCTTGAGCCCGGTATCCTGTGGGTCGAGACGCGGATCCGGCAGCTCTCGGCCGAGGTGGGCCGGCCGGTGGACTGCCTAGAATGGCCGCGTCCGACCGACGCTCAATTCGGCCAGATGATGATGGTGGGAGTTGTGCCTCTGAAGATTTGACGTGGTGGGGAGTTCCAGATCATCGAGTTCAGGCGGGATGAGCTGAAGGACGTGGGGGGAGATACGGAGATCCAGCGGCGGCTAGAGGAGAGGATAAGGGCTGTAATGGGAGGACCATAATGCGATCGGAAAGGTGATAGCCATCACCCTGTGGCCGACTGGGAAGCTGAGAGGATGAATGGATGACGATTTCAACTCCATCGAGGGTAAAAGAACTATTGCCCTAAATATCGATTATGCATCATGTAGCCATTGATCTAGATCAGTTCTGTAAGCTAATATGAGGAGGCAATATGAAATGTCCTCATTGCGGAACACGTCAAGAACATAATACATGGAAATGTACGTCTTGTGGCGAGTCGATAGAAGGAGGCATAGTCTTCGTTACCAGTATAAGCGGATCAGGTACTGACGAAATCATGCAATCAGTAGTTCGAATGGCTAAGGGCGAAGGGAAGAAGGTTATCCTTCAAGATGTTGGTGAATTGATGCGCAAGTATGCTAAGCGCGACGATCCAGATGTCTCTTGGGATCGGATTCTGGACGCGTCTCCACGCGTTTTGAGACTTTTAAGGGCATTAGCATTTCAAGAGATCAGTAACTCCATTGAATCAAACTTCGATACTTTACATATAATCGATTTGCATCTCTGTTTTCGTTGGAAAGTTTACCTAACCAATGGATGTGAGCCATATATACTGAGTCGTTTCATCCCTCATGTTCGGTGCTTTATTAATATAATTGAAGACCTTTCAAAGATACAATCAAGACTTGAGGAGACGTCATGGCAAAAACGCGAAATACTCGAATTGCTCATTTGGCGTGATGAGGAGCTCTTTTTAACCGATCTCTTCGCTGGTATTTGTGGACGAGTTGATTCTTATGCCGTGGCTAGTGGAGAACCGATCTCGGAAATCTACAGAATGATATGGCATCCTGAAGTTCGCAAAGTATATTTATCCTTTCCGATTACTGGCATCATTGATGATGAAGAAGCACGAAAGGAAATAGAACAATTCAGAGATATTATACGTGAATTTCTGGTTGTATTTGATCCATATGTCAGTAAAGATTATGATGAGACTTATCAGCGTGATGAGATGAAAGCACTAAGAAAGGAAGTTGGAGAGACAACTGTTGATAGAGATTATAGATTCATTGATCAGGCGGATGCTGTTGTGGTTTACTATCCGAGAAGGGTCGCTTCCAAAGGAGTCGATTCGGAAATGAGACATGCAATAGATATTGGTACACCGATTTATTTATATAGTCCTGAGGATCTGGGTGGTGGCCCATTTCAACCTATCGCACAACACATAAGTCACAATACTGAGGAATTTGTAAGTTTTCTTAGAAAGAACTTATCCTAATAATGAACTATCAGAGGAGGGGAAGGATGAAGAACAAAGCCAGCTCTAACCAGGATCAGATCATTTTTACCAGTGCTACAAGTTTGCCTTTCGGAACCGAGTTTAGAATAATTGATCGACCTACTCCGGCTGGTAAGGTCAGGGTATCAATTATGTATCCGAAGCATAGCATAGCTGAAATAAGCTTGCAGAAAGGGAGTTTCAATAGTGCAAGTTTTGTAGTTATCAAACAGTCTTATTCAAAGAGCTTGTTTTCTTGTGTCGCTTCCTCATCTGAAAATATTGAGAAAGAGACTAGATCCATAGAAGATCAGATATTTGCGACACTTTCCAATCTGAGGAAAACATTTATTATTAAGTAACTACTATATTTTCATCAGTCAGCACAAGCTAGGGATTGGTTCTCTTGTTCATCATAATAACTCCCGTTCCTCCTCGTTCGAGTATGCTGGAGGTTGAGGAAGGGGACATACTGTTACGTGCATCTATTTTCACAGAGATCCTGAAAACTGGTTGACATCCATTATGGAAAAGAAATATCAGAACGAATTCATATTCAATCGATCCCGTGGAATAGTATGGGTATGTGATATGCAAGACTCTACTAAGCTACTTAATGATGATAGAACAGTAGACAATCTTGAACAGTTTTTTCCGCGACTGTATTGGGTAGGCAAACAGGTGGTCGAATCAGCTAACGGGCTCTTTACGAAATGGACTGGAGATGGTTTTCTTGCGTGGTTTGAAACACCGCTCCACAGAGAACTCGGTAGAAAAGCTGCCTTGGTCTTTAATGCCGCTTGGCAACTCACCTATCTCGTCAACCTTACGCAGTTGGGTATATCCACTGATCAGATTATATCAATTCGGCATGGAATTACATTCGAAAATGATGCACTAAAAATGATGATTAGGAACCAAGACGGATCATCTACCATAGACTTGATTGGTAGAGATATTGTGTTAGCCTTTAGGCTATCCAGCATTTCAGTGGATTTTCCCCGAATAGTAACTCAACGTAGTCTAGTCGATTGTTCCGCTCGGTACTTATCGAAAGCAATACACTTTGAAAAACTGTTACTGAACGATGATGATGTTCTTCGATTCTTCAAAGGTGAAAGAATGTCACTGAACACTCTATACGCTTCTTCACAAAGACGTAAGACTCGTACGAAAAAATCCCTGTCCAAACAAGTAAGTGAGGCCCTTAAGAAAGCTGAATATATAGAGTCTACCGACGATGTGTCTTTCGAGTTCACACGTGAATACATTAAACGTCTATATCAAGGTCCAAAATGGGCAAAGGCTGTTGCAGATAAAGTAACGCGATTTACCAGAGAAGAACTATATGATAATCTAAAAATACTGATGCCGATTATCGAAAGTCTTAACATTAAGCGTTCATAAATATTCCCACAACCTGGTCGCTGTACTGCTAATCACGAGGAATGATTGTTGAGTACCGTCTGAAGGAGCTGCTGGAGGTAGAGGAGGATTTGGCGGTACAGAAGAGGGTGGAGGATTGCCTGCGGATACAGGCAAACATGAACGGATAGGCTCAGCCCCGAAACTTCTCCGGCTGTTGATCTTCTGGGAGGGCACGCCACACGTGTTTGTTCTGTTCCCCGTCGAAGAACGGCCCAGGTACCTTCTCCGGAAACCTTTTCCATAGTCGCCTTGCGGCGCGGGCAGTTCGTCGTACGGTCTCGGTCATTTTGTCGAGGTCGTCGTAGTCAGAAACCTCAATATTCTTGTCGGCGTACACACCATGCCAATCCCGACGACAGAACCAGGTCACGTATTTCCAGCGCTGGCCATCGAAATCGATGCTATCCTGGGATCGCCATCCCTGTTCGGCCATGTAACGACGGATCTCGTAAGGGTCGGTCAGTTTCTTATTGGTCAGAAGATAGTCCTTCCGAGTAGAACGGCCCTACCCAGTCGGCGTAGTGATACCCGCTCGTGCCTACCAGGATCTCGCTCATCCGGTGACTATATACTACATTGCCCACCCAGGCCAAGGGATGTTAGGATGTCTGTATCCCCTCCCGCTGGATCATCAACAGTCGCAGCTACAGCCTTGGAAGCAGGATCTCATGAACATGGACGTAGATCCGGAGGTCCGGCGGCGGCCGGGGGAGGATCAGGGCGGCAATGAGAGGGCCAGAGGGCGATCGAGAAGGTGGAGAGGCTTTTTTATTCTAAGGGAGATGAGAGATGAATGAGAAAGTAGGTGAAGCATTGGTCCGGATCGACGTTATGAAACCCTACCAGGTGGAGGATATCCTCCGTGCCCAGAAGTTAGGCGATGTCCGGCTCTTCGGTGAGATCGCGATTGAGTTCGGGTATATCAATGACGAGGTCCTCAAGAAGTACATGGAGGCGAAGACGGAATAGCCCGATGAACGCAAGTAGTCCAATTGACCGTATGCTGGCCCTCGTCACGAAGACTATTGACGATATGGAGGATCCGAATACTTCCGTTTCGGTCATTACTCGGAGGGCCGTTCGTATTGCCCGTATTCGAAATGATTATTCAAACCTGCTATGGCTGCAATTCGAACTGCTATCAATGCACGAAAAAGAGGCGCGATTTCGGCTCGCTGCGGAGATTGCTCCACACATTTCGAAAGAAGAATATAAGATACTCAGTTTCCAGACTCTCGAAGCGTTTGCCGAGGAGAGAAGGACAATCAGCTCCGCAGAACTCACAGGAAGCCAAGTGAAGAAAGACAATAAGAATATCCTAGCAATGTCGGTGGCCGAAATTGAGGCCAGACGGGCGATGTTTGTTGAACTGCGCAATCGAGAACAGTCGATTGGCGGACTGCACCCCACCGATGCATATTTCATAGATCGTGAAGTATCTCAGGCGAGACTGATCGCGTCCACTGCAATTCGAGAGACGGATGCCATCCTGTCCAGAATCCGCAATCGTGTCCATGATTACCTCAGCAGCGTAGAGAAAGATCTTGTATACGGTCGACTGCAATCTGATGTATTTGAGCGCAATCGGCGTTACGTGGAATCGAGATTGTCAGAAGTCGTTCCGGAAATCGCAGAACAGATGAGAACAGTGGAGGCAAGACTTGATGACTCCAATCCTGAGTCGTATTCTCAGGCGCTCACTACTTGCCGTCGGGCGCTCAAGGCAATCGCGGACCATGTCTTTCCGGCGACCAATGAGTCCATCCAGGGTTCCGATGGTCGCATCCGAACGATGTCGGAGGACAAGTATATTGCGCGGTTGTGGCAGTTCGCCCACAAATCGCTGGGTAACAGTGCTGGCGGAAAACTTGTCTTATCGCAGTTGGATGACCTAGGGCACAGGATTGATGCGATCTATAAAATGTCCTCCAAAGGTGTGCACGCAACTGTCGATCGTGTTGAAGCCGAGCGGTGTTTTGTGCAAACCTACCTGTTGCTTGGGGAGATTCTGAGAATACAAGATGGCCAGATCGCAATTCCCAAAACAGATGCCTCGTTGGAAATCCATGATGACACGTAGGCACAACAAAAGACAGGGAGGAGTCTGTTACAATGGATGTACGAGAATTCGACCCTGAAATCGACGAGTTCTATTCTGCAGAAGAGAGTATCTTGTATTCCAAGCTCAAGGGTATCAGAGCAGCAATAAGCCACGCCGGCGAAAAGGGCCGCTCCATAGAAACTGCAGCATTGAGAATTCTAAGAGATTTCTTGCCTTCCGAATACGGTCTGAGCACCGGTTTCATCATGTACCACGACGAAGATTGCATTAAAGAATATGAATACAATCAGGCAAAAGACAAGATACATCTTTCGAAACAGCTTGATATCATAATCTACGATGCTGTCAGATGCGGTCCGATTGTCAAACTCGATGCTTGTGACGTTTTTCCTCTTGAGTCTGTATATGCCTACGTGGAAGTCAAGACTTCAATCTCCAGAGAATCTCATCTGGTGGAGCTTTTCGAACAAAGCGAGAGATTGAGAGCTATGAAGGTCAGATTGTATTGGAGTCCCGTAAGAGACGATCCGACTGGTGCATATCTCGTCTATAATCCGCTGCAGTCGGCCATACCGATTAGATCATATATATTTATTTTAGAGGCAACTAACCTTGGAAATGCTGAAGATATCCGGCAGACGATAGAAAGAATTGCCAAAACTCGGAAGTGGAAAAACGCAACAATTACTGGCATGTATGTAAATGGCAAAGGCTTCTACTACTTGCAGCCAGTCAACAATAAGAATGATCCTCGCAGCGGAGATGCCATTCTCGTGGAGACTGGAGGACTCCTCGCCTTCAAGAATTCATTGTACAACGGTTTGTCGCGGTATCCGAGAATACCAGAAAACTGGACTCCTGCGATTAATCTTTACTCAAGGAGTGTCGGAGCATGACGAGTCGCAAAAACCGACGGCAGGAGCCGCTGGATATTAGGGTGGTGATTGAATGATGAAACCTTCTCTTCGAACTGATACCATCATCCGCTGCCCGCACTGTGGGGCGAACCTGAGCCCAATCCCGCGCGACCGCAGGTGCCCTGAGTACGGGAGGGAGATCCGGGGAGAAAGGAACCACAAAGACAATGGCAGATAAAAACAATTCCAAAGACAACGAACAAGAACCCATTTTCATAGAGGATATCAATGAAGAGGGTGTAACACAGATACCACCTGTATTCATTCCATCAGGTTCAGTTCCATGGAGCACATTTGATAGCAGCCTAGCAAATCTGCTGCCTCCAGCAGTAGGCGGTCTTATAGCTGGAGAAACATCTACGATCCTCGGATCTCATGGCTTTGAACAATATTTGCACAATGATACGGAGATCATCCGTCTCAAAAAAGAGTTACTATCGATATCCAGAAAACTCAAGAAAACAAAGGATGCAAGTTCTGAGCTACAGTTTAGATATAACGGATTACGCACAAAACTCAAACAAAAGGAGAAATATAAGCTAGTAGGTGGTAGAGTACATGAGAATGCAATAGATGCCCTGGAAGAAAATAGCGATCTCCTGAATTCTTTTTCCTCAAAATCTCCCACAAAAATGGCCATCCTTACAATTGACATTAGGAAGTCAACAGATCTGATGTTGCATTCCAAGAAACCGCAGCTCTACGCTGATTTTATAATGGAGCTTTCACGATTAATGATCTCTATTGTGTTAGAGAATTGCGGCGTGTTTGATAAGTTCACCGGAGACGGAATTCTGGCACTATTTCCAGTCTTTTTTTCAGGGGAATACGCGATTCAACATGCTGTGAAAGCTGCAGAATTATGCCATAAAGCATTTGAAAAACATTATAAAGAAGCACGAGCATCGTTCGTTGCGGTTCCCGCTGAAGCCTGTCTGGGTATAGGTATAGATTTTGGGGAGGCGCTTTTAACAACTGTGAATGACGATTTGACAGCGGTAGGTATTCCTGTTGTGTATGCTTGTCGGCTTGCTGATTGCGCCAATGGAACTACTTTGCTCAATGAACCTGCGAGAGAGGAGTGAACCGCCCCGGTAATGCCGGAGAGTTTTTTATGTGAGTCCAGCAACCAAGGCC
>CAYMEK010000046.1:0-36074 GCA_964389305.1 uncultured Spirochaetaceae bacterium
AACTGGTCCAGGTCCTTGACGTTCTCCGTTCCCCTACGGTAGCCGTTCTTCAAGATCGTGACACGGTCGGCGAGCTGCAGTATCTCGTCTATGTTATGGGTGATGTAAATGATGCTTTTCCCTTCATTCCTCTTTTCGTACATAACGCGGTAAAGCGTCTTCATCTCCTCGGGGGTAAGCTTGTTGGATACCTCGTCGAGGATGATGAGACTGGGGTTCATGACCAGGATACGGGCGAACTCCACCATGTATTGCTGCCACAGCGTCAGCTTGTACAGCGGGAGGCTCGGATCGATGTTGAACTCGAGCTGCCTGAACAGCTCCATTGTTCTTCTCAGCATCTGATCGTAGTCCAGGAACCCCCAACGATTGATAATCATCTGTCCGGCAAAGATATTTTTGACCGCATTGAGGTTCGGGATGATGTTCAGGTTCTGGTACACCATGCCGATGCCATGCATGGTGGCACTTCTAGGTGTGAAGAAATTGATGCGCTTGCCGTTGAAAAGTATGTCCCCCTCTCTCTTGCGTACCGCTCCGCTCAGGATCTTGACCAGGGACGACTTGCCGGCCCGATGCTCCCCGATCAGGGCGTGTATCTCCCCCGGGTACAGGTCGAAATCGATCCCGTTCAGGGCTTGAACCTTTTCATAGGTGACGTGGATATTACGCATCTGCAGGAGCAAGCGGCTTGCTTTCATAGCGACTTGAATTACGGGTCGATCTTGTACTTCTTCATTTTTCGGTACAGGGTTTTTCGATCGATATTTAGCAGCTCGGCTGCCTTCTGTTTGACCCCCCGGCTTTTCTGCAGCGCCTCTATAATGATTTCCCGCGCACTGGTCTGGTAGCGGATATCAAGAGGCGTCTCCTGGCGGCCGGAGCCAAGCAGCCGGTACTGCTCGGGAATCACCGCAGGCTCGATGCGCTGCCCTTCGCAGAAGATGACCGCCCGTTCCATGAAGTTCTTCAGCTCGCGAACATTGCCCGGCCAATCGTGCTTTTCGAGCAGAGAGAGGACTTCGCCGGATATCGAGTCGATCCGTTTGCCGTACAGGTGACTGAACTCCCGCAAGAAATGCTCGGCCAGCAGGGAGATGTCCTCCTTTCTGTCCCGCAGAGGAGGAAGCTGAAGAGTGATCACCGACAGGCGGTAGTAAAGGTCTTCCCGCAGCAGGCCCTTGTCGATCAGCTCCTGGAGCTTCTTGTTGGTGGCGGCGATGATCCGGCAGTCGGCTTTCAGCGCCGTGGAGCCGCCGATGCGGGTAAAGCACTTATCCTGCAGCACTCTCAACATCTTGGCCTGGATCTGCAGGCTCATGTCGCCGATTTCATCCAGAAAGATGCTGCCCTCTCCGGCCAGCTCGAACTTGCCCTGCTTCAATGACCTGGCGTCGGTAAAGGCCCCTTTTTCATGACCGAACATCTCGCTTTCCAGCAAGGTTTCGGGAATGGCGGCGCAGTTGATCTTGATAAACGGGCTGTGGCGGCGCGGGCTGTGTTGATGCAGCAGGTCGGCGATCAGCTCCTTGCCGGTGCCGCTTTCGCCGGTGATGGTTACCGTGGCGTCGGTCGGGGCGGCCTTCCTGGCGAACTCCAGGAGCCCGAGCATGCCCGGATGCCGGGTAACGATCGTCGGGCCGGCCTCTGGAGGTATCGCCTTGCGCTTGGCCGCTGCGATCTGCGCGATTTCATCGATCAGCTTCTGATTGTTGATCGGCTTGGTGTAGAAGTTCAGTGCTCCGTACTTCATGGCCACCACCACCTTGTCCACGGTGGCATGGCCGGATATCATGATCACCGGCAGGCTGCTCATCTCCATCTTGAGCGCTCTGAGAAGGTCGATACCGTCCTGCTCGGGCATCTTAACGTCCACGAGCAGCAGATCGACGGAGTTGCCTCTTACGGCGGGGATGACCTCCCGGGGATCGGTGCAGTACAGGGTGCGGAAGCCCCTCCTCCGCAGGATTTCACTCAAGGTGAGGCAGATCTTCAGCTCATCGTCGACGATGAGAACGGTAAACGGCATCGAGGGAAATTATACCAGCAGTGTCGGCAGGCTTCAACGCGGGCCGGCCTACCTTCATGAGTAAGGACAAATCATACCAGGCTTGCCCAATCGCTTCTTTTCGGCGAACACGCCTGCCGAAAAACCAGCCTTCTTGGAGATCGTGCCCCCTAAGCCTAGAAGCAAGAGGGCTGCCAACGTGATGAGTAGTCCTGCCATGATATGCAATTCAGCTATGGTCGTCGCGGCCGGTTGTGCGACAGGCTCCTAAGGCGGTACCGATGTCCCGTCCGGCGCCCTGGCCAGTGTCCAGCGGGGCGGCTCGTTTCTGCAGGGGTAGCGGGCCGCCTTCGCCTCGTCCAGCTCAACTCCCAGACCCGGTTTTCCGTTAGGGTAGAGGTAGCCGCCTCGAAGCTCCGGGCACCCGGGAAACACTTCGGCCAGCGCCTCCGAGACGCCGTTCCACTCCTGGATGCCGAAGTTCGGGCAGGACAGATCCAGGTGAAGGTTGGCGGCCTGGCCCACCGGGGAGACATCCCCCGGGCCGTGCCAGGCGGTACGCACGCCGAAGGCATCGCAGAGGCCGGCCAGCTTCCATGCAGGGGTGATGCCCCCGATGGCACTGACATGCACGCGGATGAAATCGATGAGCCGGCCGGTCACCAGCGGCATCCATTCGGCGGGATTGCAGAACAGCTCCCCCATGGCCAGCGGCACAGAACTGGAGGCGCGGAGCTGCTGTAACCAACCGAGCTGCTCCGGGGGCAGCGGATCTTCCAGGAAGAAGAGCCTGTACGGCTCCAGGAGCCCGGCCAGGCGGATTGCCTCGCCCGGCGCGAGCCTTTCGTGAACGTCGTGGCAGAGCTCCACTTCGAAGCCCAAACGGTCGCGCAGGTGTTCGAACAGCCGCGGAAGGCTGCGGGAGTAGGCGTCCGGATCGAAGTACGCTCCCGGAGGTGAGTCCTCGGGAGGGGGGACGGACGGAGCCCCTCCCCCGTAGAAACCCAGCTGGCAGCGGAGGTGACGGATTCCCTGCTCCAGGTGGCTGCGGACGGCGTCCTCCACTTCGACCGGATCGCGGCCGCCGGCATGCCGGTAGACCGCCGCCCCCTCACGACACTTGCCGCCCAGGAGCTGGTAGACGGGCATGCCCGCCAGCTTGCCCTTGATATCCCACAACGCCTGGTCGATCCCGGACAGGGCGTTGTTCAGCACAGGGCCGTTCCTCCAGTAGGAGCTCACCCAGGCGGAGCGCCATATGTCCTCGATGCGCTGCGGGTCCCGGCCGATCAGGAATGGCTTCAGGTATTCCTCCACGGCGCTTTTCACCGCCAGCACGCGCTGGGTGAAAGTGGCGCAGCCGAGGCCGTAAAGGCCGGGCTCGGAGGTTTGCACTTTCACCACCATCAGGTCGACGCCCTCCGGCGCCGTGAGAATCGTCTTGACGTCCGTGATGCTCGGACGGCTCACTCATCCCCTTCCTTTCCCTGCAGGAGGAAATCCTCTTCCGTGTCTCCCCATCCCCGGTCCGGATCAGCAAGGCGCAGCTCCGGCATGCCTGGGAGGATCAGGCCCCCGTCGATACGCAGCGTAATCCCGGTGATGTAGGAGGCCTTCTCGGAAGCGATCCAGGCCACGGCGTTGCCGATGTCCCGCGGTGTACCGATACGTCCCAGCGGGACCTTGCGGCTCAATGACTCGTAGAAGGCCACGGTATGCGGGTGTTTGCTGACCGCAACCGCACCGGGAGCGATGCAGTTGACCCGGATGCGATGCCGCGCGTAGCGGATGGCCAGCGATTCGGTCGCCCGGCGCACGGCGGCCTTCATCCCCCCGTAGACTGCGTCCTGTGGATAGGCTCGCTCGGCCCGGGAGGAGGTGATATTGACGATGCTGCCCCCGGTGCCGGCGGCGATCATGTGCCGCGCCGCCGCATTGGAGGCCAGCAGGTAGGCCCGGAAGTCGACCTGGATCAGGCGGTCGATCAGACCGACATCATCACCCAGCTCGTGGTCGAACATGGTCAATCCGGCGTTGTTCACCAGCAGGTCCAACCCGCCGAGCGCTGCCGCGGCCTGGGCCACCAGGCGGGCGGGAGTTTCCTCCCCCGCCAGGTCCGCGGGGAACTCCCGGCAGACCCGCCCCAGTTCGCCTTCGATGATCTGGGCGAGCTCCTCCGCTTCCTCCTTCCCGGTGCGGTAGGAGATCGCCAGGTCGTAGCCTTCTTCGGCCAGCGCCAGGGCGATGCCCCGGCCGATGCCCCGGCTCGCGCCGGTGACCAGTGCTCTTCTATGGAGCTTCGATGTTTCCATGGCGCATCATCTACTTCAGGAGCACTTCGACCTTGGATGTCCGCCTTCCGCCCGGAGTCTCGATCAGCTCGGGAATGGAGAACAGGCGCTCCAGGAACATGCCCGCAGCTCCGAAGGCGACGACCTTCTCGTCGAGCGTGGAAAACTCGAGGCTGCAGTTGACCGGATTCGGATAGGACCAGTTTCGCTGGATCTCTCCAACCAGGATTTCCCGGATTTGTTCTTCATAGGCGCACAGCCCGCCGCCGAAGATGACCCCCGTCAGGTTGAGCGTGTTGACCAGCAGGGCGACATGGGCGCAAAGCTCCCGGAGGAACTTCTCCAGAATTGCGCGGTCTTCCCGGATGCGCTTTGCCTCTTCGTCGGTGATGGAGAACTGGCCTTCGTTTCCGGGCTCCCATAGGATGCTCTGGAACTCCCCTGCTGAGTGCTCCTGCCCGGCGTATACCTTTCCGTCCAGGACGAATCCCAAACCGATGGCCGGCCCCCAGTAACGGCCGCTCAAGGTTTCGCCCCGCCGGAACTCGCCCAGGACGAAGAGGAAATTGTTGTACCTGTCGGTCTTCTTGAAAACCAGCTCGCCCCAGCAGCAGCAGTTTGCATCGTTTTCCAATAGAACCGGCGTGTCCATGTGACCGGCGATCCGGCGGGTGAACTCGAAGGGCTCGGTGACATTGAGGGGATTGGATTGGAGGATCACCCCCTTCCGGGAGTCGATAATCCCCGACAGCCCGACACCGATTCCTATCAGCGGCAGACCCAACCGGCGCTGCCATCCCTCCAGCCGGTGCGCCACCTCCAGGAAACAGGAAACGATGTTGTTCCCGTCCATGGAGACAGGCTCAGAATGGGCCAGGAGGATGCGTCCGTGCAGGTCGATGGCCACGGCGGTGAAGGACTCGGTCTGGATCTCCAATCCCAGGATGTACCCATACTCTTCGTTGATGATCAGGTTCGAGGGCTTGCGACCCACCGGAGAGACGGACTTGCCCTCGGAGGTGACTTTGACGATATTGCGCTCCAGCAGCCTGGCTACGATGTGGGTCACCGTGGATTTTACCAGTCCGAGCTCCCTCGACAGGTCCGCCCTGCTGATACCGTTTTCGAACCAGATCTTCTGCAGCACTCTGGTGGTATTGATCTCACTGATTTTATGCATGAAGCGGTTCTCCAATGGCGGAAATGAGAGCGCCGGAAACAGGGACGGATGCGGATCTCCTCATGTCAACCTTTCACTCCTCCCGAGACGATACTGCTGATGATGAATCTCTGGAAGAAGAGATACAAGACGATAAGCGGTACGGCTACTATGAAGACGGCCGCCGCCAGGGGCGGCCAGTCCGTGCCGTACTGGCCGACGAACGCGAACAAGGCCCGGATCACCGGATAGTACCTGGGGCTGGTAAGGAAAATCGTCGTACCGATGATGTCGTTCCACACCGTCACCGAGAGAAGGATGGCGCCGGCCGCGAAGATCGGCCTGCTCAGAGGAAGGACGAAACGGTACAGGTAGCGGGTCGTTCCACACCCGTCGATGGCGGCCGCCTCGTCGAAATCCCTGGGAATCGTCTTGTAGTAACCGACCATCAGGAGCATGAGGATCCCGGGATTCGCCTTGAGCAGAATGTATCCTAGAGGGTGGTTGTACAGGCCCATCTTCAGGAGCAGGTAGAACTGGGGGATCAACGGGTCGGGAAGGAAGATGCCCGTGAGGAACAGCACGTAGAAGAAGCCGGCGAAACGGACGTACTTCCGAGAAATGACGAAAGCCGCGAAGGCGCTGACGGACAGGGTCAGCAGGTTCGACGCGGCCAGGTAGAAGAGGCTGTTGAAGAAGTTGCGGATGAAATTGTTTCGGACAAAGACCTCGACGTAGTTGCGGTAGTGAAAGGTGCGGGAGATGCCCACGGGGTCCATCATGAACGCCTTGGAGGTTTTCAGTGAAACGTTCACCAGGTTCAGAATGGGATACAGGAAGACGAGCAGGGCGAAGACGATGAAAGCCGCGATGAGGAGCGTACCGCCGGCCTCCCGTCCCGGTATCCTCGTACCTGCACGACTCATGTTTCGACCTCCCTCTTCCTCAGTATCCCCTGCACGACCACGGCGACGACGAGAATCATGAGGAACAGCAGGGTTGCGACGGCTGAGGCGAAACCGAGCCTGCCCTCGCTTCTCCCGCTTCCCCCCTCCGAGAGGAAGGCCAGGCGGAACATGTAGAAGGCCATGGTGTAGGTGTAGTTCTGGCCGTTGGTGGTCACATAGATCGTATCGAAGGTGCGCAGAGCGCCGATGATCGCCAGAAGCACGTTGACGGTGATGGCCTGCGCAATCAGCGGAACAGTCACCGCCCGGAACTGGACCCAGCGGCCCGCTCCATCCACGGTAGCCGATTCGTACAGCTCGGCCGGTATCCCTTGAAGCCCGGCCACGAAGATGACTGTCGAGTAGCCGACGTAGGTCCAGATCTGCAGGAAGATGATCAGGCCGAAGGCCATCTTGGGATCGGCGAAGAACAGCAGGTTCGCTCCCGTCAGGGACCGGACCAGAGTATTCACCGGACCGCCGAAGGGATTGAACATGAGCTTCCAGATCAACGCGTTCACGGTGACCCCCAGGATGACGGGCAGAAAGATCAGCGCCCGGAACAGGTTGCGGGTCTTCCAGCCCCTGTTCAGGATCACGGCGAAGAGCAGGGCGAGCCCGTTCTGGATGAGGACGACGAAGAAAGCGAACACGAAGGAGTTGCGTAGCGCCACTGCCTTGTCGGTGAACAGGGCCGGGTTGAAGAACTCGATGTAGTTGCTCAGTCCGATGAACTCAACCGCCTTGTATCCGGTGCGAGTGATATTCGTGAAGGAGAAGAGAATGGTCGCGATCGACGGCAGGAGATGAAAGACGGCGAACACGGCGAGCGCCGGCAGCATGATCACGTACGGCGCCAGATGTCCGAACCGGCGGCCGAATCTGAATGGATACATACTCTCCCCCAGGGGCTTGGAGTCGACGGCGATGTCCCGCCGGTCGGCGGGACATCGCTCCATCGATCCCCGGTCGCCGCTATTCTACACTGCCCGCGGCGTTCCAGTCCGCCATGGCTTTCCGGGCGAACTCCTCCGGTGTTGAGATGGTTCCCATAGGGGTGAGGAAGTGGATCTGGCCCCCGGCCATCTCGCCCTGGCCGGTGCGGGAAAGATGGATCTGCTCGAAGGACAGCTTCATCGGGTACTTGGCCACCTCGTCGAGGATCTTGTTTCTCACGGTCACGTCCTGCGTGGGGATCCAGCCGACCGTGTTGACGAACTTCGTGTAGTTTTCCGGTTCGGAGAGGAAAGACAGCCAGAGCTTGGCGGCGTCCTTGTTCCTGGACTTGGAGTGCACGAACCACATCAGGTCGTACTTGCCGTAGAAAGCCAGGTTGTCCTCCGCCTTGTCGCTGGCTGGAATCTGCATATAGCCGAAGTTGAAGTCCTGCCCTCCGGCCTCAGCGATGGAGTTTGCCTGCCAGATTCCGTCGGCCAACATGGCGACGTTGCCGGAAACGAAGCGACCCACATGGGGGTTGTAGTCGATCGTCTGAAATCCCGGCTCGTAGTAGTCGAGCATGAGGCGTTGGTACTTTCGGAGAGCCTCGATGTATCTGGGGTCCTCGAATCCGGGCCCGCCCGTCCAGAGGGATTTCTCCAACAGGTTGGTATCCTTGAAGATCGGCCCGAGGAAACCGACCAGGATCATGTCGATCGGCCAGACCGGAGCGCCGGCGGCCGTGATCGGGACGACGCCATTGGCCTTGAAGGTCTCGCAGGCTTTGACCAGCTCGCCGTAGGTTTTGGGAACACTCACGTTGTACTTCGCGAACAGGTCCTTGTTGTAGAAATAGCCTGCGATCACCACGCTCCCCATGCAGACGCCGTATACCTTGCCCTTGTAGGTCATCCCGTCTTTCACCGCTTCGGGCTTGTAGTTGTCGATGAACGCCTCGCCGTCGAGGGGCTCCACCAGGCCGGCCTCGATGTTCTGGTAGGCGGCGGCAAGCTGTACGCCCTCCGTGTGAAAGCTCTGGACTCGCTGGGCGAAGCCAAATCCGGACCAGATGTCCACATCGGCGGCCTGGATTCGCAGCGGATTGGACTGCTGGAACTGATCGGTAGGGGAGTGCGTCAACTCCACCTTGATGTTCGAATACCTCTGCATGAAGCGTGTATTGAGCTCTTCAAGAGCGGTAATCGTGGCGGGGTTCGTCCAGGTGTCGATGCGCAGGGTCACTGTTCCGGCCGCGGTGCTTTCCTCTGCTCCCCCGGCGAGTGCCGGGAAAGCCGGAAGGATCGCCACCAGAAACAGGCAGAGCAGGCGTGTTTTCATTTCGGTCCTCCTTAGATTGTTAATAGTTCGTTTTCGAAACGAACTATTAACTTTAACACGGCTCGCCCGTATTGTCAACAGTTTTCCTTCTCGAACGCTCGGAGAAGGTCGATGCCGTCCAGTTCGGGCGTCTTCACGTTGACGATGAGAACGGTAAACGGCATCGAGGGAGATTATACCAGCAGCGCCGGCAGGCTTCAACGCGGCGAGGACTTCCGAATTGGTCCAAGTAAATATCTTCGGATTGGCTCTACTACAAACCACCTCCTATACGGTATAAAGAGCGGCAGGAGGAGGACCAATGCGGTATAGATCGTTCGGTAAACTGGATTTTCAAGTTTCCGCTCTCGGTTTCGGCGCCATGCGTCTGCCTACCAACGGCGGGAAGATAGACGAATCCGAGGCCACCGAGATGCTTCACTATGCCATCGATCGGGGGGTGAACTATGTAGACACCGCCTATCCCTACCACGAAGGAAAGGGCGAGGCGTTCGTAGGGCGAGCGCTCAAAGGCGGGTACCGCGAAAAGGTCACACTGGCGACCAAGCTTCCCAGCTGGGAGGTGAGCAGCGCCTCCGATTTCGACAAGTATCTGAGCGAGCAGCTCGAGCGCCTGCAGGTCGAGCAGGTGGACCTGTACCTGCTGCACTCTTTGAACAAAGACTCCTGGGCCAAGCTACGCGGTCTGGGCGTGCGCGAGTGGGCGGAGAAGGCCATCGCCGCCGGACGCTTCCGTTATCTGGGCTTCTCCTTCCATGACGACTACGATGCCTTCAAGCAGATCGTCGATGACTACGACTGGACCATGTGTCTGATCCAGCACAACTACATGGACGTGGAGAACCAGGCCGGCACCCGGGGCTTGCGGTATGCCGCCTCCAAAGGACTGGCGGTGGCCATCATGGAACCCCTTTTGGGAGGCAAGCTCGTCGGTCCGCCGTCTCCGATCCAGGCCCTCTGGGACCGCGCCGGCAACGGCCTCAGCCCCGTGAGCTGGGCGCTGCAGTGGCTGTGGAACCAGCCGGAGGTTTCGGTGGTGCTCAGCGGAATGAGCACGCTGGAGCAGGTTAAAGAAAACGTCGCCCTGGCCGACACTGCGGCGGTCGGTGTGCTGACAGCGCAGGAGTTGGCGCTTTACGATCAGGTACGGGCCAGATACCGGGAGCTCACGGTGATTCCCTGCACCAACTGCCGGTACTGCCTGCCCTGCCCGCAGGGGGTCGACATACCGGCAAACCTGGCCAACTACAACGACGGGATCATGTATGACAAGCCCGATGCAGCCCGGGGACAGTACGAATGGTGGAGATACGCACACGAAGTCGCCGGGATCATGGAAACGGATATCCGGGCCGCGCAGTGCATCCAATGCGGCGAGTGTGAGGAAAAATGTCCCCAGGGGATCCCCATCTCCAGGTGGATGTCCACTATTCACTCGGTGCTGGGTGAAGGCAAACCCTTCGTAACCAGCCTGTAGAGCGCACCGGGATTTCAGCCGAGAACCGCTACCACCGTGTGCTCGCCGCCGGCTTCCTGGGGGCGTATCAGATTGGTGTCCAGCGGCTCGCCGTTCAAGGTAAGCTCGCGGACACCCCGGCAGACCGCTTGCGGATTGCGTACCGTAATGTTATATACCGCACCCCGGTAAGAACGCCGGACGGACAGCTCCGACCAGTCCGACGGGATGCAGGGATCGATACGCAGGCCGTCGTACTCCGGCCGAATGCCCAGAATCCACTGGGTGAGAGCCACGAAGTTCCAGGCGGCCGTTCCGGTAAGCCATGAGTTCTTGGCCTCTCCGTGACGGCGGGCGTCCCTGCCCGCTATCATCTGGGAATAGACATAGGGCTCGGTCCGGTGCAGCTCGCTGATTTGCTCGAGATAGGCGGGACAGATCTTGCGGTAGTAGTCAAAGGCTCGATCTCCCCTTCCAAGCATTGCTTCGGCGATCATCACCCAGGGGTTGTTATGACAGAATATGCCGGCGTTTTCCTTGTAGCCGGGTGGATAAGAGGAGATCTCGCCCAGCTCCAAATAATAGCGCGAGTAGGCGGGGGTGATCAGGATAATGCCGTAGGGTGTGTCCAGGTGCTTGCGTACGGAATCCAGGGCCGTCTGCGGATATCCGAACTCCCGGCCGATCCCAGCCATGGCACAAAACCCCTGAGGCTCCACGTAGATCTTCCCTTCAACGCACTCGGCGCTGCCTATGCGATCTCCCGCCGGCCCGTAGGCCCGCAGGTACCAGGCTCCATCCCAGCCGTGGCGCTGGACAGCTTCCGCCATGTCCGCGACCTGGCGATTCGCCTCGGCGGCCTCCTCGCTGCGGCCCGTACAGGCGCAGATCTCCGCAAACTCCCTTCCTATCCAGACAAACATGCCGGCGATCAGCACGCTCTCGGCCTGAAGACCATCGTTACGTTGGGCGCAGGTTTGAAATGATTCGTCCGGGTCAGCGGACAAGCTGTTCAGGTTCAGGCAGTCGTTCCAGTCCGCCCTGCCGATGAGAGGCAGACCGTGCGGCCCCCTGTGCTCCACGACGTGCCGTAAGGATCGACGCAGGTGCTCGAAGAGACTCTGCGCCCGGTCCGGATCGCCGTCGAAAGGCACTGATGCATCCAGAATCGACCAGTCGCCGGACTCTTTCAGGTAGGCGGCTACGGCCAGGATCAGCCAAAGGGGGTCATCGTTGAACCCGCTGCCTACAGCATCGTTGCCCCGCTGCGTCAGGGGCTGGTACTGGTGGTAGGCGCTGCCGTCCTCGCGCTGGGTGGCCGCAACGTCCAGGATCCTTTGCCTGGCGGCTTCCGGAACCTGAAGCATGCAACCCAGCATATCCTGATTGGTGTCGCGAAAGCCGATGCCCCGGCCGATTCCTGACTCGAACAGCGAGGCGCTGCGGGCCAGGTGAAAGTTGATCAGGCACTGGTACTGATTCCAGACGTTCGCCATGCGGTCCAGACGGGGATCGTCGCTTTGCAGCTGGAATCTACCAAGAAGATGGTCCCAGTACACCCGCAGCTCCTCCAGGGCCTGCTCGACCTGCTCGCCGTCGCGGAAGCTGTCGATCACAGCGCGGGCTTTCTCCTTGTTGACCACGCCCGGAGATTCCCACTTCCGATCCTCGTCATTCTCCACGTACCCGAGGATGAACACCAGGGACTGCTCTTCACCCGGTTTCAGCTCGATCTCTACCTGGTGAGCGGCAATTGGAGACCAGCCGTCCGCCAGCGAGCCCTGCAGTGCGCCGGTCAGGACTGCCTGGGGGGCGTCGAAGCCGCCGTGGCGGCCCAGGAAGCTCTCCCGGTCCGTGTCGAAGCCGCTCAGGGGATGGTTGACGGAATAAAAAGCGAAGTGGTTTCTGCGCTCGCGGTACCCCGTGACGTGGTAGATCACCGAGCCGTCGACCTCCACCTCACCCGTGGAGTAATTGCGCTGGAAATTGGTCATGTCGTCCAGGGCATTCCAGAGACAGAACTCCTGGAAAGAGAACAGGGAGAGCTTCCTTCGGTGCCGGGATAGGTTCTTCAGACGCAGCCTCTGCAGCTCTGCGTCGCAGCCCAGCGGGACCAGGAAAAGGGCTTCCACCTCCAGGTCTTTTTTGCGTCCCGTAATCCTGGTGTAGCCCAGACCGTGGCGGCACTCGTAGGCGTCCAGGGGCGAACGCGCAGGCTTCCAGCCGGGAGACCACAACGCATCCCCCTCCCGGATGTAGAAGTATCGCCCTCCGCTGTCTACTGGAATGTTGTTGTAGCGATAACGGGTAATTCTGCGCAGCAGAGCATCCCTGTAAAAACAATAACCGCCTCCCGTATTGGAGATGATTCCGAAAAACCGTTCGCATCCGAGATAGTTGATCCACGGGTAGGGAGTCTCCGGAACGGTAATGATATACTCGCGCCGCCGATCGTCGAAGTGCCCAAAATCCATGCCTGTTACCTACCTTATAAAAGGCCTGCGCGGCGGTATGTGGGACCGCCTGCCTGCCAGACTTTCAGGACGCATGCGTACCGATTAGCGTCCAGAGTCCCAACCCGTCCTGTTCCGTTCCCGAGATCCGTCCGGGTACTGCCTGGCTGAAGACTCGCTCCAGCAACATTCCGGCGGCGCCGTAGGCCACGGCGTTTTCTCCGTGTGAGGAAAAGCGTATCGTACAGCGGACCTCGTTGGGATAAGCCCAGTTGTCCCGGATCGCCTGCCGAAGCACGGGGATCACCTTCTTCCCGTAGCGCTCGATCGCTCCACCGATGAACACGTGGGACAAGTTCAGGGTGTTGACCAGCAGCGCCAGGTTGGCCGCCAGCTCGTGGAGGAAATATCGAAACAGCCCTGCGTTCTCCTGTACCCTCAGCATCTCCGCTTCGGTCAAGGTGAACTGCCCGCTGCCGCTGGGTGGTGAGTAGACGCTGCGGAACTCACCGGCGGAGAAATCCCTTCCGTAGTGTACACGGCCGCCGATTACTACCCCCAGCCCGACGGCGACCCCGCCGAAGGGGACGTGGGGTCGTCTCCTGTCCCGGAACTCCACCAGGGCGAAGAGGAAATCCTGCAGCCGGGCGCGCTTATGGAACGCCAGCTCCCCCCAACAGCAGCAGTTAGCGTCGTTTTCCACCCGTACGGGCAGATCGAGGCCGGCGGCGGCGGCCCGGGAAAAATCGAAGGGCTCCCGGATGTCCAGTGGGATGGACTGATAGATGACTCCCGAATAGGGATTGACGATGCCGGAAACTCCCACTCCTGCTCCGATCAGCCGCATGCCCGAGGCCGTAGTTTTGGTTGAAATATGATCCAATAGATCCAGAAAGACTGAGGCCAGATTGTTACCGGACGCACTCAGGGATGCCGTTTCGGAAAAGAGGATCTTCCCATCCAGGTCTACTGCGGTTGCCGTGTACGAGTCCGGACGTATCTCGAATCCCGCTACACAGCCGTAGGATCGGTTTATATCCAGGCGAATCGGCTTGCGGCCGCCCAACGGCCCGGCCTTACCTTCTTCGGTGCCCTGCACAATGCCGATATCGATTAACTGGGAGACGATATTGGTAACCGTGGACTTGTCCAACCTCAGGGCGCGTGCCAGCTCGGTACGGCTGATCCCCCGGCTCAACCAGATCATGCGCAGTACCCGTGCGGTATTGTTGTGTCCGCTCTTTTCCGACAGTCTCATATCCAGTCTTATCCAGTTCGGGAGGTTGGTTGGTTGTTTCAACCAACCAATTTATTCCACAGACCGGGTGAAATGTCAAGTCGCAAACGACCTCGAGACCCGATGATCCCGATAGGGCTTTCAGCCGCCATAATTTGACTATACCTTAGTTTATTACTAATCTATAATCATGGATGAAGTGCCGGGGCAGGGCTGCCAGGCGACGGAACGGCAGGTGGGCCCGGAATGCCTGTTGGCCGGAGCAAAGGAGATCGCCACATGAGGAGGTTGTTATGGAACTTAAAGGACTGCATCATCTGACGGCCGTTACCGGCGATCCATCTGTGAATGTCAGCTTCTATACCGAGGTGCTGGGTCTGCGCCTGGTTAAAAAGACGGTGAACCAGGACGACGTCAGCGCCTATCATCTTTTCTACGGCGACGAAGTCGGCCATGCCGGCACCGAGGTAACATTTTTCGACTGGCCCCATGCCGGACGCTCCTACCGGGGCACCGGTACCATAACGGTGACCTCTTTGAGGGTCCCCGGTCAGGCAGCTCTCGAGGCCTGGGCCAAGCGTCTCACGGATTTCGGTGTCCGTCATGGGGGAATCAGCGAGCACAGCGGCAGGGCCTCGCTGGCCTTCGCCGATCCCGAAGGCCAGCGTTTGGAGTTGGTAGAGGACGGCGGTAAGCCCGGCGGTACGCCCTGGCGGAAGAGCCCGGTAGCACAGGAAATAGGCATACGTGGTCTTCACGCCGTGCACATTCCTGTACGCCGGCTGGAGCCGACTGCCGGGCTGCTCCTCGGTGTTCTCGGCTTCAGGCAGGTCAGAGAATACGATCTTCCCGACGGATCAGCAGTAGCGGTCTTCGAAACGGGACAGGGAGGGCCGGGCACCGAGATCCATCTGCAGCAGCGCAGGGATTCCGCCCCGGGTCGCGTAGGCATAGGCGGGGTTCATCACGTCGCCTTCCAGACCCCGGACGGCGGCGAGCAGTTGAGCTGGCAGAGACGGCTGTTGGATGCGGGAGTACGGGTCACGCCGGTCATCGACCGTTTCTATTTCAAATCCATCTATTTCCGGGAACCCGGAGGTGTGCTCTTCGAGATAGCCACGGAGGGTCCGGGCTTTACCACGGACGAGGACGCGGAGCATCTCGGTGAGACCCTGGCCCTCCCGCCGTTCCTGGAACCCCAACGGGCTGCAATCGAATCCGGTCTGCGGCCGATCAATCCGGTGAGGATAGCAGCGGCAGGCGGCACCAGGTACCACTGATTTCCTTGTGACAGGCGAACAACATTACCGCGAATAAGCCGGGCCGGACTATCAACACCGGCGGGGGGCGGCCAAGGCCCTTTACTTGATTTTCATATTCTGATAAATTAGAATTAACAGAAAATACAGAAAAGGATAAAAATGGAGAAATCGCGGATTTCGGATTCCCGGCAGTGCTGCAGTGTGGAAGCCGTAGTCACGGTCGATTCGCGCGGCCAGGTGGTACTGCCGAAACAGCTACGTTCACTGGCGGGCATCCGAACGGGTGACAAACTGGCGGTGGTGAGCATGCGCGGCGGTGGGTGCGTATGCTGCCTCTCGTTGATCAAGGTGGAAGAGCTTGCCGGAACGGTACGGGAGATCCTCGGCCCCGTGGCCCGCGAGATCGCCGGTCAGGAGGGCGAACGTGAAAGGTGATGTACGAAGGGAAGTCAGGCGGCGGTACGCCCGCAGCGCCGGGCCGGATGCCGGGGCGGTTGCGGGCTGTACTTGCTGCGGAGGCCCGCATAGTTGTCAGAGCGAGCGACTGGGCTATTCGCGGGAGGAGCTTTCCTCGATCCCGGCGGAATCGGATCTGGGACTGGGGTGCGGGAACCCTACCGCTCTCGGGGAGATTCAGCCCGGCGAAACGGTTGTGGATCTCGGTTCCGGTGGAGGTATCGATTGCTTTCTCGCCGCCGGCAGGGTCGGTCCCTCCGGAAAGGTGATCGGGGTGGACATGACTGCGGAGATGATCGACTGGGCGCGCAGCGCTGCACTGAAAGGGGCTTACGGAAACGTGGAGTTCCGGCTCGGGGAGATCGAGAACCTCCCAGTGGCGGACGCTACTGCGGATGTGGTGGTCTCCAACTGTGTCATCAACCTCTCCCAGGACAAAGCGAGGGTGTTCCGGGAAGCCTTCCGGGTTCTGAAGCCAGGCGGGAGGATGATGATTTCCGACATAGTGCTCAGAGAGGAGCTTCCTGAGAAGCTCAGGGCCAACGTCGCGCTGTGGACAGGATGCATATCCGGGGCGTTGCTGGAGGACGAGTATCTGCGGCTGATACGTGAAGCAGGTTTCTCCTCGGTCAGCGTGGCGGGCGAAAAGAGCGCAGGGGAGATGTTCGGACCCGAGCAGGCTGCTTCCTTGCTCAAGGAATTTCCCGAGCTATCCCCGGAGGAGCTGAAGCGCCTGGGCGGCGTGATCTGGAGCATCCAGGTCAAAGCCTCGAAGTAAAGAAGCCGGGCAGGAGTAGTGCCCACAGGACGAGTCTCAATTGCCAGATATCTCAGTCGATCGGGGATACACTGAGACTCGATATGACGGCGGGCGTACCAGGCCGCCGCTTTTCCGATCAGGTGGGCGGAAGGGACCTTGAAAGCCTTCCCCTGGATTCGTGCCAGCGCGACCCGGCGGTGGCCAACCACCGATTTTCGCTGTTGTACCTCCAACAAGGCTGTCGGCACTATCTTCGGTCGTCGGATGCGGGATCTGCGACGGATTCGCAGACAGTTGCTGCGAGCCCGTATGGCTGGTATACTCAGCTGCGAAGGAGGAGCAGCGTATGTCACACCTGAGCGCAGATGTTCTGTCGCAGGCCATTGAAAGCGAGATTCACGCCCGGGAGCTCTACCGGAGTCTGAGTGAAAAGATCACTTTAGAAGACGGAAAGGACAGGATGGTGAAACTGTCCGCTGAAGAAGAGCAGCACCGGGAGATTCTTTGCGACCTGTACAAGAGGCTTTTCAAGAAAGACTATGAGCCCGCTCCGGGCGCTCCCAGCGGGCCAGATTTTGCACTACTGCAGGCCAGTACCTATGAGTATACCGACCTGTTCGAGGTGATCAGGCTGGCCATCGGGGCGGAGGCGGAGGCGGCGGCCTTTTACACGCAGCAGCTTGCCCCGGTCTCGGATCCAGCCGAAGTCAAGATGCTGAAATACCTTGTTCGGTTCGAAAAGTCTCACCAGAGAAAGCTGGAGAAAGAGCTTCGCCGCCTGACCAGGAAATATTCCTAGACACGGAAGGGATTCGACGTTGCGGCCGCCCGAACGCTCTAGATGTCCAGGACCACCGTAGCCCGCCATCCTTTTTCGTCTTCTTGCACCTGGAACATGTGTAAGGTGACCGCCTTGACGTCCACCTGTTGGGCGTGCCTGCGAGGATCGAGCTTCTCCCCCCGCAGCTCTGCTGCGAGCAGGAAATCACCACCATCCTCCTCTTTCCTGATTTCCAGCCGGCCGCTTCGCAGCAGTAGCTGTTCGGCATCCTTGAAATAGATCAGCTCTTGCAGGTATTGGAAGAGAAGCAGGTCCATATCTCTGTCCCGCAGGACGATCCTCTTGGTTACCTTGTTAGCGATGCTGTTGATATCTTCCACCATGACATTCATGGTGGCGTCCGCGGCGGCGGCAAACAGCTCTTCGGGGGTGGCCCCTTCGGCCTCAAAGGCCACGTCGGCGATAGAGATTTCTTCGAGGTATCGGTACGCCACGAGCCCCCCTGCCGAAGCTCACGTTTGTATAGGCAGCCTGGACGGCTGCCCTTCCGCCGCCCGGCTTCCCGACAGCCGAGGTTGTTTCCCGGCTCTCAGGATCGCATGTCCGCTGAAAGGGTATCGAATCGCTGCCTGAGAGTCTACGAGGCAAACGACCGCTGCCGGATCGAGTTTAACTCATCGTCAGCCGGCGCAATGCGCGAACTTCAGCGGACCCGCTTCTCCGGTTCAGGCCACCCGGTTCGTGGAGGACAGCCTTGGCCGAGTTTGGCCGGGTGGAAAGACGCTTGAGCCTTTACCTCGAAGCCGCCTCCAGATTTGCGCTCACCTGGGGCCAATTGACGACGGCCCAAAAAGCTGCGATGTACTCCGGCCGCCTGTTTTGGTACTTGAGGTAATAGGCATGCTCCCAGACATCGAGGCCGAGGAGTGGAACCCGCCCCGTCATAAGGGGGTTGTCCTGGTTCGGTGTGCTGGCGATGCTCAGGGTCCCGTTGGAGTCGAGAACGAGCCAAGCCCAACCGCTGCCGAAGATGCCGGCGGCCGTCGAGCTGAATCGCTCCTTGAACTCTTCGAAGCTGCCGAAGCTCTTCTCGATATTTCGAGCCAGTGCCCCGTTCGGCTTGCCGCCGCTATCAGGAGCAAGCGTTTTCCAGAAAAGGCTGTGGTTGTAGTGCCCGCCACCGTTGTTGCGCACCGCCGTACGAATCTCCGCTGGAACGGTCTCCAGATCCCGGAGGAGCTGCTCGATTGATTTGTTCTGCAGAGGAGGAGACTTCTCCAGGGCGGCGTTCAGCTTGGCCACGTAACCGCCGTGGTGCTTGTCGTGGTGTATCTCCATGGTCCGGGCGTCTATATAGGGTTCAAGCGCGTCAAACTCATAAGGCAAATCGGGTAAGGAAAAAGGCATCGTGAACCTCCTTGATGTTTCTTTAGTTATAAATATTACTATAATAGTAATATAAGTCAATATTGGTTCCCCTCGGTCTAAGGTGGATGTTGGCTGAAGCGTGAAAATTGAATATCTTCTACTGCTAAGGGAAGATTGCGATATAAGGCTGCGGTGTGCTAAGGTAGCAGGAGAAGGTGGTGGGAGGCAGGAGTCACCATGTCCGCTTCGATACTTGTAGCATATGCAACAAAGTATGGCTCAACCCAGGAAGTCGCCAATGCGGTCGCGATGACGCTACGCGAGCGCGGACAGGAGGTGGATATTCAGCCTGCACGGGCAGTACGGACCCTTACAGGCAATAGCGCCGTCGTTCTGGGCGCGCCCCTCTACATGTTCCGCTGGCACAAGGATGCGCTCCATTTCCTATCGCGGCACCGTAAGGCGCTCATGGAGCGGCCGGTGGGAATCTTCGCCCTCGGCCCGTTTCATGACGAGGAGAAGGAGCGACGGGAAGCGCGCGCGCAGCTCGATAAAGAGCTTGCGAAGTTCCCCTGGCTTTCCCCAGTGGCGGTCGAGATATTCGGCGGCAAGTATGACCCGGCAAAGCTGCGGTTCCCCTTAAATCTTCTTCCGGCCCTCAAACAGATGGCGGCAAGCGATATACGAGATTGGACGGCTATCGGCCGCTGGGCAAGCGACTTGATCGCGAAACTCTAGTCCGCCTGACACAGTAAGTACCTATATTTCTTGTCGTCGGCCGGGGTCTCCAGCACGTCCCGGTGCTCCACCGCTTTACTGTTTCCCTCACTCGCATCGCGCCACTGACTGCCTGCCTATCTCTCCTGGCCGCGGCGAGCAATCTTCTGTATATTTTATGCATTAGATTTCAAGGGGAGATACATGAAAAAGCGAGCACTCGGTTGGACAGAGCTGTCCCTGACGCGTATCGGGCTGGGTACCTGGGCCCAGGGGGGAGGAGGCTGGCGTTACGCCTGGGGGCCGCAGGACGACCGTGATTCCATATCGGCCATCCACCGGGCTCTAGAGAAGGGCATAAACTGGATCGACACCGCCCCGATCTACGGCCTGGGCCACGCCGAGGAGGTCGTGGGCTCCGCGCTCAGGACGATTCCCCGCAGCGAACGGCCCCTGATCGCTACGAAGTGCGGCCGTGATTGGGACGCCGAGGGAAGCCCGCAGCCCAATCTGAAGCGGGACCGCGTCCGCCGGGAGATCGAAGACAGCCTGCGCCGTCTGGGGGTGGAGGTCATCGATCTGTACCAGATCCACTGGCCACAGCCCGAAGAGGACATCGAAGAAGCCTGGAGTGAGATTGCCGCAGCGGTCACTGCGGGTAAGATCCGCTACGCCGGAGTCAGCAACTTCAGCGTCGCTCAGATGGAGCGCCTGCGGGCGATTCATCCTGTGGCGTCGCTGCAGCCCCCGTACAGCCTGCTGCGGCGGGAGACCGAAGAGGAGCTGTTCCCCTACTGCTCCGAGCACCGAATCGGAGTGATCGTCTACAGCCCGATGCAGAAGGGAATGCTGACCGGAACCTTCAGCGCCGAGCGAGTCCGCAACCTGGCCGAGGATGACCACCGACGCCAGGATCCGTTGTTCCAGGAGCCGCAGCTTACCGCGACCCTGCGGATGGTGGAGGAGCTGTCCGCCCTGGCCGGACAGGAAGGCCTTACCACCGCCCAGCTAGCCCTGGGATGGGTGCTGCGCCGCCGCGAAGTCACCGCCGCGATCGTCGGCGCCAGGAAGCCATCTCAGATCGAGGAGACCGCGGCGGCCGGGGATCTCGAGCTGGGCGGAGACGTGCTGCAAGCGATCGACGAGCTGTTGCGGCGTTGGCAGGGGGCGCACAGGAGCTGAGTCCGACAGCGGCCGCGTTCCGGCCCCTCACTTTGCCTGCGAGGGGCTTTTCAGACCTCCATCCCGTACCTGTGCACCTTGAACGTTGGGTAGATCGCGATCTGGGGTATGGTCACCGAGGGATCCCGCGTGGCCACAAAGAGAACGATCTCGGCCACGTTCTCCACGTCTATGCAGCTCTGATGAATGCCCTCTTTTATCTCTCTCTCGTCGAGCCATCCCTCTAGATAAGCAGGCAGCTCTTTGTCGTACAGTCCCTGGTCGATTATCTCGGTCATAGGGGTCTTCACGTGGGATGGATTCACTACCGTGACATTGATGTTTTTAGCCATCCCCTCCCTGAGCAGGTTCTTGCTCAGACCCATCATGCCGTGCTTCGAGGCCCGGTAGGGACTGTGCCCCGGCCCGGAGGCCAGCCTGGCGGAGGTGGAGCCCATGTTGATGATTTTTCCGCCGCCCTGTCTCTCCATGATTCGAAAAGCCTCCCGGCAGCACAGGAACACTGCGGTAAGATTCGGATTGATGGTCTTTTCCCATTCCTCGAGACTCACCTCCGTGATCGGAGGGGACAGCGAGTCTCTGCCCGCGCTGTTCACCAGGATGTCTATCCTGCCGAACTCTTCCATGACCCCTTGAAACAGGCTCAGTACCTGCGATTCCACCGCCACGTCGGCGCTCACGCCCCTGCACACCCGGCCGCTGCCTGCAATCTCCCCGACGACCCGCCCCAGACGTTTCTCATCGATGTCAACCAACACGACCTTGCAGGCATTGGCGGCGAAGAGCCTGCCGACCGCTTCTCCGATTCCCGAGGCGCCGCCCGTCACGACGGCGACTTTTCCCTCCAACGCCTTATCCTTACTATCCATACTCCCGCTCCTCTCCGATCGCCGCGCTTCCAGCCCGCAGGGGCTGCTAAACGGCGCTGCGGATAAGCCCCCCGTCGACCCGCAGGCAGGCGCCATTAATGCCGGAGGAAAGGGGGCTGCATACAAAGGCTGCCAGTGCTGCGATCTCCTCGGGGAGGATCAGGCGACCGATCAAAGAGGTGGGGCGGTTTTCGGCCATGAAGCGTTTCTCGGCTGAAGCATTGTCCGCACCCGGGAAGACATCCTGGATGAATTTCTCGACTCCCGCCGTCCTGGTGGAGCCGGGCAGGAGTGAGTTTACAGTGACCTGTGTGCCCTTCGTGAGCTCGGCCAAGCTGCGCGAGACGGAGAGCTGCATGAGCTTGGTGGCGCTGTAGTGCGCCATTTCCGGCGCATTGTTGATGGCCGATTCGCTGGAAATGAACAGAATCCGCCCCTCGCCGCCGTCGAGCATCTTTTTCAGGTAGTGCCTGCTCAGGCGTACCCCGCTGAGGACGTTCACCTCGAACAGATGCTGCCATTGGCCGTCGCTGGTAGTGAAGAAGTCGGATACTTCGTAGATTCCGAGGTTGTTGACCAGGATATCGAGTTGGGGATGTTTCTCGATGGTTTTCTGGCACCCCGCGGCGCTTCCGTTGTCCGCAACGAGCCCCTCGAGCTTCGCCTCCGGGCAATCAGAGTAGATCTGCCGGCAGGCACTCTCGACTGTCTCTGCGCTCCGGCCGTTGATGACCACAGACACTCCTTCCGCGGCCAGCCGTCTGGCGATTGCGAGGCCGATACCGCCCGTTGAGGCAGTTACCAGCGCCTTCTTGCCTACAAGCTTGAGATCCATGTCATACCTCCCTGTGACTGTTCCTGCTTGCCGCGGACAGCGGATTTTTCCCGCAGCCGATAAAAGCTTAGCCTACTCGGCAACAAAGCAGATTTTAGCCGAACAGAGAGAGAAAAAAAAGGCTTGTCTTTAATCCGTACGGCAGGAAACAGAGCCGACTCTGCCTCAATGGACCTTCCGGCCTCGAATCCAGTTTCGCTTAAGGCGAAACAGAGGATGTCTTTTGCGGGCCCTGGAGCGAAAGACAAGGGCGATCCTTTTCTTATAACCCGGACACTTGTCGTGGTATACTCGCCGTGTCGGTCGACATCATTTTACCAGGACGCCGGTATATCGGCCGGCTCTCGATGGATGCTGAACCAGGCGGCAGTACCCGGGCTGCCGCCAGAATCTATGGAACGCGCGCTTGTTGACAATGTGGATAGCGTGAATAGCATGGGAAGCCGGGTAAAAAGGAAAAGGATGTGCGTAAGCCGCTGCTGAGGGATCGTGTTGCAATTGTAACAGGAGCAGCGAAAGGAATCGGGAAGGCCATCGCCCTTGCGCTGGCGGAAGAGGGATGCCGGGTGGTCGTCAACTACCGCAGCTCCAGGCAGGCCGCCGAAGAGGTTGCAGCCGAAATCGAACGCTCTAGCTCCGGTCGCACCTTGCTGGCCCGGGCGGATCTCTCAGTCGAACCCGAGGTCAAGGCGATGGTGGACCGGAGCATCGAACGGTTTGGAAGTATTGACATTCTCGTGAACAATGCCGGCATCGCGGACCGGCGTGCTTTTCTGGACATCTCCCTCGCCCGGTGGAATGAGATGCTAGCCTGCAATCTCACCGCGGTATTCCTCTGCTGCCGCGCAGTGCTTCCGCACATGCTGAAGCGCCGATGGGGACGGATCATCAATATATCTTCCACTTCCGGACTGACCGGGGGTACTTCCGGAGCGCATTACGCCGCCTCCAAGGGCGGGGTCATCACCCTGACCAAGGCGATCAGCAACGAATACGCGCCTCACGGGATCACCGTCAATTCGATCGTTCCGAGCAAGATCGAGACCGATATGCTGTGGAGCTCTCTGGATGAAAAGGGCAAGAAAGCACTCCTCGATAAAATACCGGTGCGCCGGTTCGGCAAGCCCGAAGAGATCGCAAGCCTCGCCGTGTTCCTGGCTTCGGAGCACGGAGGCTACATAACCGGGGAGATGATCGTAGCCTCCGGGGGTTACAGGTAGAGGACCGACGGCAGGCGCTGTAAGTCCCGAGCAGGCCGGCCGATATCGCTTGCTGGGTGCGAGACCGGATATTCATTCGCAGTTCTCGGTCACAGCAACAGAATGATACTACTCTCGATTAAGGTTCGCTCACAAATAAAGCTTATCTGAAGCAGTGCGAAATCTTGACAGCGAAAAAAAAGTGAGTTAGAATGCACAAACGTTTGCGGGAACGTTTGCGGGAACGTTTGCGGCAAAATAAGTTGTGTAGAAGATGATGGGCGAAACACCGTTATTGGAAGTGAGAAAGGTTGTAAAAACTTTCCCCGGTACGGTAGCGCTCAATGAGGTTGATTTTGACCTGAAGCGTGGCGAAGTGCATGCAATTGTCGGAGAAAACGGAGCCGGAAAGTCCACGCTCATGAAAATTCTCTCCGGCGTATATACGAAAGACTCCGGGACAATTATTTTCAACAGCAACCGCACGGACCTCGGTGATGTCGAGTCGGCTCACTCCATCGGGATCCACATGATCTATCAAGAAAGGGAAAACATCCCGCAGCTATCTGTCGCCGAGAACATTTTCCTGGGCAGGCTGCCCAGAAGCGGAATCCCGGGATTTGTGAGTTTCAAAAGGCTCATTCGGAAAACAAGAGAAATCTTAAGAAGTTACAACATAGACATAGACCCGGAGCGAAAGCTGACGCAGCTCACGACCGCCGAACAGCAATTCATAGAAATCATCAAGGCGGTCACCGCGACGAGCGCCCGCATCGTCATCATGGACGAGCCTACATCTTCCCTCACCATGAAAGAAACCGAGAAATTGTTTTCTATTATCGGAGAGCTGAAGCATGAAGGAATCAGCGTCATCTATATCTCTCACCGGTTGGACGAAGTGGCGAACATCGCCGACCGATTGAGCGTCTTTCGAGACGGGAGGAATCAGGGAACGTTGGAACGCGGTGATTTCGATACCGACAAGATCGTTTCCTTGATGATTGGTTACTCGCTTGAAAAAACAATCAAGAAGAAAGTCGAAAGAAAGAACGTCATTTTTGAAGTGAAGAAAATCGCGATTAAGAACAAGATCGTGAGTTTCAACATGCGGCTTTACGAAGGAGAGATTCTCGGAATAGCGGGACTAATGGGATCCGGAAAAGATGAATTGGTCAGAAGTCTCTTCGGGCTGTGGCCCGCCCAGTCGAAGGAAGTCTATTTTCTGGGAAAGCGAGTTTCCATCAAGCATCCGGCTGACGCCGTCGACTACGGAGTTGTCTATCTGCCGGAAGAAAGGAAGCTTCAGGGGCTTTTCCTGGAATTGAGCGTAAAGCAGAACATTTCTCCACTCTGGCTTTTCCACAGTGGCAGCAACTTTTTGGTGAACAACAGGAAGGAGTCGGAAGTCGGTGACACCTACATTCGGAGACTGTCAATTAAGACACCTTTAGCTTCGACAAGAATTGTGGCCTTAAGCGGCGGGAATCAACAGAAGGCGATATTTTCACGCCTGTTGGCCATTCGGCCGAAACTCATGATCCTGAACGATCCGACCAGGGGCATAGATGTGGGAAGCAAGGAGGATGTCTACAACATCATCAGGAACCTGTCCGCGGGGGGCACTTCGATTCTTGTTCTGTCTTCCGAAATACCGGAAATAAGTAAGCTGGCAAACCGTGTAATAGTGCTTTCAAGGGGGGAAATCTGCGCCGAGTTTTCCGATGAAGAGGTCACAACCGAAAATATTCTGCGGGCTGCGGCGAGGATACACAAGTGAAGGGGAAAGCACGCGTACTTGTAGAAGTCCTGCAAGAGCAATCACAAGTAGTGATTTTCGTTCTGTTGATCGCGGTTCTCTCCATTGTGAATCCGAATTTCAGGACTGTCGGGAACATCGTGAACCTGCTCCGACAAATATCAGTGATTGCTATTATCAGTTGCGGTTTGACCCTGGTTGTAATAAGTGGATGCCTCGACCTTTCTGTAGGCTCTGTTTTTTCGTTTCTTAATTTGATCGCCATTTCCTTCCAACAACGGAATAATGTACTGGGATTTATCCTGCCTCTTGTCTTTGCGGTGGCAATAGGGTTTTTCAATGGACTCATCGTCACGATGTTCAATGTCAATTCCATCATCGTGACGCTGGGATCACTTTCGTTTTTCTCCGGCCTGGCATTGCTATACTCGAACGGTGCGATTATCTTCGGCGTCCCGGATACCTGGTTTTCCTTTATTGGAAAGAATGTATTCCTGGGAATACCGATACACATTATCATCTTCATTTTCATCGCGGTAGCCTACCAGTTGCTTCTCACAAAGACGCTTTTCGGAAGAAAAATCATCTATGTAGGAACGAACATGGAGGCTTCCGAAATCGCGGGCATTCGGTCAAAACGAGTGCGCACGATCGCCTTCGTGATCTCAAGCGTCTCGGTAGCCATTGCGGCCCTGATATACAGCTCGAGGATGGGAACGGCGAGCCCGGTGACCGGGATCGGATTTGAGTTCAGCGCTTTAACCGCGGTGGTCATCGGGGGAACGAGTCTGCTCGGCGGCAAGGGTAGCATCGCAAGAACCGTGGTCGGAGTATTGATGCTGGCAGTTGTCGTCAACGCTCTGATTCTCTACAACGTGCCTTTTGCATTTCAGAATATCACGAAAGGAATACTCATCATTGTGGCGCTGGCCGCTGATGTCGCCGCAAGAAAAAGAATGGTCAAGACGCTGCAGAAGGGACAGCCGGTGACGGAGAGTTGACGGTAGTGAGAATGAAGAGATTCGTGGTTGAACATAAACTATTGCTCGTCATCGTGGCGGTCGGGGCGTTTGTGTCCTTCAGAACGAGTAATTTCTTGTCGTTCGAAAACATAAAGGGAATTCTCTCCAATATAGGCGATCAGGGATTCATCGTTATCGGTATGGCGATGTTGATCATATTGGGAGAGATAGACCTTTCGGTCGGTTCGATCATGGCGATGGGCTCAGTTCTTGCGATCATATTTCAGGCATACGGTGTTGTCTTCGGAGTACTTGGCGGATTGATTGGGGGGACGATTTTCGGCATTTTGAACGGTCTATTGGTGACGAAAACCCGGCTGTCGTCGCTCGGGGCAACTCTCGGAACGATGATATTCGTAAACGGCCTGGTGTTTGCGATAACCAGAGAACACACGATTATAGGCTCGAACCGGAATTTCGCCCTTCTGGCCGAGACTCAAGTTCTCCGAATTCCCCTACCCATCATTGTCTTTTTTGTCTTGCTGATCGTATTCGAGATCATTCTGCAGAAATCGGTTTTCGGTCGCGAGATATTCGCAATCGGCGGAAATGCAACTGCCAGCAGATTCTTCGGGATCAAGGTCGATCGGGTTCGTATTATCTGTTTTTCTCTTACGGGGTTGTTGTCGGGATTAGCGGGCGTGATTCTGGCGGCGAAATTGAACGTTGCTTCCGGAACCATCGGTCTCTATACCCCCGTTTTAGTCATTACAGCGGTCCTACTGGGAGGGACCAGCCTGAGTGGAGGAGAGGGAAGCATCATCTGGGCCTTTGAGGGAATTCTGTTTATCGGAACTCTGAACAACGCAATGGTTCTGCTGAGAATTTCATCGTTCATCCAACAGATGATACAAGGGTTGTTGTTGATTTTTATTGTCGTCGTAGATGCGGTGAATAGCCAGAAGAAAAAATTCCTATAGGCGGCCGCCTTATGGGGAAGTAACACATGAGGAAAGGAGGTGACAGCGCTAATAGCTAGTTTTGAGAGAGTAGGGGTTCGAGTCTCGAGAAATTTAAGGAGGGAAAACAACATGAAAGGAAAAATCGTTTTCAGCATTATTCTGGTATGTCTTCTCATACCTGTTGTCTCCTTTGCGGGAGGCACGAAGGAGCCAGGGGAAAAAACGGTTGTACTGCTCAACATTGGGATGCAATCGTCCTATCCTCCTGTCTATGCAGACAACCTGGAAAAGCACTTGAATGCCGCGGGAATAAAGATGGTTATGTTCGATGGCAAGTTCGATCCTCAGACTCAGGCGAACCAGATGAATGAGGCCATCGCACTGCAACCGAATGCTATCGTTCTGTTCGCGGTCAGCTCGGACGCCATCGCTCCCGGCATCAAGAAGGCGTATGATGCCGGGATACCGGTGATTATGGGCAATACCCTTCCATCGAAAGAATCGGAGAAGTACACGGCCGTTTATGTAGGACCGAACAACTTCGACGAAGGAAAAATCGGCGCACAGTGCACAAATAAGATCCTGAATGGAAAAGGGAATGTGGTGATCGTGGAAGGAGCCGCCGGACAAGAGACCACTATCGCCAGGACCCAGGGCTTCATCGACAACCTCGATCCTGGAATAAAGGTCCTGGCAAGGCAGCCGGCCGATTGGACAAAGGACAAGGCGGCGGCGGTGATGTCCGATTTTATTACGGCATATGGGAACAGCATAGATTCTGTATGGGTTCATGACGATGGGATGGCGGCAGGCGTCGTTATCGCCCTGCAGGAAGCGGGATACGCTCCAGGTGTAATTAAGATAGTGTCGCTTGGGGGAAGTAAGGAAGGTTTGAAGGCGGTCGAAAGTGGATACATTATCAATGATATTCTGCAGTCACCCGTTGACGAGACGGACATGCTAGCACCCTTTGCGATAAAAATAGTAAATGAAGGATGGAAGGCGGGGAAACAATGGGATCCCTACTGGAATTTCATGGAAACACCTGTGATCACCGCCGAAAACTTCAAAGAGTACCTGCCTGGGGACTATTGAGTTTCGTGAGGAGGGGGAAACCCCTCCTCTTACCTCTATGGCGGCCGCCGTATAGGTAACAACAAAGAGTCAGGAGGAATGCTATGGGTAAATTGAAACTTGGATTGGTGGGATGTGGCAACATCTCTGATGTCTATTTCCAAAACTGCAAAAAATGGCCGGTAATGGAAATTGTAGCATGCGCCGACTTGATCACCGAGCGGTCCAAGGAGAAGGCTCAGCAGTACGATATTCCGAAGTCATGCAGTGTGAAGGAACTCATGGAAGATTCAGGGATAGACGTTGTTCTGAACCTGACCAATCCTCAATCGCATGCCCAAATATATCTTGCCGCCCTGAACGCGGGAAAGCATGCCTACAGTGAAAAACCATTGGCTATCAATCTTGAAGACGGTAAGAAGATTGTGAGCTTGGGCAAAGAGAAGGGACTTTTCGTGGGATGTGCACCGGACACCTTCCTGGGTGGCAGGCTTCAAACCTGCAGGAAACTGATCGATGACGGATGGATCGGAGAACCGATCGCCGTCACGGCCTTCTGTGCTTTCCACGGTCACGAAGTCTGGCATCCGAATCCCGATTTCTTCTACCAGGAAGGCGCCGGTCCAATGCTCGACATGGGCGTATATTACATTACAGCACTGGTTTCCCTGCTCGGTCCAGTGGGACAGGTTTTCGGCAGTACAAAGAAGTACTTCAACCAACGAACAATTACGAGCCAGCCGAAATACGGCCAGACCATCAAAGTCGACGTCGACACCCACGTAACGGGAATCATGGAATTCAAGAATAACATAACAGGAACCATCATGATGAGCTTTGATGTATGGGATCCTGCTCTGCCTCGCATCGAAATCTATGGAAAGGACGGCACTCTCTATATCCACGACGACGATCCCTACGGCGGGCCGAATATCTTCGGGGGCAAGATATTCATACGGCGAGGAAAAAACTCGGATTGGCTGGGTTTTCCGAGCCAAATTCCACGAAGGGAGAAAATGACGCCTCTGACTGAGATACCGCTCCTGTTCGACTACAATGAAAACAGCCGGGGGGTCGGGCTGGCGGATATGGCCTATGCTATCCTTTCAAAGCGCGCACACAGGGCGAATGGCGACATGGCCTACCATGTTCTGGAAACCATGTTCGGATTTACGCAGTCTTCAAAATCGGGGAAATCCTATAAACTGGAGAGCACCTGCAGCAGGCCTGCGCCTTTGCCCATGGATCTTCCGGAGTTTGTACTCGATGAATGAGGTGTGTTTAGGCATGCGCATTAGTAGACTGCTAACACGCTCTAATATACCATAGACATGGACGAAATGATGTCCGGGAAGAAAAGAGTAACACAAGAGGCTATCGCCAACCTATTGAACATCTCGGTCAGTCAGGTATCGAGGGCGCTGAATGGCAAGGGGGAAGTCTCGCCGGAAACACGGAAAAAGATCTGTGATATTGCGAAGCGAATGGGTTATTCCCCCAATCTGATCGCTCAGAGCCTGAGATATAAGAGGACGAACACCTTTGGAGTGATTCAACCGGACATTGCCAATCCGTTTTTCGCAAATCTTGTAAGAGGGATAGAGAATTACTCACAGGCTATAGGGTTCAGCATTTTCGTTTCCAACACATACGAGGATACGGAAAAGGAATACGAGCTTGTCAAGCTTATGGTGGACCGTGGAGTGGATGGGATTTTGTTGGTTCCGGTTCGAGAAAAAGACATAAAGAAATCGACGTTTCAGGAATTCGATATACCGGTGGTTCTTATCGCAAGGTGTGTGAAAGAGTGCGGAGTGGATTGCATTGTAGTTGACGACAAAAAGGGCGGATACCTGGCGACGGAACATCTGATCAAGAAAGGCCATAAAAAGATTATCTATCTGAGTGGACCGGAGGATATGGTCGCTTCATTGGACCGCTTGGAGGGATACCATCGAGCTCTATCCGATTACGGTATTCGTTTTTCAAAGGATATGTTGCATGTTGCCGGAACTACGCTGGAGCACGGTTACAATTCTATGCAGATTGTGCTCGATTCGAATATCGACGTCGATGCGGTCTTTGCGTTCAATGATGTAATCGCCTACGGATGCCTGAGGGTATTCCATGAACGAGGAATTCGAGTTCCCGATGACATTGCAATCATCGGTTACGACGATGCAAGCATGAACATGGTTGTCAATCCCACACTTACAAGTGTTCGTCAACCGACCGGTGAAATGGGAGGTAGGGCTGTGGAGCTCTTGATCGACATATTGAATGCCGATCGATCTTCACGGGAACCGGAGGTCATTCTATTCGATCCCGAGTTCAAAGCGAGGGAATCAACGTAATTCGTTTACTAAAAGCATTTCCCGATAGGAGGAATAGTTGTTATGAAAAGAAAAGCTTTGATCGTGTACGGAGGTTGGGAAGGTCACGATCCGGCAAACGTTGCCCATATATTCAAGAAATTCCTTGAGGAAAGCGATTTTGAAGTCGAGCTCTCCGATTCGCTGGATGTCTACAAGGACAAAGAGAAAGTTAAGTCGTTTCACCTGATTGTTCCTCATTGGACGATGGGTGATATGAGTGCGCAACAGATAGATGCAGTGATTGGAGCCGTTGCAGGAGGAGTCGGGATTGCCGGATGTCATGCAGGTCTCTGCGACGCCTTCCGAGGGTCTCCGGATTGGCAGTTTATGGCCGGAGGGCAGCTGGTAGCCCACGTCGGGGCGGCGGGCATCGACGGAAACGGATTGAAATACAAGGTCACTGTAAAAGACAAGAAAGATCCGATCATGTCTGGAATCGAGGATTTCGATGTATACGACGAGCAATACTATCTCCAGGTCGATCCTGCCATCAAAGTTCTGGCGACAACGGTAGTACCGCCGCGGGAAGGCAAAATGGAATCGAGCGGTCAAGCTGCAATCAATTTTGATTTCGGCTTTGGAGCCTGGAACTTCGAAGAAAACGCGATATTATCCGGTCCTCACGAGGGCAATGGCAGCGTTGAGGTTCCGGTTGTCTGGAAAAAGCTCTGGGGCAAAGGCCGGGTATTTTACAACTCGCTCGGGCATGATGCCGAACGGATCAGCTCCGAGCCATGCCTCACTATAACGAAACGAGGATTTCTTTGGGCGGCAAAAGGGGCTTAAGAAGTAGGGTGGAAAAGCCAATACGTTGGATGATCCCTCCACAGCCAAATAAAAAACCGGAGGTATGAGCTATGATAGAAGCATCTAGAACAGGTGAGATAACGTCAAAACTGCAATTCGGCATGGTCGGGGGCGGACCCGGCTCGTTTATCGGGGACGTGCACCGAAAAGCCGCCTCCTTGGACGGTAAGGCGGCCTTGGTTGCCGGATCTTTCTCCAAAGACCATCAGAAAACGCTGGAAACCGGGTCCTTGTTGGGCCTGGATCGGGAACGCTGCTACGAGAGCTATCAGGAGATGGCTCAGAAGGAGGGCAGACGGGAGGATGGAATCGATTTCGTCTCCATTACCACCCCAAACAACATGCACTACCCCATTGCCAAGGCCTTTCTCGAGAACGGCATTCATGTAGCCTGCGACAAGCCGCTGACGGTAGAACTGGAGGAGGCCGAAGAGCTGGCCAGGTTGGCGAGGGAGAAGAATCTGCTTTTCGGTGTCACCTACGTCTACACCGGCTATCCGATCGTGAAACATGCACGAGACCTGATCGCCAAGGGCGAGATCGGTTCGATTCGCTTCGTGTATGCCGAGTACCCGCAAGATTGGCTGGCTACGCCGCTGGAGAAGGGGGACAACCGGCAGGCCGCCTGGCGTACCGACCCCAAACAGTCGGGAAAGGGCGGCGCTGTGGGCGATATCGGCAGCCACGTCGAAAATCTCGTTTCTTATCTAAGCGGCCTCAAAATCTCTTCCCTCTGCGCCCGGCTGGATACCTTCGTCGCCGGCCGCAGGCTCGACGACAATAGCTCCATCATGGTGAACTACGAGGGAGGAGCCAAAGGCCTGTACTGGTGCTCCCAGATCGCCGTGGGCTGGGACAACGCTCTAAGCGTGCGTATTTTCGGGGACAAGGGCTCGATCGAATTCCACCAGGAAAACCCCAACTACCTGAAGATCGCTTACCTCGACAGGCCTACTGCGTGGATCTCCAGGGGACGGGATGCTCTCAGCGCCGGTGCCGCAAGTGTATCCAGGATCCCGGCCGGTCACCCCGAGGGTTACTACGAAGCTTTCGCCAACGTCTATGTGAGCTTCATAGACGCTGTGCTCAAGAGAAAGACCGGCAGGAAGGTCACTGAAGAGGATTTGGATTTCCCCAACGCCGAGGACGGCGTGCAGGGCGTCCGTTTTATAAGCAAGTGTGTAGAAAGCGCACAGAAAGGCGCCGTCTGGGTCGATTTTTAGACGGTGGAATTGTCGAAGGAGCATAAAATGAGCAGACCTGTTACCTTATTCACCGGCCAGTGGGCTGATTTATCCTTTGAGGAGATCTGCAAGAAGAGCAGCTCCTTTGGCTACGAGGGGCTGGAGATTGCCTGCTGGGGCGACCACATGGAGGTACGCCGGGCCGCAGAGGATCCAAAATATGCACAAGAGAAACGGGAGATCCTGAAGAAGTACAATTTGGGCTGCTGGGCACTGGGTGCCCACCTGGCTGGCCAGTGCGTGGGCGACCTCTATGACAGCCGCTCGGACGCCTTTGCCCCCGATGAGCTGGCAGGAAAGCCAGAGGAGATTCGAAAATGGGCCGTGGAGGAAATGAAGTTCACCGCCCGGGCGGCCAAGGCTATGGGCTGCTATGTGGTCAATGGCTTTCTCGGCTCCCCGATCTGGAAGTTCTGGTACTCCTTCCCGCCCACGACCGAGCAGATGATCGAGGAAGGATTCCAGACCATCCTGAGACTCTGGACCCCGATTTTCGATGTCTTCGACGAAGTGGGAGTGAAGTTTGCCCTGGAGGTGCATCCCACCGAGATCGCCTTTGATTTTTACACGGCGGAGAAGCTGCTGAAGACCTTTAAAAATCGTGAAACCCTGGGTTTCAACTTCGATCCAAGCCACCTGCTCTGGCAGGGCATGGATCCCAAGCTGTTCGTCAGGGAATTCGCAGATCGCATCTACCACGTTCACATGAAAGATGCGGCAGTCATCCTGGATGGAAGGGCGGGGATCCTTGGTTCCCACCTACCCTTCGGTGATCCCAGAAGGGGATGGAACTTCCGTTCGCTCGGCCACGGCAGTGTAAACTTTGAAGAAATTATCCGCGAGCTGAATGCCGTCAAATACTCCGGGCCGCTTTCGGTCGAGTGGGAGGATAACGGTATGGACCGTGAGTTTGGGGCCCGGGAATCGGCCGAGTTCGTGAAAAAGATCAACTTTTCACCTTCGGAAATCGCTTTCGACGGGGATATGCAGAGCTAGTGTGTTAGGGTAAAAACGGAGTAAAACCACAAAAGAAAGGAGTAGCGACAATAGAAACCAATTGTCGCATTGCTACACCTGCTCCTACTGAGTGTCGCAGCTACTCTTGCGGGCATACAAAGAGAACACTAAGATTATGCATGTCAAAGTGACTTATCGTATCGAAACTGAGCAGATCGTGCTGAATTACTGATCGCATTGCGGCTGCCGAACGGATCCTCACTCTGGGGAGCCAGGCCAGAGCACTGGCAAGAAGAAAGGCTGCCGGCTCGATTTCGACGGTCGAGTCTTTCAGGGCGTTAATCTGCACCGGAGAGAACCTTGCGCACTCCAGGCTTTCTCCACCCTGGAGTCGAACGTCTTTCCCCTCCACCAGTGCATCCACAGGCTTCCGCATGTCCAAGGCTGAGTCCTCCGCCACGCGGGTGGGGGTGCGGAGAGGCCCCGTGGACGCAAAGCCCCCAGCGCCCACGGAGCCCTCTGACCTCTACGGGCACAAGCTCAGCTCGGACTCCACCGTCCCCGCAACCGTCGCGTCCCGGAAGGGCAGGTGGAGCAGCTTCCCGTCGAGCCAGGGCTGGACCATGTCGTCGTAGTGGGGATGACCGGGCTGTCCCGACTGGCCGATGGTGGCCAGAATCTGCATCCCGTCCAGATCAGCGAGCGATGCGATCATGCGCAACGCAGGGATGTGGACCGGCCGATACTCGCCCCTGGCCACGACCGGCGTGTTGGCGTTCAACGTGGTGGCGTCTCCGCCCACCGGGTACGGGCCGGCGTTCAGCAGCATTCGCGTGAAGGCGCTGGTCGCGCCGGCGTGGCGCCACTCGATCGCGTGCAGGCGACCCCAGGACCAGCCCCTCCGGTTGTCTCCCAGCTCGTTTTCGAGGTAGTCGATGGTGGCTGCCAGGGCCTGCTCCAGTATTTCCCGATGTCCTTCCTTTTGGGGGGTGTCCTTCCGGTCCCAGAGCCCGGATTGTGGCCGATCCAGGATCACGTCCTGGATCAGGTACTGCTTGAAGGGGACGTGGTAATAGTAGAAGAGGTTTCCGCCCGCCTCGTCCTCAAGAACGGCCCGCACCAGTTCGATGAGAAACACCTCGTACACAGCCGCCCCGCGACTACCCGCCGCCACCCGGCGGTCCCAGCTCTCGAGAATCGAGATCGCCTCGACAGCCCTGGGGTCCTGGAAAGTGTAGGGTCGCAGCTTGGGCAGAAGTGTTTCGGCCTGCAGGGAGTACACGTCCATCTGCATCTTGCGGAAGCCGTCCACGGTCGGCTCCCCCATCTCCTCAAGCAGGGACTGCACCCGGTCGTGGCGGTAGGGAGCGGCCCAGCTATTGGAGATCGGGTTGGGCTCACCATCGCCGACCACGCGGTTGTTGCAGTTGACGATGAGCCCCTCGGGCGGGTTATAGGACCTGGGCATCTGCGCGAAGGGCAGAAAGCCCTCCCACCCCATGGTTCCCGAGGATCCGTCGGCGGGAAGCCTGCCCGAATACCCGCGCCGGTTAGGCACCGCGCCGGCGGACTGCCAGCCGATGTTGCCCTGCACGTCCGCAGCCACGAAGTTCAGGCCGACCAGCTTGACCGTAGAGGCTGCGCGCATCACGTCCTCGACGCTGTGACAATCCATGAACCGCAGAACCGTGGAGGCGGTGCGGTCTTCCAGCTCTCCTTCCCTCAGGGTCCCGTACCAGCGCAGCGCCACCGCCGCTTCGACCCCCGGCTCGATCTCCGTGATGACCGGGCCGTAGATGGTGCGGTAGGCGACACGCCTGGCCGGCTCACCCTCCTTGACCGCGATGACCACCTCCTCGCGCTCCATGCTCAGGGTTCGCTCGCCCACCCGGTAGCGGGTGGGGTCGGCGGGATCGACCCGTACCACGAACAGGTCCACGAAGTCGATGGGCAGGATGGAGAGGCCCCAGGCGACTTCGTCGGTGTGGCCCGCGATCACCCCTGGAACGCCCGCCGCGGAAGCGCCGGCGATATCCACACCGGGAGCCTTGAGGTGGCACAGGTACCAGGTGCCCGGCAGCGAGATCCCGACGTGGGTGTCGTTGGCCAGCAGGGGCTTGCCCCCGGGCCCTTTGGCGGTGACCCAGATGTTGGTGCCGCCGGCCGGCGGCAGGGCCTCGGGCAGGGCCTGGAAGAAAGACAGCGCGGCGCGCTGGACTGCTCCGACCTTCAGGCCGCGCAGCTCCTCGAAGTAGGCGTCATCGGGCAGGTTAGCCCCCCGGTGGCTCGGAAAGATGTCCTTCCACTCCTCGAGCTTCACGTTCTGCCTGGCGGCCAGGGCGAACAGCTCTTCGCGATAGTTATGCCGGAACATCCAGGAGTTCAGGGCGATGAAGCTGAAGACGTCTTCCACCTGCCACGGGTCGGGGACGAACCCGGCGGAGCGGAACTCCAGCGGCAGGTCCTCCCGACGCTCCCGGATGTAGGCGTTGATCCCGTCGACATACGCTTGAAGCAGGGCGGTCTCCTCCGCCGGCACGGCCGTGGCAGCGCGCCGCCGCAGCTCCGGGAATCCCATCAGGCGGCAAAAGTAGTCCAGATCCACCCTCCCCTCGCCGGCGACCTCAGCCAGGGTGCCCGTGGCGACCCGCCGCAGCGTCTCCATCTGCCACAAACGGTC
>CAYMEK010000047.1:0-34992 GCA_964389305.1 uncultured Spirochaetaceae bacterium
CAGCGCCACCAGGTCGCCGCTGTGGGCCAGGGCCGCCGCCCGGCTCACCACCTCGAGCTCCGAATCCTGGGGCACCTCGCTGAATACCCCGGCGCAGTTGCTTCCCAGGGCCCCGCACACCGGCTCCAGGAGCCCGGCGGCTTCGACGCCGGCATCGGTGACCACGAAGCTCCTGCGGCAGCCCAGAGCTTCCAGCTCCATCCGGGCTTCCGCCGCGCTGCCGGCTCCGAACACGACCTTGGTGGGAGTCCAGAAATTGAAAGCCAGCTCGGCGTCGTAGGCCACAGCTCTTACTCCTCGTCGGGGAAATAGGTCGGAACCCTGGAAGTGGCTTCGACCAGCTCTCTGGCGGCCTTGATGAAGCGTACGATGTAGGGCAGATTGCCCCTGAGCTTGAGCTTGCCCTGCATCATGCCCTTGATCGGCTCCAGCTCCTTGCGCATCACCTGTTTCCAGCGGTCGTAGGTGCCCGTGATCACGAACTTGGCCTTGCCCGCCCCCTCGGGCGTCTCCCGGCGGATGTCCCGGCAGTCTCCGTGCCAGAGGTCCATGTACAGATGGAGGTCCTCCTCGAACCCGGCGCGTGGCTCCGCCAGGATCACCAGATCCATGTCGCCTTCCCAGTTCCTGGCCGCCTGCTTGTAGGAGGCGCTGTTCTGAACCTCCTCCTTGAAAGCCTGAGTCCACTCCCTGCTGAACACCCTCAAGTTTTCCGCCATTTCTTTCCTCCTCGTTGTTGATACGCGGTGCGGCGACCCTAAAGCTTAGCGGATCGCCTCGAGCCGGCGATCCAGCTCCTCCAGGCCGTGGCGCCGCAGAGTCTCCGAGAGCGGGATACCCCGATCGTCCAGGCCTCGGATCACACGGTACTCACCCTTCATGGCTTCGATGTCCGGCACCGAGCCCGCTGCCCCTCCATCGGCCAGCGGCTCAAGCACCTTCGGAGGCAAAACATCGTCGCGATCCCTTATCCCCATCAGATTGATCAGCCCGCGTTTCAGGTGCCAGATACGGGCCCCGCATTCCAGTAGCTCCGGCAGCTCCAGGCTCCAACCGGTAGCGGCATTCAGGGCGGAAAGCAGGTCTCGGGGGGACGTTGCGTAGTTCACGAAATGGCACTGGCACAGGCAGTTCAGCAGCAGCCCGTAGTTCTCGCTGGTCATTACCATGGGCGCCTTGCCCGCGCTTTCCTGCGCCGGGTAGTCCTCTTGCAGCCCGAGACCGTCGAACAGAGCCATGCCCTGCTCCACGGGCAGCACGCTGTGCTGGTTGTGGCAGGCTCCGCGGGCCGAATACGCGTAGGCCAGTCCCATGCCGTGGAAAGCCCGGGGGTCGTGCATCGGCAGCTCCAGGCCTTTCACGTGCACCGCCAGGTCCCCCGCCGCCTTTCCGAGCTCCCGGGCCGCCCGGGCCGACCCCTGGGCCAGGAGCTTCCCCATACCCTCCAGGCGGGAGATGCGCGGAAGCAGCTGCAGCACTGCATCGATATTCCCCCAGTCGAGGTCGGGCCCGCCGCCGTCGGCGGCTCGGATCAATCCCCGGTCGTAGCAGTCCATGGCGAAGGCAATGGTGGCGCCGCAGCTTATGGTGTCCAGGCCCTGGCGGTTGCACAGCTCGTTGGCCGCAATGACGGCGGCCAGGTTGTCGTTGCCGATCAGGGGACCGAAGGCGGCGCAGGTTTCGTATTCCGGTCCCGGTCCTTCCTCGCTCCGGTACGGCCCTTCCCGTACCGCGGTGACCCGCTTGCAGCCGATGGGACAGTGGGAGCAGGCGTGATTGCCTACCAGGTACCGCTCGCTCAAGGCCGGGCCTCCCAGCCTGGCGCCCAGCTCGGGGTCCGCCCCAACGCCCCAGTTGCCTGCGGGCACGTCTCCGGTCATGAGGCCCAGGTCCATGGCTCCGTCGGTGCCCATGGAGCGTAGACTTTCGGCTACCAGGCTCTCCCGCAGGCCGGCCAGCAGGGCGCTCCTGGCCCGCCGGAAGCCCTCGGGATCGGCCAGCCCGGGCTTGCGGCTTCCGCGCACGACCACCGCCTTCAGGCGCTTGGCTCCCATGACCGCACCCATGCCCGTGCGGCCGGCGTAGTGGGCCTTGTCGTTGGCGATGGCCGCGAACAGCACGCCCCGCTCTCCGGCCGGGCCGATGCACAAAACCTTGAAGCCCCTGCCGTGCCCGGTTTTCAGCGCGTCCGTGGTTTCGTAGGTGTCCCGCCCCCACAGGGAGGCGGCCTCCCTGATCTCTACCCGTTCATTGTCCACCAGCAGGTAGACCGGGCCGGCCGCTGCTCCTTCCACCACGATCCCGTCGTAACCGGCGTTCTTCAACTCCGGGGCGATGTTCCCTCCGACCGAGGCCTCGCCCCAGATGCCCGTCAAAGGAGACTTGGAGCAAATGGTGAGCCGCGAAGAGCCGGGAAAGCCCGTTCCCGAGAGGGGCCCGGTAAGGATCAGGAGCGGATTTTCCGGGCCGAGCGGATCGGCGGCGAGGTCGTAGCGGTCCAAAAAAAGTGAGGCTCCCAGCCCGCTGCCGCCGATGAACCGCCGCAGGAGCGCTTCCTCCAGGCTGAAACGCTCCAGGCAGCCGCGGGTCAGGTCCACTCTCAGAAAGCAGCCCGTGTACCCGTTCATGTATGCTCCTTGCGCACCGAGGGTGCCGGCGGGGTCCTATTTCGAGGTCATGACCCAGACGCCGTCCCACCGCCCTCCCGGCGGACTGGCTTCCAGCTCCCGGCACTTTTCCACGTAGGCCGCCGCCGGAGGATCTTCGGCGGCCGTGCGGGCAAACAGCTGCGCCGCCTCAGCGAAGCGGCCGGCGTAGTAGGCTGACAGGGCCGAGGCGAAGGAATCCAGCAGGGCCCGCCGGGCCTCCAGCTCCTCGGGGAACATCGGCTCGTAGACCACCACCGGCTCTTTCCTTCCCACTACGGCCACCCGCCCCAGCTCCCGCACCGGGAAGGCGGAAGCGGTACGCTCGACCGTGGCGGCGGACACCATGGTGTAGGTGCGGAACTGCTTGTTGGTCCCTTCCAGGCGGGAGGCCAGGTTGACCGCATCACCCAGCATAGTGTAGTCGAAGCGGGTATGGGAGCCCATGTTGCCCACCACGGCCGGACCGGAGTTCAGGCCGATGCGCATGAGCAGCTCCTTGCCGACCCTGTCCCTGAAGGCGGGACGCAGCTCGGCCAGGCGCTTCTGGCAGCGCAGGGCCGAGCGCACGGCCCGCACGGCGTGATCGGGCTGATCCACCGGGGCGTTCCAGAAGGCGATGATGGCGTCCCCCTCGTACTTGTCGATGGTCCCTCCCTCCTCCTGGATGATATCGGTCATGGCGGACAGGAAGTCGTTCAGCAGAGCGGTGAGCTCCTCCGGGGTCAACCCCTCGGAGATTCCGGTGAACCCCTGCAGGTCGGAGAAGAAGATCGACAGCTCCCGCCGCTCCCCGCCCAGCTTCAGGCGCTCCGGGTGGGCGATGAGCTCTTCGATGACCGTGGGGCTGAGATACTGCCGGAAGGCGCTCTTGAGGTAGCGCTTCTGGCGCCCCTCGGTGGCGTAGTTGAGCAGCCCTCCGCTCACCAGGGTGGCGACGGCGCCGACCTCCGTCATCAGCAGCGGCAGCCAGCGGCCCAGGGCGTAGCCGCCCAGGCTGAGGCCCAGAGGCAGGGCCAGGAAGACCACGTAGACCGCCACGCTCCTCGCCGTCCCGGAGGCGTGTACCGAGGCAATACCGGCGCCGACGGTCAGGGCCATGGTCAGGATAACGGCGGCCCACAGCGGCGTGTCCTTCATGAAGTCGGCGGACAGCAGGTTATCCAGCAGGGTGGCGTGCACCGCCACGCCCGGGTAGGTGCCGGAGACCGGGGAGGAGCGCAGGTCGTAGAGTCCCGGCGCCGAGAAGCCGAATAGGACGTAGCGATCCCGTAGGGTTTCCGGATTGATGGTCGGGGACTGCCCGCTCTCCAACTGTATCTCGCTCTGGATCACCGCGGCGGCGCTGTATCTGCTGAATACCTCCAGAGGTCCCCGGTAGCGCAGCAGAACCCGTCCGGCCCGGTCCACCGGGATCCCCAGGTCGCCGAGGGCTGCCGATCCGGGACCGAGCCGCAGCGTGGCCGTTCCCGCCCGGGCCGCCAGGAAGGTAGCCAGCCCCACGGTGGGCAGGGCGGTACCGTCGAACAGCCCGAACAGGGGCGCTCTGCGGTAGACGCCGTCGAGGTCCGCGGCCCGGGTGAGGTTGACGTTGGCCAGCAGGCAGGCGCTTGTGGCTAGCTCGGGGATCGGAAACGTAGCGCGGGAGAAGGTCAGCGTATCCATGACGCCGCCGGAGCGCCAGGTGGTTGGGTTTTCCAGCTCGAGCTCGGGGCGCGTAATTTCCGGCGGCCACCGGCGGGCGCTGCCCTCCTCGTCGGACAGATTCACGCAGGCCACCACCCGGCCGAAATCCGCGGCGGCGGCTCCGAAGGACTGGTCGTCGTACACCCCGTAGGCCGAGGGTTCGGTGTACAGTACGTCGAAGGCCAGGGCCTTGGCTCCCGCCCGCTGACAGAAACGGGTTACGGCGGCGTAAGTCTCTCGGGGCCAGGGCCAGGGAAGACCCATGGTTTCGCTGGCCCAGTCCAGGCTCTTCTGATCCAGCAGAATCAGCGCGATCCGGTCGGTGGCCGCACCCGGGCGGGCCAGCAAGCGCACCCGGACGTCCCAGCTCTTCAGCTCGAAGAGCTCCAGGCTCCCGCTGAGCGAGAGCGCGATCGCCAGGACCGCGCCTCCCAGCCCCACCAGGGCGCCCAGGAGGAGCTTATTCAGGCCTTTGGCCCTGTCTCCTTTGACGCGCCCTTCTTTGGCCCTCTGTTTCTCCGCCGCTCTGTCCATGGCGCAATGCTTCCCATCCGTTTCAGATGCCGGACAGGGCGGCCTGATAGCGCCGCTGACGTGAGGCCGGCGCGGTGTACGCCGGGGCACTGCCCGAAAGCTCCTTTTTCAGGTACGCGATGCGGTCCTCGGGGTCCGGATGCGTCTTGGCGAAGTCCTTGCCGCCGGGCTTCAGCCGGCGGTCCATGACTTCCAGCATGCGCACCAGCGCCCAGGGATCGTAGCCGGAGCGCTTCAAGGTCCTGACAGCCCCTAGATCCGCCTCTTTCTCGAAAGCCCTGGAGTAACCGCTGTTGATCAGGGTGGAGGTGATGTCCGAGATCGAGTCGCTGAAGGTGGAAGTCAGCTCGGCCAGCGTTCCACTGGTCTGCTGCTCGGCCGCGGTGAGAGCCAGGCCGGTCATGGCCGTGGTGATGCGGCTCTTCTTGATGGCCTGCAAACCGTGCCGCTCGGTCACGTGGGCGATCTCGTGAGCCAGGATGGCGGCCACTTCGTCCTCGCTGGCGGCGCAAGCCAAGAGCCCCCGGGACACCAGGATCAACCCGCCGGGTGCGGCGAAGGCGTTGATCTCCTCGGAGTCCAGTATCAGGAAGTGGTAGCCTCCGAAGGTCTCCGGGCGGTCGGAAGCCAGGGCCAAGGTCTGACCGAGGCGGTTCAGGTAGGCGTTGCTCTCGGCCTCGGGAAAAGGCTCGTATTGATCCAGGACCGTGGCGGCTACGGCCCTGCCGATGTAGTACTCCTGCTCCGGCGTGATGTCCTCGAAGCTCTTCTGTACGGCCGCCACGTTCTCAGGGGTAGCCAGGCCGACCAAATCCTCGATCCCGAAGCTGGCGCAGCCGGCAAGCAGGAGGGCCAGAAGCGCGAAGATCAGGCAGGCTGCGGTTTTGGGTATTGCTCTGTTCATGGCGCCGCCCCTTCGGAAGGATTCAGCCCGCCTTCCTCTATGAAGGCCACCACCTCCTCCATGGGCACCTGGAAGCCTTCCATGCGGTCCACCCAGGTATAGTCCAGGTCGTTTTCCGCCCGGTACTGGGCCTCTACCTCCTTGTTGAAGCCTTTACCGGCCAGTGCCACTTCGCTGCCCGAAGCGGTATTTTCGACCCGGCTTGAGCCGGCCTGCAGCACGACGCGCTTTTCCGTCAAAGCCGAACGGTGCACCCAACCCTGCCCGCCTCCCGGCAGGGCGATCTTCAGCCAGTCCCGCTGTTCCTCCAGGATGTCCACCCGGTCGCCGTAGGCCAGGACCGCTATCACCCCGCCGAGAAAGCTCGGGGTCGCCCGCGCCTGGGTTTCCCGCACCGTGACGCTCATGCTCTTGGCAGTGGCGCTCGAGGCTGCCACCGTTGCCGCCAGCAGAACCACCGCTGCCAGTATCTTTTCCCATCGAGCCATGGTTGGTCCTCCTTCGCTCTGCGTACGCCTGTCCATGGTATCGTAAACGTGGCAGGTTGTCACCGGCCGCCGGTGCACGGGCGCCTAGATTTGCAGGGCTAGATGGGTAAGCAGTCTAGAGCCAACCGCGGTGCTCGAGGAAGTGCGCGGAGGGTGAAAACGGGCAGGCACCGAGGGCCTAGGCGTACAGCTTCTCCTCGCCGCCCTGCACCTCTTCGATCTTCCTGCGCCGCAGGCCGCTGCTCAGGTTGGACAGCAGGTCGCAGAAGATGTAGTACGTCACCGGCACCACCACCAGGGTCAGCACGGTGGCGAAAAGCAGCCCGAAGATAACCACCACTCCCATACCGCTCCACCACTGGGCGCTCTCGTTGCCGAATTGGATGAAGCTCGCCAGATTGCCGCTGAACAGGCCGATAAAATCGATGGTTATACCGGTGGTCAGGGGGATCAAGCCCAGGATCGTTGTTATGGCTGTCAGCAGCACAGGGCGCAGCCGGGTCTTGCCGGCCCACACGATCGCCTCTTTCTTGTCCCATCCGGCCGCGCGCAGCTTCTGCGTATAGTCCACCAGCACGATGGCGTTGTTCACCACGATGCCGGCCAGGCTGATCACCCCCACTCCGGTCATGATGATGCCGAAGGGCTTGAAGGTAACCAGCAGGCCGAAAAACACGCCAAAGAAGCTCAAGAGCACGGTGATCATGATCACGAAGGGCAGGGTGATGGAGTTGAACTGAGTGACCAGGAGCAGGAAGATCAGCAGGATGGCGATGCCGAAGGCTTTGATCAGAAAATCCTGGCTCTCCTGCTGCTCGGTATCCTGCCCGGCGAAGCTCAAGGAAGTTCCTGCCGGCACCTGGTAGTCGGCCAGCCTGCGCTTGGTCTCGGCCAGCACCTCGGCGGAGCTGCGGCCGATGGCATCTGCGCTGACCGTCACCACCCGTTCGCCGTCCACATGGTTGATGGTGCTGAGGCCCGTGGCCAGCTCCACGGTGGCGAAGTTGGCCAGAGGCAGGTGCTGTCCTTCATGGAAGACAGTCAGATTGAGCAGATCGGTATAGCTGCGGCGGTAGTCTCGATCGAAGCGGACCACGATGTCGTACTCGTCGGTACCGACCCGGTACCTGGAGGCCTCGCTGCCGTTGATCGCGGTCCGGATGGTGCCGGCGATCTGGGCGGTGGTCAGCCCCTGCAGGGCTGCCTTCTGGCGGTCGATGTTGATCCGCAGCTCCGGCTTTCCCTTTTCATAGTCGTCGTCCAGCTTGGCCAGGCCGGGAATATCCGCGATGGTCCGCTTGATGTCCTCGGCCACGGCGGCGAGCACCGGGAAATCTTCGCCCCTGAGCTGGATTTCCACCGCCTGTCCGGTGGGCGGACCATCCTGGGGCCGGGTCACGTCGATGCGCGCCCCGGGCACTCCTCGAACATCCCGGGCGATCTGATCCAGGGTAAGGAAGGAGCTCTGTCGCCGGTCCTTCATATCCAGCAGGTCGACGGTTACCATCGAGCGGTGGGGCGTGCCGCCGGCGGTTCCGAAGTCGTACATGCTGCCGGAAGTGCCTATCTCGGCCACGTAGTTCTCCAGGTCGCTGGTGCCCTGGATCCGCTGCTCGATGGCCCGTACCACCCGGTCGGAGACATCGAGCCGGGTGCCCAGGGGAGTCTCCACCTCGATATAGATCTGTTCAGGTTCACTGTCGGGAAAGAACTCCACCCCATGGTTGAAGATCCCGAACAGACCCAGCATCGTCACCCAGGCGGCCGCCACCACGGCCAGGAAGACGAACCGCCGTTTGCCGCTGCCGAGCAGCCAGTGCAGGCTCCTTTCATAGCGGGCCGAAAGACGCTTCAGCAGCCGGTCGCCGATCCTTTTTCCCTGCTTCTCATCCAGACGCAGGAAGGAGGAGGCCACCACCGGATTGATCACCAGCCCCACGAACAGGGAGCAGGACAGGGTGATGATCAAAGTTATGGGCAGGTACTTCATGAAATCTCCCATGAAGCCGCCCCAGAATATCAGGGGGATAAAAGCCAGCAGCGTGGTGGCTGTGGAGGCGATCACGGCCGGACCTACCTCGCTGGTAGCTTCCTGGGCCGCCTGGATCAATCCTTTTCCTTCCTGATGCTGGCGGTAGATGTTTTCCACGATTACCACTGCGTTGTCCACCAGCATGCCCAGTGCCAGGATCAGGCTGTAGAGCACGATTGTGTTCAGGGTGTAATCCAGCAGGCTGAAAACAGCGAAGCTGATCAGCATGGACAGGGGTATGGCGATGCCCACCAGCAGGCCGTTGCGGCCGCCGAGGAAGAAGTAGAGCACCAGGATTACCAGCAGCATGCCGGCGATGATGTTGTTCTGCAGGTCACCCACCATGGAGTGGATTTCCTCGCTGAAATCGGCGACGATCTCGTATTCGATTGACGCGGGGAAGCTGGCGCTCTGTTCGGACAGGATCTGCTTGACCCGGTCGGTTATGGCCACGATGTTCTCGCCGCTGCGTTTCTTGACCGAGATGGTGACGCTGGGTCTGCCGTTCAGGCGGGAGTAGCTCTCCTGATCCTTGAAGCCGAGCTCCACCCGGGCCAGATCGCGCATATAGATGGGCCTGCCGCCTGCCGTATCGACCACCACGTTTCGTATGTCTTCGATGCTCTGGAACTCTCCGGGCACCCTCACCGCCCACTTCAGGGCGCCGCTCTCCATCGAGCCGCCCGGTACGGTCAGGTTTTCCATTTGGATAGTCGAAATCACGTCCTCCACTCCCAGGTTGTAGTGGATCAGGCGGGTGGGATCGACGGAGACCTTGACCTCCCGCTCCAGCCCCCCGGAAATGTCGGCGGACAGCACGCCGGGGATATCCTCGAATCGATCCTGGAGATCTTCGGCCAGCTGCTTCAGGCGCACCAGCGACCGGTCGCCGGTCAGGCTGACCACGATAACGGGGATGTTCTCGAAGTTGATCTCCTCTACCATGGGCTCTTGGGCATCGGCGGGCAGCTCCGGCCCGGCCAGATCCACCTTCTCCCGCACGCGCCTCAGGGCCTCGTCGACCTCGATATCCGACTCGAACTCCACCACCAGGCTGGCAAAACCCTCTCTGGAGGCGGAGCTCATCCTCTTGATCTTGGTGATCTCCTGCAGCTTGTCTTCGATCGGGTCAACCACCTGTGTTTCCATGTCACTGGGAGCGACTCCGGGATAGGGAACGGCGACGAAAATCACCGGCTGGGTGACGTCGGGCCAGCTCTCCAGGGGCAGGTTCAGGTAGGCGACCAGGCCGGCGACGGCGATGATGAAGATCAGCACAAAGATGCTGGTACGGTGTTTCAGCGCGAAATTGGTGATTTTCACGGTACGATCTCCCTCTAAATCCGGGTCGCGGCCACCGGATCGCCCTCACTCAGGTTCTGGTGGCCCACGGTGATCAGCTTCTGGCCGGCCTTAAGACCTTCGATCAGAACCGTGTCCTCGTATACGGCCAGCTTCTGAACGGCTACTTTGAGAGCCCGACCAGACTCCTCCACGAATACGTACCAGCCCTGCTCGGATTCGATTAACGTGTCCACCGGTACGACAATTCGGTCTTCGAACACCCGCTGGCGAATCTTGAGGTTGGCGACCATCTCCGGGGCCAGTCGCTGCTCCGGGTTGGGTATTTCTATCTCGATGTCGAAGGTGCGGTTCCGCGGATCGATGCTTTGCGAAATATAGGTCACCTCCGCTTCCACCGACAGCACGGGATAGGCGTCGAAGCTGATCTGTACGGGCGTACCGATCTGTACGGTACCCATGAAGCGCTCGGCCACCCCGGCTTCAATGCGCAGCCGCTCGTCGTCGATCAGCTCGAAGATCGGTGTCATGGGGTTGGCGTAGGCCCCAAGATCATAGTAGCGCTGGTTGATCCGTCCTCCGATGGGGGCGGTGATGGAAAGCTTGTCGTAGCGGGCTTTCATCAGAGCATAGGCGGCTTTGGCCGCATCAAGGGCGTATTGGGCATTGAGGTACTCGTTTTGGGAAATGGCTTTTTTCTCGAACAGCACCTTCTTGCTGTTGTAGTCCAGCTCCGCCTGCTTCAGGGCGGCCTCGGCCTGCTGAAAGCCGGCGGCCAGGATCGGGTTCTCCAGCAGCGCCAGGGTGCTGCCTGCCTCGACCACTTGGCCCTTGTCCACCAGGATCCGGCGTAGCAGTCCGCCCTCCTCCACGATGATGTCGATATGGCTGCGGGCCTTTACCGTACCGGTTGCTTCCAGGTAGCTGCAGAAAGACTGCAGCTCCAGGATACTGGTTTGGACCGGGATCGGATCGAGGGCTTTCCCGGAATCGGATTCAGAGGATTCGGGATTTGAGCCGCCGCAGGCAGCCAGAAACAAAGCCGTCACAGCCAGTGCCAGGGCCGACGCTGATGTCGCCCGCCGGGCCGCTGTATTGATTCTTTTCATAGTCTGGTACTCCTCGGGGATATGCCCGCTGAGGGGCAAATCGGGTATTAGATTCCTTGGGAAGTGACCCTCCCGGTCGCTTCTTCCCAGTCGAAATAGGCTACTAGGTAGTCGTAGATAGATGAGTAGTAATTCACCTGAGCCAGGTTTAGGGCCACCCGGATCGACTTGAGCTCCACCTGGGTGGCCAGCCGGTTCTCAACCCGGGTTTCCGCGATTTCGAAGGCCCGGCGGGCGGTGCTCACGTTCTTCTCGGCCGACTCGATGCGCTGGCCTGCCTCCTGCAATCGTAAACGGATGTTGCTCAGCTCAGCCAGGATTTCCTCCCTGGTTTGAGCCAGGCGGACTTCCACCTTGTCCACTTCGCTCCTGGCCTTCCTGACCAGGGATCTGTTGTTGCCGCCGGTAAAAACCGGTACACTCAGCAGCAGCCCGAGGCTCAGGCTGTCTGTGTCGTTCTCCCATCTGAGCTCATCCGAGGCCGCAGTGATGGTATAGCTCACCCTGGCGGTCAGGGTTGGGTAGAAGGCCGACTGCCGGGCCCGGAGGCCGATTTCCTGCAGTTTTTTCTGCCACTCCAGGGCCTGAATGTCGGGACGCTGCCCGACCAACGCCTCAAAATCCCGGGCCGGCGGTGCCTGCGGATAGCAAGCCAGCGTTCCGGTCACCTCGAGCTCCTGCTCCTGAGGCACGCCGACCAGGAGCTTCAGGTTGTTCAGGGCCAGCTCGTAATCCCGGCGGGCTTTGATCCGCTCGGGAACGGTATTCCTCCAGTTGACTTCCGCCTGAAGCAGCTCGTATTCGCTCGCCACGCCGCTGTCGAACCTCGCTCTGACGTTCTCGTAGTTTTCCCGGGCGCTGTCTTCGGAGCTCCGGGCCACCTCGAATACTTCCCTGGCCAGCAGTGCGGCATAGAAGGATTTCTTCACCCCGGTGATGACCCGCTGGCGGGTCGCTTCGTACTGCAAGTCGCTGAGCCGGTTGAGCGCCCGGGAAGCCGTGATGGCGTAGAGCACCCGCAGGTCGAACAGCGTCTGATCGAGAACCGCCCCTACCTGATACGTATTCTCGTAGGCTGGAATGAATCCGCCCACCTCCTGCTCCAGGCACTCGTGCTCGAGGGCGGCGCTGGCGCCGACCGTGGGGAAGGCGGTGGCATAGGCGGCCGTCTTTTCCGCCCGGGCCGTGGAGACATCCAGCCTGGCAAGCTGGATGGTCCGGTTGTTCTGCTCGGCCATGGCTATGGCCTGCGATAGAGAAAGCTCCATGGCCGAGAGTGCGCTCGTCAACGCGAAGCCCAGTACACTCACGATCAGTATCAACCTTTTCATTTCATCTCCCCGTCGAATAGACGCACCGCCCGAGCGCTTTATTGCCTGATCTTTCTGATTTAACACCGAATTCCGGCCTTGGTGTTACCTTTGGGTTAGAGCGGCATTAGCTCACCTGAGCCAGGTCCAGAGCCACCCGGATCGATTAGCGCTCCGTTACCCCGTTCAGGACCCGCCTGAGGATTTAGACGGGAGGTGCGGGCGAAGCGGGTTGACAGCCGGATTTGATATGGCTATAATTTGGAATATGAAAAAGGTCCAAAAGAAATCTAAAATGAATCTACTGCACGACCCGAAGGTGCTTCGTCTGGTAATCTCGATTCTTTCGCTCGGGGAGGCTATGGGCATCCTGAGCCCCGAGCGGGTACGGGGAGAAAGCAGCTTCGATACGGTCAAACAGGCCGCCCGCCTGGTCGGCGGGGCCGGAATAGGAAGACAGATCGTTCCCTACATCGTGGCAGCAGGGGAGCCGGACCCCGAGGAGCTGATTGCCAGCCTGAAGAGCCTGGAAAAAGCCATGGAGGAGTCCCCGGTGCCGGAGCGTGAATGGCCGGTGTTGGAGACAGCGCTCGGAAGCGAGGCCCTGGCGCGGCTTTTGGGAGTTTCCACCGTCAGTGTGCGCCGATATCGAAGCGGCGAGCGCAGGACGCCGGAGCGGATCGTCGCCCGTCTCCATTTCCTGGCGCTTCTGCTCGCCGACCTTTCCGGCACCTACACCGAGGAGGGGGTCCGGTTGTGGTTCAGGCGCCGCCGCAATCTGCTCGGCGGACGCTCTCCCGATGAGGTGCTCTCCGGACAGTGGAGTCCCGAGGATCCGGAGGTTGTGCGCCTCAAAGAGCTTGCCCACTCCCTGATTGGCTCGCCGGCCACATGATCCTTTTCCGGCAGACCGATTCCAGGTATCCCTTTCTCTGGGAGGACGACCAGCAGCCGCCGGGGCGCTGGCATGGGCGGGGCGAAGGCCCGGCACACTACCTGGCCGACACCCCGGACGGAGCCTGGGCCGAATTGCTGCGCCAGGAGGAGATCCGTGATCCCGAGGAGCTGAAGACGATCCGGCGCAGCCTGTGGGCGATCGAGGTGCCGGATGAGCAAGCAGCCGAGCCCGAGCTGCCGGCACAGATCCTTACCGGAGGTCCCGGCACCTGGGTGAAGTGCAGGGAAGAGGCTAGAAGGCTGCGGGCGTCCGGGGCGAAGAGGATCGTCGCCAGGTCTGCCGCTCTGCTTTCCGGCCAGGCCCGGGGCTGGCGGGTGGAAACGGGCCTTCGACCCGGTCCCTCCCGGGACGGAAGGGTGCATGTGCTGTTCGGGCCGCGGCCGGACCTGGTGGGTTGGGCGGCGGTCGTCGGAGGCCGGCCCGGGGAGGATCTGCTGCCTCGGGTGCGTCACTTCAGCCGCCCGGTTCGATGATCGAAGGACAGTTGAGCAGCGGCGATCCCTGCCCACGGAGGTTGGGGAGGGAGTTTTTCCTGTCCGACGGAGTGACCCTGGCCCGCTCGCTGGTCGGAAAGCTGTTGATCAGACGTTTCGGTGAGCGGGAGGCGGTCTGCCGTCTCACCGAGACCGAGGCCTACATGGGACCGCAGGACAAGGCGAGCCACGCCTACCGCGACCGTAGATCGAAGCGCACGGGGATCTTCTACCGGGAAGGCGGGCTGCTGTACATATACCTGATCTACGGCATGTACCACTGCTGCAATGTGATTGCGGCGGGGCCGGGCGAGCCCCAGGCGGTGCTTCTGCGCGCCGCCGAGCCTTTGTCCGGACTCGATCTCATGGGCGGGACGACAAGACCCGGCGGTGTCGCGGCCGAACGGCTTGCCAACGGGCCGGGCAAGCTCTGCCGGGCGCTGGCGATCGACCTGAGCTTCTACGGGTACGACCTGGTTACGGGATCGAAGCTGTGGATCGCCGACGACGGACGGCAGGTGCAGGTGGAACGCTCCGCCCGAGTCAACATCGACTACGCCGAGGAGTACCGCGAGCTGCCCTGGCGCTTTTTCATCAAGGACAGCCGCTTTCTGTCCCGCAGGTAGGGCCAGGCGGAGCGCCGGAAGAGCCCGGCAGGGAGCCGGGCTTTACAAAAAAGTAATACTTGTTGGTGTGCCGTTTCTTCGGGGGTGCATCATACCCATCGTGGAAACGATGATAAAAGAGTCGGTTTGTTTTGAATCGAATTGTAACGGCTCAATGCCAAGAGTTGAATAAAAACCTTCATGTAGTTATGATTGAAGATCGTCAGCTGATATTCACTATGCCTGAAAGATACAATCGGTTCTATCAATCAATGTATTCAGCAGTCTATTCATCAGAAAACGTCGATGATTTGTTACAAGTATTCCAGCTCAATGATTTTCGGCCAGGGTAATCAAAAGGATGTTGCTGGGGTTGCAACAGGCAACGGGACAGATCTCGCACGATCTTGGTTACATTCATATCGCAATCTTCGATCGCAACTGAAAGGAAGATTACGATGTTTTCTTCCAGCCGAGAATCTTGTCAGAAAAACAAGAATCTCGGCTGTCATCATAATAAGGATTCTTTCAGGAGTAAACGATGGGCAGTTACCAGGTAGTAGTGATACCGCAAATCTTCGCCTCTTTTGAAGAGGAAAAAAGAGTATTCCAAGAATTGAATGTTGAATTGAAACCATGCAATTGCCTGTCGAAAGATGAAGTCAAGATAGCGGTGCAGGAGGCACACGGATTGCTGCTCCACCATATTCCGCAGATTGATGCCGAAATCATCTCAGCCATGAGACGCTGTCGAGTCATTTCCCGCTACGGTGTGGGTTACGACAACATCGATGTGGAAGCCGCCACCGGAGCTGGAATCTGGGTCGCGAGGGTTCCTCAATACGGGGCTGAAGAGAACGTAACTGACCAGGCGCTCTCCCTGCTCCTGGCGTGCATCCGTGCGGTTAATTTCAAAGATCGGCGGATACGTGAAGGGGGTTGGAATTTGCACAGAGAGCGCAAGAGCTATTGCATCAAGGGCAAGACCTTGGGGATCATCGGTTACGGGCATATTGGTCAGTCATTTCATCGCAAAGTGCGTGGGTTCGAACTGAAAAAAGTCCTTGTTTACGATCCCTACATCAAACCCCAGTATATACGTAGCAGGAGTGGCATACCCGTGGACAAGGACATCCTCCTGAAAGAGGCTGACTACATCACTGTTCATGTTCCCCTGAACGAGGAGACACGGCACATGATAGCCGACAGCGAGTTTGAAGCGATGAAGCCAACTGCAATTCTAGTAAACACTTCTGTAGGCGCGGTGGTTGCGGAGCATTCTCTATGCCAAGCCCTTAGGGAGAGGAGGATCCAGTCCGCAGGGATCGACGTATTTGAGAACGAGCCACTTCCAGCTAACAGCTGTCTCCTCGACTTGGATAATGTGGTTCTGTCCGACCACACCGGCTATTACAGCGAGGAATCACTGGCGGAGTTAAAGACCAAAGCGGCCCGCAACATCGCTGCGGTATTTCAGGGGAACAAACCCTTGTATCCCGTGAACCATTTATAAGAGCCGTTTTCAGTGCCCTGGGCTGTTCTCCTCTGATCATGGGGCATGAGCTTCGTGGTGGGATCGTGGAAATAGCAGGTAAAACATCCCGAGTTGGCCGAAGGCTACGGTCTGGAGGACCTTACTATCGGAAATGCGCAATCTCAGGGGCGCGGAGTATTGGTAATCTCTTAATCAAATAAACTCAGGTAATCCTTCGATAGCGACCGCTCGTACCGGACAGGAATCAAGTCCCTCAAAGGGCAGAGGTTCCGCGATCAGAAAGAATATGTCTTTTTCCAACTCGTCGAAGTTCTCCAGCACTTCAATAAAACAAATATCCTGAGCCATGGCGACATCGTGAAACTGCTTGAACTCTTCGACTTCGGTTTCAATGTCAACACCATCTGAGAAACCAATCAGTTTTACTCCTTTGTTAATCAGCCATTGCCCCATCTCGGCATTCACGTATGGCCGGATTTCTTTTTCCGGGAAGCTAAAGGGTGGAAGGTGGTACGGAGTATCGACCAGAACGATGTCGCCTTTTTTGACCCGGCCGCCATCAGCTTCATCCAGATGATAAGCACTGATCTTGGCGGCCGGTTCGATCGCAGTCAGTTTGAGCATCACACATCTACCCAAAAATTGGGTGGCCGGCAGATCCGCAACACTTTTCCAATCGAGGTTCCAATGCCTAGGGGCCTCTAAATGAGTGCCGAGATGGCTGGTTAGGTCAATATCACAGTTATAATCATCCGTACGTTCCGAGTATTTAATACGGATCTCGCAGCGTCTGCCGCCCATTTTGTTCGGTATGATTCTTTTCGTGAGATCCACCACCCGTAAACCGTTAAGTTTCTCTACCATGTGGTATCTCTTTCCATGAAGTCGATGACGAAACCTTGCTTTAACGGCTCGGTACCCAACCCCCTAGGCCAAACCATAGGCTCGCCTTGGGTTATCCCACAGCACCTCTTCTATTTTTTCCTCCGGCATTCCCATTCTTTTCAACTCAAAGGCAGTCCTAGCCACGGCAAGTGGATCCGATTCATTCAGAGTGGCGCTGTCACTATCCACGAGTATTCTGCTTCGATCACTCGCCTGGATTATTTCCGCGGCATCTATAGCCCGTACATCTCGATGGGGCTGCACTGTGATTCCGGCATAACAACCGGCATCAATGACCACCTTTACATTCATGCCATCTGAGTGATCAATAATCACCTGGCTCGGATCCAATTGGGTCTCTCTGATCATCGCCAAATAGCGCTCAGACCACTTAATCTTTTCTGTAAGCGGAGTATGAAAGCAAACCCGCTTCTTCAGATTTTTTGCCAGCTCTAGCTGTGTTTTAATAATTTCCTCTTGAACCTTGAGATCCGAGCAGGTGGGAGAGCTGGGCTCGAATCCTATCTCTCCAATACCGATGATCTGCTCCCTCTGCTGCAGGTAAGTTTCCAGCTTTTTCAGAGCTTCTCTATAATGCAGGGGCACTCCCACCATAGAAACCGCAACGCAGGCATAAGTGTCGATCATGAAATACTGCTTGGTCGTCCAGGCACCAAATCCCAAAATCCGGTCGGCATACTCGAAAATGGCCTCAGGAGGAAAGTCCTTATTCATTTCAGGAACGACCTCCGGAATGGAGACCATGGCAACGATTGCTTTAAAACCGGACATCGCCATTAATTGGAGTGAGTTGTGGTTCAATCCTTCTAGGTGAAGATGGGGATCCATAAGATTCATTTTTTCTCACCACCGTTTCTAAAAATATAGTTTGTGCTACGTACAGAATCAGGTCCATTATCTTTCAGACCGTCCTATCAGCATCTTATAAAGCTGCCTTGTATATTTGAATGAAATCCTCCCGGGACGGATCGCGGGGATTATTCTCCATACCGTACAATTGGTTTTCGAAGAGAAAGTCCAGGGCATCCGGTATATCCTCTTCGGTAAAACCGATCTCCGTGGTCCGCAGGGGCATTTGGAGATCGCGGCACAAATCCCGGACCGCTCCGATCACCTTGCGGGCAGCTTCCATGGTGGAGCAGCCGCTCACCTCCTCTCCGATCAGTCGAGCCAGGCGGGCATACTTCTGCGCACAGGCAAGAAGGTTGAACTCCATAACATGGGGCAACAGGATAGCCAGGGCTGTACCGTGCGAAACATGGGTCTTAGCGGTCAAGGGATAGTTCATGGAATGGGCGATTCCGGCGGCTGAGCAGGTATGGGTGGCCATTCCCAACGCTGCTGCCAGACACATATCATAGCGGGCCTCGAGGTGCTTGCGACCCTTGGCATAGGCCAGACGCAGACTCTTGAAGACGAGCTCTATGCCTTTCTCGGCGAACATGTCCGAAAGAATGTTGGACTTCCAACTTGAGTATGACTCAATGCAGTGAGCCAGCGCGTCGACACCGGTATCTGCCGTAACCCTGGGTGGCAGATCAAGAGTGAGGGTCGGATCGATTATAGTCAGATCTGAAGCGGTAAACCGGCTGAAAACCGGCTTTTTATATCCATCACGATCATCGGTGAGGATGGCTGGATGAGACCATTCACTGCCCGTACCGGCAGTCGTGGGAATCAGCACCTTGAACAACCCGGGTTTCTGTACCTTGTCTCTTCCGATGAGCTCGTGGATATCCTGAGTATTGGTGATCAATACACTGGCCAGCTTGGTTGTATCCATTGAGCTGCCACCTCCGATTCCGATAAGGGAATCGCAGCCTTCGCTTTTGGCGGTCCGAGCGCATTCCTCGACCACCTTAGTTGGTGAATCCGCTTTACACTTTGAAAAAACGGCGTGTTCGATCATACTTTTTTGAAGCGATTCCACCGCCTTGGCGAAGGCTTCTGTTTTTACGACCGTGCTGCCGGTCACCAGAAGAGGTTTTTTCAAGCCCCGTTCTTGCAGTAGCCCACCGAGGTCATGGATAGCGTCTCGGCCGATCAAACTTTCCGGAATAAATGCCCAGTATTTTCGATCAAACTCGACCATGCCATTATTTCCTTTCTAGCCGCCGATCATGATACTTGGCAGCCACAAGACAGTGTTGGGAAACAGGGAGCAGATGAGCAGGCCGACTAGGATCAGAAGAACAAACGGCACCACTCCTTTGATCATGTGCCCCATGTTCACTCCCAGCTCAGGCTTGACCGCACCTCGGAAGTAAAACAGGGCAGGTGCCACCGGCGGGGTGAGAAATGAGGTCTGAAGAGCTACACACATCATGAGCGCGAACCATAAGGGGTTGAATCCGAGCTCGACCATGATCGGAGTCACGATAGGAACTAGAATGAAGAGAACACCGATCCACTCCATCACCATTCCGAGCAGAACTGCGAGCAGCAGTACAATGCTCAGGATCCCCCAGCGTCCGATAGGAGCGTTCAGGAGAAGCTGGCTGATCACTTCTCCTCCCCCGGCCCTAATGAACACGCCCACAAAGGCGAAAGCCATCGGCCCGACGAGCATGACCATACCGCTGATCTTCACGGTCTGCATCGCTGCATCCTTGAGATTCTTCCAGGTGAGTTTCCGGTAAGCCAACGCCAAAAGAATAGAGGCAAGTGCCCCTATGCTCGCCGCCTGGGTTGGTGGGGCTATGCCGAGAAAGATAACCCCAAGAACAGACATAATCAGCGCTGCCGGCGGTAACAGAGCAACTACAAGCTTTTTCAGAATTTGAAGCATGTCCCGTCTTTGCTCCCGGGGTACAGCCGGGCCGAAGGAAGGCTTGATCCGACAGACGATCGCGATATAGATACAGTACAAAGCAGAGAGCACAAAACCGGGCAGGAAGGCGCCCATGAGTAGTTTCCCGACAGAGAGGGAAGCCAGAGGTCCATACACGACTAACATGACGCTCGGTGGGATCAGGATACCCAACGTGCCTCCGGCCATGACCGAACCTGCGGCCAGGCTCTTGTCGTATTTCTTTTCCATCATGGACGGCAGAGCTACCAGGGTAAGCATGGTTACGGATGCACCGAGGATACCGACAGCGGCGGCAAGCACCGTGCCGATAAGAACAGTGGCGATAGCGAGTCCTCCCTTGAGCCTGCCCAGAGCCCCGTACAGAGCATCGAAAAGATCATCGGCTATCCCGGAGTGTTCAAGCATGCTTCCCATAAACACGAACATCGGAATGGCCAGGAAGGGGTAGTTCATGAGAAGCTCGTATGTTCTGCTGTAAAACAGTTCAAAGGTCGGCACCATGCCGAATATCGCCACTCCTGCTACCAATCCGACAAAACCGACGACTATGGCCAGAGGGTATCCGATCATGACCCCACAGAGAACCCCACCCAACATCAGGGCTGCTGTCAGAATTTGACCCGAACTTACCATGATACCAACACCTCGTTTATTGCTTTACGTTTAGTTTTTTCTTCCTGTGATACTCGAGAAGCGCTCTAATGTCGGTGATCAGACGCGACACGGTTTGAAGCGCGAATAATAGGATTCCTATTAGGATGACTGTCTTCAGGGGAGCAAGCGGTGGATACCAGGTGGTCTCAATGGATTTCTCACCGATTTCCCAGGATCTCCACATCCTCTTGAAGGAAATATAAATGAGAGCTCCCATGAGCGGCAGGTGTACACAGATTGCACACACTATATCGATGATCTTGCGTGCTGACTCAGAAAGCGCGTTATAGATCAGATCTATCTTTACGTGCCGATCCGTATGGTGCAGGTAGGCCCATGAAAGAACATACATAGTTGCACCGGACATCAAAAGAAGCTCATATCCCCATTCTGTCGGCCGGTTGAAGACGAATCTGGCAACTACTTCGTACACTCCTACGCCTACCAATCCGAGTGAGATCCATTTTATCGATTCACCTACTCTCATGCTGAGGCCATTAACAATACGGACGAACCCATCAAGAAACCTGTTCATCGCCGGAATCACCTCCGTCCTCCAGATGAAAACGAGGGGAAGGACAGATTAGAAGCCCGCCTCCCCCCTTTAGAAAAAAGCCTACAGAATTAAAGCTTGTTATACACGTCGTCTATCATCGCTTTCCATTTTCGCCTTGATTCGTAGACTTTTGCGTAGAAAGGATCTGTAGCGGCCCGATCCTTGTACATCTCCTCCGCCAGCTTCATCATGGCCTCTTCCACATCTTTCGGAGGACTGCTGATCTTGGCTCCCTTGCTCTCGTACAGCTGGATTGCCTCTCCATCCGCTTGAGCGATCCTACCATAGAAGTGCCAGGCCTCTGATAGAAAGGATGTTTGTACAATCTCCTGAAGATCTGCCGATAATTCTTCCCATTTACTCTTGTTGACCAGGATCATACTCATCGAGCACGGCTGCCGAACCGGAGAAAGGTAGAGATATTTCACAACCTCATGCAGACCAATGCTGGTGTCACCGGCCGGTGACATAAACTGAAAGGCATCGATAGTACCCCTGCCCATCGCTTCATAGAGCTCGCCGCCAGGGATCATGGTGACAGAGGCTCCCATCTGGGAGAAGATCTCACCGTCATCACCGGCGGTTCGAATTTTCATTCCTTTTATGTCTTTCATGGAGTTGATCGGCTTGATAGTGCTTAAAAAAATCTCTGGTGGATACAAGAATGCTGCGTCAGTGATATGGATATTGTACTTGTCACCCAGCATCTCGCGGGCCAGCTCGACACCGCCCCCTTCCAGGAACCAGAGGTAATGTTCCGCAGCGCTCATACCGGCAATCTCCATGTCGAAAAGAGCGGCCACGAGCCACTTGTCTCTCCAATATGCGCTGGTATCCAAAGCAAAATCGAGGGTTCCACTGTCAACCGCATCGAATTGCTTGGTTGCGGCAACAATGGAGCCTGCCGGATTCGGTTTGACGACCAGACGGCCGGAACTCTGCAGATTGATCAAATCACAGGCTCTCTTGAAGGCGTCATATTCAATACTACCTGCCGAGAATTGACACTGCCCGGTCCAGGTGATTGCCTCCTGCTGCGAAGCTGCCTGGGCTGCCTCTTTCTCACCGCGCGCAGCGCCACCGCAGCCGACAAAAATGAGGACAATGGCGAGCACCAGGAAAACCAACAACGAACTCTTTTTAACCATGGGAACCATCCTCCTTGATTCGTTTTGGGAGAGTATATCAGACTGAATCGAACTTGTCAACATATTATACAAGCAACTTGTCTATCAGGCTATTTTGAGATCTTTCTTCTGTCTCATCCTATCTAGGTCTGATTGACAAACAATTCTTAGACTAATATGCTAGTTAGACAAGCAGACTAGATGGGGGAGAAAAAAGCAAGATGGAGAAGTTGAACAGATCTTCTCTGGCTCAACAAATAGCAGAACAAATCATAGGAGGCATCTATGCCGGGAAATTTAAACCATCGAGCATGCTTCCGTCCGAGAATGAGCTTAGCGCCCAATACGAAGTAAGCAGACCGGTGGTAAGGGAAGCATTGCAATATCTTATTGCGCAGGGTTTTATCGAGATCATCAGAGGTAAGGGATCTTACGTTCAGGAGGTCAATGATAAGCCTTTACGGCTGTTCTTCAAGCGGGCCATAAACGCGGATCCCAATGCGTGGATTGCGCTGGAGGAAGTGCGGGAACCGCTGGAAAAGAAGAGTGCTTTTCTGGCCGCCCAAAGACGAACAGATGATGAATTAGTCGTATTGGAAGAAATTATACAAGAAATCACTGCCTATAAGAAGATTGCCCAAGAACAACACCGATATGAGGAGTATGCCTCCTTGGACGTCAAGTTTCATGTAGAGGTGGCGAAAACTTCAAAAAACGACTTCCTTTTCCACTTGATCAACTCCATCAGGCAATCTCTGACCGCCATGAATATCCAACTCTTGTCATCTTGCCTGCACAGCTACATTCCTCTCCTGGTTGACGCCCACAGGGAGATTTTTGAAGCGATCAGGGACGGAGAACCCCGTAAAGCAGAGGAGGCGATGCATAAACACTACGAGCTAGTGTACAAAGGGATCCGCATCTTTCAAGAGACTAAAACCTATTGACTGTACAGCGCGGCAAATCACAGCCAGTACAAAGATAGTGCTGTTTTGACGTCTCTACATCCCGTCTATACCCAGCAATGCCTACCCGAAGTCAGGTGCGCTGCATGAGGACATACAGAGACAACTCACCGTTTTACTTCAGAGTGAGTCAGCTTTATGCAGACTATACAACAGGATACGCTACCAAAATTTGTGTCCGGGACACGGGGAAGTCGGCAGCGACGGAATCGTAGGCAGATACGAATACAGTAGTGATCGGTACGTAATCATCCAACCGGAAGAGCTGGATAAGGCGAGAAGCGAGAGCGACAAGTCGATCAACATCGACGGCTTCATCGACGCCAAGAAGCTGGATCTGATCTATCAAAGCGGTAAAACTTACGACCTTTTTAATCTTCAGGCTGCCGGTAACACTCGATGCCTTCGACCAGCCAGCCACACCACATTGTCTTACTCCGCAGAGAAGAAGGCGTAGGGACGTAGCATTTGGCAATGCGCGTTCTTGAACTTTTCAGGCTCCGACATTACACTTTCGCCCAGATTCGCTGGGCGCCGCACCGTTTACCTTCCACCGCAGGATCTACCATGAGAGGAACCGAGCTTATCCGCATCGGAATCGACATCGGCAGCCTCTATCTGAAGATTGTCGAAGTGAAGCCTGACGGGCGCATCGGCCGGAGCACGTACCGGCTGCACCGAGGGCAGCTCGTGCCCTGCCTCAAAGAGGAGCTGCCGGTTTACTTGAACGGCGGCCGCCCGGCGCCGGCCCTGGGTGTAACCGGCGTGCATGCCGACGTGCTCGCCTGCCCTTTACGCCTGGACCGCTTCAGCGTGGAGAGCGCCATCATCCGCGCGGTCCGCGAACAGCTACCCGGGACCAGGAACATTATCGACATCGGCGGGGCGGTGCTCACCCTGATCCGGCTGAACGCGGCGGGCGAGCTGGAAAGTGCGGCCAGGAATTCGCTCTGCGCCGCCGGCACGGGCTCTTTTCTGGACGAGCAGTCCGAGCGGCTGGGCATCTGCTACGAGGAGCTCGAAGATTTGCCCGTGGTGGAAGATCCACCCAGCATCGCCACCCGCTGTGCCGTTTTCGCCAAGACGGATCTGATCCACCACCAGCAGGCCGGCCGCTCCAGGATCGAATGCTGGGCGGGACTCTGCCGGGGCATGGTTTCCACTCTCCTCAGCACCCTGCTCAAGGGAAGGCCCCTGGAAGGACAGACCGCCCTGGTCGGGGGGGTTACCCGCAACCGGGAGATTCTGCGCGAGCTGGAGCGAATCTATGGGACGCGGGTGTGCACGCTGGAGCACAGCCACCTGGCCGGAGCTTACGGCGCCGCCCTCCTCGCGCCCGCCCGGCAGAGGCCGCTACGTCTCGACCTCAGCGGGCTCGACGGGGCCGGCGGTCCTAGAAAGGCCCTGGCCACCCGGCCGGCCCTGCGGCTCAGGCGATCCTCCTATCCCTCCTGGCAGGTATTGGAATCCTACCTGGACGGCTGCGGGAACGAGGTGCGCCTATCCCGTGTACCCCGGTCGACCCAGGTCCCCTGTTTCCTGGGGATCGACATCGGCTCGACCAGCACCAAGCTCGCCGTCATAGACTCGCAAGGAGAGGTTATCTGCGACATCTACCGGCTCACCGCAGGGGAGCCGATCGCGGCGGTGAAGCGGCTGTTCCAGGCGCTGCGCCGGGTAGGCCGGCGCAAAGGGCTCACCTTTCAGATCGAGGGATGTGCGACCACCGGTTCGGGAAGGAAGATGATCGGGAAACTGATCGGGGCGGACCGGATTATCAACGAGATCACCTGCCACCTAGCCGGAGCGGCCCGCGTCGACAGCACGGTCACCACGATTTTCGAGATCGGCGGCCAGGACTCCAAATACGTCCAAACCAGCAACGGCAGGATCGTGGACGCGGCTATGAACTACGTGTGCGCCGCCGGTACCGGCTCCTTCGTGGCCGAGCAGGCGCGCAGGCTCGGATTTCGGGTGGAGGAGGTGGGAGAGGCGGTCATGGGCGTTGCGCCTCCCCATACCTCGGACCGCTGCACCGTGTTCATGGAGCAAGACGTCAACCGCCTGCTGCAGCAGGGCTACAGCAAGGAGCAGGCGCTGGCGGCGGTGCTGTACTCCGTGGTGCAGAACTACCTGAACAAGGTGGTGGGCAACCGCCCCTACTCCAGGAAGAAGATCTTCTTCCAGGGAGCCACGGCCCGGAACCGGGGGCTGGTGGCGGCCTTCGAAAACCTGCTCGGAGCCGAGATCGTGGTCTCCCCTTACGCCCACGTGATGGGCGCCTGGGGAGCCGCCCTGCTGGCCCGGGAGTGGCTGGAGCACGGGGGGATCGGAGGCGACGGGGGAAGCGGTACGGCCGGCGGCAACGGGGGGTGCAGCCAAGCCGGCGGCGGCCGGCGGCGCAGCAGTTTCCGCGGCCTGGAGCTGGCCGACAGGGAAGTGTCGCTGCGCTCGGAGCGTTGCCGGTTGTGCCCCAATCGCTGCGACATCACCTACGCCCGCATCGAGGGAGACGGCGCGGAGAGCTCATGGGGCTACCTGTGCGGCAGGGAGCCTGAAAGCAAACACGCCCGGGAGAACCCGCACTTCCGCTTCTTCAGGCGCTGGGAAGAGCTGGCGCAGGCGGCGGGCAGGCTCCATGGGCTGGAAGAGGCCCCCGCCGTGGCCCTTCCTCGGGCGCTTTTCTCCTACAGCTACCTGCCCCTGTTTCAGAGGTTTCTCAACAGGCTGGGCTACTCAGTGAGGCTTTCGGGAAAGACAACCGGCCGAACCAGGCGCCTGAGCGCCCGTATCTGCGGCGCCGAGTTCTGCTTTCCGATGAAGGCGGCGCTGGGGCACGTGCTGGAGCTAGCCGGTGGGGGGTGCGACGGAGAAGAGTATGAGGAATCCGGCGGCGAAGGAGGCCGGGACGGCAAGGGGGGCGGCGGCGACGGCCTGCCTCTGTTCCTTCCCCACATGATCAGCGCCCCGCCGGACGGCTGGGCGACCAACGCCTATTACTGCCCCTACCTGCAGTCCTTCCCCTCGGTGGTCCGGTCTTCTCTTCAGATCAACGGCCTGGACGCCTCTCGGATCCTCTCGCCGGTCATCGACTTCAGATTGCCCGAGCGCCTGCAGGTGGAGGAGCTTTGCCGCAGCCTGGCCGGCCCGCTGGCCCGGGGCTCCCGGGCCATTGCGGCCGCCTGGAAGGAGGCCGTGGGCGTGCAGGAACGCTTCGACCGCGACTGCGCCCTGGAGGGGGAGAAGGCCCTGCGCGAGCTGGAGCATAGGGGCGAAAAGGCGATCGCGGTCCTGGGCAGACCGTACAACATCCACGACTCCAACCTGAACCTCGGGCTGGTGCGCAAGATCGCCGAGCTGGGCTGGACGGTGATTCCCCTGGACTTCCTGGCCGCGGGCGGACAGGATCCGGAAGAGCCGTTCAGGAACCTGTACTGGAGCCAAGCGCAGAAAATCCTGCGGGCGGCCTACAGAGTTCGCGCCTCGGAGCTTCTCCAGGCCGTTTGCTTCACCAACTTCAACTGCGGGCCGGACAGCTTCCTGGAGTCCTATCTCCGGCACCTGTTCGGGGAGAAGCCCCTCCTGGTGCTGGAGCTGGACGAGCACGAGGCGGACGCCGGCTATCTCACCCGCATAGAGGCCTTCCTCGACGTGCTCAAAAGCGCCCCGGCGGTCCGCGGCTTCCCGGCGATCCACCTCCCTCCCTCCTTGAATGAGGAGTTCAGGCGCAGGAAGATCTGGATACCCCGGCTTCATCCGGTGGGCGCACCGCTTTTCGCCGCCGCCTTCCGCGCCTTCGGCTACGACGCCCAGGTGCTGCCTCTGGAAGACGAGGAGTCCTTCGAGATCGGTCGGCGGCTCACTTCCGGCAAGGAGTGCCTGCCCATGGTGTCGACGATCGGGGCGCTGGTCAAGAAACTGCGGGAAACCGGCGCCCGACCCGGCGAGGCCGCCTACTTCATGTCCACCGCGAGCGGGCCCTGCCGCTTCGGCCAGTACGCGCTGAAAGACCGGATGATCCTTAACGATCTGGGCTACGCGGATATCCCCATACTCTCGCCCAGCACGCTCAACTGCTACCAGGGACTGCCCGAGAGGCTGCGCCGGCGGATTTGGACCTACGTGGTAGCCGCCGACATCCTGCTGAAGCTCCGCTGCAAGAAGATGCCCTACGCCGAGGACCGGGCCCTGGCGGGGGCAGCCTTCGAGGAGGAGGTGGGAGCTCTGGAGTCGGCGGTCGAAGCAGGGAGCGATTTCAAGGCGGCCTTGCTGGCCAGCCTCCGGCGGCTGGCCGGCATTCCCGACTCCCGCGAGCGCGCCCTGGCGGCCGGCGAGCGGCGGCCGCTGGTGGGCATCGTGGGTGAGATATATGTTCGCTGCAATCCGTTCACCAATGCCCGCCTGATCGAGGCGGTGGAGCGCTGCGGCGGAGAAGCGTGGTCCGCGCCGCTTTCCGAATGGTTCCTCTACACGGCCTATCTGCAGCGCTGGCGGGCGCGGAAGAAGCTGGGCGGCCTGGTATACCGCGGCCTGACCAACCTGAAGAACTTCTACCTGCAGGGCGTAGAGCGAAGGTTGTATCGGCTGGCCGAACGCTGGCTGGCCGATCGTCAGGAGCCGGCCATCGAGGATATCCTGGCTGCGGGTACCGAGTACCTGCCCATCAATTTCGAAGGCGAATCGATCCTTACGGTGGGACGCGCCGTCCAGTTCATCAGGCAGGGGGCCGAACTGGTCGTGAACTGCGCTCCCTTCGGGTGCATGCCGGGAACCCTCACCAGCGCCCTGCTGCAGCAGGTGCAGCAAAGATCGGGGGTCCCGGTGGTCAGCATTTTCTACGACGGTCAGAAGAACCTGAACGAGATATTGACTGTATACCTGCAGCAGCTCGAGCACCGCAGCCGGGTGCCGGCCGCGGGCGAGCAACCGGCGCTCGTAGGGCGCCAGACCTGAGGAGGGAGGATGCTATGGCGTTGACAGGCTCTTTGGAAAAAGACCACCGGGAGCTGCTCGGCTACCGCAGCGGCGCCTGTTACTGCAGAGTGGATCTGCACACCCACACTCCGGCTTCGGAGTGCAGCAGCTACTCGCTTCCCGCCGGCCTCGAAGCGGCGTTCGAAGCGGCAGCTCCGAAGAGCGGCAATCGGGCCTCCTGCCGCAAGAGCCTGGAGTTTCTCCAGGGTATCGCCGAGGGCCCGAATCCCTTTGCGGCGCAGCTTGATGCTCCGGAGGTCAGGGAGCTGCCCCGGCTGGACGGGAAGCCGCTGGTGGACGGGAAGCTGCTCCGCCAGATCGTGGCCGCCTGGATCGATAACATCCGGCGCGAGAGGGGGCTGCGCAGCGACGTCGTTGATATCGAGCCCCGAGGAGAGCAGTACGACATGCTTCGGCTGGCCTTGCGCGACCTGAGGAACTATCTGGCCGGCCTGCTTTTTCCGGAGGAGTTCGTCCTGCGCTGCTACATCGAGGAGCTGCAACTGGTGGCGCTGACCGATCACAACCACCCCGGCTACGTCGTTCCCCGCCTGCAGGAGCTCGGCACCTGGCACGGAGCCCTGCTGGCCGTGAACGAACGCTACCGGCGGGAGATCGATAAAAACGGCGGCCGCCGGGTCCGTCAGACGCTGCTCGACCGTCTGCAGTGGGCTGCGGACAGGCTGGGGGCGAGCCGGACCGCCGAGGTCGGCGCCGTGCTCAGGTCGCAACACCGGGAAGCGGTACGCAAGAGCATGAAGAGCGCGGATGCGCGCAGACAGCACATTGAGGAACGCATTGCCTACTGGTCCGATGAGGGCAACGCCCTCCGACCGCTGGTGCTTCTGCCGGGAGTGGAGATCACGGTAAGCGGCGTTCATCTGCTGGCCATTTTCTCCTCCACCTGGTACGCGCCCGGACGCATCGGCGCCATTCTGCGCACGATCGGAATCCCGGAGCAGCAGTGGGGCCGGGGCTTCATCGCTGCGGCCACCGCCAGCGTCCAGGATACAATGGCGCTGATCGCCGAAAACGGCGGGATTGCCATTCCGGCGCACTCGAACAGTGACTTCAAAGGGCTGCTGCGCCTGTTCAAGCGGGGCCTGGAGCTGCGTAAAGTGCTGGAGCATCAGGCTCTCATGGCCCTGGAGACCGTAGGCGGGACGGTGATTGCGGCAGCTCAGGCCAGGAAGAGGGGCAAAGATGCCTGCGAGAGCCTGCGCTGGCTGGCCGAGGACAGCGGACGGCCGGAACGGGCCAGACCTCTGTGCTTCACTAAAGGATCCGACGCCCACGAGTGCAGGATCGAGTGCGACGGCATCGGCGAGGATCTAGGTATGCGCTACACGAACGTCAAGATGGACCTGCGCAGCATGGACAAGCCGGACGAGACCTTCGCTGCCCTGCGTCTGGCTCTGCTCAGCGGGCAGAGCCGGGTGATCGAATCCCCCACCGAAGCGGGCTACAGCTATCAGGCGGGAAAGAGCGGCTACCGGATCAAGGCTGAGCAGCGGATCAAGCTGCTGAGCTGCGAAGCCAGGCGGCCTACCATCCTGGGCATGACCGTTAACGGCCGCGGCTCCTACGCGGATGGGCTGCGGATCCGCTTCAATCCTTACCTGAACTGTGTGGTCGGCAGCGGCGGCAAGTCCACCCTGCTGCGCCTGCTCGGCTATGCCTTCGGGGTCCAGGGTTTCCTGCCCGCAACGACCGCTACCTGGCTTCCCAAGACGGTTCGGGTATTCTGGCGCTACGGGGAGCGCACGTACTGCATTGAGAGGGAGGGCCGGAGCGCCAGGCCGGACGGTGAAAAGGTAACCTGCACGTGGTATCGATGCGGGCCGGATGGCAAGTGGCAGGCCACGGACCCGCAGGAGGAGCCGGTGACCCGGGAGATCGGCCAGCCGGTGGAGATCTGGCCGCCGACCGCCGTGCAGGACGGCCGCAAGTCCTTGAGCGCCCTGGAGTCTGCGGTCGTTCGAGAGCTGAAGCGGCTGCTGAAGTTCGAGACCCTGGAGCAGGCCCGGCCGCTGCTGGTCAACCAGCCCCGCGATATCTTCAATTCCCGGGAGCTGTTCGAGGAAGTGCTGAGCAAGCCCTATCTCAAAGCCCGCCAGATCATCTGGAGCACCGGAAGCTCCAACGTCCCCGTGGCCATGGACGCCGAAAAGATATTCGTAGTGAGGGAGATCGACCAGGGCCGCAGAATGGAGCTGGTCTGCGCGGGTGATCTGAGCGAAGAGGAGGTCCGGGAGGAGTTCCTCGACTCCATAGAGGGCGGATACCTGGCCTTCAAGCGCCGGCAGGCTCTGTACAATCTCTGAAAGCCGACGTAGCGCCGGGGGCGGGCGGCCGGGCGGCGGCTACGCGGATCCGATTCGTCCTGGCGGCGCTGCTCTGTGGAGGAGCCGCGGGCGAGCGGCTATCGCTCCTCGAGGGTTTCGATCAGCCAGCTTCCGATCAGCTCCAGGGCCTGCGGGGCGAAGGTTTCCTCGATCCGGGCGTACTCCTGGACCTCGCCGCTGCCGGCGTGCTGGAACAGGTGATTGAGCCCCTGGAGCTTGCAGGTGCTGACCGCCGTGTTTCCGCCGGCCCGCAGCGCCGCTTCGATGGCCGCCAGGTTCTCGTCGGGGGCCACCTGGAGATCCAGCGAGCCGTTCAAGGCCAGCACGGGGCAGCGCACCCGCTCGAGGGTGGGCGCCGGGTCGTAGCCGAGGAAGAAGCGAAACCAGGGGGTGAGCAGCATCTCGGTCTGAATCTCTATTTCACTCCGGCTCATCCCCAGGGACTTCAGGATCGGTTCCATTTGCCCCGCCGCGCTCTTCCGGTCCGCAGCGCTTTTGGCGATCTCGTAGACCTTCCGGTTGGCTTCGTCCACCAGGGCGATGCGGGTGTCGGAGGCGCCGCCGGCTTTCAAGAAAGCTCTGGACTGCCGGGCGAGCACCTGATCCCCGGGAAGCCCCGGGGAGGCCAGGAGAACGATGAAGGCGATTGCCTGATCCTCGGCTGCGATCATGGAAGCGATGAGCCCCCCTTCGCTGTGTCCGATCAGGCCTACAGCCGAGCTATCGATCCTGGGATGCTGCCTTAGAAACAGAAGAGCCGACCGGGCGTCTTCGGCCAGGTCCTCGCTGGTGGCCTTGCTCGGATCCCCTCCCGACTCCGCCACCCCCCGGTCGTCGAAGCGCAGGACAGCAAAGCAGTTTCGCGCAAGGAAATCGGCCGTGACCAGGAACGGCCGGTGGCCGAAAATCTCTTCATCCCGGTTCTGGCCGCCGCTTCCGGATACCAGCACGGCGCCCGGGAAGCAACCCTGCGCTTCGGGATAGGTCAGCGTTCCGGCCAGGGTGAATCCTTTTTTCTCGTTGCGGAAGCGCACCTTCTCCACCCGGTAGGGAAAGGGCGGCATGGGGTCCTGGGGGCGCACCACCTTTTCGACTTGCGCGACCGGCTCGAGAACCACGGAATAGGAACTGCCTCTCTGCGTCCAGCTCCCGACGATTCGAGTCCCCCCAGAGGTTATCTCTCCCCGGTAGCCGCCGCCCACGGCCGGAACATCGATGTCCAGAACCTTTCCCTCCAGCTCGATGCTGGCCACCGGTATTCCGTTTACCCCCTGGTCCGGGCTGTCCATGACCGCCTGCCACCCTCCCTCGCGCTTCACGATGCGAAACACCAGCCGGAGGTCCTGGCCCCCGGCGGTGATCCTCCCCTGCCAGATGCCCGTCAGATCGGCTGTGTTGTCCTTCTCCGGCTCCTGCGCTGGGGATGTACCCGTCCGTTCATCGTCCATGCTTGCTTCCTTTCTCTCATTATACCGTACAATCGCAGCCGGCGAATATTCACGCCCAATAGAGGTGATCCGCAGCCTTCGAGGCAGGTTCCCGGGCCGGGGAGTCTGCCGGTGCCTGTGCCGCCTGCGTATTCGCTTGACTGGGACAATGAGCTGTTCTAAAGTATGATGTGGTGAAAAAGGAGGCTGGTCGCAGCAAGGCAGCGGCTGCCGGCGAACGGAAGCGGGCTCGCCGGCGTCACGAGAATCTTACCGGCTATCTTTTCCTTTCCCCGGCGCTGCTGATCATTTCCGTGTTCTGGATCGTTCCGCTTTTCTTCACCCTCTACGTCAGCCTGTACAAGTGGCGGATCAAGAGAGGCGCTTTCCTCGCCCTGGGGAATTACGGCGAGATGTTCGGCAATCCCTGGATTCTGCTGATCGTGGTCGCCGCCCTGGCCGGGACCGCCCTGGCCGCCTACCTGCTCCGCAAAGCGAAATCGGCGGGCAACCGATGTCTAGGGACATCGGGTGTTCTCCTGCTGTTGATCGCCCTGGCCGCCGTTGCCGTTTTCATCCCTTACCTGGCCGAAGTCGGGGACGAAGAGATGTTCAAATCCTTGCGGGTCACGGTCTGGTACGCCGTAGGCACCGTCCCGGTCCAGCTAGCCGCAGGGCTGCTGCTGGCGGCCTTTCTGTACCGGAAGATCCCGGCCAGGCAGGCCTTCCGGGTGATCTACCTGCTGCCCTACATCGTGCCTTCGGTGGCTTCCGCCGCCGTGTTCGAGCGTCTGTTCTCCCTCAAGCCGGAGTCCTTCGCCAACCAGGTGCTGGCCCTGCTCGGCCGCCCGCCCGCGCAGTGGCTCCTGGAGCCCAAGGGCATCTTTTTCCTGCTTTCCGGCGAGCACCTGGCCGTTTCCTCGCCCAACATCGTCGGCAATTACTGGCTGAGTTGGGCCCAGGGTCCGAGCCTGGCCCTGGTATCGATCATGTTCTTCAACTGGTGGGTCTTTACCGGCTACTACGCTCTGATCTACACCAACGGGCTGGCCAACATCCCCAGGCAGCTCTACGAGGCGGCGGAAGTCGACGGCGCCGGCAGGCTCACCGTGTTTTTCAAGATTACCCTGCCGCTGCTCTCTCCCACCACCTATTTCCTTACCCTGCTTGGAATCATCGGCACCTTCAAAGCCTTCGCCCATATCTACGTGCTGCGCTATCCAGCCGCCCGGGGAGAGGTGGATACCATGAGCATTCAGATCTTCTTCACCTTCTTCCGCAAGTCCCGCTTCGGCTACGCCGCCGCCCTGTCGCTGCTGCTGTTCGCCATCGTCCTGGTTCTTACCCTGGTGCAGCGCCGGATCATGAAGGAGCGGGTGCACTATGGTTAGAGCCACCTCGCCCTGGCTGAAAGGCCTGCTGCTCCTGTTTCTCACCGTCGGCGCCTTCGTTTCCTTCATCCCGTTCCTGTTCATGGTGAGCCATTCCCTGAAGACCGTGGCCGAGACGATCACCCGCACCAGCGCCATCCCCTTCGACCCGAAGTTCTGGCCCCGGGTGCCGCAGTGGGTGAACTACAAGGTGGCCTGGCAGGAAGCGCGCTTCGGCCTGTACTTCCGCAACAGCGTGGTGATCACCGCCATAACCGTAGGGGGGATCGTAGTAACCTCGAGCCTGGCCGCCTACGCGTTCGCCAAGCTGCGCTTCGCCGGCCGGGACCTGGTATTCAGCGTCCTGCTGGCCACGTTGATGATCCCCCAAACCGTGCTGCTGATCCCGAACTTCATCATCGTGGCCGGCCTGGGCTGGATCGACCGGCTACCGGCCCTGACCGTCCCCTTTCTGGCCAACGCCTTCTACATATTTCTGCTGCGCCAGTTCTTCGCTCAGATCCCAGACGAGCTGATCGAGTCGGCCAGGCTGGACGGCGCCTCCCACCTGCGCTGCCTGGTCTCGGTTGTCGCGCCCCTCTCCCGGGCGCCGATCTTCACCGTGATATTCTTGAACTTCATCTATACCTGGAACTCTCTGCAGTGGCCCCTGGTGGTCACCCAGACGCCGAAGTGGAGACCGATCGCCGTGGGTTTATCCCAGTTTATCACCGAGGCCGGGCCGGAGACACATCTGAGGCTGGCCGGGGCGGTGATAGCCGTGCTTCCGGTCATCAGCATGTATTTCATAGCCCAGAGGCAGTTCACCGAAGCGATTACCCGCAGCGGGCTGAAAGAATAAAAACTATACCGAGGAGGAGGTATACAGATGAAAAGATCGACGATTCTCTTCGCCGCCGCGATTCTCTTCGCCGCCGCGATCGGCTGGGGCTCTCCCCAGGCCGAACAGTCGGCCGTCGGAGAGGCGGACCCCACCGGGGCCCAGATCACCTACTGGCACCAGTTCACCCGTTTCCAGCAGGAAACCTTAGAGGCGCTGGTGGAGGATTTCAACCGGACCAATCAGTGGAGCATCAAAGTGACGGCTGAGTTCGGCGGCCGCTACGACGACCTGTACAACAAGATGGTTACGGCCATCGCCGCCGGCAGCGTCCCGGACCTGGTCGCCGCCTATCAGAACGAGGCAGCCGCCTACGAGGCCAGCGGCGCCCTGGTGGATCTCAACGACTACATCGACGATCCGCAGTGGGGCCTGGGAGAGGAGCGCTCCGACTACTTCGAAGGCTTCCTGCAGCAGGATGTCAACGCCCAGTTCGACGGCATGAGGCTGGGCTTTCCGCCCAACCGCTCCCTGGAAGTGCTTTTCTACAATCTCGACTGGCTCGAGCAGATGGGCTTCGACGGCCCGCCTGCGAGCTGGGACGACTTCTACCAGATGTGTAAGAAAGCCACCGACCCGGGCGCCAACCGCTACGGGTATGCCATCAACACCGGGGCCTCGAACGTATTTGCCCAGGTGATATCGAGGGGCGGCAAGATCGCCAAGGGCGACGGCTCGGGCTACACCTACGACACCAGGCAGATGAGGGCGGCCATGAGCTTCATGCAGAGGCTGTACAATGAGGGGCTGGGCAGGAAGATCGCCGAGCGGTACGGCGAGCAGAACGACTTCGCCAACTGGAAGGTGCTGTTCACCATGTCCTCCACCGCCGGGCTGCCCTACTACGCCACTTCGGTTTCTAAGGGCGAGCAGGGGCCTTTCCAGTGGAGCGTGAGCGCCGTTCCCCACAGCACCTCCCGGCCTGCGCTGGACATCTACGGGGCCAGCGTAAGCATTCCCAAGTCCACCCCCCAGCGCCAGCTCGCCGCCTGGCTGCTGATCAAGTACCTCACCCAGCCGGGTCCCCAGGCCAGGTGGGTGGAAGCCACCAACTACTTCCCGGTGCGAAAGTCCACCGCCGACCAGCTTGGCGCTTACTTCAGCAAAAATCCCCAATACAAGACGGCCTATGAGCTGCTGCTGCGCAGCGACGCCGAGTCCGAGCCTCCCTTCGTCGGCTACTCCGAGGTCCGCGACGCGGTGGAGGCGGCCTTCAACAAGATCCTGGACGGCGCCGACGTGAACGCCACAGTCAAGGAGCTGAACGAGGAGGCCAACCGCATCCACCGGGAAGCCGCTCCCTAGGTGAGAGAAGGCCGGGCGCCGTGCGCCGCCGCGGCGGCGTACGGCGTCTGTCCCTGCCTGGAATCTAGACTCGAGGTTCGAACAGGTAGCGGAGCAGGAAGTCCTTCAG